>BQML01000033.1 GCA_022180565.1 Bacteroidia bacterium
GGAACAAGCGTGTATTTCCCCAACATGGTCATCCCAATGCTCCCGGAACAGCTTTCCAAAATCGTGTGCAGTCTTCGTCCCAACGAGGACCGGCTGGCGTATTCCGTGTTCATGACGGTGACTCCTCGGGGCGAGGTGAAGGATTATGAAATAAGGGAGACAGTGATCCGAAGCGCGAAGAGGTTCACCTATGAGGAAGTTGAGGACATCCTTCGGGGAGGATCATCCGACCTGCCTTCGGCAATTCTGGATCGTCTCAGGGCAATGCATGATCTCAGCAAGGTGTTGACGCGGAAACGGATGAAGGAAGGGAGCATTGATTTCGAATCGTCCGAGGCGAAATTCCGGTTCGATCGGGACGGAAAGCCGTTAGAGATCATCAAGAAGGTCCGACTGGACAGCCACCGCCTCGTCGAAGAATTCATGCTTCTGGCAAACAAGGTCGTGGCCACCCACATCGGTCTGGCGCGCAAGGAAGACCACGTCAAACCTTTTCTTTACCGCATCCACGACAGTCCCGATCCCGATCGTGTCCGTGAGCTGGCCGCGTTCGTGGAGCGGATGGGCTTCAAGCTCCCCCTCGAGGGCGGAGTTCCTTCGAGGGCACTGCAGAAACTCCTCGATCAGGTGAAGGGAACTGAAGTGGAGAACGTGATCAACGAGGTGGCCCTCCGGACTATGGCGAAGGCGGTGTATTCGGAGCGCAATATCGGGCATTACGGGCTTGCTTTCGACTATTATGCGCATTTCACGTCTCCTATTCGCCGGTATCCGGATCTCGTGGTGCATCGTTTGCTCAAGGAGTACCACGGACGGGTGGGGCAAGCCCGGCGCGAGCAGCTGCTTCAGCGTTTGCCCGACATCGCCCGGCACTCGTCTGTGCGAGAACGCGTGGCCATGGAAGCCGAACGTGCCGCGGTAAAGGTGATGCAAGTAGAGTACATGAAGCGTCACTTGGGCGATGAATTCGAAGGCGTAATTTCCGGCGTGACGCGCTTCGGAATGTTCGTGGAGATCAATGACCTTCTCGTCGAGGGAATGATCCATGTGAGAGACCTCGCGGACGATTATTATGTGCATGATGAGAAGAACTACGCGCTGATCGGAAAGCGAACGGGAAGGCGCTATCGCCTTGGCGACTCCGTGCACCTCAAAGTCGTACGCGTGAACGCCGAGGAGCGCGAGATTGACTTCACGATTGTGGACCGTCCTGAACAGCAGAAGCGGCACGGAAATCGGCGGCGGAACTAACCGCGTTCCTGTGCCGTTGGAATGGCTGTGACCCTGCGCGTTGCATTTTCCGGGGTTTTTGTCTACTATTGCTTTGAGGAAGTACCATGACGAGAAAGACCTTCCTACCGTGTGTCTCCCTTCTTGTACTGGCGACGTGGATCGCTTCGCCGACTGCGCCGGCCCAGAATTCCGTCTTCGGCAAGAACAAGGTTCAATACAAGACCTTTGACTGGCATTTCATTCAGACAAGCCACTTTGACATCTATTACGCCCAGAACGGCTACGAGCTGGCCACGTTCACCGGGCACGCGGCGGAAGAAGCGTATGAGCGGATCAACAAGCTCTTCCGCTACGAGATCACAAACCGCATCGCCATTGTCGTCCACAACTCCCACAACGAGTTTCAGCAAACCAACGTTGTCGGTGAGTATCTGGAGGAAGGCATCGGCGGTGTCACCGAGCTGTTCAAGAACCGCATCGTGATCCCCTTCGAAGGCGACTATGGGAACTTCCAGCGGGTGATTCATCATGAGCTTGTGCATGCGGTCATCAACGACATGTTTTACGGGGGGTCCATCCAGGCCCTCCTCGCAAGCCGTACACCCCTCGTTCTTCCCCTCTGGATGAACGAAGGGCTGGCCGAGTATTCGGCCCTTCGGTGGGACACCAATTCCGACATGTTCATCCGCGATGCCACTATCCACAACTATCTCCCCCCGATCGAATATCTCGGCGGATACTTTGCCTACCGCGGCGGCCAGTCCGTCTGGCATTACATTGCCACAAAGTACGGCGAGCAGAAGATTTCAGAAATCCTGCACCGCATCAAGAGCACGCGGAACATCGAGCAGGGATTCCGCAGTACCATCGGTCTGAACATTAAGGAACTGTCTGAGCGCTGGCAGAAGGAACAAAAGGTGCTCTACTGGCCCGACATCGCCAAGCGCGAAGAACCGGTCGATTACGCGCGAAGGCTGACGGACCACACGAAGCTCGAAAACTTCTACAACACAAGCCCTGCCATTTCGCCGCAGGGTGACCGGATCGCGTTCATATCCGACCGGGACGATTATTTCGATGTCTATCTTCTGTCCGTCAGCGACGGAGAAATTCTCGACAAAGTGGTCAGCGGCCAGCGGACGAGCAACTTCGAAGAACTGCATCTTCTCACGCCGGGCATCACCTGGTCTCCGGACGGGCGGAAGATTGCCCTGGCCGTGAAAGCCGGCGAGCATGACGCGATCATGATCATCGACGCGGAATCCGGCGATGAGCAGAAACTCAGCTTCGACCTTGACGGCATCTTTTCCGTAGACTGGTCGAAGGACGGCAAAGTCCTCGTTTTCGTCGGCCTGAAGGCCCCTCAATCGGATATCTATTTGTACAATCTTGAAACACACGAGCTGAAGAACCTCACGAACGACATTTTTTCGGATTCCGATCCCGTCCTGTCACCCGATGGCAAGACGGTATACTTCAGTTCGGACCGGAGGGATTATACGGACGCGAACTCTTTGTCTGAGAGTTTCCGTATCAGTTCCTTTGAATTCAGCGGTACGGATCTCTACAGTATTTCGGTCGAGACGGGGGAGATTCGGAGGATTGGGGGAAGCCCCTGGAGCCGTGAAACATCCCCGGTCGTATCGCCGGACGGATCCAAGTTGTTGTACATTTCGGATCGGAACGGCATCAATAATGTGTACGAGCACGATCTGACCAGCGGCACGGACAGACCGATTACGAACTCGTTGACCGGGATCTATCAGCTCTCGCTGTCGCAAGACGGATCAAAACTTGCGTTTTCATCTCTCACTGAGGCGGGTTTCGATATTTTCGTCATGCGGGTACCGTTTGAGAGATCCTTGAGTGTCCAGGAGCTTGAGCCAACGGAGTACATCAAGAACTTGAGGGATCTCCCGCGCACCGAGAAACCGATTGTGACGATTACCACGACGGAGTCCTCCCGCGACACCGTTGCGGTGCGGGGTAATGTGGTGATTATGGCAGATTCGACCGACAGAGAGATCCAGACCGAGCGATCCGGCGGCCGTGATCTCCGCGGGTTTGTCTTCTCCGAAGAGGTCATGCAGGACACCACGACCGGCAGACCCGCCGACCCGGCCTTGTTCGAAGTAGCAGACAATGTGGATAGCGGAGGAAATTTCATTCCCCGAAAGTACAAGCTGAACTTTACGCCCGATTTGGTATACGGAACGGCAGGGTACAGCACGTTCTACGGCGTTGAAGGATCGACGCTGATGGCATTCAGCGACATGCTGGGAGACCACCAGATCATTTTCCAGACGAATCTTCTCCTCGATTTGCGGAACAGCGACTACGGCCTTGTCTACTATTACCTGCCGGAGAGAATCGATTTCGGCTTCCAGGGATTCCACAGTGCACGATTTCT
The DNA here is from genome assembly GCA_022180565.1 of Bacteroidia bacterium. Taxonomy (GTDB): domain Bacteria; phylum Bacteroidota; class Ignavibacteria; order UBA10030; family UBA10030; genus JACQPU01. The sequence goes on from BQML01000033.1 coordinate 3,644, forward strand.
CTACATCACCAATCAGTTCGGATTTGCCACGCTCTATCGGTTTCGCCAGTGGGCGCTGGGCGCGGCGGCATCGTACCCCATCGACAGGTTCCGCCGTCTCGACCTCTCGGTGTTGTGGCTGAACCTCTCCCGCGACAATCTGGACAATCCTTCGGAGAAATCCCAGCGGCGGTCGTTCATCCTTCCCCTCCTCTCCTATGTCAAGGACAATTCGATCTGGAAGGGCGGATGGTTCGGTCCAAACAACGGCATGAGGTTCAACGCGACGTTCTATGGGAGCGCGAAATTCAATGACCATTCGCTGGATCTCCAGACCTTCACGGTGGACTACCGCAGTTACAGTCCCCTCTTCAAGGACTTCATTTTCGTTTTCCGCGGCACGGCGGGATTGAGCAACGGGAAAGACAGGCAGAATTTCTTTGTGGGAGGCAATGAGGGATGGATCAACCGACGGTTCGACGGCAATACCTTTCCGATCGTGAACGTGGAGGATTATGCTTTTTTGACCCCGGTCCTCCCCTTGCGCGGGTTCAATTACAATGCCATGACCGGCACACGGTATACGGTCATAAATCTTGAAGCTCGCTTTCCCCTGATTCGATATCTGATCGGCGGGTCAATTCTGCCGCTGGGATTCCAGAACATTCTGGGCGCGGCATTTCTGGACATCGGTTCGGCATGGAACAACACGGGCGGGTGGCAGGCTTTCCAGAGAACTCCCTCGGGCTCCCTGCGAACAAAAGACCTGCTGGTCGGCATGGGTATCGGAACGCGCCTGTTCTTCTTCGGCTTCCCGATCAGGTTTGATATCGCCTGGAGCTACGACTGGGGCGAGTTGTCAAGGCCGATCTACTATGTTTCGATCGGGCCGGAGATCTAGACCCTGCAAGAGTCGGTTTCCGCTTGAGGTTTCGGGTTCCCCAGAGTTCAGGTTCCGGAGAGAACCTCATCCTCCGGAGCCGGAATCCTGCGTACGTCCTTCTATCCCTTCCCCTGTTCTCCCAACACCCCTTCAGACTTTGCCACGATCGTAGCAACGGCCGCGTCACCGACGACGTTCAGCACCGTGCGGCACATGTCGAGCAGGCGATCCACACCAAGGATCAAAGCGATTCCCTCCTCCGGAACGTTGACCGAACGCAGGACGATGATCAGCATCACAATCCCCACGCCCGGCACGGGCGCCGTGCCGATCGAGGCAAGCACTGCGGTGAGGAGAATCGTCAACTGCTCGGCCAGCCCGAGATCCATCTGATACACCTGTGCGATAAAGACGGCCGCGACAGCCTGGTACATGGAGGTCCCGTCCATGTTGATAGTCGCCCCCAGGGGAAGAACAAAGCTTGTGATTTTCTTGGGAACGCCGAGGTTGTTTTCACATGCTTTCATGTTGACTGGAAGCGTGGCGCCGCTCGAACTGGTGGTGAAAGCCACGAGCATCACCTCGCGCAAACCCGAAAAGAATTTCCGGAACGGGATGCCGGAATAGAACCTCGCGAGCATGCCGAGAAATCCGACCATGTGAAGAATCAAGCCAAGCACGAGCGTCACCGCATACCACACCAGAGTCTCCAGGATGTCGAAACCGAACTCCCCCACGGTGGCAGAGATCAGGGCGAATACACCGTAGGGAGCGATGGCCATGATCATTCCCACCATCTTGATCATCGTTTCGCTCATTCCGTCAAAGAACCGGATCACCGGCCCGGCCTTCTCCTCTCCCACCATCGTCAGGCTTATGCCGATCATCAGCGCGAAAAACACAATCTGCAGCATTTCCCCATTGGCGAGGGCGTTGATCGGGTTGGTGGCAACAATGTTTACCACCATGTCGATCAGATCAATCGGCGGAATGGCGGATTGAATGTCGGGTTGAAACTCCATTTTCAACTTTTCCAGAACGTCCGCCGTGAGCCGCGTCCCGGGCTCAATGAGATTGACCAGCACCAGGCCGATCGTGATCGCGCTCGTAATCGTCACCATGTACAGGAGCACGGTTTTTCCGCCCAACGTTCCGACACGCCGTATATCTCCAAGACTGGCGGCCCCGACGATGAGCGACGAAAGCACCAACGGGATCGCAATAAACATCAGGAGTCGGATGAAGATCGTGCCGACCGGCTTGATGGTCATGGCGATTGTTTTGACCTTCTCGATCCCGCGGACGTTATCAATCCGGAGCGGGGGTGAAGACTCCTGCTGAGCGGAGCGGACCATGACGGTCAAGTGTTCCCTGTCGGCCTTCGGCAGTCTGCGATACGCCTGGAGAATCCGGAGTTGATCCTCGCGGCCGAAGGTTTCCAGAACGACGGTATCGCGGACAAAGGCCACGGTCTCCCACCGGGAAACGACCGTCGCTTCCACTGTACGGCCGACGGCGTGGCTGATTTCAAGCTCGTACTTGTCGACCTTGAAAAGGGCACCGAACAGCGCGCCGAGAACGAGGCCGGCCAGAATTTTGTGATGCAGGGGGATGGTTTTCCAGGAAATTGCCATGGGTCATGCTTTCGAATGTTCAACTTTTTTTCCGACGAGGAGCATGAATGCCACGAGGAGGCCCGTCCCGACCGCAATCGAAAGCCATGGAGAGATACCGAAGGCGGTGGGAATATCCCCGACTGCCATTCCGATGACCGCGGCGAGGACGGCGTACGGAAGCTGGGTGCGCACATGATCAATATGGTCCACAGCGGACGCCATAGAGCTCAGAATCGTCGTGTCGGAGATCGGGGAACAATGATCGCCGAACACAGCGCCGGCGAGCACGGAGCTGATGACGCCGTGCAGAATGATCGTGAGTTCTTCTCCCCGGAGCCCCGCGTCGAGGGACAGCGTGTTCCCCAGCGGTATGACGAGCGGCATCATGATGGCCATCGTTCCCCAGCTTGTGCCCGTGGCAAAGCTCATGAGCGCGGCGATGAGGAATGTCAGCACCGGAAGCCAATGAGGTTCGATAGTGCCCCTCAGCACTTGCACGAGAAAATCGGCGGTTTTGATCTCTTCGGTGACGGCTCCGATGGACCAAGCCAGGATCAGAATCAGCATCGCAAGCAGCATCGATTTCAATCCCGAGAACCATGCGTCGACGGTGTCTCCGAGTTTCATGATCCTCTGCCCCACGGTCAGGAGGATCGCCACGAGACATCCGGTCAGCGACGCCCAGAGCAACGCGGCATAGGAATCGGCTTTGCTGATGATCTCGCCAACGGAGAAGGTTGTCCGGCCGTCCGCTTCGAGCGCTGAGGTCCCTGTCGCATACAGTCCATAGAGGCCGACGATGAGAATGGCAAGAATGGGTATGAGGCCGTTGTACCATCTCGCCGGTTTTCCATCTGAGACCGCATCCGCCGTACTATCCGTCAGATCCACCGCAGGCTGGGATCCCGGACGCAGAACCTCTCCGGTCGAGCGCGCTCTACGTTCGGCCGCGAGCATGGGCCCGAAATCCCTGTTCATCCATGCGATTAAGAACACCAGGATCAGCGTGAAGATCGGATAAAATCGGTACGGGATCGTCTGCAGAAATACGGAATAGGGTTCTTCTGTCGAGCCGATCATTCTCAGCCCGTCGGCAATCAGTCCGACCTCATAGCCGATCCATGTCGAGACGATAAACACACTTGCAACCGTTGCCGCCCCGGCGTCGACGATGAACGAGAGTTTTTCCCGTGAGACATGCAGACGGTCGGTGATCGGCCGCATCAGATTTCCCCGCACCAAAACGTTGGCATAATCGTCGAAGAACATGACAAACGCCATCGCCCAAGTCGCCAGCTGTCCTCCCCGCGGGCTTTTGGCATAGCGCGTAATAAGGTTGGCGATTCCGACCGTGCCTCCGTTTTTCGAGATCACCCCGACCATTCCTCCAAAGAGCATGCTAAACATGATGATCTGCACGTGCGAGGCATCCGACAACGCCTTCAGGATGAAGTGATCCAGTACTCGGAAGATTCCTCCCACGACGTCGTAGTTGAAGAGAATAACCGCGCCGAACCAGATGCCCGCGAACAGCGAAATGACGACCTGACGGAGCAGAAGCGCAAGGGCAATGGCTATGAGGGGCGGGAGAATGCTCAACCAGCCCGGAACAACTCTGAGCCGCGCCGCACCGGCCAGGCTGTCGGCCTCGAGGGTCAGTTCACGCATCCCCGACTCGTCGATCATCACATCGGGGACCTTGAGCACACCGCCCGTGAAACGCAGGGAATCCTCCAGCACGACGCCCATGGACACGCGGCGTGCCCCTTTCAAGACGGCAGATCCGTTATAGGATGTCAGGATCTTTCCCGACGAGTCAAGGACCGATGCTTCCAGGTCGAAATTGACGCCTGTCAGGGCAAACGGGGGGGCTTTGAGAGTGAGCCTGCCCGGAGACTGCGCATGGAGCACCGCGGGGAACAACCACAGAAGAGAGCACAGCACGACGAGCGTTCTCGGCAATCAAGCCTCCGGGGCAAGAAGTGGCATAAGAAACGACACGAATGTAGAAAGAAGAGGACGGAAATGCAATGAATTGTTGCGATTCCTCACCGGCTTTCGACGCGCCGAAGCAAAACCATCCCCGCGAGCAGGAGAACACCGACGGCAAGGAGGGCCGCGCGCTGATTCACGTTGGAGGACACCACACCGAACACGATTGGACCGATGACGGCCGAGGCTTTTCCGAAAAACGAATAGAAACCGAAAAACTCCGTCTTTTTTTCCTTCGGAACGAGCGTGCTCATCAGACTCCGGCTTGACGATTGTGAGGAGCCGAGAGCAACACCCGCGAGCACTCCAACGCCGAAGAACGCCGTTTTGTCTTCAATGAAATAAGCGATCACGAGAATGATCAACCAGAGAACCAAGGACATGTTCAGGGACCGTTTGTGGCCAAGCTTGTCGGCGAGAACGCCGAACAGCACCGAGCCTGCCATCGCCGACGTTTGAACGATCGCGAAGAAGATGATGATCTCTTCGACGTCCAGCCGCAAAGTCTCATCGGCAAAAATGGAAGAAAACACGATAATCGTATTCACCGCATCGATATAGAGAAAGTACGCAAGCAGAAATCTCCCCACATTCCGGTAGCGGCCGAATTCGCGGAACGTCGAAATCACTCTGCCTACGCCGATGGCCAGAAAATCCGAGCGCAGAGATGCAGAGCGCTGGCGGTCCGGCACGGCAATGAACAACGGAAGGGCAAAGAGGAAGAACATACCTGCCGCAATGAGGAAACTCAGTCGGACGTTGCCCAGGTTTTCCACCTCGAACCCCCCTGCGTAGAGCGGGAGCGCGATCATCAGCGTGGCAAGGGAGCCGACGTATCCCATGGCAAACCCGTATCCCGAGACGCGTCCGTAGGTTCGCTCAGTCGTGATCTCCGGAAGAAAAGCATCATAGAATACCAATCCCGCCTCGAAGCCGATGTTGGCGAGGATCAGGAGGACCATCCCCTGTGCAATCATGTTCTGTTCCACGAAGAAGAGGGCCGCGGTCGCGCCGATACACAGGATAGTAAACAGCCCCAAGAACCGTTTCTTACCCGCGCCATAGTCCGCAACCGCGCCCAGAACGGGTGAGATCAGGGCAACAATCAACATAGAAGCGCTGAAGGAGATCCCCCAGAGCGCGTCACCCTGGTCGCTGGCGGCCGCGACGATCTTCTTGAAATACAAGGGATACCCGACCGTGAGAATCAGAACGTAGAAGGCTGTGTTCGCGAAATCGAACAGGGTCCAGGAGAGGATCTTGCCGCGCGAAATAGGGTACTCGGGGTGGGTCATGCAGAAGATCTTCGCGACGGTGTTTCTACCAGTCCGCGCCCGGACTTATGCAGGCGGCCGTTGGTTTTGAGATCATCCAGCACCGAGTCCAGCACCCCGTTCACGAATTTGTCGCTCTTCTCGGTGCTGTACCTCCGTGCAATCTCGATTGCTTCGTTGATCGAAACTTTGGGGGGAATATCCTCGAAGTAGAGGAGTTCGCAGATGCACATGCGGAGGATCACCCTGTCGATCAGCGCCAAACGGCTGAATTCCCAGTTTGCCACGCGCTTCCGGATAATCGCATCGAGTTCATCCTCCGTTTCAAGCACTTTGGCAACGAGCTTGCGGGCGAATTCGAACGTGAGTGGATCCTTTTTTAACTCCGCCCCCACATAATCCATGATCGGTTCGACGGGATCGCGCGAGATCTCATGGGCATACAGAACCTGGAGCACCTTTTCACGGACCAGTCGCCGCTTCGAAGCCATTGTCGTTATCTCCCGCCCCGCGTGCGTTCGCCGAACCGGCCGGCAAATTGCGATGTCCCTGCATAGATGTGCTTGATGCGCGACACCGACTCGATGCGCGCCTCGGCGAGCCGGTTGGCGGCCACCGACGTCGGAATATTCTCGGCCTTTGCCCGGGCAAAAATCGAGCGCAGAATGTCATAGATTCCCTCGGCTTGCTTCAAGGCCTTCTCCGCACTGTAGCCCTCCAACTCGTTCGCCACGTTCATCAGCCCTCCCGCATTGATGGCATAGTCCGGCGCGTACAGAATTCCGCGCTCCATCAGCATCTGCATGTGGGTCTTTTCCTCGAGCAGTTGGTTATTCGCCCCGCCGGCAACGATTCGCACTTTGAGCTGAGGAATCGTATCGTTGTTCAGAATGCCGCCGAGCGCACAGGGGGCAAAGACATCTCCCCTGACCGCATAGATCTTCTCCGGCTTCACGTAGGTGGCCTTGACGGCCCGTGCGAGCTTCTTGGCCTTCGCCTCGAAAATATCGGTGACGACTATCTTTGCGCCGTCTTTCCTCAGGTGGGAGCACAGATACGAAGCCACGTTGCCCGCACCCTGCACAATGACCGTCTTCCCCTTCAACGAATCGCTTCCGTACACTTCGTGGGCGCAGGCTTTCATCCCGACGAACACGCCCAAGGCGGTGACAGGCGAGGGATCGCCGCTCCCGCCGAGAGCACGGGACGTTCCGGTGACGTACTTTGTTTCGAGTCTCACCCATTCCATCTCCCTCACCGTTGTGCCCACATCCTCCGCCGTGATGTAGCGTCCCCCCAAACCTTCGACAAAACGGCCGTACGTGCGGAACAATGCCTCGGTCTTATCCTTGTTGGGATCTCCGATGATGACGGCCTTTCCCCCGCCCAGGTTCAGCCCTGCGATGGCCGCCTTGTAGGTCATTCCCCGCGACAGCCGGAGGACATCGCGGAGAGCTTCGTCCGTGCTTGCATACGTCCACATCCGAACCCCGCCCAGAGCGGGGCCGAGAGAAGTGTTGTGCACAGCAATGATGGCATTGAGCCCGGCCTTGGGATCGGAACAGAACACGACCTGTTCATGTCCCCGCCGGTTCATTTCGTCAAAAATGTTCATAGTCGTTCCTTGTTCAAAGATGCGTCAGCATTGAGGAATACGCGTGGGGTGTCCGTGCTCGGCTGGGCTTGCACCTCAACCTCAATTCCGAAGACACGCTGGATCAGCCTCGGGGTGAGGACTTCGCGGGGGGATCCAAGCGCCAGCACGGCGGAACCTCCGTCACCGTCTTTACCGAGCAGAAGGATACGGTTGCTGAACGATGCGGCAAGGTTTAGGTCGTGTGAAACAGACAGGATGTTCAGCCCCCGTTGATCCTTCAAGGTGCGGAGGATCCGCAGAATCTCCGCCTGGTGCCGCAGGTCGAGATGGGCGTTGGGCTCGTCGAGCAGGAGAAGCAATGGTTCCTGAGTCAATGCCCGCGCAATCAGCACCCGCTGGCGCTCTCCTCCCGAAATCTCTGTAATCGCTTTGTGGGCGAGGTGAACAATGTCTGTCCGCTCCATCATCTCCCTGGCAACGGCAATGTCGCGGTCGCTCTCGAACCCGCTCCGACCAACATGGGGAGAGCGGCCCATCAGCACAACTTCCATGACCGTAAAAGGAAACAGCCAGGGGACATCCTGAGGAACGTATCCGATCAAGCGGGCAAGTTCCTTGCGCCGAAAAGAGTTCAGGGGGCGGTCATCCAGCAGGATGGTTCCTGTCTGGGGAAGCAGGATCCGGGCAACGAGCCGCAATAACGTACTCTTGCCCGATCCGTTGGGACCGAGAATGCTCAGGATTTCTCCGTCTCCGGCCTGGAAAGATACATTCTTGAGAACGGGATTCGAGGGGTAGGAAAAACTGATGTTCTCGATGAGAATGCGCATGCCGATGTGCGGGAACAGGGTTGCCCCGTCGGGAGGACAGGTCCACCCGTTGCGGGAAGAAGCGGGGTCAAATTAGGGAAAAATGGAGTCCAAGGCAAGGAAGGAAAATCGGCAATTCCTGGAAAATACTTGCTTTTTGGATATTCACTCTGCATATTTCTGCGAACATGTGATTCTCACCTCATGACTATCGCGAAGGCTTGGCGGGAACCTTCCGCTCTCGTTCGTGCGGCCGTTATCGGCCTCTCATCGTTCACCCTCCCATTCCTCCTCAGTGCACAGGTCCGCACATTCGAAGCCGTGCGCGTGACCTCGCCGGTCTTTGTTGATGGAGTTCTCAACGAACCTGTCTGGGCACGAGAGGGCATTTCCGGACTTATCCAGCGCGAACCCCATGAAGGAGAGCCTGCTTCGGAAAAAAGCGAGATCTGGTTTGCGTACGACGATGACGCGTTGTATGTGGCGGCCCGATTGTCCGACAGCGCTCCCGACTCGATTCTCGGGAGGCTTGTGCGCCGTGATGCCGAGTTTCAATCGGACTTTGTGAGAATCGGTATTGACCCCAACCTCGACCGCAACACGGCCTACTATTTCGGCACGAATCCGAGCGGATCGATCAACGACGGCATCTACTACGACGACAACAAGACCGATGATTCGTATGACCCGATCTGGGATGTTGCCGTGGGGCGTGACGACCGCGGTTGGACCGCGGAGTTCAGGATTCCGTTCTCTCAGCTTCGGTTCGAAGCGCGCGAGAATGCAACATGGGGTGTAGAGGTTCTGAGGAGAATCCATCGGCGGAACGAGGAATCGCTTCTGGTCCTTCACCCTCGGAATGACGATATACGAGTTTCGCGATGGTGCTTGCTGACCGGGCTGAGGAACATTACCCCGCCGCCAAGGATCGAGATCATGCCTTACGCGGCGACCACTGGAAAGTTCCTCCCCGCCCCTCCTGTTGCCGCGTTCAATCAGGGCAGGAAGGATCCTTTTGTCTTCGGGAGAGACTACTCCCTCAATCTCGGAGCCGACGCCAAGATCGGACTCTCAGGCGACTTTACGCTCGATGCCTCGCTGAATCCGGACTTTGCCCAGGTCGAGGTGGATCCGGCGGTTGTCAATCTCACGGCATTTGAAACCTACTATGCGGAGAAGCGTCCTTTTTTCATTGAGGGATCGAGCATTTTGGCCTTCGGCCGCGGCGGCGCCGCGTCGTTCGTCGATTTTAACTGGACGGATCCTGATTTCTTCTACAGCCGCAGGATTGGCCGTGCACCCCAAGGGACGGTGACTCATGACGGCTTCCAAGACATTCCCGACCGCACAACGATTCTGGGGGCGGCAAAAGTAAGCGGAAAAACGAACAGTGGATGGTCGCTAGCCGCGTTGACCGCGTTGACGGACGGGGAGTACGGCGAGGTAGATTCTGCAGGAACCCGTTTTCGCGAACAAATCGAACCACTCACGGCCTATGCCGTAGTGCGCGGCAAGAAGCAGTTCGACGGTTCGAGACAGGCTGTGGGCATCATCGGCACTTTTGTGGAGAGGGACCTTTCCGAGCCGGCGCTGGCCGGAGGCCTTAGCAAACGGGCCCTTTCGGCCGGTGTCGACGGATGGACGTTTCTGGATGAGGCGAACGAGTGGGTACTCACCGGCTGGTCGGGCTTCACGAGGGTCGAAGGATCCCGGGAATACCTCCTTCGGCTCCAGCAATCGCCGGGCCATTGGTTCCAAAAGCCGGACGCGAGTCACCTCAAAGTGGATTCCGGCGCGACATCGCTCACGGGATGGGCGGGACGGGCCTGGCTTGCAAAGGACAAGGGAAACTGGCGATTCAGCGCCGCCCTGGGGGCGATTCATCCGGGATTTGAATCAAATGACCTTGGTTTCCACACCTACACCGACGTCATCAATATGAATCTCTATACGGCGTATCTCTGGTTTGAACCCGATCCCGTCTTTCGCACCAAGTCCCTTTCCCTTGCCGGATTGCGGGAATACAACTTCGGCGGTTTTAAGATCGGCGAAACCTACTATCTGAATGCCGCGGGAGAACTTCTGAGTTATTGGGGAGGCTCATTGTACCTCGGATACAACGTCGAGGTATATGACGATCGCAGAACGCGGGGAGGCCCCCTGATGAAATCGTTGTCGAGCTGGTTTCTCTTTCTGAGCCTCTACAGCGATCTGCGGGAAGATGTCTATGGATTCCTTTCCCTCTCGGCAGACAGGGGAAAGTCGGGAGGATGGGATTATTCGGTAAGTGCCACTCTATCCTGGAAAATCTCGACCGCGTTGAACCTCTCCGTGGCGCCCGCTTATTCGCGGAACTATGTCGTTGCGCAGTACCTGACGGCGTTCCCCGATCCCCTGGCAACAGCGACCTACGGGACGCGTTATATCTTTGGAGTGCTTGACCGCAAAACTCTCTCTGCAGAATTGCGCCTGAACTGGACCTTCACCCCCAAAGCGAGTTTTCAGCTCTACCTTCAGCCGTATTTTACAGCGGGGGATTACGGAGATTTTCACTCCCTGGCTCGCCCCGCCGCATTCTCATTTGATCCCTTTGTTTATCCGGGAAATCCCGACTTCAATTTCCGTTCCCTTCGCGCCAATGCAGTCTTCCGTTGGGAATACCGTCCGGGTTCAACCCTGTATCTTGTCTGGACCAACGAAAAGGCGCATTTCGAAGAGCAAAACGGACAGTTTTCGCTTTCGAGGGATTTCGCTGCCATGATGCGATCGAGACCGGCCAATGTGCTGGCGCTCAAGTTGACGTATTGGTGGACGCCATGAGAACAAGGAAAATGGAAAATTGAAAAAGGAAAATTGAAAAAAAGGAAAATTGACGGAAGGGGTGCAAGGAAAATGGAAAATGGAAGATTGACGGGGGAGTGGTACGAGGAAAATGGAACATTGAGAATGGAACCTTGAGAAGTTCCTTCACCCTCACCGCGCGAGTGAGATTGCTTTGTTGAATTCAGGATCTTTCGCGATGAACGCGAAGTCGGGACTCATGATCTCCCAGAGGATGAATTCCTGATTCACCGCTTTCTTCAGCCACTCCAGGGCCTCGGCCTTTTTATCCGCCTGGATCGCGTAGAACTGGGCTTTGCGGTACAGGCTCAGAGCGGACCCTCCGCTGAGTTCGAGGGCCTTGTCGATGTATTCCAACCCCTTTCCTGATTCCCCCAGTCGTGCGGCATACAGTCCGGCATATGTTCTTGCCTGCACATCGTTCGGATCGCGCGCGAGAATGCCTTCCAGAGTTTCCAGACCGGACTCCAGGTACCCCTTGGCTTGCTGCCAGAACCCGGAGAGCATGTAAGCTCTGCCGATCCAGTACTTGACGACGTAGTTCGTGGTGTCGTCTTTCAACAACCTGTTGCAGTACTCGGCGACGGGGTCTGGGCTCAGGCCGGCTCCCCAAACAGCGATCTTGTAGCGGGTGGTGATGAGAAACGGACTGTTGCCCAACGCGATCGCCTGATTATAGGAAGCTTCTGCGCTGGTGTATTGCTGGCGGAAATAGTGGATATGGCCCATGATCTCATGCGAGTCGGGATGGCGGGGATCGAAGAGAACTGCTTGTTCGGCGCGAGTGCCCGCTTTTTCGTATTCCCCCCGCATGAGGGCCACCAGAGCAAGCTGTCGCCAGGCTTCTGCGTTCCCCGGCTGGAGTTCGAGCGCACGTTCCAGATTCTGCGTCGCCTGTTCGAGACGTCCGGCACTGCGGTAGGCAGAACCGAGAACTTCATACACTCCGGGCAACGCGGCGTTCAGCGCGCGGGCCGCAAGCGCCTCATCAACCGCCTGCCTCAGGAAATCTTTGTCCCTTTCTCCTTCGGTCTTGTACAGCCTCAGGAGGGCACGAGCAAGCCCGACACGGGCTTCCGCGAACGTTGTATCGACCTCAACAGCCTGTTTGAACCACACGGCGGCCTGGCGGGCGTCTTCGCGTCCGAGACTTGATAACGATCCGAGGCCGGCAAGATAGGACATCAAGGCGGCGGGAGGCGGCGAAGAGGGGGACAACAGATCCGCGGATCGCTCGATCTCGAGGCTTTCCAGCACTTTCCTGACTGCTGTCTCCCTCAGCATTGCCAAAGAGGGCCCGACATTTTCCACGCGTTCCTCCCACACCACGGCCTGAACGTCACGCATTTGCAAAGTGAGCGTAACGGAAAAACGTGGTGATACGGAGGTAATACGGCCTGTGAGGATATACCGTGCCTGAACGGACCGGGCGAGATCGAACGGGCGGACCGGGAGGTTGACGGTTGTGCCGGGCCGAATGACCGTCAGCTCCTTGTATCGCGCAAGATCGTCGGAGAGCATTCCGGCCACGGCGACCCCCAGGCCGGTTGTATCGGGGCCCGGTTGAACTTCAAAGGGAGCAACGACGATCGTAGAGTCGTGGGGCAGGATGAACCTTTCGATTTCGGGAAGGAACACGATTCCCAGAACGACCGCAACGACAGACACCACCGCGCCGGGAACCCAGCGCGGAAGTTTTTTCCGCCTCTGGCGCAATCCGACCGGGCGTCGGACGGCCTGGGCGGGCTGGCGTGCGGCTTCCGCTTCAGGAACATGCACCACGGGTGACACCGCTTCCTGCTCAACCTGCTCAACGGGGGGTTCTTCTGCGGCGGGAGCGGGAGGCAGAGGAACATCGGCCTCAGAGCGTTTCCGTTCGAGTTCTTCCTTTGCCTTTTGAGCCTCGACAATCTGGGCTTCCAGTTCTCTGGCGCCACGGTGATCCGGGTCGATCTTATAGATTTCCTGCACCTTCAGCTGAGCTTCGCTGAAGTTGTCCTTCTCGACCATCGCGAGCGCCTCGGTCATGAACTCTTGGATTCGCTGATCGATCTTTGCTTTCGCGGCCTTTCGCTTCCGTTCCTCCTCCGATTTTCTTTCCCGTTCCTCCTCGATCTTCCCCTGAAGTACCTGTGCGCCCGCGTGGAACGCCACAAGCTTGAAGAGTTCGTTGAGTTCCTTCTCGGCCTCGCCGAATCTTCCTTCTGCCACCAGCTTCTCCGCCGTCCGGTAGAGGGTTTCCACTTTTTCCCGTTCCGCCTTCTGACGTTCCTCGTCGGCTCTCCTCTTCTCCTCTACTTGTTCCGCTTCCCGAGCCTCTCTCTTTGTCGTCTTTTCCGCCGCGCGTTTCGTCGGCATTTGCTGGGCCGACTTGGAAGGGACGGAGAACTCGGGGATGGAATCGAGGAGGATTTCGTACACTTCGACCGGCTCGGCAATGTTCTTGAGCTGGATCGATCCCATGTGGTACGTCTTGACCTGCATCTTGTTCTTGATCTGACTGTAGACGTCCTGCGAGATGCAGATGCGATTCGGTTCGGTGACGGCTTCGATGCGCGATGCGATGTTCACCCCGTCGCCGAAAATGTCATTGCCGTCCGTGATGACGTCTCCAAGGTGGATCCCCATCCGCACTTCAATCTTCTCCAGTTCTTCCTTGCCCTTGTTGTAGGCGTAGAACACTTCCTGCGATTCGATGGCGCATTTGACGGCATTCACCGCGCTTGAAAAATCCACCATGAAGGCGTCGCCGATGGCTTTGATGATCTTCCCTTCATACTTCTCGATGATCGCCTTGAGCGTGTCGTCATGAATGCGCAGGATCTGCATCGCGAGCTCTTCGTTCTCGGACATCTTCCTAGAGAAGGATTTGATGTCCGTGAACATAATGGCGGCAAGCTTGCGTGTTCCGCGTTCAGGGGGCATGGCGTGGGGTTGGTGGTGTTCTCATGTGGCGTGGTGCGGAAAACCCGTATTGTAGAAGATATTCAGGCATTGGCAGATTGTCAATCGAACGCCGTGTCTTCAGGTGAGCACACGCACACCGGAGGAGGGGACATAGTACCGGCTGACGTATTCCGCCACCATGCGGTCGGTGGAAAATGCCGGAATGAGGGTCCGCATGGAGTTTCGGATGCGCCTGATCCAGGACCGAGGGATTCCGTGATCGTCACGTTCGTAGAACTCGGGAACGACCTGTGTCGAGAGCACTTTCAGCAGGTTCTGAAAATCCGCTTCATCCTGTGCTTCCACGTCGGCCGGCGTTTCATCGTCGCCGATCGCCCATCCGTTCCTTCCATTATATCCTTCCCTCCACCATCCATCGAGGATGCTCAGGTTGAGACCTCCATGGATCAGCACTTTCATTCCGCTTGTCCCGCTCGCCTCCAGGGGCCTGCGCGGAGTGTTCAGCCACACATCTGCACCCGACACCAGGTGTCTGGCAACGTTCATGTCGTAGTTCTGCAGAAACACGACGCGGCCGTGGAGTTGCGGGTGGTGAGTAAGCTCAACGATTGTCTGGATGAACTTCTTGCCTTCAGTGTCGCGCGGATGCGCTTTTCCCGAAAACACAATTTGCACGGGACGGTCGGGATTGGTGAGAACCGGAATGATCTGTTCCAGGTGACGGAAGATCAGCGGCGCACGCTTGTAGGTGGCAAAGCGCCGTGCAAAACAGATGGTCAGTGCGTCCGGCGAGAGCATCGAGCCGAACGAGCCCATCGCCTCTTCCGCCCCGCGCCCGTACTGTTCGCAGAGCCGCCTCCGGACAAATTCCACGAGGCCGCGGCGAAGAGTATAACGCAACCCCCATAATTCCTCGTCTGTTGCCAGCCCGTCGCGTTCGATGCGTTTCCAGAATGCGGCATCCATCAGTTTGTTGGTCCAGTCGTACCCCAGCCGCTTGTTCCAGAACTCATGCGCCCTCTGGTTTGCCCACCCCGGCGTGTGCACGCCGTTGGTGATTTCGCCGATGGGTACATTGGAAACGGACCGGTCGGGATACAACATGTGCCACATTTCACGGCTTACCTGGCCGTGGAGCTTGCTCACCGCGTTGGCGCCGCGGGACATGCGAAGTGCCAGGACCGTCATCGTGAACGGCTCGTTCTGATCCCGGCCGTTCACCCGGCCCCAACTCATCAGCTCATCAAACGGCCTTCCTGTTGCACTCCAGAACTTCCCGAGCGAATGGCCCATGAGCTCTGCAGAGAAGCGGTCGTGGCCGGCCGGGACCGGGGTGTGGGTTGTAAACACGCATCGCTGACGGACGGATTTCACCGCGGTGTCGATGGTCGTCCCCTTTGTCAACTCTTCCCTGAGCAACTCCAACACCAGGAATGCTGAATGACCTTCGTTCATGTGGTACACGGCCGGATTGATCCCAAGGGATCTCAGCATGCGAACTCCCCCGATTCCCAGAACGATCTCCTGACCAATGCGGGTATCGATGTTTCCCCCATACACGGTGGCCGTCAACCCCTGGAAGTGCTGATCATTCTCCGGGAGTTCTGTGTCGAGCAGATAAATCACCGCCCGGCCCACGTTGAGGCGCCATGTTTGGAAGTACACAATGCTGTGGCCGATTTCAACCGAGTTCAGAAGGCGTCCGCCTTCGGGAAGCGTGACGAGTTCGAGCGGAAGATTCTCAGGGTCCTGGCGCGGATAGGATTCTTCCTGCCAGCCGGCCGCGTCAATGCGCTGGACAAAGTATCCCTGACGGTAGAACAACCCGATACCGATGAACGGAATACCGAGGTCGCTGGCGGATTTCGTATGGTCGCCCGACAGGACGCCCAATCCTCCGGAGTACAGGCGGATCGATTCGTGGATACCGAACTCGGCGCTCAAGTATGCGACGGGTCCTTTGAGCTTCTTTGCGTGTTTTACGGCCCATGTTCTCTTGTTGCGGAGATACGCCTCGAACTCTTCCACTGCGATCTTCACGCGCTTGCGGAAATCAGGATCGCGCAGGCGGGATTGGAGTTCTGCTTCCGAGACTTCGCGCAAAACGGCCACGGCGTTATGGTTCGACCGGTGCCAGACAAGCGGCGACAATTCCCGGAACACGGCCTGCGCTTCGGGATTCCAGGTCCACCAAAGATTATAAGCGAGGATTCGGAGACGGAGGGAAAGGGGCTCGGGCGAATCTGAAGGTTCTTGACGCTTGCTCATTGAGAAAGATCGTTCATACAGGGGCTTCAATCCATCGGGTCACAGATTGCAAAAAAATCTCGTGAAAAACCATCGGAAAGATTCGCCCCTAAATTTTGGCGGAACGGAGGCGCAGGGAATTCGACACCACGCTGACCGAACTCAACGCCATTGCACCCGCCGCCAGAATCGGATTCAGCAAACCAAACGCTGCCACCGGAATGCCGATGACGTTGTACAAGAACGCCCAGAACAGGTTTTGCCTGATGGTCGCCAGCGTCTTCTGCGACAAACGAACAACCTGAACGATGCTCCGCATGTCGCTGTTCATCAGCGTGATGTCGGCGGTTTCCATGGCCACGTCCGTACCGCTCCCCATGGCGACAGCCACATCGGCAGAGGCGAGCGCGGGAGCATCATTGACCCCGTCTCCGACCATCGCCACACGCTCTCCGTTGCGCTTGAGAGCCTGCACGAGGGCAGATTTCCCTGCGGGCAGCACCTCGGCATGCACCTCGTCGATTCCGAGTTCCTTTCCAAGATTGCGGGCAACGTCGGACCGATCGCCGGTCACCATGACCACTTTGAGACCCATTTCTTTGAGCGCCCTGATCGCTTCAGCCGATGTCGGCTTGATCTGATCTTCGAGCGCGAAAACCCCCGCAAGCCGGTCGTTGACCGCAACAAGAACCGGTGTTTGTCCCCTCTGCGTCATTCCATCAACGACCGCCGGCGCCGCACCCAGGTCGACACCCCGATCCTTCAGATACGCGACATTGCCCACGGCTACTCGTAATCCCTCAACCATTCCGGAAATGCCGAGGCCCGGTGATGCTTCCGCCTGATCGACGTGTGCCAGAGCAATCCCTCGCTCTTCGGCTTTTTTGACGATCGCCTTTGCAAGCGGGTGCTCGGACCGGTTTTCGAGCGAGGCGGCGAGGCGAAGAAGACGAGATTCGTCCATCCCGTTCAACGCGACGATTTCACCCACGACCGGCCGGCCTTCCGTCATCGTGCCGGTCTTATCCAGAAGCACGGTCGTGACGGTTTTCATCCGTTCAAGGGCTTCGATATTCCTGATGAGGATTCCTCGGCGCGCGCCCAATCCTGTTCCGACGATGATTGCCGTGGGTGTGGCGAGACCGAGAGCACAGGGACAGGCAATAATCAGAACAGCGATAGCATTGATCATGGCGGTCGTCAACGGAGCCGAGCCGACGGTCAGCCACAGCACAAACGTCGCCGCCGCTATGGCGATGACGATGGGGACGAAGACCGAAGCGACCTTGTCCACAAACGTCTGAATAGGCGCTTTGGAGCCCTGGGCCTCTTCCACGAGGCGGACAATCTGCGCAAGAACGGTTTCAGCACCGACCGCGGTGGCTCGAATCTCGATGACACCGTTGCCGTTGACAGTGCCGCCGATGACTTTATGCCCTTCCCTCCGTTCCACCGGCATACTTTCGCCTGTCACCATGGATTCATCGACCGTGGTCCAACCCGACAGTATGACGCCGTCGACCGGAATGCGTTCACCCGGTTTGATGATCACGGTGTCGCCATGCACGACCTCAGCCGCAGGGATTTCCTGCTCCACGCCGTTTCGGCGTACCCGGGCAATCTTTGCCTGCATGCCCGCGAGGGCCCTGATGGCATCGGTCGTTTTGCTCTTGGCCCGAGCTTCGAGCGTCCGACCCAACAGAATCAAGGTAATGATCACCGCCGCCGTGTCGAAATAAATATGCGACGACGCGTCGGTGATCCCGAGCCACTGCGGAAAAAGAACCGCAACCGTGCTGTAGGCATAAGCTGTCCCCGTTCCCACCGCCACGAGGGTATTCATATCGACGCCCCCGTGACGCGCCAACGTCGCGGCCGAGACAAAGAAGCGCTTTCCCCCAGCCACCATCACCACACTCGTGGCGAGGAACAACAGCTTGTTGATCTCGTCCATCGTCAAAGGCGACCAGGCCATGAACCAGTCCGTCATGGCGACCATGCTGACGAGCATCACCGGGACGGCGAACGCGGCACTGATCACAAGCTCGCGGAGAACGAGTTTGTAGGCCTCGCGATGCGGATCATTGGCTTCGGGCACTGCCGTTCTTCCCCCGGCGGGTGCGGGAAGAACAAGCTTGTATCCGATGCCGTCGACGGCTTTCGCCAGCCTGTTCAGATCCGTCTGCGAAGTATCATAGCTCAGCACGACTTTTTCGGTTGCGAGATTGACGTTTGCGGACCGGACCCCGGGCATGCTTTTCAGGGTCTTCTCCACCCGTGCAACACAGCTTGCGCAGGTCATGCCTTCGACAGCAAGGGTTTGCGTTTGCAGAGCATGTGGTGATGTGGTCATGTGGTGATGTGGTGATGTGGTGATGTGGTCATGTGGTCATGTGATGATGTGGTGATGCTTCTTTTGTCCATGGGAACATTCGTGCATTGATGGCAACGACCACGGTACTGAGCGACATCAGCACCGCGCCCAGGGCCGGACTCAGGAGAATCCCCTGATCAAACAGTACTCCTGCCGCAAGCGGGAGAGCCACGACGTTGTAGCCCGTTGCCCAGACGAGATTCTGGACCATTTTGCGATGGGTTGTTCGTGCAAGGTCCAGAATGGCCGTGACATCCCGCGGGTCGTTGTTGACAAGAATGACATCCGCCGTTTCCACAGCGACATCCGTGCCCGCGCCGATGGCAATACCGACATCGGCCTGCGCGAGCGCGGGAGCGTCGTTGATACCGTCACCCACCATGGCCACGGTCATGCCGCGGGACTGGATCTCCTGAATCTTCAGCGCCTTCTGGTCCGGAAGCACTTCGGCCATGAATTCATTCAGGCCAATTTCCCGGGAGACCCATTGGGCCACCCTGGCGTTGTCGCCCGTGAGCATCATGGCCTTGAGACCTCGTTCCCTCAGCACAAGGACCGCATCCTTCGCCTCCGGACGGATCATATCGGCAAGGGCGATGACGCCTACGGGTTTACCGTCCACGGCGACCACGACCACCGTTTTCCCCTGTGCCAAGAGTGTCTCGACGCGCTCGTCCTTGATATCCCAGGAAGACTCGCGGGCGAACGACGTGCTGGTAACCATGACCCGCCTGCCGTCCACGTTCCCCTCCACTCCGCGGCCTGTCAGCGATCTGAAACCTGACACACGCGCTTTCTGCCCCTCGAAGTGCCGGGCGATACCCTGAGCAATCGGGTGCTCCGACTGTCCCTCAAGGGAAGCCGCGAGCCGGAGCATTTCCTGTTCGTTGATGTCCTTGGAGAGACTGACGACATCGGTCACGCCGAAGCGACCTTCGGTCAGAGTCCCGGTTTTGTCGAACACTACCGCATCGATCGTGCGGGCCTTTTCGAATGCGGAGCGATTTCTGATGAGGAGTCCGTTGCCGGCGGAAACGGCTGTGGACACGGCGACAACAAGAGGAACAGCCAGACCGAGGGCATGGGGACAGGCGACAACCATTACGGTGACAGTCCGCTGAAGAGCGAACGAAAACTCCGCTCCTCCGATCCAGAGCCACGAGAACAGGGTCAGCGCTCCTCCGCCGATGGCCACCAGCGTCAGCCAGAACGCCGCCTTATTGGCCAGAACCTGAGTCTTCGATTTGCTCTTCTGCGCCTCGCGCACGAGACGGATCACCCCGGACAAGAACGAATCTTCTCCTGTGCGCTGGATTTCCACCGTCAGCGCACCCTCTCCGTTGACCGAGCCGCCGATCACTTTTTTGCCTTTGGCCTTACGAACCGGTTTTGATTCACCGGTAAGCATTGCTTCGTTGACGGAGGACTCACCTTCCGTAATCATGCCGTCCGCCGGAATCTTTTCTCCGGGTTTTACGAGGACCTTCGTGCCGGGGCGCAGACTCGAGATCGGCACATCCCGCGTCGAGCCGTTATGATCGATGACATGAGCCGTGGAAGGCATGAGAGCGGCGAGTTGTTCGAGGGCCCGTGAGGCACCCAGAACTGATTTCATTTCGATCCAATGTCCGAGCAACATGATATCGATCAGCGTTGCGGTTTCCCAGAAGAATGTCTCGCCGGAGAGTCCGAACACCACCGAACTGCTGTACACGTACGCCGTCGTGATGGAAACAGCCACGAGCGTCATCATGCCGGGCTGACGGTGTTTGAGCTCACGGACGATGCCTTTTAAGAAGGGCATGCCGCCGTAGAGATAGACCAGTGTGGAGAGTCCGAAGAGGACATACAGGTCGCCTTCAAAACTCAGGGTGCTCTCGAACCCCAGCCATATCTGGATCATCGGCGTCAACGCGACAATGGGAAGCGTCAGCAGAGTCGAAATCCAAAAGCGTTTCCGGAAATCGGCCACGGAGTGTCCCTCGTGTTCGTCGTGTCCGCCGTGCTTCTCCTTTGCAGACGGTTGTGCGTGTGCCCCGGCGACATGCGCCTGTGCATGCCCGGCGTGGGAATCGTGCATAGCAGAGTGATGATGATGTTCGTCTGTGTTCATGATGGTTCAACGTTCTTTGTTCTCTTATAAGCAATGAAGAAGGCCACGGCAAAGGAGAAATCGATCAAGGCAAGCGGCAGAAACGAATCCGGAAGCCGTCCCTGCAGGTACAGCACCAGTACTGCGGGAGGGAACAGCAGTTTTTCCAGCATAGAGGGAATCATCAGAGGACGGTACCGGAGCGGATCGCGGGAGAGGAACAAGAACATCACGGCCCATGCGGTTACCGCTCCCGCGAATCCATAGTACCATTCCGGATGAGTGATGTCGGGCGGATAGTCGATTCCCTGCGGGTGCTCGGAAAAATAGAGCGGTATAATGACCACAAGTCCGTAGATGCCCGCAAGGAGAAACACGCGTTTGGCAAAGAGGAGGGGGTTTTTCATGACGAATCCTTGTGTTGGAATGGTGGAATGATGGAATGATGGAATACTGGATCTATTGACTGCTTTTGACGACGGAATAGCCGGCGTCTTGCACAGCCTGTTCAAGGTCCTCCTGCCGCAACACGCGTTCGTCGTACTGCACGACCGCCCTGCCGAGGGCGACTTCCTTCACAACAACGTTGGGAAGCATTGCGAGGCTTTGTTTGACGGCCATGATGCAATGTCCGCACGACATGCCTTCAATTTTCAGTTCCTGCTGTTTCATGGTATCCTCGTGAGTCATTGGTTCAGGATTCTTGACACAAGAATATACGCAGGAAAGGCCGGCGCGGCGTTACAGATTTCGGAGAAAAGGTTGTATTTTAGCGGTCGTCATGGATGAATTTCGGCCAAAAAAATCGGATTCGGCCCTTGTCGAAAAGGTTCGTTCCATTTTCTCTCCCTCCGGACCCTTGTCCCGTCGTTCCGGGTATGAATATCGGCCTCAGCAGTTGGAAATGGCCCTTGCCATAACGGAAAGGCTCGTCAAGGATGAGCATTTGATTGTTGAGGCCCCTACGGGGGTCGGCAAGAGTCTGGCGTATCTGATTCCCGCGGTCCTTTTTGCCAAACACGAGAAGCGCAAGGCGGTCATTGCAACGTATACGAAGACCCTGCAGGACCAGCTCATTCGTAAGGACGTAGCGATGATTCGGCCGTTGACCGGGGACTTCACTGCCGTCCATATGAAGGGGCGTGCGAACTATGTTTGCACGAGCCGTTTGGGCCGTGCGTTGCGTCAACGCGGACTTTTCGATTCCGCCGAACAGGAACAGCTCAGGCGGATTCAGGAATGGATCAGAAAGTCACCCGAGGGGGATCTTGACAATCTTCCCTTTGTCATCAGTCCGAGGATCAGAGAGTTCATTCAGTCCGAGAAAGGGGCGTGCAGTCTGAGGGCGTGCGGTTCGGATTGCTGTTATCAGATTGCGCGGAGCCGGATGCGGGAGGCGGACGTTATCATCGTGAATCATTCCTTGTTCTTTTCTTTGTTTGGCATGAGCGGGGGTGACGGGCATTTTCTGTTCGAACGCGATTTTGTGATTTTCGATGAAGCGCACATGCTTGAGCAGTCGGCGGGTGCGGCGGTCGGCAAGACCGTTTCGCTCGGGCAGGTTTTGTTTGCATTGCATCGGTTGTATCATCCGCACACGCGTAAGGGGCTTTTGGCGGGAGGCAGGCGGAAGGGGTTGATAGAGTTCGTGACGAGAGCGGAAGGTGTGGTCAAGAATTTCTTTGCAGAAGTCGATGCGGTGGGGAGGGTGATCGGTGATGGGGCTATGATCGTGCGGATTCGTCAACCGTACGTGGTCGAGGACACTGTGACGGAACTGTTGGGGGAGGTTTGCAGAGCTGTTGAAGACTATCGGGCGCGGGCGTCCGAAAAGATTGTGCACGAGCTTGATGGGGCTCGGCGGCTTGTAGGGGAGGCCTCGGTGTTGATCAAGGAGTTTTTGCGCGGGGCGGACTCGTCCATGACGTACTGGTTGGAGAGAGGTGGTTCGGGGAGTATTCGGTTGTGCACGGCTCCCACGAGTGTAGTGGAGAGTGTGGGGAAGAGGTTGTTTGCGGCCGGTCCGAGCGTCATTATGGTTGGAGCGACGCTCGCGGTTGGCGGGTCGTTGCGGTATTTTCAGGAGCGCATTGGTGCGACGGAGGTGGAGACGCTGGTGGTGACTTCGCCCTTCAGGCATGGGGTACAGATGAAGCTTGTTTTGGCGCGGGATCTTCCGGGGCCTGATGAGCCCGGTTACGACGATGCGATGGCGGAGGCGGTTCTGGTTTCGGTTCGGAGGTCCCGCGGGAGGGCGCTGGTGTTATTCACGTCGCAGAAGCTGATGCAAGCGGTTGCCGGGAGGGTAGCAGAACGTATGGAAGCGGCGGGTTTGGAGCTTCTCGTACAGGAGGGAAGCGAGGGGAGGTCGGGATTACTTGCGCGATTTCGTGAGAACGTCGATTCGACGTTATTTGGGTTGGACAGTTTTTGGATGGGGGTTGACATACCCGGTGAGGCATTGGAGCACGTCATCATCACGCGTTTGCCTTTTGCGGTGCCGACTCATCCTCTCACTGAGGCACGGATGGAGTTGATAGCCCGGCGGGGAGGGAACACGTTTACGGAGTATACGCTTCCGGAGGCGATCTTGAAATTTCGTCAGGGTGTGGGGAGGTTGATCAGGACATCGACGGACAGGGGGTTGGTGACGATCCTGGATTCAAGGATTTTGCGCAAGCCGTATGGGAGGGAGTTTCTGCGTGCTTTGCCGGAGTGTCCTGTAGAGGTTTTGAAGATGGATGGGACGGTTGAGGAGGTCGAGTGGGAGGGTTGAAAATGCCTTTCTGACACGCCGATGATTTTTTCTATTTTATAGAAATGCGATATCTTGCGGCGGAAATCAGAAGCCATTTGCGCTCATTGAAGAGCACTCACCGGCTGACATTGATTCATCGCTCAGGTATTTCAAGGACGCGGTTGAAACCACGCCACACGGTTCAGATCATTCGCGTGCCAAAGCCGTTCACTCATCCATTCCTGTCAGAAGGAATTCTTCTCACTCCCGCCGCCAGGTTCCTCGCGACGATCTGAATCCAGCCATTGCTGAGGGGACTATTCACTTCCACATGATCTGAATGGGTGTTTCAATCCACGCGCCCGCATGGGGCGCGACTGTTATGCAGGGGTCAGCAACGGCCGGCGATATCGTTTCAATCCACGCGCCCGCATGGGGCGCGACTCTGACAAAGGGACCAGTCGTCGTCACTACTCAAGTTTCAATCCACGCGCCCGCATGGGGCGCGACACCTTCTGACCCGTGATCCGTTCGTCATCAATCTTGTTTCAATCCACGCGCCCGCATGGGGCGCGACTAATCTGTTGCATAGGTCATCCCCAAATTTGGTAGTTTCAATCCACGCGCCCGCATGGGGCGCGACCCAAGCTCAAGAGGGTTGCCCCGCGGGGTCGCATCGTTTCAATCCACGCGCCCGCATGGGGCGCGACCTCCGTAACGATATGGCCATCACAAGGTCAACGGGGTTTCAATCCACGCGCCCGCATGGGGCGCGACAAAGGAGCTGGAGGAGGAAAGCAAAAAGACTTTTGTTTCAATCCACGCGCCCGCATGGGGCGCGACTTTCTGCACTTCCTGCTTCAGACGCAAATCTTTGTTTCAATCCACGCGCCCGCATGGGGCGCGACATCACCGAAGCGAGTCAACGTGGGAAGAAAAAGGTTTCAATCCACGCGCCCGCATGGGGCGCGACGAGACTCTTTTCAAAGACCGAAATTCGCACCGGCGTTTCAATCCACGCGCCCGCATGGGGCGCGACCAAGCGAAAGCTCCCTCGAAGGACTGAGCTTCGGGTTTCAATCCACGCGCCCGCATGGGGCGCGACCGCTGACGACTTCGTCGGCAAGTAATTTGAGGAGGTTTCAATCCACGCGCCCGCATGGGGCGCGACCGTCAACTTATCGATGACCCGATCAAACTCAGCCCGTTTCAATCCACGCGCCCGCATGGGGCGCGACATCAGCACCGACGCTCCGATCCCGATAAACCCCTGTTTCAATCCACGCGCCCGCATGGGGCGCGACATCTGATACGGATAGGCAAGGATATCCCAGGCATCGTTTCAATCCACGCGCCCGCATGGGGCGCGACCCCTCCAGATTGTCACCAGTTCCGTCACCGTAGAGTTTCAATCCACGCGCCCGCATGGGGCGCGACTATGCGTCACGGTTCAGGGGAAAGGGTCCAGCGTCGTTTCAATCCACGCGCCCGCATGGGGCGCGACGCTATGGTGTAGGTGTTGCCCAGGTGCTCGATGCAGTTTCAATCCACGCGCCCGCATGGGGCGCGACTCCGTTTTGCCTCGATCGTCCGCTCTCCCTCCGGGTTTCAATCCACGCGCCCGCATGGGGCGCGACCGAAACATGAAGACAGAGTGAGCATCATTTACAGGTTTCAATCCACGCGCCCGCATGGGGCGCGACAGGAGATCTCCAACCTTCGCCTGGTCCCGGGACAGGTTTCAATCCACGCGCCCGCATGGGGCGCGACCGCGGCCACAGTTGAGATAATTCCGACCAGAGGTGTTTCAATCCACGCGCCCGCATGGGGCGCGACTCAACAATTCTCGATTTTTTTGATCTGACGAGGAGTTTCAATCCACGCGCCCGCATGGGGCGCGACCACTTTCAAATTTTGCGAGGAAATAATGACACAAGTTTCAATCCACGCGCCCGCATGGGGCGCGACGGATGTGTGGACGGTAACTACCAAGCCATTCAGGGTTTCAATCCACGCGCCCGCATGGGGCGCGACAACTCAGCAGCAACACGATATATCATGCTGTGCTCGTTTCAATCCACGCGCCCGCATGGGGCGCGACCAATCGCCGACGGAGCTGCATCACCAGGAAGCTCGTTTCAATCCACGCGCCCGCATGGGGCGCGACTGCCTGCTCCCGTTGCAGAAGGCTTACTATGAGGTTTCAATCCACGCGCCCGCATGGGGCGCGACACCAATATCGGAATCCTCCATCCAGCAATTCGCTGTTTCAATCCACGCGCCCGCATGGGGCGCGACTCAACATCCCCGAACGTCGGGATACGGTCCGCGGCGTTTCAATCCACGCGCCCGCATGGGGCGCGACACCAATATCGGAATCCTCCATCCAGCAATTCGCTGTTTCAATCCACGCGCCCGCATGGGGCGCGACCAATCCAATGACGACCACAGACAGAGAGTTGAAGGTTTCAATCCACGCGCCCGCATGGGGCGCGACGAGAAGGAAGTCCCGCTTCTCATCCGGATCGTCGTTTCAATCCACGCGCCCGCATGGGGCGCGACCGTCGCAATGTCTTTCACCTGGATTGCATCAGTCGAGTTTCAATCCACGCGCCCGCATGGGGCGCGACGTACGCTCTCCAGCGAGAAGTCCTTTGGATCGAGTTTCAATCCACGCGCCCGCATGGGGCGCGACTTTCGGGAATGGCGTTTTTTTTCACAAACTACAAGTTTCAATCCACGCGCCCGCATGGGGCGCGACCGAAATCAATGCCGATGTGATCATCGAAAAGCTGTTTCAATCCACGCGCCCGCATGGGGCGCGACTGTCGTGATGAGATCAATCTCCACGCCCTCCTCGTTTCAATCCACGCGCCCGCATGGGGCGCGACGAGACGACACAAAGGTCTTGCAATTCACCTTCTCGTTTCAATCCACGCGCCCGCATGGGGCGCGACCATTGTTCAGAGTTATTCACGGCGACGTGAGAGAGTTTCAATCCACGCGCCCGCATGGGGCGCGACAATGTATCTGCGTGTGTATTGCGGGGGCACGCTGAGTTTCAATCCACGCGCCCGCATGGGGCGCGACGGGTCTACACGACGACGATCGTCTTCCCTGTCAAGTTTCAATCCACGCGCCCGCATGGGGCGCGACTATACACAACCTTTCGGCTGTCATCAGCAAGCTCGTTTCAATCCACGCGCCCGCATGGGGCGCGACACAAAAGAGCGACAATTCCGGCGACCAACATACAGTTTCAATCCACGCGCCCGCATGGGGCGCGACGGTCTTTACAAATAAAAACTCAGGAGGTTTGCAATGTTTCAATCCACGCGCCCGCATGGGGCGCGACCCGCGGGGAGCTTTCCCTGATTCTTCGTCACGTAGTTTCAATCCACGCGCCCGCATGGGGCGCGACGATGGCCGCGATTTCGGGGTCATCCACTATTTTGTTTCAATCCACGCGCCCGCATGGGGCGCGACCATTAACCCCACCTGACCCGCCGTCATGCGCTGAGGTTTCAATCCACGCGCCCGCATGGGGCGCGACCCATCATGCCTTACCGTAATGGAGATCTCCGCAAGTTTCAATCCACGCGCCCGCATGAGGCGCGACTCTCTCGGCACAAAGCCTCAGCTAGATTCACTGGTTTCAATCCACGCGCCCGCATGGGGCGCGACCAGATAGGGAACGGGCTGACGTACGAGCAGAGGAAGTTTCAATCCACGCGCCCGCATGGGGCGCGACACCGTCGTCAATTAAATTCGCTTTCGCCATGATGGTTTCAATCCACGCGCCCGCATGGGGCGCGACGTTTGATATGATCCCGTCGAGCGTCAATGTGTTGTTTCAATCCACGCGCCCGCATGGGGCGCGACATGAACGCCGCCATGATCAGCGCCAGATTTCTCAGTTTCAATCCACGCGCCCGCATGGGGCGCGACACCAAAGCCCCACAAGTCCGAACGCTGCACTGCCGTTTCAATCCACGCGCCCGCATGGGGCGCGACAAAACGTCCGGCGGAGATCGTGAAGCGTCGTGTCGTTTCAATCCACGCGCCCGCATGGGGCGCGACCCGGCTTCAGTCGATGACTCCGGGCAACGGGAACGTTTCAATCCACGCGCCCGCATGGGGCGCGACGAATGGCCGCCACCAAGAAACTCACCGGTGCCAGGTTTCAATCCACGCGCCCGCATGGGGCGCGACGATCTTGTAGACGACATATATGCCTATGATCCGAGTTTCAATCCACGCGCCCGCATGGGGCGCGACAGCCCGACACCGTCCGGAAGATATGCAACGACACGTTTCAATCCACGCGCCCGCATGGGGCGCGACCAGTTTCCGACGACGTGCGGCGAATGCGGTCGGGGTTTCAATCCACGCGCCCGCATGGGGCGCGACGTCGGGCTCTATGTGTGCGAGCTATGCGAAGAGGTTTCAATCCACGCGCCCGCATGGGGCGCGACCTCTCACAAACAAAAGGACTCTCGACGATGGACGAGTTTCAATCCACGCGCCCGCATGGGGCGCGACGAGAGCTTCTCGTTCTCGACGATCTTGCGATAGGCGTTTCAATCCACGCGCCCGCATGGGGCGCGACATGCTGAAGCAACGTCTACGGAGGTTGTGTCTAGCGTTTCAATCCACGCGCCCGCATGGGGCGCGACAGGATCCCTTTCTTCATACCACCACCTCCGGCACGTTTCAATCCACGCGCCCGCATGGGGCGCGACCACCTACGGTTTTCCTCTCAATCGCAAGTCTTGGGTTTCAATCCACGCGCCCGCATGGGGCGCGACCTCCAGCTTTACCCCACTCCTGTATCGTTTTCCGGTTTCAATCCACGCGCCCGCATGGGGCGCGACCGCAATGACGAACCGCCGTTTCTGTTTAATCGAAGTTTCAATCCACGCGCCCGCATGGGGCGCGACAAGAAGCGGCAGTTCTTTTTGCCGGGACGTTACTCGTTTCAATCCACGCGCCCGCATGGGGCGCGACCTCACGATATCCGCGTTACTCAAACCCGGAACGTGTTTCAATCCACGCGCCCGCATGGGGCGCGACTTGCTATCCGCCGCAGACCGACCGAGCAAAAACGGTTTCAATCCACGCGCCCGCATGGGGCGCGACCGACTTTGATCCAGAACGTCTCGCCCTGATTATCGTTTCAATCCACGCGCCCGCATGGGGCGCGACAACGTTTCGCGCGATAAGGCGGATGCCGAAAACAGTTTCAATCCACGCGCCCGCATGGGGCGCGACGGTCGGAAGGTCGGGAGAAATTCCTTACACGGGAAGTTTCAATCCACGCGCCCGCATGGGGCGCGACGGCAAGCCGGGGAGTTTAATTCGCATCCCGTTCAGTTTCAATCCACGCGCCCGCATGGGGCGCGACGGTTACTATCGAGGGGGCTAATGTCCACCTACCCGTTTCAATCCACGCGCCCGCATGGGGCGCGACGAGAGCGAATGTTGTAAAGTCCCGCGGTACCTTGGTTTCAATCCACGCGCCCGCATGGGGCGCGACTAACAAAATCAATGCCAAACAAAAGTAAGGTCAAGTTTCAATCCACGCGCCCGCATGGGGCGCGACCTTGCTCTACGGCGGCTCGATCTCCTTCAAGAGGTTTCAATCCACGCGCCCGCATGGGGCGCGACAGGTTGCCGTGATGACCTGAATATTCCTTACCTGGTTTCAATCCACGCGCCCGCATGGGGCGCGACCTCGGTCCCCTTCCTCACTGCAATGCTGATGGATTGTTTCAATCCACGCGCCCGCATGGGGCGCGACGTGTGAACGAAATTGAGATAAGACGGCCCAACACGTTTCAATCCACGCGCCCGCATGGGGCGCGACCGGGACACAGCCGACCGTCGCCGGGCTCTTCACGTTTCAATCCACGCGCCCGCATGGGGCGCGACACGATCTTGCGATAGGCGAGAAGTTGTGAGTCCGTGTTTCAATCCACGCGCCCGCATGGGGCGCGACTCTCTTGTTTCCACCTTCTCGTTGTCCGCCCCTGGTTTCAATCCACGCGCCCGCATGGGGCGCGACCAGCGCTTGGAACCGGCGAGAGCGCCGGGAGTTTGTTTCAATCCACGCGCCCGCATGGGGCGCGACAGTTGCGAAGCCGTTCGTGTTGCGCTTCACGTCGTTTCAATCCACGCGCCCGCATGGGGCGCGACCAGGAACACGGGCAACTGGAACACGGGCTACAGGTTTCAATCCACGCGCCCGCATGGGGCGCGACGTTCCCGCTTCATGGCGCCCACCACCGGGTTGTTGTTTCAATCCACGCGCCCGCATGGGGCGCGACACTTTCACACCCCGGCCGGCGTAATTGGACAACGTGTTTCAATCCACGCGCCCGCATGGGGCGCGACTGCTTTTCTCGTGGATGTCGAGCAAGAGATTCGCGTTTCAATCCACGCGCCCGCATGGGGCGCGACAGATTATCGAAGCTCGTAAGTAGGCTTTTCTTTTGGTTTCAATCCACGCGCCCGCATGGGGCGCGACCAATTCTCATGTTCGCCTTCAATACCTGCGCTGAGTTTCAATCCACGCGCCCGCATGGGGCGCGACATTGCCCGTCTAATGCGCTCTAATAGCGATTTTGTTTCAATCCACGCGCCCGCATGGGGCGCGACCCGTAGTTTGATTGCAGGATTGCAATGGCTTTCGTGTTTCAATCCACGCGCCCGCATGGGGCGCGACTTCGATCCCTGCTCCCTCAACTTGACCCCGGACAAGTTTCAATCCACGCGCCCGCATGGGGCGCGACGAAAGAGTCGAGTATAGCTCGTGGTCTGCAAACGTGTTTCAATCCACGCGCCCGCATGGGGCGCGACTCTCCGTCTCCAGAGAAAACAATACTTGTCCGGTGTTTCAATCCACGCGCCCGCATGGGGCGCGACAAAGAGCGATTGGACTTACTCGCAGAGAAGCAGGGTTTCAATCCACGCGCCCGCATGGGGCGCGACATTTCAGGATCAAGGTTCAGGAGTTGGGGACGAAGGTTTCAATCCACGCGCCCGCATGGGGCGCGACTGCTTCTCGTTATCTGGGGGTGGGGGTATTTCCTTGTTTCAATCCACGCGCCCGCATGGGGCGCGACTGCACTCAAAGGTGTTTCACAAGGCATTGCTGTTGTTTCAATCCACGCGCCCGCATGGGGCGCGACCAATGGCTTGTGTTCCTCGTGTACAAGTTCGACTGTTTCAATCCACGCGCCCGCATGGGGCGCGACCCCACGCCTGTTGTAGCCCATCATCCAAATACGTGTTTCAATCCACGCGCCCGCATGGGGCGCGACTCGTTACCGACAAACGCTGTAGATGTCTTGTTCCGTTTCAATCCACGCGCCCGCATGGGGCGCGACCAAAGCACTCCAAAGCGCGCGACTTCTTGACGTTGTTTCAATCCACGCGCCCGCATGGGGCGCGACCATCAAGTTACAACAAGCCCCGTTGCATAAAGTCGTTTCAATCCACGCGCCCGCATGGGGCGCGACTGTAGGGCGGGTACTTGATCTCGACGTGTACCGGTTTCAATCCACGCGCCCGCATGGGGCGCGACCACTTTTCCTCGTGGCAAAGCGGAGCCGACCGGTGTTTCAATCCACGCGCCCGCATGGGGCGCGACTCAATAGCCGATCCACCGCGCGTTTGAGAGAGTTGTTTCAATCCACGCGCCCGCATGGGGCGCGACCCCAATGCCTACAGACTTGGGTTATCATTCCTTGTTTCAATCCACGCGCCCGCATGGGGCGCGACAGGCGGTGAGGCCCGATACGGTCATCGAGGAGGAGTTTCAATCCACGCGCCCGCATGGGGCGCGACGGTAATGTGAAGCGTGTCTCCGACGGAAAGTTCTGTTTCAATCCACGCGCCCGCATGGGGCGCGACTTCGTCCCGTCCAACGTCATATACTCCCCACCGGAGGTTTCAATCCACGCGCCCGCATGGGGCGCGACTATCACGACGCTGTTTTCAGCCGAGGACTACACGTTTCAATCCACGCGCCCGCATGGGGCGCGACGTTCAATTTTTTTTTATCGAACTGCGTAAATTCCAGTTTCAATCCACGCGCCCGCATGGGGCGCGACCGGTATCCTGCGCTTCTTGAAGGATTCCAAGCGCGTTTCAATCCACGCGCCCGCATGGGGCGCGACCTGTCTTATGGAGAGAAGATACTAGAGTCTCATCGTTTCAATCCACGCGCCCGCATGGGGCGCGACATAACACCTCGTTCCTCTCATCGTCAATCTGCCTGTTTCAATCCACGCGCCCGCATGGGGCGCGACAGTTTGTTGCCCGGAGTCATTACGAGCCATTCGGGTTTCAATCCACGCGCCCGCATGGGGCGCGACCGCCGAGGCAAAAAAGGGAAAGGCTTACGCCGAGTTTCAATCCACGCGCCCGCATGGGGCGCGACGGAAACAGGAACCGAGGAGGACATCTAATGGGAGCGTTTCAATCCACGCGCCCGCATGGGGCGCGACATTAGTACAAATACTTCTCGACGTTTTTGTATATGTTTCAATCCACGCGCCCGCATGGGGCGCGACCTTAAGAACTTCTTTAAGGTCATTGACAAGGACGGGTTTCAATCCACGCGCCCGCATGGGGCGCGACGGCGCAATTTGGGCTTATTGGGGAGGTGCAAAATGTTTCAATCCACGCGCCCGCATGGGGCGCGACGCGCCAGAACAGATGAAAAGGTGGATGCTGTTTTGTTTCAATCCACGCGCCCGCATGGGGCGCGACCGTTTCCTTGTTGCTTTTCCAGTTGAGTCAATGTCGTTTCAATCCACGCGCCCGCATGGGGCGCGACAGACTTTCAGATACAAACCGCCCTTCTCCTCCCTGTTTCAATCCACGCGCCCGCATGGGGCGCGACGCCAACGACATCTGTAATTGGCGAAGGTAAGATTGTTTCAATCCACGCGCCCGCATGGGGCGCGACTTCGTCTCAAAGGCAACCCATCCATCCTCTACCCGTTTCAATCCACGCGCCCGCATGGGGCGCGACCAGCGGCCAGGCCAATGCCGGCAGGCAGGAAAATGTTTCAATCCACGCGCCCGCATGGGGCGCGACGGTTCTCAGGGTGACGCCGAAGCGGGTCACCATTGTTTCAATCCACGCGCCCGCATGGGGCGCGACGTGGCAGCGCCGGCGTAGCCGTCCTGCATGAGGCGTTTCAATCCACGCGCCCGCATGGGGCGCGACCATTTGATATGATCCCGTTGAGCGTCAAGGTGTCGTTTCAATCCACGCGCCCGCATGGGGCGCGACTTCATGGCTTACGGCTGAAGTAACGAATCCAGATGTTTCAATCCACGCGCCCGCATGGGGCGCGACTGTTATCTCCTAAACCCCAATAATATTCGGCCGTTCATGCATTGTTTCCGCCATGCCCGACAATCCGGCACTGAGCAATCCATACAGAACCGCATATCTTCGATTTCACCCTGTTTTCATCAATCTAACCCCCTAGCGTTCTTATGTACTCTTCGATTAGCGAGCCGCATTCAGAGAATCATCGGATCCTCAAGGTCTGTCAGCCCCACTTTCCCATGATGCTCAACCCGCCTTCGCCAATTCGACCCAAGAAAGTAAAAACGCAGACTGTCTTCGTCGGAGTTGTATATTGAAAGCAACCTGTCCTTCAATACCTCCCACTGAACCGGATCAACATTGCATTCAAAGACGGAATTCTGAACCCTCAACCCGAAATCAACACACGTCTCTGCGATCTTCCTCAACCTGTGCACACCTGCCGGTGTCTTGGTGGAAACATCATAACTCACAAGAATCATCATCGTCGGCTCATTTCAAATAGAATGGCGGATACTCTGGAATATCACCGCGAACATACCGTGCCATGAGCTGGGCTTGCACATGCGGAAGGAGACCCACGGTCATTTTTTCACCAAGAAACGGATGAGTAATTTCTTCCTGCTTCCTCTTTTGATATGCCGTGATCACGGTCTTGCGAGCTTCATCGGTCATCCGTACTTCCCCTGATTCCCGAATCTCAAAGTCTCTCCTGGTTAATTGTTTTAGGTTGATGAGATTGAGCATGACTCGGTCACCCAGGTAAGCCCGAAACTCCTCCATGATATCCAGTGCAAGGCTGGGTCTCCCCGACCTGAGTTGGTGCAGGAATCCAACCTGCGGATCAAGACCAACAGTCTCCAGCGCGGACCGCACGTCGTTGGCGAGAATGGCATAGAGGAACGAAAGCAACGCGTTCGCCGGATCGAGTGGTGGTCGCTTGGTCCTCTTCGTAAAAGCAAAGTCCACGCCCTGCGAGGTGATGAGCGATGAGAGTGTTCCAAAGTACGCCGAGGCGCATTCTCCCTCGATTCCTCTGAGTCTGTCAAGTGTCTCGACACTTTGGATTTCTGCCAGACGATCCCCCAACCGGCGGGCGACTGTGACTACGTCGTCTGTGCTCATGTCAGGATGGTTGCGCTGATGTCGGAGGAGGAGATTCCGATAGTTGGCAACCTTCGCTGCAATGATCGGCCGGGCAATCTTCAGGGATTCGACTTCGATGTCCGCAATGGCGTACTGTGCTTTGCGGAGCAGAACGTTGCCCTGCTGGGCACCCTCCACACGGGCAAGGAACTTCCCGGTTTCCGAGAGGAAGCTGACCCCGACATTGTTCTCTGCGCAAAACGCCATCAGTGCCGGTGTCATGGGTTTGAATCCAAAACATACTATGTTTTCAATGGCGTGAATCGGCGCCTGAAAGATCTTCTTATGGCCGATTTCCACGACAAACGTCTCTCGCTCTTTTGAGAGATACGCGTCCTCTGTAGTGATGTAGAGAGTGTTGAGATGCTTCTTCATATGGATTGATTCACGTCCGATACAGGGAAACCATGTAACTTGCGAGTTTTGGCTTGTTCATTGCCTTAGGCTGGCAGATGTCCGCCAACGAACATCGTGCGCACTTCTTTTGATATTGGGCCTGCGGCACTTCCTTACGAGAAACGAGGTCGTGAACGGCAGCAATAACCTCTTCGGTCCGTTTCCGCAGTTGGTCGCCAATCTCCACCTGCACCCGCCGTCGTATTCTTCCGTAGAAGAACGCCCCGCGTCGAATCCTAGCGTTGAGCATTTCCTCCAAACACAGCGCTTGCGCGCAGAGCTGCACCTCGTCGCTGCTGTCGTGTTTCGGCTGACCGGCTTTGAACTCGACGGGGAGAATTTCGATTCCTTCGCCCGCTTTGTGGAACTCGACAACATCGCATTTGCCGGCCAAGCCGAGACGGGACGAATGAATCTTCAGTGCCCGAACTGTCTTCACTGCGCCGCGTGTCTCGTACGTATCCGTATCAACCTTCTCGTGCAAAATGTTGCCACGAACGGTGAGGACGTTGTCGCGCCATACATCATCCACGTGAATGAGTGCACATTGACGTGGGCAGAAGACGTAGTGCTGAAGCGCGCTGAGCTGAATGAAGTTGTCTTCAGTGAACATCCCCGCGGTCTCCCGCCCCGGATTCTCAAGCATACAAGGCTGACTCCCAAACGATTTGCGACCCCCTGCACAGTGCTGGAACGCCAGACACTACCAAGTGGGATAAGTGCACGGGCGCGCATCAGGTTGTGCGCGGCCCACTAGTCGCGCTCGAATTGATTTCTTATATCACTCCACCACCTTCTGATTCAGTCTTTAGTAACTGAAGCATCCCTTTCATGTAACCAAGGAACACTTTATCGTAGTCCTCTTCAGGCCATCCAAAAATACCTGGGAAACCTTCAATTGGAAATGCACATGTCTTGGTGAGTTTGTCAGTCCATATCTGAACGCTCTTTCGGTTAAGTTCTCGCGAACTGACATTCTCGCCCTCTTCAAGCTTCTTAATGAGACGTGGGTCAACAACCACAAGCCTGGTGTTTTCTGAAATGACCTTATAGAGCTTTGCAACTTCCGGATAGTCTCCATCCGTTTCTTTTTGTTTGATTAGTTCGTATTTGGCATTTGTGTCAGACATGAGTTCTCTTCGCAAGGCTTCTGTAACCAAGTCAGATGGCGAATCCGTGCCTATTCTGCCTTCATCAAACAACTTTTCAAGTATTTGACTTGAAAGGCTAAATGCAGGATGACGATTGATAAATTCATCCTCGATCTTGAAATCTATTAGCATCGGTTCAAAGTCTTCATTACGCCTTCGCACACGCCCACCAATTTGAATTAGACTCGATGTGCTTGCACGTTCCCGAAATGCTGAGCGGAATGAAAAATCCAAACCAGCCTCAACACAGCTTGTTGCAACGAGCGTGAAGTCTCTTCCTGAATGACCAAATGATAGCGCTAAGCGCCTTTTTACAGCTTCAACAATGACTTCGCGATCTTCAGGAGTCAACGATGTTGAGAGATGAAGCACACTAGAGGCATCGATGTTAATGCTATAGTTCTCTCCGTAATACTTCTTAGCTAAATAGTCTGCGATAACGGCTGCTGATTGCACGGTATTCATTATCACAAGACGTGGACCAGGAGTTGAAGCTATCAGCCGTTCGAGTCCTGGGATATCCAAAACATCACGATGTCGTATCGCATGAACACGTTTCTGCTCGTATCTCAGTGCGCGTTTGCGTAATTTCTGGTTGACAAGATCCGGGAGCTTTTCTGGAACATCAATCATATCACGTAGCTCCCAGAAACGAGGTAACGATCCCGATGCGAGCACGAAATGACACTTCCACGCTTCAGCAAGCTCCATTAACCATCTCCATGTTTGAGGCCATAGGGAATTCGGTATCGCAGCATGCGTCTCATCGATAAAGACACCGGAACGGGGCAGTTCGTGAAGCTTTCTCAACCTCGAAGGATAATTGCTCGCAATAGTTTCAAAAAACTGAACTGCAGTTGTCACAATGATGGGTGATTGCCAGAGGGTGGCTACATGTCTTGTATCCTCAGCTTCAAAATCAGCTTGATGATGGTGCTCCGCCACCACCTCGTGAGGATTTTCTCCTGGAAGCACAAGAGCTTTTCTATAAACATCTACTGTTTGTTTGATGATATTCGTGTAAGGAAGAACAACGATAACATGCCTGAGCTTCTTGTTTATCGCTGTTCTCAATAGATGAGCCATCACCGCTGTCGTCTTACCGGTTCCAACAGGACTATCACAAGTGTAAAACGATGGGCCTGTATCTGCGTCTCTACAGGACTGATAGATGTCACGCAAAAGGCTGCTTCGTTCGCCTTCACCCTCCTGAGATTGCAAGTCTTGGACGTATTTATCCAGGGCCACTAAGCGTTCTTTCCATCGAGGGGCGGGCCGAGAGGTGGGTAATACTTTTCGGTAATTTGCCGCAGTATCTCCGTGGTCGGCATCCACTAAGCAAGAAAGGGCAATACGCCTCGTCAAACCAGTCCAGTCAGACTGCAAATGGCGACCATCGGGCACGTCCGGCAGACTACAAGAGTCATGTCTAGACTTGAATTCCTGAAGTCGCCTATTTGTTTGTTCAAACAAATCTGCATCGCGCAAGAATAACTCAGCTTTTGCTCTCTCCTCGGGAATTGATTGCAATCCGATATGATGCGCATACACAAGAAAAGCAGCCTCGACCAGATTGCGCTCAATCAAGTAGCCCGTTCCAGCATCGACATGGTTAGGAGTCGCTTCTTTAGCGTTGGTTGTTAGTATTCTCTGGAATTGCTCATCAAGCTTCCCGAGATCATGAAAAAGGGCAGCAGCCCGGACCGTCTCGCGAAAGAACGTCACGTCGCCTCGATAATACATGACAAGACTACTTACGTTCTCGTCTACCCGCCGCAGAACGTTGAAGACATGATCCGCGTATTTTTGAGGCGGTACGGGCGGTTTCTTCCGACCGCTATGTGCAAGGTACTCTCTCACTGTATGTCTTGCATTAAATCCCTTATGGAATTGATCTTTCCTTTGAGCTCCTTCGGCAAGTCTGTTGGAATCTCATAGTCTGCTCTCGACGAGGAAGGTTTGTCTGGATCTTTCAGCTTTCTTGGTGTCAGTGCATTAATCAAATCAAAATCTGAGCAGGAGCCAAGTGGGGATTTATGCTCAATATACCATGCATGCACGAAGTCGACATTGTTTCGGATGTAAGACGCTGTGTGCTTG
>BQML01000034.1 GCA_022180565.1 Bacteroidia bacterium
CGTGGCGAACTTCCATGACTGCCGTCCTGAGGTGGCCGGTCGCCTGCACCGTTGTCGACTCTGAGATCCCGACGCGCTTAAGGAGATTATCAATGGCGTCGGCTTCCGCTCGCCGAGTGCGCGACTCGTCGGCATGTACATTGATCGCAATCGTGGCGACCTCTCGGGCATTCTGACGGAGAGTAGAAAAGCCGGTTTCAAAGGTGGCCTTTACGAGAATCTCGCCGCCCGCGCGATCCGGCCGGATAACCGCTTCGGTTCCGGACGGGCTTTCCAAAGTCACCGGACCTCCATCCATCCACGTCGGGGGTACCCGGACAGATTCTCCGGCAACGATCGAAGGCTGTTGGACGCGTTCCTGAGAGCAGTACGCGACCGCCCGATGCATCAGGGGAACAAAGAGCCCTTTCACCGGAAAATCGGACCATGTCGGCACGGGTGCAACGGTGAAGAGAAGGCTCCTCCCGGAGGTCGAGGTCTCTTCGAGAAGAAAAGGTGCGCCGTTGGAAAGCGAAAGGATCACGGCCGATCTGACCTCGATCTCTCCCACGGCATATTTGAACACGCGAGGCGACTCCAAAACGCGGCCGGATTTCTTGACGGACGGTCCGGTTTCTTCTTCAAACATTCGCTCAAAGAGCGGATGCAAGAGTTCCGTTCGCCCGAATTCAAGGAAGGATTCGTCGCGTCCCGCACCGACGACTTCCATGCCTCGAATGAGCGGGATACCGAGGGCCTTGCTCAGTGAGGGATGGTCTGCGATTCGCTCGTCGACAAACACGATCATTCCTCCGCCGTTACGCACAAAGGCGCCAAGCCACTCTGCCTGGTGTGTCGTAAGGTCTGAAGGATTCGCGACAACGATCGCGTTGGATTGGTTGATCATCGCGGGTGTCAGGTGTTCCGGTGGGCTGGTAACGACCTCAACACTCGAACCGGTTTCCCCCCGGCCGGTGGTGAGGGCGAGCGTGATGTACCGTGTAGAAGCGCGGTTGCCGAGGACCAGCACCCGCGATTGGGTTGGGATATTCAGCGCAAGATAACGCTTGTTGTCAAACTCAAGGTCGTCGCTCTCGATTTCGGCCATGAGTCGTTGAAATCCCGGCGCTGCAGGGGTAACAGAGAACTGCAGTGACCCCGATTCTCCGCCGGGAATCGTGAGTCCGCGTTGTGCGATGCGTCTGCCGTTGAGAAACAGGCTCACGAGATGGTTTTCCGCGCCCGATCGCGACGCGTTGAGGACCCCGATCTCCACGGTAAATGATTTGCCCGCCTCGAAGATCGCGTTCGGACTTCGAAAGGAAACGATTCCGAGGTTTTGGGGGTCCTTTGTCCCAATCGGCACAAGGAAGACACTCACCTCAGGGGAGAAAAGCGGCTCCGGTATCCGGACTTCTGCCGGCAGAACGGCGCCTTCCTGAAAATCCGAGAAGACATACAATTCCTTGACAAAGTTCCTTGAGGCCGAAAGGATCGCGGCGGCCCGCCGCAGGCCGTCTTCCAGGGTTCGGTGAAGCGAGGTAGGCCTGAGGTTCTCGAGGAGAATCCGTGCAGAAGATGGCGGCAGAGCGCGGCTGTCTGCGCTGGAAGGTTCATCGGTGGAAACTTTGGAGAGCGGAAGAACGAAAACCTCATCGTCCGATGTGAGAGTTTCAAGAACTCCGTTTGCGGCATTCCAGGCCTGTTTCAGGTATCCCCCGGCGTTGTCGGCTGCGGTCATGCTCGGAGAATCGTCAAAGAGGAGGACGATTGTCGCTTTTGCCCGCGCCCCAACGGATTCAAATACTTTTCCGCGTACCGTCGGACGGGCAAAGGCCAGAACAATCAGTAACACCAGAAGCGTTCGGAGGATGAGGAGGAGGAGCTGTTTGATTTTGAGCCGCCGGATCCGTGTCTTCTTGAGTTCCTTGAGGAAGGCGATAGAGCTCATTTCCACCGTCCTGAGTCTCCGGAGGTTGATGAGATGCAGGAGCAGGGGAATGGCCGCCGCGGCAAGAGCAAACAGAACCAGCGGATTGAGAAATGTCATTTGATTGTAACATAAGCGGCCTCGATCCGAAAAGCAAGCAACGGCGCGTTGAAATTCGAGCCATATTTCGGTACTTTGTCGGCCCATGACTTCCCGCATTCTTGCTTTTGTTGTGGTGATGAGCCTGCCGGCGGCCGGACCCTTCGAGTCGTTTGCCTTCCAGAGTGGAAACCCGGTTCGTTCCTGGGTGATCAGACCGGACCTCGAGAATACTCCTCCCCATGGTCCCCAGCTTATCCCGCACAGGGAACTGAAGCGGCCGAAGATCGGCATTGCCTTAAGCGGCGGCGGCGCGCGTGGTATCGCATCCATTGGCGTTCTGGAGGCATTCGAGGAAGCAGGGGTTCCGATTGATTTCATCGCCGGCACGAGCATTGGCAGTATTATCGGAGGCCTGTACGCGGCAGGGTTTTCCACCGAACAGCTGAGGGCGCTTGTCGATTCGACGGACTGGGAGACGCTCCTGAGC
The DNA here is from genome assembly GCA_022180565.1 of Bacteroidia bacterium. Taxonomy (GTDB): domain Bacteria; phylum Bacteroidota; class Ignavibacteria; order UBA10030; family UBA10030; genus JACQPU01. Next base: position 2,499 of record BQML01000034.1, read on the forward strand.
CTGGGAAGCGACGCACGGCGAAAGGACCTGTTCTATGATCAAAAGCTCGCCGACGACAAGAGCATTCTCGTTCTTCGGTTTGACGGTTTTGAACCCGTTCTGCCCGAAGCCTTCTCGACAGGTCAGCGGCTGACCCAGTACCTCAACGTTTTGGTTCTTCGGAGCATCTATCATACGGCCGAGACGTTCGACGATCTGAAGATCCCCTTTCGGGCAGTGGCCACAGACCTCGTTTCCGGAAAACGCGTCGTTCTGGGAACCGGAGATCTCACCGAGGCCCTGCGGGCCAGCGTCACCGTGCCCCTGCTGTTCAGTCCGGTCCGTCGCGACACATCCCAACTTCTCGATGGAGGATTGACATCAAACATCCCGGCCGACGTTGCCAGGACATGGGGTGCCGATGTCGTTGTTGCGGTCGATGTCACGAGTCCACTCCGCTCGGCGGCCGAATTGAACGCCCCCTGGGAAATTGCCGATCAAATCATCGGCATCGCCATGCAATTCGCAAATCAGGAACAGCTGGAAAATGCCGATTACGTGATCCGTCCAGAGATCGGTTCCCACCTTTCTACCGACTTTACGGAGTTGGACACGCTCATTCAGCTGGGAAAGGAATCTGCCCGTCCCGTCGTGACAGCCATCAAAAGTGCTCTCGAGCGAGTGGATGATCAAGAGCAGAGAATCTACCGACCGGCGAAATTGATTGCGCGCACCGCCGCGAATTCATCCGCACGGATCCTGATACCTCCCGCGCTTCACGGGCCTTCCGTCGCGCTTTCGGATGTCCGCGTGTTCCTTAACGAAATGCATGAATCCGGAGATTTCAGCAATGTTGAAATCCAGGTGAGCGAGTTTACGGACTCCACGCTCTTTGTTCTTGTTGCCGACCGTTATCCGGTGTTGAACGATGTTGTCTTTCGCGGGAATCATAGTATTCCATCGGATACACTTCGGTCTGTTTTTGATGATCTCCTGGGCCGGGAGGTCAATGCTCATGCGGCCCGCTCGGCGCTGGAGAACGTCGTCAACCTCTACCGAGGGAGAGGCTATTCGCTCGCGCGGATTCTTTCGGCCAACCTGGACTCGTCGGGTACGGCGATCATCACTCTGGACGAAGGCGTGGTCGATCGCAGGACAATCGTCGGTACGAAGAAGACCAAAGATTATGTCATTTGGCGCGAACTCCCCTGGAATGAGCGCGATGTTTTCAGGGTAGACAAAGTGGCGGAAGGGTTGGACAACCTCTACGGAACGAACCTCTTTGAGCAGGTTTCGATCAAGGCAAAACGGGTGAACGGCGAGCAAATTGTAGTCATAGATGCGAGGGAACGCAACACCGGTCTGATTCGTCTCGGGATGACAACGGACAACGAGCGAAACATCCAGCCGTCGATCGATGTTCGTGATGAGAATTTTCTGGGGATTGCGTCCGAACTCGGCGTTCATTTCTTCGGCGGTCTACGGAATCGGCTCTATCTTGGAGAGTTCAAGGCCGTCAGAATTTTCAATTCGTATTTGACCTTCGGCATCCGGGGCTACTATGATTTGCGCGATATCAACGTGTTCAAGGATGAATTCCGCAGTACCACCCGTTGGGACAGAGTAAGAACAGGCGAGTATCGGGAAGTGCGAGGGGGCGTTTCCGTTTCTTTCGGTACACAGCTGGAGAGGCTGGGGCAGTTCACGGTGGAGGGGCGGACGGAACGTCAAAGAGTGTGGAGCATCTTTGGAACGCCTGTGGACACGGCCCGGCGTCTGAAGGTCACTTCTTTGAAAATCGGGACGCGTATCGATTCGAGGGACCGCTTTCCGTATCCACGGGACGGCGTCGTTATGGAGTTTACATATGAGTCGGGAGTGGTCCGAGAGAACCAAAGCGTCGGATTCACAAAAATGTTCTTCAACTATGAATCCTATGCCACGCTGTTTCCCGGGCAGACGATCAGGCCCAAGATCATGTTCGGGTTCGGAGACGAAACGCTTCCGCTCACAGAACAGTTCAGTCTGGGCGGCCGCGAGAGTTTTTTTGGGTACCGGGAAGACAACGCCCGGGGCAGGCAGTTGTTCCTGCTCAGTCTTCGGTACCGTTACGAACTTCCTCTTAAAATGCTGTTCGATACGTACCTTCTTGCCCGTTATGATCTTGGCCATATCTGGGAGAAGGCCGAGCAGATTCGCCTCAAGGATCTCCGTCACGGCATTGGAGCCGGTATCGGTCTCGACACTCCCATTGGACCGGCGGAATTCTTCGTGGGGCGAGCATTCTTCATTCGAAAAGATCTGTTTGAAAATCCCCTCAGCTTTGGACCCCTTGTCACATATTTCCGGATCGGTTATGCATTTTAGCTCCTGCAAGGACATCGGTGTGCAACGTTTCCGTGGTTTGAACGTAACTATGAGGAACGAAATGACCTCAAGCCATGAAGAACCCATTTGACCGATCTCCCCGCCTGACCCGGGTTGTTTTTTTGGTTCTTGCCCTGGTGACCCTTGGGGTGACCGCCCTGAACTTCATGGATGTCATGTTCTTCAAGGCGGTCAGCAACGACCAATGCGGGTGGTTGCCGAGGCCCGACGGGTTACCGGGGGCGATTATAACGGATGTAGTCGAGGGCGGAGTGACAGATCGCGCCGGCATCAAGAACGGAGACATCCTGCTCAAGATCAACGGGCAGGAATTCCAGACCCCCGGGCAGGCGATGAGTATCATCAATCCGATGGCAGCGGGGGAGTATGCCACGTATCTCGTCGAACGGGACGGCGTGACATTTGAGACCAGGGTTGAGATCCTCAAAATGATCAACGTGACGTATCTCGCCTATTGCCTCATCGGCCTCGGGTTTCTTCTGGTAGGAACCGTCGTGGTGTTGACGAGGCCGGAGGGAAAGATTCAAAGGCTTTTTGCGTGGTACAGCATCGGTGCCCTCCTCGTGTTTGGTTTCAGTTCGTTGAATCTTGTCCCCGGCGTTGATCCGCAATGGAAGGTGATGACGTTTATCGCCGCGTTCTTCGCGGGGCGTCTGGTCGCCCAGCCCCTGTTTGTCTATTTCTTCCTGGTGTTTCCTGTCCGGAGCCGTCTCGCCGACCGCTGGTGGTTCAAGCTCCTCCTTGTTCTCTTGAGCATGGGGGCAGTCATTCCGATCTTCTTGAATATGGTGCCTGATCTCCCGCCCTGGCTTGCCCAAATGGTCATTGCTTCACCGTTCTTCTTCTTCTTCGCGGGACTCGTGGTTTTCTGCATCACCTACATCACGTCCGTTGACCCGCCGAAGCGGCGTCAACTCCGTCCTATCCTGGGGGCAATCGTCATGGGCGTCGTTGCCTATGCCTACGTTGTCGTTTTGCAGACTGTGAACCAGTTCGCGGTGTTCACCCAACCCCTTCTTCTGGCCCCGGGTTTGCTCCTTGCAGCGGTGCCGGCAGCATTCGGATACTCCATCTTTCGCTATCGCCTGATGGACATCGATCTGATCGTGAGGCGGAGCCTGCTGTATGGCGCAGTGACCGCGACGCTTGCCGCGATTTACATCGGCATGGTATTTGGTGTCGGCAGTCTGTTGGGAGCGCTCATCGGCGAGGAAGAAAATGACATTCTGAATATCACCGCATTCTTGATCATTGCCTTCGCATTTGACCCCGTCAAGAGGCGCGTGCAGGACGTGATCGACCGCATTTTTTACCGCGAGCGGATGAACTATCAGAAAGCCCTTCTCGAGTTCAGCCAGGAATTGCCGAGGCAGATGAACCTCGATCAGATTCTGCATTCGATGGTAAACAGGATTTCCTCGACGATGCACGTCGAGAAGGTGGCCGTCGTCTTGTGTGATGAAACGGGAGGGTGTTACAGCGTTGGAAAGAACATCCCGGCCGAGTGCTGTACGTTCGGCGAGGAAACCGACGGGTTCCTGAATCTGTTGAGGGAAACGCGGCATGCACAAAATTTCGGCCTTTTGGCCGACGAGCCTGAATCGTACCGGTTTCACCGGGAGGATCGTCGGAAGATCATCCGGTCGGGGGCCGTGGTGAGCGTGCCGATGTTTCTGCAAGACAGGCTCGTGGGAACAATTCTCGTGGGACCGAAGCTTTCGGGTAAAGCGTACTCGCAGGAGGATATCGACCTTTTGTCGACCGTCGGCAGTCAGGCCGCCATCGCCATCGAAAATGCCCGTCTGCACAAGGCGGAAATCGAGCGACAGCGCATTCGGGAGGAGCTTTCCCTGGCCAGACAGATTCAACAAGGCCTCCTGCCGAAGGAAAGCCCCGACATACCGGGGCTGGATATCTCGGGCGTGGCCATCCCCGCCGAGATTGTGGGCGGAGATTACTTCGATTTTATTCAGGTGAGCGAGAAGAAGGTGCTGGTAGTGGTGGCCGATGTTTCGGGGAAGGGAATGTCCGCGGCACTGTACATGTCGAAGATTCAGGGGATGGTTCAGCTTGCCGCTCATATGTACGATTCCCCTCGCGAGATGCTGATCCATGTGAACCGAAGGATCTATGATGGGATCGAGCGGAAATCATTCATCACGATGATTATTGCGTTGTTTGATATCGAGCGCAAGGAAGTGACGATTTGCCGGGCGGGCCATAATAAGGCCCTCATTGGAACGAACGGGAAGTTGGAGGCCATCGAGGCAGAAGGGATCGGGTTGGGACTCGAGCGCGGCCCGGTGTTCGAAAGCACGCTGAGAGAGGTGCGTAAGTCGTTGGAGCCGGACGGATTGTTCTTCTTTTACACGGATGGGTTGACAGAAGCGATGAACGAAAAACAGGTGCAGATCGGAGAAGAAGCGATTCTTGCTCTGGTTGAATCAAAGCGGTCTCAGAGCGCAGCGGAAATCCAGCGCGCACTGATAACCGCGGTCGAAGAGTTTGTGGGTCCTGCCGAGCGCCACGACGATTTGACGATGGTTGTAGTGAAAGTGAAGGGGGGGTGACATACGATGGGGGACGTAGAATGCTGCGTCTCACTTTCTGCGGATTGGGAAAGCCCGCATCAATTTTCTGTTTCGAATGATTCCTTTCCGACTTTTTCATATTATTAAGGAAACCATTATCAAGGATTTTTATGGCAACCAAACCTCCGCCCCCCGTGGAAGAATTTTCCGCCGAAACGCTTGAGAAATTGGCCTATTTGGTGGTCGCCGACATTGAAACGCGCGAACCAAACGACCGAAACAGGCTGGGCTACAATGTGTGGGCGTGGCTGAAGGATCGGAAGGGCACGCTGGAAGACGCGATCCGTGCGGCAGGATCGAGGACGCTCAAAAGTCAGGAGGAAGTAGCCGATTTGATCAGGAGGAGACTCGAGGAAAAGGGGGTGTTAAAACAGGCTTGAACCATGTCCTTTAGCCCACCTTTCCAAGGTACATATGTTAAACATAGTACCCTTGGCAAGGTATGCTAAAGGTGATCAGCCCTTTTGTAATCCACGAACTTATACCCATCCCTTAGCTCCTCACCTACGACCCTGTATTTCGTCCCTACCAGATGTTCATACGGCGGAAAGAATGCGTCGCCGTCCTGATCATCGTCCACGTGAGTCAAATACCACTCGTCTGCCATCTCGAGCATGGCCGAAAAAATCTCTCCGCCTCCAAAAATGAACACCTTCTCCTGATCGCGAAGCGCCTCAAGCGCTTCTGGGATTGTTCGATACGTTTCGATGCCCGGGAGCTCGCGCGAGGTGAGCACAACGTGACGGCGGTTGGGAAGGGGAGTCTGCAGGGATTCGTATGTGCGCCGGCCCATCAAGAGGGTATGGCCGATGGTCAGGCGCTTCAAGCGCTTCAGGTCCTCAGGAATATGCCAGGGGACCCTCCCATCCTTCCCGATAACCCGCTTGCGGTTCAGAGCGGCGATAATGATGAGCTTCACACGGCTACTTCAAACTTGATCGGTTCGTCGCACTGATAGCCGATCAGCTGAAAGTCTTCAAACTTCAGTTCATCAAGCGGCTTGCGTGCGATCTCGAGCCTCGGCAGGGGTTTCGGACGGCGCTTGAGCTGTTCACGAAGACCATCCACATGATTGATGTAAATGTGGGCGTCGATAATCGTGTGGCTGAAGAAACCGAGTTCGAGGCCGACATCCTGCGCGATGGCTTGAGTAAGTAGAGAATAGGCCGCGACGTTGAAGGGAATGCCGATGGCAATATCGCCCGACCGCTGAGTCAGATGACAGTTCAACTTATTGCCTTGCACATTGAATACAAACGCGAAGTGGCATGGCGGAAGTTTGCTCCAGAGGGCATTTCCGGGTTCCCACGCCGAAATCACCATTCGGCGGGAATTCGGGTTCGTCCGCAGGATCCGCAACACCTCGGCGACCTGGTCGATTTCTCTCACTTCATATTGCCCCGTTTCCTTATTGATCTGTGCGCTCGGGAACCGCCGCCAGTAGCGTCCGTAGGCCGTCTCAAGGTTGCCGTTCTCGTCCGCCCATGCATCCCAGATCTTCGTGTGCTTGCGCAGGTTCCGAATGTGGTCCTCGCCCGACAGGTACCATAGAACTTCATGGAGCAACGCCTTGAAGTTCATTTTCTTCGTCGTAAGAAGGGGAAAGCCCTCGCTAAGGTCGATCTTGTAATGCTCCGAAAAGACCGAAATCGTATCGACTCCCGTACGGTTGTGTTTGAGTGTTCCTTTGTCGAGCACACGCTGGACGAGATCGAGGTATTCTCTCATGAGACCTAAGGGTAAGAAGTAAGATGGAAGAAGTGAAGTTTAGTTCTTCGTGAGTGTCACTGCTGCCTGCTGCTTTGCCTGTTTGGTGATCGCCGAGAATTCAAGCATCTGCTTCGTGAGGTCCATCGGGTACGTAACCCGCACATCTGTGATGTTCCCCGACGCGTCGGTGACGGCCTCGTATTCAGGCATAACGTAAGCATTGTACGACGCAACGTCAAGATGCCTGATCCGCTCCAGGACCTGATCCCGAAGCCTTGTATCAATCTTCAGGCCGTACGTATCGACGAGATTCCTTGCGGCCGCAAGGTCGCCCTCGGCCTTGATTCGCATGACTTCCGCCAGGAGTTTCCCGACCATCTCCCTCATCGTGTCGTAGTTTGCCACCCGGACAAAGGTTTTTCCGTCCCTTTGTTCCATGCTAAGGGCGTCGGAGTTCTTCAGGATGTAATTTGCAATCATTTGACGGTTCTTCATGTGGTCTTCTTCGATCTGATCGCCGTGGGGAATGCGGCGGAGCTGAAGAAGGAGAGCGTTGCGCACATAGGCATTATACATCTGTCTGGCAACGTCCTTGTCCGGAATCGCGCCTAGTTCGATCAGCTTGTCGTCCCAAATATGCCACAGGGCGATCAGATCTGCCCGGCCCTCTTCGAGGGTTGAATAGTAGCCCGGAAGATAAGTTGCAGGGTCGCCGGCCACCATGGTTTTGCCCGACGCATGGCCCAGGACTTCGTGGAGCGCCGTGTGCATGTTGTCCGCCAGCGTGCCGTACTTCTTCTGCAGTTCGATTTCGGACCGGTCGTTCGCAAACTCATTCAGCAGAACCTCGCCGCCGGATTTGTTCGCCGCGTCGACGATGTTATTCAAGACCACGCTCTTGCTCCCATATTGCTCGCGGATAAGCTGTTCGTTCGGAAGGTTAATGCCGATGGGGCTGACCGGACCCGTCCCTCCGGACGAGAACATGATATTGACGAAACTGGCTGCCAGTGGCTTGATGCCTTGTTTCTTGTACTTGTTGTCCCACGGCATGCGATCTTCAAAATACTGCGCCTCGGCGCCGATGTCTCGGATGGCTTTCGAGAGTTGTTGGTCGGACCAGTACACGGACGATTCAAACTCGGCTTTCAGGCCCATCGGATCGAGATAGACTTCAATGAATCCGTGGATCATATCCACCGTCGATGTATCGGCCACCCACTGAATGTTGTAATCGCGGAAATCCCGCAGATCGCCAGTCCGGAAGTATCTGATCAACCGCCGGAGCGTTTCCTTCTGGGCTGGGCCGGATGCATAGGGGATTGCCTTTTCCAGGTAGAAAATCGATGCTTCGAGATCCTCCGCATAGAGTCCGGGTTCGACTCCGTTGCCACCTGCACGATACACCTTCTCCACAATTTTTCCTCGTTCCTTCACCAGCTTCGAATTCAGACCGTTCTTCTGTCGTCCGGAGCGGATGAACTGTTCTACCTCCCGTTGTGTTAGATCGTGTGTATAGAAGTTCACGCCGCTTCCCTTGATCCAGTCTTCCCCGGGCGTCTTGTTGGTCATCATCGGTTCCACGGACGGATCGAACAGGAAGGGATTGAGTCGATTGAGTGCCTCGTCAAGGGTTGAAGTCGTGTGTCCGATATCTGCGCCGGTCTCAAGGGCTTTGAGCAATGCTGCACGGAACTCATCGGGTGAACAACCGACGACGAACTTTCGTGAGGTGATGTTATCGTAGGGCCCGTTGTTGATCCAGAACAGTTTCGTGTAGGTGAGGATGGCCTGGTACACCGTGTCCGGAATCCCTGCGGGATGCGTGACGACGCCCTCGATGAGATCGCGGATCTCCAGAGCGTACCGGTGATGCTGATCGATCGCGATGTCCCTGGCTGCCAAAGCCGAGCGGGAAAGATAGTAGGCGAAGATCTTTTGATTGAGCGAAAGCTGTTCGAAGCCATCGACATACAGCTGAACAACGCGCGCCGGACCGACGCGTTCAAGGGAGTATGGGCGATCCATGGGTTGACTGCAGGATGAGAAGATGAAAATAGCGAGGATGGGGACGAGAACTACTCTCTGTACAGTCGTATTGAAAATTCGAAACAAGAATATCGAAATTCGAAACAAGCACGAAATCTGAAGCACGAAATCCCAGAGCTTCGAATTTAGGATTTCGCAATTCTGATTTGTTTCGATCTTCGTATTTGGTATTTCGAATTTGCTCAAGGCGTCGCGATGTTGATAAGATTGTTCAGGATTCGTCATGTTCGTTGGCGAGGCGCGGCCGGTTCATGGGAAAAAGATCTACTCTTCTACGGTGCAACCCTTCAAAGGTACAGGAAAGCTCAGGGAGATTCAACCATTCACGGGGATTCTCGCGCAGGCTGCTGCTGCGTCAGACAGTGGATTGTTCCGAATCCCCAGACAAGATCCACCGCATGAATGCCGATGACAGGCCGGTCGGTGATGAGCTCGCTCAGGATGCCGAGGGCCTTCCGATCGTTGGGATCATTGAATGTGGGGACGAGGACGGCGGCATTGGCAATGTAGAAATTAGCGTAACTTGCCGGAAGGCGGATCCCATCAAACGCCAGGGGTTCCGGCATCGGAAGGTCGACAATTTCCGGCTTGGAGCCGTCTTCCAGGCGGGCATCTTCCAATCGCTCTCGGTTTTCCCGGAGCGGCCTGTAATTGACGTCGGATGCAATATCTTCACGGCAAAGAACGATCGTGGTCTCATTTACGAACCGGGCCAGGTCGTCCACATGGCCGTGCGTGTCGTCGCCGGCAATACCGTTTCCAAGCCAGATAATGTTAGAGACGCCGAGCTGTTCCTTGAGCAAATGCTCCGTCTCAGGTTTGCCTAGGCCCGGGTTCCGAACCTGTGTTTCTTGGTCCAGAAGGCACTCTTCGGTCGTCATGAGGGTGCCTCTGCCGTTCACATCGATTGCGCCTCCTTCCAGCACAAACGCGCTTTTGCCTATCATTGGTTTGAACGACCGGAGTTTCAGCGCTCGGGCGGCTTTTGCAGAGACCGTTCGGTCCTTTTTGTGATTTGGGTATTTCGCCCAGCCCGTGAAGCCGAATTCATTGATGGCGATGTCCGCTTCGGATCGTATAAACATCGGACCGAAATCACGCGTCCATCCCCGGTCGGTGGGAATCCGAAAGAACTGAATCTTTTCGGGATCGACCCCCACTTTGTTGAGGATCCGCCGTGCGGATGTTTCATGCACCTTAGAGTTCACGATGATCCTGACCATCTCGCCTTGGGCGATCCTGCGACAGATCTCGCCGTACACCCACGGGATCGTCTGGAATTTACCGGGCCAGTCGTTTTTGTTGTGGGGCCAGCCGAGCCAGGTGGCTTCGTGCGGTTCCCATTCTGCCGGCATGCGGTAGCCCAGGGAAGCGGGAGTGGGTTTCACAGCAGGTCTCAGTCGATATAGCGGCTGGTGATGGGGGAGTAGGAATCGATACGCCGATCGCGCAGGAACGGCCAGTTGCGGCGGACGTCCTCGATGCGGGTCGTGTCGATCTCGGCGAGCAAGATCTCTTCTTCGTCCGATGAGGCCTCGGCAAGGACCACGCCTTGCGGATCTGCGACAAAGGACGTTCCCCAGAACTCAATACCGTCGCCACCGTTTGCAGGTCGTTCATGGCCTACACGGTTCACTGCCGCGACGTAGACGCCATTCGCGATAGCATGCCCGCGTTGGACGGTCATCCATGCATCCCGTTGTTGCGGGCCATACTGCGCCTTTTCCATCGGATGCCAGCCGATTGCGGTTGGGTAAAAGAGCACATCGGCGCCCTGAAGCGCGGTCAGCCGCGCGCCTTCGGGATACCATTGATCCCAACAGATCATTGTGCCGATCTTTCCCGCCGATGTCTCCACCGCTTTGAAACCCAGGTCTCCCGGCGCAAAATAAAACTTTTCATAATACGAGGGGTCATCGGGAATATGCATTTTGCGATAGAAACCGGCCATGGAACCGTCGGAATTCAGAATGGCCGCGCTATTGTGATAGACACCGGTGGCGCGGCGTTCAAACACGGGGGCTATGATGACAATTTTGAGAGATTTCGCCAAATCGCTCAGAGTCTTCGTTGTTGGTCCAGGAACAGGTTCGGCGAGGTCGAAGTTGGCGGGATCCTCGGTCTGGCAAAAGTATTTTGACCTGAACAGTTCGGGCAGGCAGACCACCGAAGCCCCCTTTTTGGCCGTTTCTTCGATTTTTTTAACGGCTTTCCGGAGGTTCTCGTCGGGATCGTTAGCGACGGACATCTGGATCAATCCGATTGTGTACTTGCGGTGGACGTTTTTCATGTGTGAAATATACCGACGCATCCAATGAAATGCAAAAAGAGGTTATGGTGAGAGGGGGTGGGCTTCGTCCTGGTCTCACCTTGCCAAGGTACCAATGTTTAACATATGTACCTTGGAAAGGTGGGCCTCTGGGTCGTCGGCCTGGTGGACTTGATTTGAAGCCTCACGTCGAAGAGTGACCAACGATCGCGTTGCTACTGTCCGAGGTGACGAAGAATGATCTTATAGCTGTCGTAGTCAAACCGATGCGTCTCTCCGGATGAAGACGCGCCTCCCACAAGGCACCAATTATCGATGATGAATTTCTCCCGCAACCCATTCTCTTCGCAATACTCCTCAATGACTACCGGTCCTTCATACGGCCATGCCAGAACGCGCCGCTCACCGAACGCGGACTCGAGGCGGGCATTGTAGGCAGAGGGGGCCTCTTCACCGATGCAGGCACCGCTGCACCGCCCTAGATGATAGGCAAAACAGGCGTTCCGGCTCTGCTCCAGCCGAAGGAGCTTCGGGCACAAACGATGGGTCCGGGCGATCGAGGCAAGATACTCCTTCGCCTGGGTCGTGTGCTTGAAGATGCCGAGAATCGACGAAGTGACATCCGGATCGATCCGGTCAACCGCCTCCAGACGAACACCCATGTAGCCGTCGGAAGTGTCCGTGCGAACAGCAAGGATCAACCGCCGTCCGCGGCGGGATGCAACATTGTACATCGGGCGCAGTTCCTTGATCAGACGCGATTCGAGCAGGAGGGCCCCGAGTTCACCGGCGGTTTCGCGGATCTCAATCCGCTTCACTCGCCGGGTCATTTTCCGCTCCTTCCTCGATGCAAAATGTGCGCGAATTCTGGAACGGAGGTTCTTACTCTTGCCGACGTAGAGGAGCAGTCCTTCTTTGTTATAGAAGAGGTAAACGCCGGGAGTGGAAGGATACGTGGCAGGGACCAAGCAGGATGGTGAATCGTGAATGGTGAATGGTGAATCGTAAGTTGTCGCCACCGACCATCTGAATCAGAATTCTCAGAATGCGATACAATCCAGCTATCGCGGTGGCATGCTCAGCGCCGGTTGAACCTCCCCCCGATGGCATGTCGTACAATTCACGGTGGGGCGTTTCGCGCGAAGGCCTTCGATCTCCGGCAACAATTTCTGGTTGATCGTCTGGACCATGGCAGCCATCTCCCGCGCCACATTTTTTGTCGCCTTCTCATCGTTTGCCCAATCATTCGCCACATGACAGTGCGTGCAACCCACTCCCAGCGACCGGCTGAAACCGAAATTCATGATGTTGAGCAGGCGCCGTGCGGTGTTATCCTTCATCATCTTGATATTTTTGAACACTTCGGCGGCCGGTTTGTTTTCGTTTCCGGCTATTTGTTTCGCGATGGCTTCGAGGTACATCCGCTTCTCGGCCTCGATCGAATCCGCAGCAGATTGAGCCTGCGCGGCATGTGCCGCAAAGAGAAGAGATACAAGGATGGCGAGTCTCACGGGGTCTCCTTTCTTGTGAGAATGGGCGCAAGTGAAGGCTGTACCGGTCCACTAACGCAAGACCGAGGGCGAGAGTTCCCTCGCAAAACCTTGTTGTTTTCCCTCCTTGACAAAACAGGCAATTGTTGCGATAATGAAACCCGAATGGATCGATCCCGCATTGTGTACCCCTTCCTGCTGATCCTCAGCGCGCTCTGGTGCGCCAGTATCATCGCTGCCCCTCTTCTTCGATCTCTCGATATTGGATTCTCGACGCTGCTCTATCGAGCTTTCGGCGAAGTCTGCCATCAGCTCCCCGGCAGAAGCTTTGAGGCGTTCGGAGAGCCATTCGGAGTATGCATTCGGTGCAGTGGGATCTATTTTGCATTCCTGACTGGCCTGATCGCCTATCCCTTTCTGGCACCCCGTTTTCGCCACCGCCAGCCTGCTCCGTGGATTCTCGTGCTTGCACTCCTTCCCATGGCTCTCGACGTTGCCCTGAGTCTCGCAGGCCTCCATGCGAGTACGGCGTGGACGCGCACGGTGACCGGGCTGTGTGCCGGGATGGTTCTGCCCCTCTACCTTGTCCCTGTTCTTCGTGAAGCGGTTCAACAACTTCTTGCGACCAACCAAGGTACCATCCATGCCGCAAAAACCGAGTAAACTGCGAGTTTCTTTGATTGCCGGTGGCATCATCGCTTTTGTCTCCGCGGTCCCCGGTCTTAATCTTCTTAACTGTTGTTGCTGTGCAGGAATTCTGCTGGGAGGCGTGCTAGCGGTGTATCTTCATAAGCAGGAATTCGAGCCGGGGATGCCCGCGATGGAATCATCGGACGCCCTGATCGTCGGGCTGACCTCAGGCCTGGTGTCGGCCTTTGGCGCGACGCTGCTGAATCTTCTGATGATCGCGTTTTTCGGAGACGTGGCCGCCGAGCTTGCACGATCACTCATTGAAAGCCTCATCGAGCAGGCAGATCTCCCGCCTGAGACCGTGGAACAATTGCGCCAGCAGATCGAGGAGTCGATCGCAGAATCCACAACCTTCCTCGGCGTGATGCAGGAACTGCTGTTCAATCTGCTCATCCATCCGTTGTTTGCCATGCTGGGCGGACTCATCGGACATGCGGTTCTGAAACGCCGGGATGCTCAGCAGACACTTCCTCCGGCCGGGGTGTGAGCATGAGGATCCTCGCCTTCTTTCTGTTCACAGGCATTGCCGCTTCGCAAACGGACAGCACGGCCATTGTCCGCGTCCTTGAGGACCAGGTCCGTTCCTGGAACGAGGGTGATGTGCAGGGGTATATGGAGGGATACTGGCGGTCGGAGGAAACGACGTTCGTCAGCGGAGGAACGGTCTTGCGCGGCTACGATCGTGTGCTGGAACGGTACAAAAGAAGCTACGCCACACGGGAAGCCATGGGTCATCTGACCTTTGGCGATCTGTCGGTGCGGATGCTCTCAGGAACGACAGCGATGGTCGCGGGGTTCTGGCGGCTGAAGCGGCGCGCCGATGCCCCCGGGGGAAGGTTCACGCTGATCCTCGAGAAGAAGCCTGAGGGATGGAGGATCGTGTACGACCATACTTCGTCGGAGCCCTGAGATCATCGCGGCCCCGTAGTTCCCAGAGCATTCAATCTTGCAAGGATGGCCTTCATAAACCGGAACGACAGGTCCAGGGCATCCTTTGAGACGTACACCGCGCTGTCCCGCGGCGTGTGCATGAACTTCATCACCTCGGGCATGCGGTCCGGATTCAACTGCCATCCGCCTGCGACGGCCTCGATGAGCAGAGGTACATCCGCGGAGGGAACGACGGACACAGAAATGTTCTCCAGGCCTCGCCGGCCGAAGGAACGATGGTCGGACGGAGGGTAGTGCTCCGATTCAAAGAACGGGACCTTCAGCTTTCCCGCCGCGGTCCTCACCACCGGCATGATCAGATCGTCGTCACCGCCGCCGACCGGTCCTACATAGACCGCCTCACCCATTCCTTCCACATCCAGATTGATCATCGCAAGGTGGGCGGACGAATCCGCGTAGGTCTTCACGAACTCCTGAGAACCGATGAGGCCCATCTCTTCCTGATCGAAGAAGCAGAACCGGACGCGGTGATTCCAGGGGACGGACGCTGACCAGCGAACCAAGCCCAGCAGGACTGCAACGCCGCCGCCGTTGTCGTTCGCTCCGGGTGAGCCGGGAACCGCATCCAGATGCGCACCCACGACAATGCTCTTTGTCCCCGCGCCCGTTGTGACCACGATGTTCTCCCCGGTGATGGTCCGCTCCCGATTGCCGAATCTTCCCGTCCGGCTGAACGGTTCCGTCGTGTAGGCCACGCCAAGCTTATCCAACTCCTTCTTCACAAACTCACGCCGGCCTTGGGGATCCCTTCCCTCGATCCCCCGGACCCAGGAATGCAGATCGTCGGGTGTTTGGCCGGAGGAAATTGAAACAAAGAGAAGGAGGGTAAGGAGGAATTTCATTGGCTATTGGTTCATGGTTATTGGGCAACTGGCGAATCGTGCAGCATCATTCCATCATTCCATCACTCCATCATTCCATCATTCCATCATTCCATCATCCCATCATCCCATCATTC
>BQML01000035.1 GCA_022180565.1 Bacteroidia bacterium
CTTGGGAGCAGATGCAGGGTCATAAGCGGGCAGATTTTGCTGATTATTGTCGAACCGGTCCACAAGTCCCGCCTCCAGTGGATTATGGTTCTCAGTCAGCTCGACACCCCACCGCGGAATCCCCTTCGCAATGCGATAAATTTCCAGGTCGGTGCTCCCAATTTCTTCCAGATTATGTATTGGATCATTCTCAGTTTGCTCCCGAGCAGTGACTGGAACAAGGATATGCAGTCCCCAGGGATCGACGAACTCTACACGGCCTGCTCTTCCGGTGGCTTTTGAGCGTCCCGGCAGAAGAACGTGACTGAAATCTGAATTTGCCCGCTCCACCACCACGTTTTCCATAATGATAAAGCGATTGATCCATGTCTCAGGAATTGAGACATCAGTTGAGGTTCCGGCCACCAGCAATACCTGCTCATTCAGGAGAATGACCGTAATCACGTCGACGATCCTTCCTTTTTCATTGGTCAGAACCGTCGTCACAGGACCCGAATCCAGGGCTTTCAGATCGTTTGTTGAGATTCGTTGGAGCAAGTCGCGTGCTTCCCGTCCCTTGAGATACAGAAGGCTGTGATGATCAAGTCTTGCATACCCCCGTTCCACTTTGTCGACAAGTGATTTCATGACACGAGCCTGATAACCGATATTTCTGCGGGGGCATGAAACCGAATGGGCGCAAGAGTCATTCCGATACCGTTCGTGACGCTTACAAGCATTGTTCCCACATCATAGAACCCGCTGACATACTTCGATTCCGTGCTTGCCGGGCTGAACAAAAACAGTCCCGGGATCCCAAACGCCACTCCCCCGCCGTGTGTATGCCCCGCCAGAAACAAGTGATATCCTTGTGAACCAGCAAAGTCGACAAGGCTCTCGGCCGGCTGGTGGACCAGAAAAATCTTCAGGTTCCCGTTTGCTCCGTCAACAGCTCTCCCAAGATCATTATGGTCAGGCCTCTGTCTGTAGGTATGCGTCACGAGCGTGACGGAAACAACTTCACCACGCACGCTCACGGTGACCGTGGTATCGTCTGCCATGATGAAGCCGCCCCGACGCAGGGAAGCCATCACCGAATCTTTGTCTGAGAAGATATCATGATCCCCCACGGCAGCAATTTTCCCGAAGGGGGCATCGATCTTCCCCAGAATTTCGGCTGTAGACGCGATGTACCTTTCACCCGAGGTCACCAAATCCCCCGAAAAGAAGACAACATCCGGCTTCAATGCATTCACGCGATCGACATATGCTCTCAGCCGGGCAGGGGTCGTGCGTCCATCCCCCTGGACATCCGAAATGTGCACGAGGAGAGATCCTGCGAGCTTCTGGGCCCCGATCGGGAGCCTATACACATGTTCTACAGTCCGGACCGTCCATGTGTCCGTGATGATCGTTACGATGGAGTACACAGCGACGAAGATACCGACGATCAGTGTGATCGATCCCTGTCTGGCTATCCATGCCAGCTTTCGTTTCCGGTAGATGGGCCACAGAAGGATCCGGCCAAGGTCCATGAGACCCGCCACGAGCGCCATTTGGACGGTAAACACAAGGCCGAACCAGAAGGGGTACGCGAAGAACAGGTCAATAGCGAGACTTTCGCCGGAAAAGGCGGGAACTCTCGATCGTCCCTCAATCAGAAATACGATCAGAAACAGGACGGGATAGGCGTTCACATAGGCAAGCACGCTCCAGACATACCTTCCCACCCTTTTCCTCTCGCGAACAAAGTAGTCACCGAGGGCATCCCTTAACCTCCTTCCCACGTACCAATACAGCACGACAAGCGGTACAAAAACCGTAAGGGTGGTTGCGATAATCCATGGCATGTTTGCAGTCTCATGTCCTTTCTTTTCGCGCGAGACACGGGAGTGATGTCAGCGCTCGGCACGTTTATAGAGGTACGCACACTCCATCCTCCGGCTCTCCGCTTCGCCTGTGTTCACCGCATACTGTGAACCGCTCCAGATGGAGGCTCCGCCGTATTCGCCCTTTTTATTGATCGCATAGAAATTCACGTTAAAGTTGGGACGACCATTGTCATCGAGAAGGCGCTTCATCTTGGTTTGCTCGGCGATCCTCTTGCACGCTTGAAGACAAGCCTCCTCCGGCGACTTTCCGGCGCGCATATACTCGACAATCATAACACTACTGCAGGAAAGAAGGTTCGCTTCTCCCCTGCCCGTGGAACCGGCCGCCCCGACCGTATTATCGACATACAATCCTGCACCGAGAATCGGCGAATCACCGACTCTTCCGGGAATCTTGAAGGCCAACCCGCTCGTTGTCGTCACTCCCGAAATATTCCCGCGCAAATCCAGCCCGTTGCAATTGATCGTCCCCGTTGTCCTGAAGAATTCCTTCAGGGATTCTCCAATGTCCCTCGTATCCATGTCGTGCGGAGGCAACCAGTCGTCTTTTGTTGAACTATTCTCCTTCCACTTCAGCCACACCTCACGGGCTGCGTCCGTGAGCAGGTCTTCTTCCTTGAAGCCGTGTGCCTTCGCGAATCGGAGCGCACCTTCACCGACGATCAAAACATGATCCGTTCGCTCCATCACGAGTCTGGCCACCTTGGACGGATTCTTGATGTTTCTGAGCGAGGCAACCGCCCCTCCCCGACCGGTGGGACCGTGCATGACGCTTGAATCTAGCTCCACCACGCCGTCCTCATTCGGCAGTCCCCCATAGCCCACGCTCATATCTGTCGGATCATCCTCAACGATGTTCACTCCGGCAATGACCGCGTCCAGTGCATCGCCTCCCGCCCGAATGATTTCCATGGCTTTTGCCGTCGCCTTCAGCCCGTTAGAACTCGCAATCACCACAGGTCTGATCGCGCTGTGTGCGCCAAGCCGGCCCGCTTCCGCAAGAAGCTCCGCACTTCCCGCGATCGTGCCCGCTCCCACAGCCGCCGCAGTCTTCAAGAAATCTCTTCGTTTCATTGGTGAATTCATGGCATCTCCGTTTGTTAGTGTTTGATACGTTCGTGCATGCCCCCGAATGCCTTGCCGGGGGGCAGGTATTTCTTGTGGATTTTCGCCACCGCGGTGTAGTTCGGATCCACAACTTGGGCTATATCCAGAACACCGACTTGCGAGCAAAGCTGATACGCATCCATCCTGTCCAACCCGTAATCCGTTACCAACCAATCGATAAGTTCCTTGTAAGCAATGCGAACAGCGTCTTCCAGAGGCCGGTAACTCCCGGTGGCCATCAGGTACTCGTCGTTTTCCACCCGCGGCCACGCAATCGTGCGCCCCTTGATGACGTCAACCTTCAACCGCACATTCAGCGACGATTCTACCGCAGTTCCGATGATCTCACCTTCCCCCTGCGCCAGATGTCCGTCCCCGAACTGCAACAGCGCTCCCGATACATGAATCGGAAGATACACGGTGGCCCCCTTCTTGATCTCCCAATAATCCATATTACCCCCAAAGGCCTCAGGCGTTACCGTCCACCGAACCTCTCCCCTCTGCGGTGCGATTCCGATTCCGCCCAGAAAAGGACTCATCGGAATCTCCACGACATGGCTTCCCATCGTTGTCCGGACCACGTTTCGTTTCCTGTCAACCTCATACCACCAAAGCTTCTCAGGAAGGAACGGCGTGAGCAACGCTGTGTATTCGGTGCCCGTCAGCGCGCCGAAACCGGGATAGTGACTGCTGATACCGTGATCCTTGGCCGGAGAGAGATCAAGGATATGCACGACCAGGATGTCGCCGGGTTCCGCGCCTTCGATATAAAACGGACCCGTCTGCGGGTTGTCCCGTCCAAGAGGGGCCACTTGGGTCGGGATCTCCGTCGGACTCTTGACCGCTCCGTCGTAGCAGTCTTCAGTCCATGTCTCCAGTGTGGTACCGGGCTTCAGGGTCATCACAGGCGGATGGCCGCCAAACGTAAATCTGAGATCCTCCTTCTTTGGCATGTACCGCACCGTTTGAGCCGACGTCACGACAACGAACGCCAGCATCAAGAATGCTATGATCTTCATGGAGTGTCTCCTTCGCGAAGTGGGTCTCAGATTTTCTCTCAATCAGCTCCGCAGGCATGTCGGAGAAATGTCGCGGTGTGCATCACTTCTGTGCGCCTGCCATCACGCTTTAGTCCGAATCCAATCTGGATCATGCATCCGGGATTTCCCGTGACAAGGATATCGGGCGCGATCGCACCGATATTGGCCAGCTTGCGCTCGAGAAACGCCAGCGAATCGTCGTGGCGGACGATATTGTAGATCCCGGCGCTGCCGCAGCACCACGACGATTCCGGAAGCTCCCTGTAGAGGATGCCGGGAACGCTCCGCATCAATTCCCTGGGCTGACGAGACACTTTCTGCGTGTGAACAAGATGGCACGCGTCGTGGTACGACACGGTTTTTCCTTCCAATGCAGGAGACGGATTGTTGGAAGGGGAAAATCCCGTCTCGTACAGAAACTCCGTAAGATCCCGTATTTTCGCCGAGACCCTCTCCGCTCTCTCCTTCCATTGGGGATCCCCCTTGAATCGATGAGCATATTCCTTCATGAAGGCACCGCATCCCGCAGAGTTCATTACGATGCAATCGAGCGATGAATCATCAAAGGCCTCGATATTGATCTTTGCAAGTTCGTCGGCATGGCGGAGATCGCCGTTGTGCGCGTGCAGAGATCCACAACATTCCTGGCCGTCAGGAATGACAACCTCACACCCATGGCGACGAAGCACCTCGACCGTATCGTTGTTGACGTCAGCATAGGAAACGTCCATGACACAACCTGTGAGAAAACCGACCTTGTATCGAACGGACCCTCTCAGAGGTGCGTTGGTATTCGGCAGCACGGTGCTGGAGAAGCGGGGGGAAACAGGAGGAGTAAGTCCGGTGAACGAAGCGAGCCTTGAAGAAATCGTTTCGAGGATACCGCTCGTTTGAAGTGCCTGCGGTATTCCTGTCCGCCTGATCCAATCCAGCACTCTCGCAAAGGCATGGACTCTTCGGCGCTTCATGAGCAACCATCCCAAAAAGAATCGCTTCCCGGCCCTTCGGAGCCAGGACTCCCTCTTTTGCTGATGAATGTGCGCTCTGGCCGCCTCGACGAGAGCGCCGTACTTCACGCCCGCCGGACAGGCCGTCTCACACGCCTGGCAATCGAGACAGAAATCCATTTCGTCGGCAAAGGTGTCCGTGATCGGCAAAATGCCGTCAGCAACGGACTTCATTAAACGAATACGTCCGCGCGGGGATGACCGTTCATTGCCTGTGATCGCATAGGTTGGGCACTGGGGCAAACACAGGCCGCAGTGCATGCAATGCACCAGGATATCGTATTCCGGCGCCATGAGTTCAGCCATAGGCAAGCGTGCGTTTGAACGGGAGAATGAGGACGACACCCGCAACAAATCCGCCGACATGCGCCCACCAGGCAACACCGCCGCTCCCTTCTATACCATAACCCAGCGACACAAGTCCGTTCAGGAACTGCATCACAAACCAAAACCCGAGAACAAAAATGGCAGACAGTTCAGCGATCTGCAGGAAGAAGAACACGGGAATGACGGTCAGCACTCTTGCACGAGGAAACAGCACCAGATACGCCCCGAGAACACCCGAGATTGCTCCGCTTGCACCCACAGTGGGCACGTCGGAGCCCGGATCAAGGCCGAGATGGCTCAGGCCCGCCGCCAGGCCACACACGACGTAAAACCAAGCGTATCGCGCATGACCGAGCCTGTCTTCGATGTTATCTCCGAAGATCCAGAGATAGAGCATGTTCCCGCCCAAGTGAAGCAACCCTCCGTGGAGAAACATGGAGGTGAAAAACGGGAGGACAGCATCCATGTAACGGTATTGGGCGAATGCGAGCACGACATCCGAAGGAACGACGCCATACTGAAAGTAAATGCGCTCAATCTCCGGTCCGAGGGAAACACTCCAGACATAGACCGCGACGTTGGCGATGATCAAAGCAATGTTCACAACAGGAACCCTGCGGGTCGGATTCCTGTCCCGGAGGGGAATCATCCTCTGCCTCCCTTCTGAAAGAGCACGATTCTGTTTGTGTTTGTGCCGCCTGCGTTGTTGCGAACTCCCCAGATGTTCGATGTCTTGGTGAACCTCTGTTTGTTGATCATGATCCTCTCGACGACAAACCCGGCACGTTCTCCAAGGGGCAAAACAATTTCATCAAGATTCACTGTCCCCTTCCGCACTTCCCCCACTTCAAAAGCCACCCGGCCACCCGGAGCGGTCACGCGCCACAGCTCGCGAAACACATCCTGCATCGCGTCCGTCCATTTCTCCAAGCTGGAGGATATCATCATCCGGGCACTGATTTCTTCCGTGGGGATTTCATTAAACCAACACCGCAACCAATTGTCGGTTGCATAGTTCACGATGTTCAGGAAGGGAGGTGAAGTAACGGTGAGGTGTACCGAAGCGCTTGGAATGACCGACGTGTTTCTGGCATCTTCACTCAGAAACAGCGTCCGACCGTTTCCGTCTTCAAGCATGGCCCGCTCCTCCGGACGTACTGCGCGTAGCATCCTCCATGTCTTTCGGAGAATAAGCGCCTTCACGTCGCGATACTCCGGCGTCTGACCCCTCTGCCGATTGATCCTCGTTTGGTTCTCCGGTGTCGTCGCCTGGTTCGGGGGGAGAGTATACACTGAAAAGAACCCCGGAGAATGGCCGGTTAATCTGTTCGTTGCAATCATTCTGATCCAACGATCGATACTATCCTCTGATCCGCTCTTTCGTCGTACGCTTAGGTACCGTCGGAGTGAGACCAGCTCTGCCTCGGTTGCCGGATGATAGAACATGGAGAGATCCATGTCGGCTCTTGCAGACGCGTCAACAGGAATCGCCGCAAGGCGTTCTCCGACGTGCTCCGGATCGGGCAACCTGGTCCGCGGTTCGACGAGAATCCTGCTCAACGGATTGATGTCATTCCCGATCGCTTTGCGCCCAAGTAAGAGGGCTTCCAGCACTGTCGTACCCCTTCCCATAAAGGGGTCGTACACGACCTCATCCGGTTCGGTGAAGGCGTTGATAAAATACCGCGGGACCTGCGGCTTGAAACACGCACGGTAGGAAATCTCGTGGAGGCTTGAAGCCTGCCGTTGGGCGGATGTCCAGAACTCGGCTTCGGTCCGCGGAGGGATGGCCGTGAGCATGGGCTGAAGACCTGCGACCTCGCCCGCGCTGCTCACACAAACACCCCCTGGTCAAGAAACTTTTGAAGCTGTTCCCTCGTCCGAGGCATCGGGCCTTCACACCGCGGCCGGGGCGAAAAAATCTTGCCCGGATTCATAATCGCGTTCGGGTCAACCACGCTCTTGATCCGGCGCATCAGCTCAACGGCCGGACTGCCCATCTGCTTTTCCAGAAACTTCTTCTTTGTCAAGCCCGTTCCGTGTTCCCCGGTGATCGTCCCTCCAAGCTCGATTGCCTTCTCGTAGATCTCTTCAAACGCGGCCTCGGCCTGATGAATCTCCTGAGCATCCCGTTCATCAGTGAGGCACGTAGGATGGAGGTTCCCATCTCCCGCATGCCCAAAGTTGCCGAAAGTCAGATTGCGCTTCTTTGCAACCTGCTGAATGAATTCCAGCATGGGAGCGACAAGGCTGCGCGGCACCGTTGCATCTTCCAGAATTGTGGTCGGGCGAATGCGCGCAAGAGCCGCAAACGCAACCTTACGAGCCGACTTCAGCCTTTGCGCCTCTTCATCGTCCTGCGCGACGGATACCGACCCGGCACCGTGCTTCTTGCAGATTGCGAGAATCTTCTCCGCATCTTCGTCCACCACAAGTTTTCTGCCGTCAACCTCGATCATCAGAAGCGCTTCCAGATTTGTCGGCAGTCCCAGTTTTGCATACGCCTCAACAGAGCGTATGGTCGTGTTATCAAGAAACTCCAGGGCAGCCGGCAAGATGCGCGCCGCAATGATGGCGGAAACGGCCTCGGCGGCATCGGCCAGACGGTCGAAAAACACAAGCATCGTCCGCGCCGTCTCCGGCTTGGGAACCAGGCGCAACAGGATCCTCGTGAAAATCCCCAGTGTTCCCTCTGACCCGACCAGCCAGTCTTTCAAACAGTATCCCGCCACATCCTTGACGGACTTTCCCCCTGTTCTGACAAGATCCCCGTTCGGCAACACTGCTTCCAAGCCAAGGACATAGTCCTTTGTCACGCCATATTTGAGGCCTCTCAGGCCGCCGGCATTCTCCGCCACGTTTCCCCCGATGGTACATATGGCAGCGCTACCCGGATCGGGCGGATAAAACAGGCCCTTGGCTTCAACCGCGGCATGCAACTGCCCTGTGATGACCCCCGGTTCCACCCAGACCGACAGGTTCTGCTCGTCTATCTCCAGAATCCTGTTCCAATGGTTCGTCAAGACAACAACACAGTTCTCCACCGGTACGGATCCTCCGCTCAATCCGGATCCCGACCCGCGCGCAACAAGAGAAAACCCCGCTTCGTTGGCCAGCCGAACAAGAGCACCAATCTCCTCCGCCGAGCGGGGTCTGATCACGGCCTCCGGAGACTGTTGAAGCAAGGGGGTTCCGTCATAGGAATAGGCGATCTTGTCTTCCGGAGCGGTGAGAAGATTGGAGGGACCGGAGATCGAGGCGAGCTTTGAAAGTGTTTCGCCGGAGAGCATTTGCAAAAAGATACTCGATGAGTGAATGAAAAGCAATACGATCGATTGGGTTGAACGATCGATTGATCGATTGAGCCTTGCATCACCGTGAACCCGGTCCCATTATTGTATCTCGGCAGAAATTTCGTTTACTTGTCGCAACTCTTTCATTTTGCAAGGAACAGAAATGCAACGTCTGAAGAAGCGATCATGGGCTGAGCCCTTCAAGATCAAGGTTGTTGAGCCGTTGAAGATGACCAGCCGCGAAGAGCGTGAGCGCGCGCTCAAAGAAGCCGGATACAACACATTTCTTCTTCGGTCGGAAGACGTTTATATTGACCTCCTGACCGACAGCGGAACGAATGCGATGAGCGATTATCAGTGGGCCGGCATGATGCTGGGCGATGAAGCCTACGCCGGGAGCAGGAATTTCTATCGTCTCGAGGATGCCGTCAAACGCTACTATGGCTATGCCCATCTTGTTCCCACCCACCAAGGCCGCGGGGCCGAACACCTGATCTCCAGAATCCTCATTAAACCGGGCGATTTTGTCCCCGGGAACATGTATTTCACGACGACACGCCTCCATCAGGAACTGGCCGGCGGGACATTTGTGGATGTGATTATTGACGAAGCCCATGATCCCGCGAGCCTCCATCCCTTCAAGGGCAATGTTGACCTTGGAAAACTCGAGGCCCTCGTGAAGAAAGTCGGCGCAGACAAGATTCCGTACATTTCCGTCGCGGCAACGGTCAACATGGCGGGCGGCCAGCCGATCTCGATGGCGAATTTAAAGGAACTTCATGCTTTTTGCTCGCGGCAGGGGATCAGGATCATTCTGGATGCCACACGAGCCGTTGAAAACGCGTGGTTCATCAAGATTCGTGAAAAGGGATATGAGTCACGTTCCATCGCGGAGATTCTCAAAGAAATGTGTTCCTACTCCGACGGGTGTACCATGAGCGGCAAGAAGGACCTCCTCGTCAATATTGGAGGATTCCTGGCAATCAACGACGCGGAGATCTTTGAGGAGGCGCGTAATCTCGTTGTTGTGTACGAAGGGCTCCACACCTACGGAGGTTTGGCCGGACGTGATATGGAGGCCATGGCCCGGGGTATCGAAGAGGCCGTGCAGGAAGATCACATCCGCGCGCGGATCGGTCAGGTGGAATATGTCGGGGAGAAGCTCAAGGCGATCGGAATACCGATCGTTCAGCCCGTGGGAGGACACGCAATCTTCCTCGATGCGAAGAATTTCCTTCCGAAAATCCCCCAGGTGGAGTTTCCGGCCCAGACACTGGCGGCAGAACTGTACCTCGAATCAGGAATCCGGTCGATGGAACGAGGAATCGTCTCTGCAGGCAGGAACAAGGAGACCGGCGATCATTACTATCCGAAACTGGAACTTGTGAGACTGACGTTCCCTCGCCGCGTCTATACCCAGGCGCACTGCGATGTGACCGCCGAGGCCGTGGAAGCTGTTTATGAACGACGCGACACGATCAGGGGCCTGAGAATGGTGTATGAACCGAAGTACTTGAGGTTCTTTCAGGCACGATTTGAGCGTTTGTGAGAGAGCACACAGCTTCTCATGCACAACGATCAGCCAACGACACGAAACGGTCCGGACGTCAATTGCCGACCTGTGGGGGCAACATGAGCTCCCTGCGCGTGATGAAGCTCCTCATGCTCCTCTGTGTTGCTCTGGCGGGCGTGCTTTCCTGCTCCCGCGATACGAACGAAACGCGCGGAAAAGATGAGGACGCGGCGCATAGTGCGTCTTCAAATGCCGTTCATTCCGAACAACGCCGCGAGGAGTTGATGCGAGCGGGACGTTACGACTGCTGTACGAAGCCCGGATGCACCGAATGCATCGCAAACTACGATTCTTGCGGGTGTTACCTCGCAATACAGCAGAAGGACCCGATCTGCGGAGAATGCCTGAAAGGGTACAAGGCGGGACAAGGAAAGCTTAAGCTCGTCAGCATCGTCGAGCTCGAGCGGATCCGGGAACAGGCCCGGTTGGGAAGGGCGACGCCTTAGCGCAATGGATCCTTGGGGTCAAAGACAGGAGCGCTCTGCAAAGGCCAATCTTTGAGTCCGCCGACAAGAGTTCTCACTTTCTTGAAACCGCGCTGAGCCAGAAAATTTGCGGCGTACGCGCTTCGATTGCCGCGTGTGCAATAGACGACGATTTCCTGGTCAGCATCAAGTTCGCGAAACCGGCGGCGCAGTTGATTCAGCGGCATTGGGACTCCGCCGATATTCGATTGCTCATGCTCATACGCTTCACGGACGTCGAGGAGAACGACCTTTCTGCCCTCTTCCAACATTTTCTTGAGTTCAGGAGTTGTGATCTGCAGTTTTTTCATCGTGGGAAATGTGTACATCCCAAAAACAAACCCGCGGGGTGCGTCAATATAGCGATGAGCACTCCATCAGGGTGTGAACCACGTCACGAAACGCCGGTCAGGCACCAATGCCGGAGTTCTAAAGGCCGAGCCGGTCTGCAGAACCCTTCATGGCCTTAATGACAAATCCAATGTGTTCGTCCAGAGTCACCCCAAGCTCCTCCGCACCTTTCAGAATGTCGTCCCTGCTGACATTTTTTGCGAATCCTTTATCCTTCAGCTTTTTCTTGACTGACGCAACTTCGAGATCTCTGATTTTGTTCGGCCTAATCACTGCCACAGCACTGATGAAGCCGCATAACTCGTCACAGGCATACAAGGCCTTGGCAAGCAGGGTATCCCTTGGCACGTTCATGTAGTCGGCATGACCCAAGATGGCCCTGCGAACCTCCTCTGAATACCCTCGTTGTTCAAGGATCTTCGACCCTTCGGCCGGGTGGTCAGGAGGATTCGGATACTTTTCATAATCGAAGTCATGGAGCACACCCGTGATTGCCCATAGCTCCTCATCTTCCCCGTATTTGCGGGCATAAGCTCGCATGGCCGACTCAACGGCATACATATGCCTCCGCAAGGCCTCACTCTCCGTGTATTCCTTCATCAAAGCAACGGCTTCGTCGTAGGTCATGATTCCTCCTTACGCCTTTTTTTTCTTATATTGAACCGTGCTCACCACGCTCGCCATCGCCTTCGTCATCCTCCTCCTGGGCTTGATTCTCTACGGTTTCGGCATCGTCATGCGCCGTATCCCCACCTCCTCCGAGCTCCAATCCGAACGCTGCTTGCTGTGCAGACAGCGGTTTGACAAGAGCGTGTTGATCGAACGCGAGGTCGGCGATACCACAATTGTTTACTTCTGCCGCACTTGCATCCGGCGCCTTGCGGCCGATGCTGCCGCCGGGTACGTCAAGAATGAAACTTCCGCATAAACCCCTCTGCTGAGGGACACTGCCGCCGGAGGATGCACTCCGGACACAGCGGTTTCCTCGCAAGACACACGTTCCTTCCGTGCAGGATCAGCAGGTTGCTGAAGTCGTACCACTCTTCCCTCGGAACGGTTTCCATCAGGTCTCGCTCGATCTTCTCGGCGGTGGCCTGTTTTGTCAAACCGAGCCTCTGGGAAAGCCGCTCCACGTGTGTGTCCACCACGACGCCTTCGTTGATGCCAAAAGCGCCTCCGAGGACGCAATTCGCCGTCTTTCTGCCCACGCCCCCCAGCTCCAGCAGTTCCTCCATCGTCCGCGGCACTTCTCCCCCGAATTTCTCCACGATGCTTGTGGCGGCCGCTTTGATGTTCTTCGCCTTGTTCCGGAAGAACCCCGTCGACCGGATCTCATGCTCCAGTTCCTTCTGATCCACTGTGGCGAAATGCTGAGGTGTGGGAAACTTCCGGAACAGGCCCGGAGTCACCATGTTCACCCTCGCATCCGTGCATTGAGCCGAGAGGATCGTGGACACCAGAAGCTGAAACGGATTCTCGAACTTCAGGGCTGTCTTCGGAGTCGGATAAACCTTCCGCAGACGCGCAATGATCGTTCGAGTGCGCCGTTTCAGCGAGGTGCGGGATTCCCGTTTCATGTGATGATCAGCTCCTTGCAAAGCACATGTCCGCCGGCAAGCGCGGTCCGTACGTATTTCTCCCTGCTTCCGCTCCGGAGATCGTCCACCGCCCCGTAGAGCTGGCTCAGATCGTTGCCCTGCAGGCGCACGACGAACTCCCGCCCCGAGCCCAGACCCAGCTTTCTTTGCCACACCGATGCATGAGACAATACGTTCCGTTCACCGACCAATCGTTCCAACTCTTCTTTCAAGGCGGATCGAAAAACATCGTACTTCACTCCGCCTTTGGAACACCAGACGGCCGCCTCGTACGTGGCGGACGGCTTCATCTCTCCCAGAAGCATGACCAGATTGTGCGCGTTGTACGCGTACGAATCGAACTCGCCGATATGTTTGCCATGCACCGGCGTGTAGATCCCGATCCGGTCCCGAACCATGTGTTCGATGATGTCAAGGTTCCCGGCTCCCTCGACCAGGAACATGGACTCGTAGATCTCCGGACGCCCTTTTGCCGTTTGAAACCCCAACTCAGAGAGATATGTTCTCCCCGTAACGACCAGTTTCCTGAAAGACCCATCCGTGCTCTCCACGATCCTGCCCTCGGCCGTCGACAGCATTCCGGGCCGGGCTTGAACACCGACAGCAGTCCCATACTCCTCCAGCCGTTCCTTGAGGATCCTTTGAATATCATCGACATCGGACTTCAGAGGAGTGCTGAGATACTGGGTCAGAAGACTTCGTGCAGACTGGACCGCCCGGGATAAGGCTTCGGTCCGGTGCGCCTCCCACACCTTCCGGATGGCCTCTGTTTCCTCACGCAAAAGCCGGTGGAAATCCTCCATGGTCTTCGTATACGCCTCCGCCGTCACGCCTTTTCTGGCCTGATGCAGGGCGGAATACGCAATGACGGGAACCTCGAATCGAAGGGCAGAATAGATGTTCATGTCCTGGCCGTGGACCGTCGGGATTGGAAGAATGATTCCAGCTTTTTGACCGACCAGGCATTCACAACGTCCTTCTTCTCCAGCCATCCCTTCCGTGCAATGCCGACGCCGTAGCGTACATCCCCCAGACCGTCCACATTGTGAGCGTCCGGATTGATCGCGATGGGCACGCCCTTTTCTTTAGCGAGTCGAACGAGCCGCCAATCGAGATCCAGACGATGGGGATGCGAGTTGATCTCGATCGCCTTTCCATAATCCGCCGCGGCCTGGATCACCCGGGCCATGTTCACGGGATATCCATCCCGCGACAGGAGCACCCGACCCGTCGGATGTCCCAGCATCGTCACATACTTGTTCTTCAGGGCTTTGATCAGCCGCTTCGTGGCCTCCTCCTCCGTCATGTTGAACTTTCCGTGGATGGAAGCAATGACATACTCATACTGGGCGAGCAGCCTGTCCTGATAATCCAGCGATCCGTCAGCCATGATATCGCATTCGATCCCTTTGAAAATCCTGACGTCTGAAAGCTTCTCGTTCAGCGCATCGATCGCCTTGAGCTGTGCCTTTGCTTTTTCCATGGTCATACCCCCGGCATACGCGGCGGCTCTGCTGTGATCCGCCACACCCCAATACTTCCAACCCTTCTTCCGCACCGCCTCGCTCATCTCTTCCAGCGTGTTCGCACCGTCACTGAAGTCCGTATGGCAATGGAACGTGCCCTGCAAATCCTTCTCCTCGATCAGATTCGGCAGACGATCTTCCCTGGCGGCGTCAAACTCACCCATGTTTTCCCGTAGTTCGGGTGCAATGTAGCGCAGACCGAGAAATTCATAGAGCTCCGACTCATCCTTGCAGACGGGGGCCTTCTTTCTTGATCCCTCCTCAACCGGAGAGAATCCATATTCGTTCAGGCTCCATCCCTTCTTTCGTGCGAGGGAGCGCATTTCGACATTGTGTTCCTTCGAGCCCGTGAAATAGTTCATCGCAAACGGAAACTCCGGTTCGCTCACGATCCTGAGGTCACAATTGATGCCGGTCGCAAGCACGATGCTCGATTTGGTATCCCCTTGCGCAACGATGCTCTCCCCCAGCCTCACAAACGCCTCCATGATGCCCGGCCGGTCCTTTTCTGCCGCGCTCACCACAATGTCAATATCGCCGATTGTCTCCTTCCACCGCCGTAGACTTCCGGCGATCTCGCAGTGGCGGACCGTCGGTAGGCGTTTTAGGTGGTCCACGACTCCTTCAGCGGCCTCGAGAGCTGTGCTGAGCAGTTGGCGATCCGACGATTTCTTCAGGCGTTCAATCCGTCGGATAATGTTCTGCTCCATTTTCTCCCCGAATCCCTCCACTTCGGAGAGGCGGTGTTGTTCCGCGGCGCTTTTCAGGTCTTCGATCGATTCAATGCCGAGTCTGTCGTAGAGAAGTTTAATCCGTTTCGGGCCAAGGCCGGGAATTTTCATGATCTCCAGCAGGCCGGGCGGAATCGACCGTTTGAGCGACTCGTATTCCTCCGATTTCCCCGTCGTCACGAGGTCTTCAATAATTTGCGCCAGCCCTTTGCCGATGCCGTCGACGTCTGTCAGTGTTTTGGTTCTCACAAGCTCGGCCAAATCGTCTGCCAGACCCCCCACAATGATTGCACCGTTGTGGAAGGCCCTGCTACGGAACGGATTCGCTCCCTGAAGATCGAGAATGGTCCCCATCTCCTCAAGGATTTCCGCGACCCGTTTCTTATCCATGAGCGAGAGGGACGGATTCCTGTGCGAGGGATTCGGCGTAGGCCAGAATGCGCTCGCGGACCGGGGCATGTTCTACAAACTGCATCAGGTCCTGCCGCACTTTGGAGGAATTCGGAAGAGCTTTGAGATAGCCGCTGTAGTGTTTGCGAAACTCGATCACGCCCTTTCGTTCGCCCTTCCATTGAACGGAGAGGTCCAGATGTTCCAAAAGGACGCGGAAACGTTCTTCAAGCGGAACCGGAGGAGGCACTTCGCCGGTACGAAGAAACTCCTTCGCTTGGCGGAAGATCCACGGGTTGTCGATCGCCCCGCGCCCGATCATGATCCCATCACATCCGGTTTCAGCAAACAGTTCTCTGATCCGCTGCGGCGTTTCGATACTGCCGTTGATCAGAATGGGAATCTGGACGGCTTCTTTGACCTTCGGAATCCAGGAGAAATCGGGGTCGCCTTTATGCCCTTGCGCCCGTGTCCGGCAATGGATGGTTAAGGCCTTGATCCCCGCATCTTCCAGCATCTTCGCAACGTCGACAATTCGTATGCTTTCGCGGTCCCATCCGAGTCGCGTTTTCACCGTCACAGGTTTCTTCGCAGCGTTCACCACGGTGCGGACGATCCGCTCCATCTTCGGAAGGTCCCTGAGGAGGCCGGCTCCTGCTCCGCGCAGAGCCACATCCTTCACCCAGCAGCCGCAATTGATATCAATGAGGTCAGGATTCTGCTCCTCAGCGATCCGCGCCGCTCCCTCCATGGAGGATTCCTCACCGCCATAGATCTGAATTCCAAAAGGCCGTTCCTCTTCGAGGAAGCGCAGTTTCTCCTTTGCCTTCCTCGAGTCGCGGATCAGGCCTTCCGAGTTCACAAACTCCGTATAGACAACATCCGCACCCAGCCGTTTACAGATTACGCGAAACGGCATATCCGTGACATCCTCCATGGGCGCAAGGACAATTGCCTTATCAAAATTGAGAGAGCCTGCAAGCATCGGTTGTCAAATTCGAATGACGAATTTCGAAGCACAAAACAAATTCGAAATTCGAATATCGAAAATCAAAATAGCTGCGGATGTACGAAGACGGCACTGTTTGAACTTAGGATTTCCAATTTGTTTCGAATTTCGATATTGGATTTTGCGATTTTTCAATGGCGTTCACAATCGCATCCGTCATTTTGTCCGTCCCCACATGAGCCGTTGCATTCAGATCACGGGTGACTTTTTTTCCTTCTGCTATGACTGTTTCAATGGCCCTTCGTAACCTCCCTGCGGCTTCATCTTCCCCGAGGTGATCGAGCATCATTGCGCCTGCGAGAGCCAACGCGCACGGATTGGCCAGGTTCTTCCCCGCGATGTCGGGGGCGCTTCCATGGACCGCCTCGAAGATCGCCGTATCATCGCCGATATTCGCCCCAGGCGCGAGGCCTAATCCGCCCACCAGCCCCGAGCACAGGTCGGACAAGATATCGCCGAACAGATTCGTCGTAACAATCACGTCGAATTGATACGGGTTCATCACCAACTGCATCGCCATGTTGTCGATAATGCGATCGTTGAATTCGATATCGGGATATCCCTTTGCCACCTGCGAGCCGACTTCGAGAAACAGTCCGCCCGTGTATTTCATGATATTGGCCTTGTGTACCAACGTGACTTTGCGCCGATGGTGTTTCTTGGCGTATTCGAAGGCCGCCCTGACGATTCGTTCACAACCCACACGGGTCACGACGCCGATGGTTTCTGCGGCACTCTTACGGGCATCGATGTAGTGCTCAATGCCGGAATAGAATTCTTCCGTGTTTTCGCGGAACATCACAAGATCGATGTTCTCGAACCGTGCAGGCACCCCTTTCATTGATTTTGCGGGGCGGAGATTAACGTAGAGGTCGAATTCCTTCCTGAGAGCGACATTGACGCTTCGGAATCCCGTGCCTACCGGTGTCGTCAGAGGTCCCTTCAGCGCCACCTTGTTCCTGGCGATCGATTCCAGAACGTGCGGCGGAAGCGGATCCTTGTGCGTTTCGATCGCCTTCAGGCCAGCTTCCTGAACGTCCCAATGGATCTTCACACCCGTAGCATCGATCATCCGGCGGGTTGCCGCACTGATATCAGGACCGATCCCGTCGCCCGGGATGAGTGTAACCGTGTAGGAAGTTGGCATGAAAAAAGCCGATGTTCTTTAAAATATAACGCTAAATGGGGGGAGTTACAAGAACCCATCGGTCGTTTCCCAGTAGGCACCAAATTTCAACTCACAAACACACAACAAATCGAAAGAATCAATTGATAGAAATTCGCAGAAGCCGGTTTCGAACCTTTGGTCATTTCGTCAGAGGTGCTCGTTTGTGATTTCGAATTTCGTGCTTCGGATTTCATCATATGACCGCATAGAAGTTTCTATCCAGACTCCGATACTGAATCGCCTCGCTCAAGTGCTCCGGCCGGATTGAGTCGCTCCCTGAAAGATCAGCAATGGTTCGGGAGACTTTCAGGACTCTGTCGTACGCTCTTGCCGATAATCCGAGCTTTGTCATTGCCATCTTCAAGAGCTCTGCACATGTTTCATCAATGGTGCAGAATTCCTTGATTTCCTTCGTCTCCATGTCCGCGTTGGAGAAGAGCCCCTTCTTTCCTTGAACCTTTCTGCCTGAATCATCCTCGCATTCATGACGCGCTCCCGAATCACGTGCGATGGTTCGCCCGTTCGTCTTCCCGAGAGTTCATTGTACTTTACTGCCGGGACTTCGACATGAATGTCAATTCTATCAAGCAGAGGACCCGAGATCTTCCCCATATACTTGTGAATCTGCTGAGGAGGGCATGAACACTCCTGCGCCGGATTTCCATAGTTACCACACACGCACCGTTGCGTCGCGCTTTTGCCAATCACCCTCAGGTGCCCAAAACCGTCGAAGATCCCCAAAAACCTTCAGACTTGGGGTGATCATATTCTGAAAAGGAGGCTCGAACTCGGCATGCTTCAGAGGGACGTAGCTGCCATTGTCGGGTGCGACACAACTACGGTTCATAACTGGGAAAAAGGTCGGACAAGGCCGCCCCTGCGTTTTTTGCCCAGGATCATCCGCTTTTTGGAGTATGATCCTTTCCCGAGCGAGGCAGAGACATTGGGAGAGCAACTACTCAAATATCGGCGAGATAGAGGCATGACGCAGAAGGAGCTTGCCCGGCGGATAAGGATTGATCCGGGGACGTTGAGTAGGTTGGAGAGAAGCAAGGACAGTAAGGTCTTTCGGACTGTCTTGCAGAAGGTGCAGAGTTACCTGAGTAGATAGCTGCGATGAGGACAAAAGAAAGGCGAACGGTCGGGAAATCACCGTTCGCCCATGCCGCTGATGAGTGATCCGAACTATTTGGTCAACGCCATCTTCATCACCTTAGTCCTTCGTTGAATAAGCACGAAATCACAAATCCGAAATCCGAAACAAATCCCAAGCATCAAATGAAAGAAATTCAAAACAGCTTTGTAGAGGGTTTTGGGTCTTGTTTCATTTCTCTTCATTCGTGCTTGTTTGAGATTTCGTGCTTGGTGCTTCGGATTGTTCCCTTTTGGTGTTTGTTTCGGATTTGATGATTCGCATTTCATATTTCATCCCTGCTTCCCTTCCGCCTTTCTTAGGATTGCACTGAAGATCATCATCAGCTCCGTCGCTTCCTGGATGAGAGACTCCTGTTCATTCCTTTGACTCTCGCTGGGGATAATCAAGCGCAGCCAGTATCGCGCCTCCTTTGACTCCTTTCGACTGATTCTGATTCTCATCAGAAAGTCCTTCTTGCTCAGGGCCTCGTTGGCTTCAATGTAATTGGCTCCGACGGAGCCGGAAGACCGAATAAGTTGGCGCCCATATTCCAGCTTTGTCAGGTCTTTGGGGAGCTTCCGGACGAAATCACGGACTTTCCTGGCAAATATCTCTGTTCGCTCTTCCAGATCATAGCGTTTGCTCATAATTCCCCCAGATTGAAGCACGAAATCGCAAGCACCAAATCCGAAACAAATTCTAAGACCCAAATGACAGAAGTCCCAAACAACTTATCGCGGTTTTGAACCTTTGGACATTCTGTCATTCATATTTGTTTCGAATTTCGTGCTTCGTGCTTCGGATTTAACCCTAAACAGCATAGAAGTTCCTGTCCAAACTCCTATACTGTATCGCCTCGCTCAAGTGTTCTGATCGGATGGATTCACTCCCGGCAAGATCTGCGATCGTCCGTGATACTTTTAGAATCCGATCATAGGCTCTGGCCGACAGTCCCAGCTTCGTCATGGCCATCTTCAGTAACTCCACCCCCGCCTCATCAATTCCGCAAAATTCCTTGATCTCCTTCGTCTCCATATCTGCATTGCTGTACAATCCCTTCCTTCCTTCAAATCGATTTGACTGAATCTTCCGAGCTCTCATCACGCGTTCGCGAATCGTCTGCGATTGTTCCCCTGTACTCTTCGACGACAGCTCATTGTATTTCACTGCCGGTACTTCCACATGAATATCAATTCGATCAAGCAGTGGTCCCGAGATCTTGCCCATGTACTTGTGGATCTGCTGAGGATTGCATGAACACTCCTGAGCGGGATTTCCATAATTGCCGCACAAACAGGGATTCATTGCGCACACCAGCATGAAGTTGGCCGGGTACTCAACGGACATCTTCGATCGGCTGATCGTGACCAGGCCATCTTCGAGAGGCTGACGGAGCACCTCCAAAACGTTCCGGGCAAACTCCGGAAGCTCGTCCAGAAACAGCACGCCATGGTGTGCAAGAGAAATCTCACCTGGCCGGGGAATGGTACCTCCGCCTACCAGAGCCGAATCGGAAATCGTATGATGCGGAGACCGGAACGGCCGCGTCGAAACCAGGGCCGTATCGGGAGCAAGGAGTCCCGCCACGGAATGGATCTTGGTGGTCTCCAGGGCCTCCTCGAACCGCATGGGCGGAAGAATCGATGGCACTCTCTTTGCCAGCATTGTCTTGCCGGAGCCCGGAGGACCTATAAGAATTACGTTGTGTGCCCCCGCCGCGGCAACCTCCAGCGCCCTCTTCACGTTCTCCTGACCCTTCACGTCAGCCATATCCAGATCATACCTTGGGTCAGCATGAAAGATTTCATCCATATTTACCTTGAAGGGCTGAAGCAGTTTATATTCTCCCGCAATAAATTGAACGGTTTCTCTCAAGCAACTCATAGGATAAACCGCGATGCCATCGACCATCCCGGCTTCCTTGGCGTTTTCCTTCGGCAAAATGATCCCCCGGACTCCGCGCGCCTTTGCCTCAAGGGCTATGACCAGCGCCCCATGGACCGGCCGAAGAGCTCCGTCCAACGCCAACTCGCCCAGGAAGACGTAATGCTCCGCAATGTCAGAAAACACCTCTCCTGTCGTCAGAAGAGTTCCAAGAGCTATTGGAAGATCGAACGCCGATCCCTCCTTGCGTATATCCGCCGGAGCAAGATTCACGCTCAACCGGCCGGTCGGATAGTGAAAGCCCGAGTTTTTGATGGCCGCAAAAACACGCTCCCGACTCTCTTTAACAGCATTGTCCGGTAGTCCGACAATGTTGAATCTTGGATCCCCCGGTGCAAGGCTGGTCTCTACATCAACAAGGTAGGCATCGACACCCAAAGTGGCGCCGCTATACAAATGAATGAACATGGATCCCCCCGATGAGAAATGAGAAGTAAAATGTGAAAAGTGAAAAGCGGCGGAAATACCCCCCGGAAGGTCAGGGATCAGAGGTCAGAGGTCAGAGATCAGAGATCAGAAGTCAGAGGTCAGGAAGCGACTTAGACCTTGAAACCTTGATCCTAGCGATGCTTATGCAGAAACTCCAACCTGTCCCTCACCTTTTCAATCGGAACCAGAAGCTTGTCCTTTCCAAAAACAGCTTCCTCCTGGCTTTCGAACACAAGTTCGTACTCCTTACTCATGATAATCGCCTCTTCCGGACAAACCTCCTCACAGAATCCGCAAAAGATACAACGGACCATATTGATCTCGAATTTTTCCGGATAACGTTCTTTCTCGAGCGCCGTTTCATTGGCCTGAACCTCAATTGCAAGGGCAGGGCAAACACGGGAGCATAATCCGCAGGCGACACAGCGCTCCACCCCATTCTCTTCAACCAACACAGGACGGCCTCTGAACGAATCCGGCGGCGTGAACCGCTTTTCAGGATACTGGATCGTGATCTTCCTGCGAAACAGAGCCATGAACGTTAACCGCAGACCCTTCAGGATCTCCGGAATGTAAATCCTCTGCCAGAAACTGAGATCCTCCTTACGAATCATTTTCCCGTTCTGCGACATATCACGCCCAGTTCATCAATGCAAGAATTGAAGCGGTTACCACAAGATTTGCGAGAGCGATCGGCAGCATCACCTTCCAACCGAGACGCATCAACTGGTCGTAGCGAAATCTCGGAAGAGTCCACCGAATCATTATAATGAAGAACATGACCAGACCGGTCTTGACGCAGAACGTCAGCACTTCGGCCACGGCAAGCGAATTGCCCGAAAGTCCGAACTGCTCCCCCCAGGGGAAAGCATATCCTCCAAGAAATAAAGTAACAATGATTGCGCTCGCGACAATCATGTTCACGTATTCCGAGAGCATGAACAACCCGAACTTGAGACCCGAATATTCGGTGTGATAGCCGCCCACCAGCTCCGGTTCGGCTTCCGGCAGGTCAAACGGGAGTCTGTTGGTTTCTGCAAATGCCGCGACGACAAACGTGACGAACGCCACGGGCTGGAGGAACACATTCCATGCCGGAATGCCGCCCCAGAGCGTTGCGGCCTGTTTCCCAACGATCTCATCCAACTCAAGGGAACCTGAAATCAGCAGAACCCCGATGATCGACACACCCATTGAGAGCTCGTAACTGATCAACTGGGCTGACGAACGCAGGCCGCCCAA
This sequence comes from Bacteroidia bacterium, assembly GCA_022180565.1. Classification (GTDB taxonomy): domain Bacteria; phylum Bacteroidota; class Ignavibacteria; order UBA10030; family UBA10030; genus JACQPU01. The sequence goes on from BQML01000035.1 coordinate 22,206, forward strand.
AAGGGAATACTTGTTATTCGACGACCATCCTGCCAGCGTAATTCCATACACCCCCATTGATGTGAGCGCCAATATATAGAGAATCCCGATATTCACGTCGGCAATCATCATGTCGATCTGCCGGCCGAAGAGCGTCATGGTGCTCCCGATCGGAATGACGGCAAACGTGCTCATAGCAACACCGATGGAAATCATCGGCGCGAGGTCATGAATGGGCTTGTTCGCGTTCTTCGGCACAATGTCCTCTTTCATGAGCAGCTTGACGACGTCAGCTACCGCCTGAAGGAGACCCTTGGGGCCGACACGGTTCGGACCCACGCGGTCCTGCACAAACGCGCTGACGCGCCGCTCCGTGTACACGGTCAGTACGACCAGTGTTAAGAGCGTAATCAGGGTAAGGACGATCTTCGCACCCGCGATGATGGCAGTCTCAAACATGTTCAGGTCTATCGGAAGAAAAATCCTCTCTCAGGAAAACGTTCTTCGTCGATTATGCTTTTTCCGTCACCCGTTGCGGAGTTCTCAGCAGGGCGCCCCGCGTTCCAATCGAGAGGTATCGCAATCCCTTGAATTCCGGCACATTCTCGGCAAGCTCGGCAAAAACATTCTCCGCAGTAGTGAATTTCCACTTCGTCCCCATCGCCCCGGCAAGCGACTGGACGATTCGCCAGCTTGGTCTGGCATCGCGCCGCGGTCCTTTGCCCCAACGGTCATTGTGTGAAGCAAACTTGTCCCACCGGCTCATCGCGAATCCGTCAAGCGCCCTGTCTTGCTCCGTTGTGGCAACCGCGGGACGTATCCGTTGCACTCGCTTTTGAAAATTGACAAACGTACCGTGCTTCTCGGCATAGGTGGAAGCCGGAAGGACCACATCGGCCAATTCCGTCGTTGCATTCTCAACAGGTGAATGCACAACCAGGAATTCCAGCTTGGCGAGTGCATTCTTCCAGTCGGGGTTTGCTGCAATGTCATCTTCGAGTGCGTACAGCGCCCTGATCGCACCATCGTTGATCCTGCGAAGGATGGAGTCTGCATTGCTGCCAATCCCAAGGGCCCGGACACCGCCTGCATTCGGCGTCTTGTCGGCACGAATCAGCAGATCATCATCTTCGCCCGCCGTGTGCTCCAGAAATGCTATCGCTTTTGTCCCTACCACATCGCGCATGAATTTCAGAAACGCAAAATTGTCCTCATTCGTCGCATACGCGGATGCCAGGCCTGCGATCTCGCCTTTCTTGAACGCCTTCAATCCCGATGCGGCCGCTGCGATCGCCTCATCCCAACCGACCGTCACTTTCCGATCATCCTTCCGAATCCACGGAGAAGACACCCGGCCGGGCCCGTTCACGAATTTGAATGTGCCAAGGCGCCCCTCATCGCACATCCAAAACGAATTCACGTCCTCGTTCTGCCGCGGTGTGAGCCGGAGAATCTCGTTGTTCCGCACCCAGATGTTGATGTTGCATCCCCGCGCACAGCCGACACACACGCTTTCCGTCGAGGACATCTCCCATACGCGTGCCCGGAAACGGAAGTCCGTACTCGTCAAAGCACCGACGGGACACAACTCAATGACGTTCATAGAGTACGGACTGTCGAACTGGGTCTCGGGGAACGTCGTCAACACAACGTGATCGCCCCTCTGCGTAAACGTCAAAACGGGCTGATGAGCAATCTCATCGGCAAAGCGGACGCATCGCGAACACATGATACAGCGCTCCACATCCAAGATCACATTCGGTCCGAGGGGGTAGCGTTTAGGCTTGTGGACCTTGTCTTCATCGAATCTGCTCGCTCCGATGCTGTACTTGTACGCATAATCCTGAAGCTTGCATTCGCCTGCCTCATCGCAAATTGGACAGTCGAGCGGATGGTTAATCAGGAGGAACTCCATCACGGCATGCTGGGCTTTGAGGACCCGCTCGCTCCTGGTCTTCACGACCATGCCGTCAGCCACCTGCGTGGCGCACGCGATGGCCAGCTTCGGCATTTTCTCGATCTCCACGAGGCACATTCTGCAATTCCCCGCCACCGAGAGCTTCGGGTGGTAACAAAAGTGCGGAATCTCGATCCCCTGTTGCGCCGCCGCCTGGATAACCGTCAACTGCGGATCCACCTCGAACTTCTTTTCGTCAATCGTAATTGTCGCCATGCGTTCAACTATCTGAGCGCTTGTTCCGTGAATAGGCCTTCAGGGCCTCTTTGATAATGAGGAGGGATCGTTGCAACGATTCCCTGTTGAGCATAAAAGCCAGCCGAACTTCGTTCAATCCTTTTCCGGGTGTTGCATAAAAACCTTGTGCCGGGGCAAGAAGCACTGTTTCCTTTTCGTACTCGTACTCCTCGATCAACCAGCGTGCAAAATGCTCCGCATCTGCCACTGGGAGGCCAATGACGATGTAAAAAGCTCCTTCCGGCTTGTAAAACGTAACGCCCTCAATCTGCCCCAGTCCTCCATAGACCAGATCCCTGCGCCTCCTGAACTCCTCTGCAATCGGTCTCGTGTATTGTTCCGGCGAATTCAGGAGAGGCACCAGAGCCAGCTGTTCGACGGTGGCCACCGATAACCGGGCCATGCCGAACTTGAACGCGCTCTGGACAACCTCAGGGTTGTGGCTGACCAACGCGCCGATTCTTGCTCCGCAGACATTAAACCGCTTCGATGTGCTGTCAAGCAGAATCGCCCTGTCGGCAACTTCAGGAAAGCTCATGACACTGTGCGACACGCCTTCGTAGGCAAACTCCCGGTACACCTCGTCTGAAAGGAGAAACAGATTATGCTTCTGTGCGAGCGATACGAGACCCGCGACTTCACCCCGTGAATAAACGGTCCCCGTCGGATTGCTCGGATTACAGAACAAGAATCCGCGCGTCCGGGGCGTGATGTACTGCTCAATGACGTCCGCCGGCGGCAAATGGAAACCGTTCGCGATGTCAAGGGGAACAGGCCGGAGCGTGACGTTTGCGATCGTGGCAAACCCGTTGTAGTTCGTGTAGAATGGCTCAAACACGATCAACTCATCTCCGGCATCACAGATGGCGCACATCGCGAAGATGATCGCCTCAGAACCGCCGGAGGTGACGACGATTTCCTTCTGATCGACCTTGATGCCTTTTGCTTCCAAATAGCGTTGCCAGGCCGAGAGCGACTCCGGCATACCGTTCGACGGAGCATAAGCGAGAGTGTTCAGGTTCAGCGACCGGATGGTTTCAAAGACCACAGGCGGAGTCGGCAAATCGGGCTGGCCGATGTTCAGGTGATACACCCGAATGCCCTTCTTTTTTCGCTCTTCCGCGATCGCTGCGAGCTTTCTGAGAGGCGACGCCTGCATTTCTCCCGCCCGCTGCGAAAGCCGCAATGCCGGGGCCTCCGCCCTTCCAGACCGTGCAGGCCGCGTTTCGAGAACAGCTTCAGGAGCCATGATTTCCGTCCTTTTTCGCCGCGAGGGCAAGCGACCGAGCCCCGCGCTCCTTTATCGAAGTGGGAAGAAACCGAACCCGGGCGAATTGCTCCGGCCGGAACAACGCAACGGCGAGGTTCTGGAGATCTTCGGCTGTGACGCTATCGATCTCCTGAATGATCGTGTCCAGCGGACTGTATTCCTGAAAATACAGTTCGGAGGTTCCCAATCTCATCATTCTGCTCGGAATATTCTCAAGGCTCAGCATCATGCTTCCCTTGAGCTGTTCCTTGGTGCGTCGAAGCTCGGCATGCGAGACGGGACGGGACTTCAGCTTGTCGAGTTCCTTCAGGACAAGTTCTTCGCACGCTCCGACATGCGCCTTGTCCGTACCCACATAAATCCCGAACGACCCTGTGTCACTCAGAAGGCTTGCGAAACTATACACACTGTAGGCAAAGCCGTACCGTTCGCGAATATTCTGAAACAGCCGCGAACTCATTCCGTCACCCAACAGCGTATTCAGAACAAGAAGCGGATACCGCTGTTTGCTCTTGATGCTGAACGTCGTGGTTCCCAGCGCCAGGTGAGCCTGCTGAATCGGTTTCTCCACCTCCACCTGCTCGGGGCGCCTTCCGTTCGGCTTTCGTCTCCGGGCCTCGCTGAGCTTCGCAGAAGCCCCCTCAAACAGCCTCTCGGTCAATTCAACAATCTCTTCGTGTCTGACATTCCCGGCGGCTGTTACCACCATACGTGACGGCACGTAGTAGCGCCGGCGGTGATCGAGAAGATCGGCCTTGCGGAAGCTCCTGAGATTCTCCTCAGTCCCGATCACCGGAAAACCCATGGGGTGGCGGCCATAGAGGGCCTTCTCGAGATAATCGTGGATGATGTCATCGGGATCATCCTCGGCATTCCGAAGCTCTTCGATCACCACCCCCTTTTCCTTTTCGAGTTCCTTTTCCGGGAATACGGCGTTCACCGCAAGATCTGAAAGGACATCCATTGCGAGCCGGGTGTGATTGTCCAGCACCCGTGCGTAGAAGCAGGTATGCTCCTTGCTCGTAAACGCATTCATGTACCCGCCGACGGATTCAATACTTCGGGAGATTTCCTGCATTGACCTTCGCGTTGTGCCCTTGAACACCATGTGCTCAATGAAATGCGTGATCCCGTTGGTTGTCTCCGTTTCATCCCGCGAGCCGACATCGACCCAAACGCCCACAGAGACACTTCGGATGTGCGGAATGTGCTCCGTGACAACGCGGAGCCCGTTCGGGAGGATGGTCTTCTGATACAGGGATTGCGACACCGGGGGGGTAGATATGCGCTTACGGGATGTGGTTTTCACGAGAATTTGCCGTACTCCGTAGAAAAACCCTTGAAACGACAAGAAAAAGATACCTGTTTTTCCGGGGAGAGTCAAGAAAACGCCCGATGCTGGGCCACCGGGCTCACCCCTCACGCCGGCCTTCCAGAAGCGTCTTGATTTTCGTGACCACCATGTCGATAGCGACGATGTTGTCCACTCCCCGCGGAATGATAATGTCCGCCCAGCGCTTGCTCGGCTCGACAAACTCCAGGTGCATGGGTTTCACCGTGGAGAGATATTGCTCCATAACGGATTCCACCGTTCGTTCTCGCTCCCGTACATCCCTTTTGAGACGTCGAAGGACGCGTTCATCAGCATCGGTATCGATGTAGATCCTGATGTCCATGAGCTCTCTGAGCTCCCGCGAAACGAAGATCAGAATACCTTCCACAATGATGACATCGGTTGCCTCCACACGAATTGTCTGACTCTTTCGACGGTGGGTGGCGAAATCATACACCGGTATGTCCACCGGCTTCCCTGACCGGAGAGACCGGAGATGCTCCACCAGAAGACTTGTTTCCAGAGAATCCGGATGATCAAAGTTCATCTGCGGTGGGGAACCGGACTGAGAGGAGGGGCTGTCGTAATAGTACGCGTCGTGCGGAATGACGCTGACGCGCGTCCAATCAAGCGATTCCAGTATCCGCCTCGTGACGCTTGTCTTCCCCGCGCCGCTCCCCCCGGCAATCCCGATTATCAGGCTTTTCATGAGGTATCGATCCGAACGCGCCTTCAATATACACCAAACTCCGGCGACACACAATCAGACTCGCATCTTGAAAAAGAGGGCATTATTTCCGACTTTCGTTCCGATGAACCTCTCCGATTTCTTCCTCGCGTTGTCTCTCTGTTCTTGCACCTTCTACCTTTTGACACTGCTCCTCCTGCTCTCCGGGATCAAACGCTCCACTCCCCTCCGTTCGGATTCAGGCAACAAACTTGTTTCGGTCATCGTCGCCGCACGGAACGAAGAAGCAACGATTCGAACCCTGCTTGAATGCCTGATACAACAGACTTACCGCAACTATGAGATCATCATCGTGGATGACAGATCAGAGGACAGAACCGCCGACATTGTCAGGTCGTTTAAGGAGAAGAACAGAACGTTGCGGCTCATCAGCATATCGGACCTGAGCGCCGACATGCCGCCCAAAAAGAGGGCCCTTGAAGCCGGCATAAGGGAAAGTAAGGGGGAGATTCTTCTTTTCACCGACGCCGATTGTAAGCCGCCCAAGGGCTGGGTCGAGGCCTTTGCAACCGCTTTCGCCGAAGACGTGGGATTCGTGGCAGGATATTCACCGTATGATGTGGCATCTCTTCTCGTGTCCAGGAACACGTTCTTCCGACGGATGGCCGGGGCTTTCCTTCAGTTTGAAGAGCTCAAGAATGCACTCTGGTCAGCGGGCTCCATCGGCCTCGGGAAGGCCTGGCTGTGCACAGGAAGAAATCTGGCCTACCGCAAGCAGGTCTGGGAAGAGGTTGGAGGATTTGATGCGATCAGGAGGTCCGTGAGCGGGGACGATGACCTGTTCCTCCAGCACGTCAGACGCACGACTCAGTGGAAAATCAAATACCTGAGCGTTCCTGAATCAGTCGTTCCGACCATCCCGCCGGCATCCCTGAGATCCTTTGCGGCGCAACGGATACGTCATTTTTCCGCAGGCCGGTTCTTTCCCTTCCCCATGAAGGCGTTCTTCGTCTTGTTTCACGGAGCGAACTTTGTGCTCTATGCCGGATTCGCAGCGTTTTTTCTTTGGCACTTCCCGGCGGGAATTCTCTCTTTCGCTCTCAAGTCCGCGGCCGATATCCTTTTCCTCGGACTTGGCCGGAGGTTCCTCGGGATCGGCACCCGTGTATCGTCCGTCATTCTTCTTGAAGTACTGTATGCTTCCTACAACGCTTTGTTCGGACCCTTGGGATTGTTTGCGCCGTACACCTGGAAGGATTCTCCGGGCAACCGATGAACACCACGCCCTTTCCCTCCCGCATTTCTCTCCGCACCATCCTCCGGTTTCTCCTCGCGGCGGTCCTTCTCGCATTGCTCCTTCGGTTCATCGAGCCGGCCAGAATGGCTGCTGCGTTTGCGGAAGCAGACCTGTTTTTGATCTGTCTGGCGTTTGCCCTTGTCGTTTTCAATCTCGGTATCCAGATTCTTAAGTGGCGCTCTCTCTTGCGCGATTCCGGCTACTCTTTTCCGCTCACAAAGGTGACCCAGTCCGTTCTCTTTGGAATCAGCATCGGTACGCTCACACCGGGCCAAATCGGCGAGTTCGGTGGGAGGGCAGTTCTCTTGCAAACCGATCCTCAGCGAATTGTCGGATTAACAATTATTGACAAGCTCCAGGTTCTCTGCGTGATGACGTTGGGCGGCATCGCTGCGTTGGCGGTCCTGTTTTCTTTCGACACATTGCTTTCGCTCGCCGCCCTTGCAGGCGCTCTGGCGGTTCTTGCCGTTCTGCTCAGGCCCGGAACGGCAACCGACTGGATCCATCGAAGGTTGTTCAGGGACATCAAAAGCACTTGGATTCAGGAGTTCTTTCTCGCCGCCAGGACCTTGCGCGGCGGCAAGGTCATTCTGACCACAACGCTCCTTACGCTCGCTTTCTACGCGGTGCTTTGGATCCAGGTACACGTTCTGCTCAACGCCTTCCATCCGGTCTCGGCCCTCGACAGTTTTCTGGGTTTCGCGGCCACAATGTTCGTAAAGTCGTTCCTGCCGTTTACGATCGCCGATCTCGGCATCCGCGAAGCCGGTCTCGTGTATTTCCTCTCTCTTCGCGCCGTCCCGGAACCGGTCGCGCTCAATGCATCCCTTCTGCTCTTTGCCATCAATATTCTCCTCCCCTCGATTGTAGGTCTTCTTTTTATTCCCGAATCCATCTCGATGAAATCCACACCATGACGAGTCCGGTCTTCATCTTGGCCCTCTTGCTGTCATTGTTCACCCTCGGCTACGCCTTCTTCCTTCTCCACGTGTATGTCGGACTTACCCGGCTCCGCTCTCCCCTTGCACGTTCCGAACACAGGCCTTTTGTCACAGTCCTCCTCGCCGCAAGGAACGAAGAAGGCACAATCGGACGATGCCTTGGATCCCTGCGAGCTCAAACGTACCCCCCGGAACTCTACGAGATCCTTGTCATTGACGACGGCTCGACAGACAGGACAGGAGAGATTGCCACCGAGGTTGCTCAACAAGCATCAAACGTTCGCCTGCTTCGTCTCCGCAGCGGCGGACACAAGCCCACCGCACTTGCCGCCGGCATAGCGCAAGCACGGGGAGAGGTTCTTCTCGCCACCGATGCCGATTGCATCGTTCCGCAGGGGTGGATCGGTTCCATGGTGAAACATTTCAACGAAACGACTGACTTTGTTGCGGGCCCCGTCGTCGAACGTCCTGGAGAGGGGTTGATTTCCGAGCTTAGCCGGATCGAGTTTCTCGGCCTCATGGGAGTTGCCGCCGGACTGATCGGATCGGGAACGCCGATTTTCTGTAATGGGGCAAACATCGCGTATCGCAAGGAAGCCTTCACGGAAGCGGGCGGATTCGGGGCCGGTCATGCATCCGACGATGAGGCCCTCCTGCAAAGAATCCATCATCGCAACCCCGGCTCTGTGGTTTTCTCTGTCGATCCGGAATCCGTTGTGATAACCGATCCTCCGGAGACATTCCGGGAATTCTGGCTCCAACGTGTTCGTTGGTCTTCCAAACGCCGTGTTTATGACCGCAAGAGCGTTCTTGCCATTCCCGTGGCCTTGTATTGTTTCTTCCTCTTGTATCTTCTCACTGCGGTTGCCTGCATAGGAACATCGGAGCTTCTCCCTTTCCTGCTCGCTGCCACGATTGTGAAAGTTGTCCTCGAGATCACGGTCTTGCATGGCACAGCCCGTCTGCTTCGACAGCCAATTCTGTGGAGCCGCGTCTTCCTTGCAGAGCTGGGTCACGTTCCGTATATTGTGTTCGCCGCGCTGCAGGGACAGGCGGGGATGTTTCGCTGGAAAGAGGCCCCCATCCGCTCATGACAATTCCCACGACGAGACCACTGCAGAAGCTGTTTCCGCAGATACGCTGGAACGGCCCGGACAAGAGCCTCTATCTTACATTCGACGACGGTCCGCATTCCGAAGCCACGCCTCGCGTGCTTGATGTCTTATCTGCTCATCGCATCAAGGCCACATTTTTTCTCATTGGCGTCCATGTGAAGCGTCATCCTGAAATTGTTCGCAGAATCGCCGCCGAAGGCCACACGATCGGAAACCATTCATTCGATCATCCTCTCATGATCTTTAGAGACGCGGCCTTCCTGCGCAGCCAGATTCTTCTGACACGGGAGATCATTGAGGATTCCGCGGGAATCCCTTGCCGCTACTTTCGACCCCCGTACGGCGCCATAGGCCCTGCTGTGTACAGGATCGCCCGGGAAAACGATCAGGAGACCGTTCTCTGGGACATTGACAGCGGCGATTTTCGCTCTTCCGATCCAGAAAGGGCCGCGCGACGTTCTGCACAGCTCGCCCGCTCGGGATCCATCCTGCTGTTCCACGATAACGAGCAGACGAAGAGCAGGATTGGCGACATTCTTCAGCGTTTCCTCGATCTTCTTCCTTCAGACAGACGCTCCTTTGCCGTTTTGCCCCCATGAACTACGAGTTCCTTCTCGCCATAACCACCGTCTTGTACCTGTCGCAGATCGCCCTTTTTCTCTACGGATTTCGTCGCATCCCACAAAGAGGCGGCAGTCGGGAGCAGCCCCCGGTGTCCGTAATTGTTGCGGCACGAAACGAGGAGCACTCAATCGGTCAATGCATTGCGTCTTTGCAGGCACAGAGCTATCCCAGCGAGCGCTACGAGATCATCGTTGTGGATGATTCTTCTGAGGACGGCACACGGGCCATTTGTGAAAACCTTGCGGCCGGCGACCGGAGAATCCGTGTCATCCCTTCTGCCCCGAAGGCATCATTGCGGGGAAAGGTTAATGCTCTTGCTACAGGAATCCGGGAATCGAGCGGCGAGTTGCTCATGATTACGGATGCAGACTGCATCGTTCCGCCGACCTGGATCGAAGCGACGGTCAGGTTCTATGAACCCGGCATGGGCATTGTCGGGGGCATCTCGCTTCAGCATGCGACCAATGCCTTTACGGGCATGCAATCGCTGGATTGGGCTTTCCTCCTTGGAGTCGCCGCGGCCGGTGTCGGCCTGAGGAATCCTCTGAGTACTATAGGAAACAACTTGTCCTTTCGCAGAGCGGCCTATCAGCAGGTCGGCGGCTATGAGGGGATCCCCTTTAGCATTACGGAGGATTACAGTCTCTTCCAGGCCATTGTTCGCACGGGAAGCTGGCGGTATGCGTATCCTGCAGACGATTCGCTTCTGGTCATCAGCAAGCCCTGCAGATCCTGGAGGGAGCTTATCCGTCAGAAGCATCGCTGGGGAAAGGGCGGACTGGACATGAAGTTCAGCGGCTTTCTCATCATGGCGATCGGCTTTGTTCAGCACCTGATGATCCTCACGGGCCCGATGCTGTACGGGGCAGTCTCCGCCGCGCTCACGGGGTGGCTCCTCAAATCCGTTGGGGACTACGCCTTCCTCCACACCGTGTTGCGACGTGTCCGGCGTCTGGATCACTTGCGTTACTTTCATGCCTTCCAGGTCTATTACCTCCTGTATGTTCTTATCCTTCCCTTCCTTGTGTTTTTCGGCAGAAAGGTCATTTGGAAAGGTCGCGAGTATTGATAGCGCCCCGTGACATTCCGTTCGAACTTCTTGCACTCCTCCTCTATGCGGAGACACACTACCGATTCCGTTTCTTCTTCAGCTCCCTGAAGAAAAACGAGCCTGAGATCATCGCCGACGCTCCCTTTCGTGTGCAACCCGGGCACGCGATTCCGCTTCTCCTCCTCGCAAAAGACGGGGACCGGTTTCCCGGTCTCCTCAAAACGGCAACAGTGATTGTTTCCCAGGGGGGGAGGGAGGTCAAGCGGCTGGAACTCCTTCGAACGCCGCAAAGGCTCATCAAGAAGTGGTGGTGGAAGATCGCCGACATTCCTGTAGAGGAATTGCGGGGATGGGTGGATCTGGACGTTGTGTTTGATGTTGAAGTTGCCGGACGGACTCGCACGTACCGCAACGACAATTATCGGACTTCATCCCACTCTCCGCTTCGGGTCTTTGTTGCATCCGATCCGCTTCCAACTCTCCCCGGAATGGTTCTTGGCGACCTGCATACGCATTCGGACCGGACGGACGATCAGGTTGAATTCGGCATTCCTCCCGCGGCGCCGATTCGTCTTTCCCGTTCCCTAGGCCTCTCGTTTTTCGCCGTCACCGATCACTCCTACGATCTGGATGACCGGGTGGACAGCTACCTTCGCAACGATTCCGGAATCCCCAAGTGGCACGCCCTTCAGAGGGACATTGATGTGCTGCTTCGTCGTCATCGCGATTTCGCGATCCTTCGCGGTGAGGAGGTGAGCTGTCGGAGTGTTTCCGGCCACAATGTGCATCTCCTTCGACTTGGTTCTCGGGTATTCATTCCAGGCTCAGGTGACGGGGCAGAGCGTTGGTTCCGCACGCGATCCGAACACTCTGCGCACGACGTCCTTGCCGCAGTCGATTCCGCTGTCTCGTTCGCGGCCCACCCTGTTGAGGACGTACCGCTCCTTCAGCGGGTCCTCTTGCACCGCGGACCCTGGCTGGATCGCGATATTCGTCTTCCGGGGCTTACCGGTGTCCAGTTTGCCAATGGGTCTCGACGAGGTTTTCTGAGAGGTGTGCGGCAGTGGACGCGTGCACTCCTTGAGGGGCACAGGCTTCTTGCGGTTGCCGGCAGCGATGCGCACGGCAACTTCAACCGATTCCGGCAGATCGGAATTCCGTTCCTGAAGATCAGGGAGTCCGGGGAGCATCTTTTCGGACGGATGCGTACGGGAGTCTTTGTATCCCGCATCTCGGAGATTGGCCTTCTGAAGGCTCTCAAGGCGGGCAATTGCATCATCACCGATGGTCCCGTGGCCGGGATTCAGGCATGGACGACAGGCCGCGGTCGTGTTCCCATGGGTTCAAGAACCCGCGAGCGGGACCTGCGGATACTGGTCAGGGCGTTGAGTACGCCTGAATTCGGGAGCATTGACCGGGTAGTGCTTTGGACGGGAACGATAGGAGAAGCGGACGAGCGCCCGTTGTATGAGGTCAGGGGAAACAACCACGAGTTGTCCTTTGATCTGTCGTGTCATTTTCATCGTCCTTCGTATGTGCGCTTGGAGGTTTGGACAAGCAGTGCAGGTACCTTCGACGGGCAGGGGCATTGGTGTCTGACCAATCCACTTTGGGCGGGGTAAATCGTTTGTCGGGCGGGTTCCGACAGGGTGCGTACAACAAACAAGCCCCTCAATCGAGGGCCTTGTTGCAGGTGATAGAACCGATTGCGTGCTCAGCGCGATCGGGCGCTTGCGATACCGAGGCGTTTGAGCTTGTATCGTAGTGTTTGCTCTGTCATGCCGAGGAAGTGGGCGGCCCGGGACTGGTTGAAGCCAAATTTGGCCAGAGCGCGCTCGATGATACCTTTTTCGATGGCGTCCAGTGAATTGTCCAGAACAAACGATTGTCCGGACAGTACGTTGTTGATCATCTTGACCACCTCGGTCTTCTCGTCTGCCAGCTCCGGCGGCAGGGCGAACTTGCCGTCGGTCGAGAATAGAACGGATTTGTCGATGACCGCCTTGAGTTCGCGGATGTTTTCCTTCCACGGGTGCCTGACGAGGACATCAACGGCGTTAATGTCGAGGGCGAGGTCCTTGATACCGAGGTCCTTCGAAATTTCCGACACAAAATGTTTCACGAGGAGGGGGATATCCTCTTTACGTTCGCGGAGGGGCGGAATACTGATCCGTTCCATTCCGCTGATTTTCTTATGGAATCCGTCGTAGAGTTTATTGGCGGCCAGGAGGTCATCGGGGTGTTGTCGCATTGTCATAATCACCCGGACATTGACGGGTCGCCCGTTAGTGCCGCCGAGTCTCTTGACTTTGCGTTCTTCGAGGAAGGTCAGGATTTTGATCTGGTTTCTGAAGCTTGCTTCTTCGACTTCTTCGATCAGGACGGTGCCGTCGTTGCCCAGTTCGAAGATACCTCGTTTCGTTGTTGGGGGCATACCGGGCACTCCCTTTTCGAATCCGAAGAGGACGGCTTCAAGTTCCCGGTCATCGATCACCGTGCAATTGACGGAGACGAAGGGATGTTCGTTTCTTCCGTTTTCCTTGAACTGCTCCGCATGAATGTTCTTCGCTACCGCACCCTTGCCCGTACCTGTTTCACCGATGATCAGGACATCCTTCTGTGTCTTGGCGATCTTGGCCACCTGTTTTCGCAGGTCGTCTGTCGCCTTGCTCTTTCCGATAATCGGATATTCCATGGCTCCTCCCGGGATCACTCTTTTGTATCAGCTTGTTTACCGAAGACTTTCAGCATGAAGCGTTGGATAATGTTAGGCTTTGGACTTTGCCTCGCGCGGTGCAAAAAGCCTTCCATGAATCGTTTTCGGGTTAAGAAAATGACGAACAACGAGGCTATCAATATTGTCACGCCAGCGACTAATATGTTCAGAATCCAGAACCAGCTCTCGCTCATAGAATTCGCCTTTTATGCTCGTGATGAAACTGAGCCGAAGGCTGAAAAAGATAAGAAGATTGAGGAGGTTGAAGATTACGAGGTACTGAGCAATAGAATATAACTGCTGGTATGTCGCGTAATCGTTGGAGGTAACGTAGGAAAAGAAGTGAAGAATTTCAAGGGAACAATACGGAAGAAAAAGGAACACGATCTTCTCAATGTACGCACCTTGAGGCGGATCATTTTTATACTGGTATCCGAAAAAGACAAAAATGAATGCTATTGCTAGGACCTCCAAGTAGATGATGTTAAGGTGAATGGGTTTCAAGAGCAGAAGGGCATAATTGGCTCCTTGGAGATACGGGAGAAGGAAGGCAATTCTTTCTACATTTTGGTCAGGGAAAAGCACGCCGACAGGCTCGCCATTTCGCCATACATTGAGCGTAACCCTGGCGCCAATCTGTTCCGGCGTGGGGTCCGCTACCCCTTCGGCTTGAAGTCCCCTTACGGCATCGTCTACGATCTTGAAGTCTGTAATGTCCTGAGTTTTGTACAAATACTTTGGATCCGATAGGTAGGGATGATAATAGTACGACGCAACAGAACCAACTATCGCGATAGCAATGATATACTTTCTTGCCATCGACAAGTCGTTGAAGAGTGTGTCAATCGCAACATAGACGATCGACAGTCCTAAGAAGAAAACAACAAGTCCCGAGGATACATATTGGTAAAAATAAAGAGGGGCGAATTGACTATTCGTAAATAATGAATGGCCAATCAGCGGATATATAAGACCTGCAATTGAAAGGAGGAAAAAAATTGCGAAATTCAGGAAGACGGGTTTGTTTTTCTTACTTGGCTCCTTAAGAAAAACGGCCAATGCCACTATCCCCAAAAGGAGCAATAGGCCATTAACTACAACGCTTAGCCGATTGATTTCACCATGGTCGACAATTGCGTAGAGCCCAAGGAAGAAAAGAACGACGCTCGCCCAAATCACGAATATGCGCTTTGCCATGGTTTTCTATTCGTAGGATGAAACGAATTTAACTTTGATTGCTTACCAAGTCAAGAAGATTTTTCCTTCTGGTGATATTTGTGAGTTGTCGCACAAATCTTCCCACCATCTTATCTTCTTTGTTTTCAACAACTTATAACAACAACACCTCGATTAAGAGACTCCCATTTGACATTAATTAAGAATTCGCCAATATTTGCATGTTTTCTGATCGTGAAATGAGGATTCACCGCATCCAAACAATCACAACCACCCCACAAATCTAAGGAGATTCAAAAATGACGAACCACGGGATCATCAAGAAAGTCCGCACAATTGCTGTCGCGCTCACATTGACGTTCGCGGCCAACTATGCGATTTCCCAGGTAGCAGATGGCGGAGTTGAAATCCCTATTCCACCCCGACCAGCAATGCATGACGGTGGCGTGGAAATTCCCATTCCCCCACGTCCGACACTCCAGGACGGTGGAGTCGAGATTCCCATCCCTCCTCGCCCATAACTATCACAATTCACAGGCGGTGGCATTGCAGTCGTGCATTGCCACCGCTTCTTACTTTTCCAATTACGCCGCCGTTCCGGTCCCCCTCCTATCATCATCACATTTTTTTCCTTATCTTCCCTTCTATAATTCAGCATTTCCCTTTCTGATCCGCAGAAAAACTGAATGAGTTACGATTTCTCCTCACTTTCATCACAAACAAGCCCGACTTCTCCTCGCAGGCTTCTCCTTCATAGCGGCCTCTTTGTCGTAACATTCTTCACCACAACACTGGCCGGTGTACAATGGTCAAACAGGGATCCGTTTGAACTGACGAATTTTCCGCACGGACTCTCCTACTCTCTTGCCATTCTCTTCGTCCTTGCCAGCCATGAGTTCGGCCACTATTTCGCCGCTCGTTACCACAGGGTCAATGCAACGCTTCCCTACTTCATTCCTTTTCCGCCGTTTCCGTTTCTCATCAACTTCGGAACCCTGGGGGCTGTCATTCGCACAAAATCGATCGTGCCGTCGCGCCGCATCATGTTCGACATCGGAGTCGCCGGCCCTCTCGCCGGCTTCGCGGCCTGCCTCATTCTGCTCATCTACGGCTTCTCCAACCTTCCGGGACCGGAGTTCATTCTCTCCATTCATCCCAACTTCGATTTCGCGCTGAACTCCGACCCCACCGTCGAGGGCCTTCCCCTGGAGTTCGGCGATACGCTGCTGTTCGCTTTGCTCAGAAATCTCCTGACTGACCCTACGATCCAGTTTGTTCCGCCCATGACGGAGATCTACCACTATCCATTCCTTTGCGTCGGATGGTTCGGTCTCTTTGTGACCGCCATGAACCTCATTCCCATCGGACAGTTCGACGGCGGACATATCATTTACACGATGTTCGGCGAACGGCACCGCACCATCGCCCGCGGGGCGTTCATTCTCTTGCTCGTTCTCGGCCTCCCCTCGATCCTCGACGCGTTGTTGAGAGTGCTCTTCCAGTACTTCACCGGTGAACCGATCAGTCACGTGGTTCCGTTCGCTCAGTACAGCTGGAGCGGCTGGTTTCTCTGGGCCATGATCTCGTACTACGTTGTCAAACTCTCTCATCCCCCTGTGCCCGATGAAACACCGCTCGACGAAACACGCATTCTGCTCGGTTGGACCGCGTTTCTCATCCTCGTTCTGTGTTTCTCCTTCGCACCATTCACCATACCGATCTGAACCTCTGCACCCTTGCGAGTCCGTCAAAACTTCTTTACCATATCATAACTCACCGAAAGGACACGACCGCGCCGCGCTTGTTACGAATCTCCACGCTGACAATAGCAGGGTCACTGTGTCCATCTTCCGCTTGCTTTACATTCTTCTGCCGCTCTTCTGGTGCGCCGGCGGTGCCTTCGCACAAGGGGTACAGAGCTTTCGTCTCTTTCCCGGAAGCGCCCCCCTCCCCCTGAGCAATCAAACCGAAGTTCTTGCCAAGAGCAGGGACACGGTCTGGGTAGGGACGGCGGCCGGACTGAGTGCGACCTCCGACGGTTCGTCCTGGCACCATTTTGCCAACACGGGAACATTCGGTACCATCGGGATCTCCGCGATCGGGCTGAACGATAAAATGCTCTGGGTGGCGACCGCCTACAACGAACGCAGGAATGACAGCGTCATTCCGACGGGCGGGGGATTGCACTGGTCTGCCGACCGCGGCGTCACCTGGACATTTGTACCGCAACCTGTCGATGCGGGAACGGTCGATACCGTCAGCTATGGGATCAATCGGATCAAGGCCCTCGCTGTCACGGTTCCACAGCAGAACCTTACCTATGACGTTGCGATCACTGATTCTGTGGTGTGGATCGCATCGTTTGCAGGGATGTTGAGAAAGTCCGCGGACAAGGGACAAACCTGGGAGCGCGTCGTGCTCCCTCCGGATAACCTCGACTCGATAGCCCCGGACGATACTCTCGACTTTGACCTTTCGCCCACCAGCGGTTCCTTTGGGCTACGGGGGAACCTGAACCATCGCGTTTTTTCCGTGCATGCGCCGGACGACTCGACGCTCTGGGTCGGAACAGCGGCCGGAATCAACAAGTCCACAGACGGCGGAATACGGTGGCAACGATTCTCCCATCAGAATCAGGTGAAACCGATCTCCGGCAATTTTGTCGTCGCCATCAGTGAACAGCGATATGGAGCCAGGAGGATCGTGTGGGCGGCAACCGTTCGGGCTCTTGATCCGGATGAAACGAGCGGCGTCAGTTTTTCCGATGATGGAGGAGCAACATGGTCGGTGACGCTTACCGGTGAAAGGGCTCACAACTTCGCCTTTCAGGACTCCATCGTGTACGTGGCAACGGACCGCGGCGTTTTCCGGTCCGACAACAACGCCCTCACATGGTCTCTGAACAACGCAATATTCGATCCCGCAAGCGGACACCGCTTCACGGGCCAAACGATCTATGCTGTGGCCGTCCGCGGAGACACAGTGTGGGTGGGCGGACCTGAGGGTGTTGCCCATACGATCGACAATCCCCTGCAGAGCTTCGGGACGGCCTGGCGTGTGTTCAGAACGTATGATCCGGTGGGTCTGTCCCGCACTACCTACGCCTATCCAACCCCCTTTTCCCCTGACGAACAACCTGTCCGCATCCATTACGGTACCGAGGGCATCACGAGAACGGTCACTATCAGAATCTATGATTTCGGGTTGCAGATTGTCAGAACGATCATTGAGAACGAGATCCGTACCGGAAACAATGAACACGACGAGGTATGGGACGGGAAGGACGATGCCGGACGTCGTGTCGCAAACGGTGTCTATTTTTATAGTGTCGACATCGGTTCCGGGGATCCGGCCTGGGGCAAGATCTTCGTCCTCCAATGAAAACCGCCGTCTCCATCGCCATAGCTCTTTTTTGGGCATCATCGTCTGCGCAGATGTCTTCGCCCCTGGGAGGAAAAGCCGGCGCACCCATGAGGTTGGGCTTCGGGTCTGAAGGCATCGCCATGGGTAACGCGATGGCCGGGACCCTTGTTCGGGTGAAAACCGGGTATTACAACCCCGCCCTTGTTGCGTTTCAGGAAACTCAGGACGTTTTTGTCTCTGTAGGCATTCTTTCGTTGGACCGGGGGCTGAATTTTGCAAACTTCAGCACACCCCTCCCCCCCTCTGCAGGGCTCTCCCTCGGCCTGGTGAATGCAGGGGTTTCGGACATCGATGGACGGGATGCGGATGGTCGTCATACGGAAACGCTCTCGACGTCGGAAAACATGTTCATGCTTTCTTTCGGCGTCCGGCCGGAGAACCATTTCGCAGTCGGAGTGACGGCGAAAATTCACTACTACCGGCTCACTTCCGACATGTCGAGCACCACGGCTGGATTTGACATCGGTCTTGCCTGGCTGGCGACCTCCGAACTTGCCGTTGGAATGGTTCTTCAGGATATTGGATCAAAGTATCGATGGGATTCCATGCAGCGCTATGGGCTGCAGGGCAACGCCACAACGGACTATTTCCCCGTCCGGAAGCGACTCGGGATCGCGTACCATTCTCTCAGCCTCCCGTTGACCGCGGCGGTGGAGGGGGAGTGGATAAGCGAGATGCTTATGATGCGCATCGGCGCCGCTCTTTCTCCCATGGAATCGTTCACGATCAGGGCGGGGATTGACCAAATCGGCATTTCGAGTCGGCTTAAGCCCCGCCCTTCGTTTGGATTTGGCATTCAGACTTCGACAGGATGTTGGCAATCCCATCTTTCCTATGCGATCGTCCTTGAACCTTATGCTCCCCACCCTATGCATCTGGTCACGATAGGAATGGAATTCCGGTGAGATTCATGATCCGTTGCAGAATTGTGTTTCTCTTCCTTCTCTGTTTTCTGCCGATGGCGCTCCATGCACAAGGGTCATCGACGGGCTTTGGGTTTCTTGGTCTTCCGTATTCGGCCCGGAACGCGGCTTTGGGCGAAGCCTCCGTTGCCGATACTTCAGACAGACTTTCCGCTTTTCTGAATCCCGCCGCCCTCTCTGGAACATCGGCTTTCGGGATTTCGCTTTCCCATCAGCAATGGATTCAGGGTGTGACGAGCAATCTTCTCCATGCAGACCTTGCTCTCCCTTTCGGGAGGCTGGGAATCAGGGTCGCCAGCACCACGGTTCCCGGCATTGAAATCCGAACCGTACCGGGGCCGCCGGAGGGAATCTTCAATGCCAGATCTGCCCTCATCGGTTTGACTGCGGCTTTTCCTCTGCAGACGAATCTGACTGCGGGGATTACGCTTCAGCACATCTACGAAAAGCTTTATGTCGATGAGGCAACGGGCACATTGTATGACATGGGGCTTTTGTATGTGACCCCTCTCGAGGGGATCTCCGCAGGAGTTTCGCTTCAGCATGCCGGGTTTGTGGGGCGATTGAGGGACAGGAGATCGCGCCTCCCCGTCACTCTTCGCGGAGGACTCGCCTACCGGTTTGAGACCGGCGATTATGTGGTAAGAACGCTATTTGCGATTTCCACGGAGGCCAATCAATCAGGAGCGCGGATGCACGGAGGGATCGAGGGTGTATATGCGGACCTTGCCGCCATCAGGATCGGCTACCAGACAGGTCATGAGACGCGTGGATTCGCGGCCGGTTTTGGAGTTCACTCTTCGAACCTCATGCTCGATTACGGATTCGTTCCGTTTTCTCATGGTCTGGGGAGCGGGCATCTCATCACGATCGGCTACCGGATTTGAACAAGCTCTGTTCACCCTATGATCAAGGTCATTCGCTACACATCGGAACTGAAAGATTTGTGGGACCGATTCGTCCTCCGTTCCAATAACGGGACGATCTTCCATTTGCAGTCATTCCTGGAGTATCATCTGGACCGCACATTCGACTGGCATCACCTCGTGTTCTTCGAGGGCAAGGAGATCCTCGCAGTCCTTCCGGGGGCGCGGATGGCAACAACATTTGAATCCCCCATAGGAGCGTCATATGGATCGTTCGTGACGGGAGAGATTTCGTTTGAGAAAAGTGTGGCGTTGGTCGATGCGTTTTCTCAGTACTGCCGTGAGGCCGGTTTTGAGCGGACTCTCCTCACGCCTCCGCCATTCATCTATCAATCTTCTCTTTCGCAAAACATCGACTATGCCCTTGCATACCGCGGCTTCCAGTTCGATAAGCATTACATTTCGCATGCCGTTCCTTTGCGGAGCGCAGGAGATGTTCGATCATTTCACAGCACCGCCCGAAGGTACGTCCGCAAGTACCTTCGCGAACAGAATATTGCGATCACGCTCAGCACGGATCTCGAGGCATTCTATCCGATTCTCGTCGCGAACAAGAGGCGTCACGGTGTGCAACCGACCCACAGTCTCGAGGAGCTGAAGAAACTTCGGCGGATATTTCCCGACAAGGTCCTCCTCTTTCTTGTTACGCGCGGTTCGCGGCCCATCGCGGGCTCTCTCGTCTTTCTCTGCAACACCAAGGTTGCTCTCTGCTTCTACAACATGCTCCTGTACTCCTACGAGCAATACCATCCGATTCACGCCGTGATGTATGAAGTGATCCGATGGGCTGTGGAACGGGGTTTTGAGTGGCTTGATCTTGGAGTATCGCAAGACACCCATGCCCTCAATCCCATGACACCGGCCATGAGCCTCATCAGGTTCAAGGAACAATTTCGGGCCCGCGGCATTCTCAGAAGTACGTGGTACAAGAGGTTTCAGTAGTATGAAGCGTCTTCGGATTCTCCACATCGCGCCGTTGAATGTTGCGGGAGTCCCCTTTGCGATGGTGGATATGCAAAAGAAGTTTGGACATGAGGCCCGACTGGTGACTCTCCACCGAAACAACTACGGGTTTCCGGAGGACCTGTGCCTTGACTTACCCCTCCCGAGAGGTATCGTAGCACGGGTGTGGCGGAACAAGAAAATCCGGGACTCAAGGAAGGCGGGAGGAGGACCTCCAAACCTGAAACCTCGCAACGTTGCTGAGCGGATTTACTGGGCCTTGGACGATACATTCCGGAAGTCCGCAATCCGGAGAGCTGTCAGGGATTATGAACTTGAATCGTTTGATGTTATCCACTACGACGGCGGCATGGACGTCTTTCGTGATGCGCGTCTCGCAAAAGAGTGGAAACGCCGCGGCAAGAAGATCGTGTGTCATTATATGGGAAGCGATCTCCGCCTGAGAGGTGTTCATCCCGATATGGACAGGATCAGCGATCTCAACCTGACCAACGAAACCGACCACCTGCTCCTGCATCCTGACATCCACTATCTCTTTATTCCCTTCGATCCCTCCCCGTATACCATGAGGGGGTCAGAGAATCCTATCCTCCGCATTGTCCATTCACCCACCAATCGGGCGATGAAGGGAACCGAGCATATCCTTGCCGTCATGGATCGCATTTGCAAAGTGAGGAACGTCGAGTTTGTCTTGGCCGAGGATCTCTCCCACGCAGAAGTGCTTCGTGTGAAAGCGACGTGCGACATTGCCATCGAGCAGGTAGGGAATTATGGAGGGACCGGATATGGGAGAAATTCGCTCGAGACGCTTGCGATGGGAATTCCGACGGTCACCGACATGACGCCGGAATGTATTCAACAGATACCGGATCATCCTTTCATTCTGGCCACGCCCGAAACGCTTTATCAAAAACTGCTGGAACTGATTGACGATTGCAATCTTCGGCGTTCCCATGCCCGAAAGGGCAGGGCCTGGCTGGAGCGGCACCATTCCTACGCATCCGTTTATCGCCGGCTTGTCTCGCTTTACAAAGACCATGGTATTGTCTAATCCAACCGGTCTTCAACAGCTTGTCGTCATTGTCGCGCTGACGCTCGTCGTTCGCCTTTGCTTCGTTCTCACCTTCGATCATCAGCCCGTTTCCGACGAACGGGCGTATGATGAGCTGGCTCTCCATCTCGCCTCAACGGGTACGTATGCTGTGGAGGGGAAACCGACAGCCTACCGTCCCGTTGGGTATCCGGCGTTCCTTGCCCTTATGTATGTGCTCTTTGGTCATTCGATAACGGCCGCACGGGTTGTCCAGGCGATTCTCGATACAAGTGTGTCCCTCGGTTTGTTTTTTCTTGCCGGACGCTACGGGGTCCGAAACGGAATTCTCGCCGCCGGCCTATGGGGTGTTTATGTTCCCGGTATCATCTACTCCGGCCTGCTGCTTTCGGAGACCCTTGTGGTTTCCCTTCTCGTGTGGTCCTTTGTTCTCTTTGCGCATCCTCGCCCTTTGACTCTTTCGCGTGGAGTTCTTGGCGGTGTTTTGGCCGGCATCATCATTCTCATCAAACCCTGGACCACCCTGTTCTACGGACCTCTCTTCCTTTTTCTCTCCACACGGTCTTCTTCGACTCGCCCCATGATCCTTGCTATGGCCATGACTTTTCTCATCACGGGCGCCTGGATGGCGAGGAATCTGAAGAAGCTTGATACGCTCGCAATTTCGACAAACGCAGGCCTTAATTTGTACATCGGCAACAATCCCGATGCGACCGGAGCGTACCATGCTCTATCCGCCTCGCGTTTCGACGGGTCTCCAAATGAAGCTTGGACCAATACGACGGCCGCGATCGAGGCAATCACGTATATTGCATCCAATCCGATGGACTTTGCGGTCGGTTTTTTCCGAAAGACCGCTCATCTTCTCCGAACCGAAGGAGAGCTTCTGGTGATTGCATTTCATGGATCACCAGAGGACAGGGCTACGAGCTTTCTCCAAAAATACTCTCAGGTCCCTCTCGTCCTTGTCGTTCTCGTTAACCTTCCGTTTATCGTCGTGTTGACCGTCGGCACATACTCGCTCTTCGCCTCATCCCGGGACGACCTGACGTTTCTGATTGCGTGGCTCGTTGCCGTGGTTTTCCTCGTTCATGGAATATTTTTTGGAGGAAGTCGTTTTCATTTTCCGTTGATGCCGTTTCTTGCGGTGTTATCAGCCCGGGTGATTCCTTCCATCCGGAAATCCTGGACGGAACTGGATCTCCTTCGCCGATTTTCCTTCCTTGTGATCATAGCCCTTTTGATCGGACTGTGGGCCTATGAATATTTTCTCGTCAGCGGGCTCTGACCGCCCCATTGCGCTCTGGCAATGGGTTGTTGGAGTGAGCGTGGCGCTTGTGCGGTTTGTTCACCTGGGATTCCCGGACCTTCAGGCATGGGACGAGGCGCTGTACGCCCTGAGGGCCCAGAGCATCGTCCAATTTGGTGTCTGGATTGATCAGACTCCCTATGCCCCGGACGGCTTGTACTCCTCGCTTCATCCTCCTCTCCAGGTTTGGCTCACGGCCCTGGTGTTTCATGTGTTCGGAAGCGGTGAAGCTCAGGCCAGATTCATCTCCGCCGTCGCGGGCGCTCTTACCGTGCCCGTAATCTTTGCTCTTGGTCGCCGCATGGGCGGCCCCATCGTCGGAACCATCGCCGTCGTTTTGTTTGGATTGAATCCGTTCATGGTTTTTTTCTCACGGCAAGGGCAATTTGACTCCCTTCTTGTGTTTTTCCTCACTCTTTCGGTGTACTGGTGTATCCGCATGCAAACGGACCACACGGTACGGTCCGCCTCAATAGCGGGTCTTGCCCTGGGCGCCGCATTGATGACCAAACTCTTTGTCGCCGGCGCCCTACCCCTTGCGCTGGTCGTTGACAGATTGATTCGACGTCAGCCGTTCGACCGCTCTTTCAGGCACAGTCTGCTTACCATGCTGTCGGTTGCCGGCGCTGTCGCATTCCCGTGGCATGGTTTCATGACCATTGTTCACGGCTCGGGTAATCCGCTCTTCTTCTTCCAACAGTCGGCTCTCTGGGAACGGACGGTGACCGGCATTGAGGGCAATGTCAAACCTCTCGGAGCCCTCTACTACATCAATCAGCTCATCGTCCTCTTCCCGATCGGCATCTGGTGGATGATTGATCGCGTTCGATCGGGCGTACAGTCTGCCGCTGCGGGAGTCCTCACGTCGTGGTTTGCCGTGTACTTCACCGTTTTTTCGCTTATGCAAACGAAGCTGGCTGTCTACGTTCTTCCGTTCCTTGTTCCCTGCGCCCTTTTGGCGGCCGATGGATTGTGGAATCGTGCTTCAGGGCCGTTCAAGAGGACATCCTGGCGTTTTCTCCTCTCTGCGACCTCGCTTTCCGTGGTCTGGTCGGCCAGTCAGGACTGGCGAAATGCCCTGAGAGAGATCATTGCAGGAATAGGCTCTTTCGATGCCGTTCCGGCCGACGCCTGGCATTCTTTTTTCTGGCTTCTTGCTCTCTCCGTCATTGCCGTTTCTGCCGCATTGTTTCTTGCTTCCTTTGATCGATTTCGCGTTCACATAGTCTTCTTTTTTGGACTCGCTCTCTTTTTCCAAACTCTCTTTAATGTCTTCATACGGGACAAGACACAGTTCAAGGATGGCGCAACCGAATTGGGGGAATTTGTTCGCGACAATCGTGTTCAGAACATCGTCGTTGCCGGGAAACGCAGAAATCCGCAACTCTCCTATTATCTGGGTGGGGCCGATCTTGGCTGGCGGGATGATCTCCATGTCCGGAGAATAACTCCGCCGCGCGACACGTCGGCCTATACACAGTGGATTGCCAGCGAGATGGCTGGCGAACAGAAGACTTCACTGCTCATTATCGAAAAAGACATGTTGATTCGGTACAGAACGGTCAGCCCGGAAACCTTTATTCCCACGGGGTTCCGGCCGGTCTTTGAAAGCAGGCGATACGCGGCCTACATCACGGATACAAATCGATATGCGGCATCCGCCTGGTAAAGGATCAGGGGAACAAAGACCGGTTTTCCCCTGTTCCCTCTCAGAGAACAAATCCCTATATTTCATCGACTTCCAATGACAAGAGCCACTTTCATTGCCACTGCCATGATCCTCGGCGTCGTATTGATTGCCTTTCTCTTTCAATTCCAGAACACGGCTCCCGCAACGGAATCTCCCGCAGGAATTCCATGGGTCTCTTTTGACGAAGCGGTGGCTCTTGCCGCCCGGGACAACAAGAAGATTCTTGTCGATGTGTACACCGATTGGTGCGGATGGTGCAAAAAGATGGATTCCGAAGTGTATGCGAATGAAACCGTCGCCGCCATCCTCAAGGCATCATTCATTCCCGTGAAGCTGAACGCTGAATCTTCAGCGCCTCTGACGTTCCAGGGCCAGAAACTCACTTCACAGCAATTTGCTGCTGCGGCCGGTGTCAGCGGTTATCCCAGCACGTTGTTTCTCGACCACACGTCCATGCCGATCACGATTGTCCCGGGATTCCATCCACCGGAGCGCTTCGCCCCCATTCTCCGGTACGTTGGGGAGGATCATTACAAGTCCATCTCTTTTCAGGAATATCAGGAAAGAAACGGCCGGACTTCGCAATGAGGATCAGCGGATTTTCGTTTGTCCGCAACGGCGTCATCTACGATTATCCCTTTCTCGAATCCCTCCGCTCCCTCCTGCCGCTGTGCGATGAGGTCATTGTTGCCGTAGGTCGATCAGACGACGACACGCTTGACCGTATTCGGAACATTGGTTCCCCCGCAATCAGGATCATCGAAACGGTGTGGGACGATTCGCTTCGTACCGGCGGCGTGGTTCTTGCCCGGCAAACTGACATCGCTCTCGATGCCGTACGCGGCGACTGGGCCATCTATTTGCAGGCCGATGAAGTCCTGCACGAAAAGGATTATGCAGTGATCCGTTCAGCCATCGACAACGCGGCTTCCGATCCGCGGGTCGAGGGCCTCCTCTTTCCTTATTTCCATTTTTACGGAAGCTATGACTATGTAGGGTCATCCCGCAGATGGTACCGCAATGAGGTGCGGGCTGTGCGGGTCGGCACCGGCGTGCGTTCCTGGGGGGATGCCCAGGGGTTTCGCATCCATGGGAGAAAATTGAAGGTGCTCCCCGTCCAGGCACACATTTATCATTACGGATGGGTACGTCCGCCCCGGATTCAGCAGAAGAAACAGCGAAGTTTTCATCGTCTCTGGCATCCGGATCAATGGATTCAGAACCATGTGGGAGATTCTGAAGAATTCGACTATCGCTCCGGCGGGCGATTACAAAGGTTCAGCGGATCGCACCCATCGGTCATGAGGGAAAGAATTTCCCGGCAGGATTGGCGCTTCGCGTACGACCCCCAAGCGACAGGCGGGCCTCTGAAAGACCGGGTTCTGGACTGGCTGGAAGACAAGACGGGATGGCGACCGGGCGAGTATCGGAACTACGAACTCTTATGACCGTTCCGCGACCGCCGTCTGTGGGAATCGTGTGTTTCTCGGCATCCTGGGGAGGTCTTGAGATGGTGCTTGTGCGCATTGCTCGTTCGCTCAGAGAGCGTGCTCACCCGGTTCTTCTGATCTCTCCTCCGGGAAGTCCCCTCGAACAAACGGCCCGAGAACAGTCCCTTCCCCACAGAAGCCTTCTCCCCCGGTTGCGGTACCTTGATATGGCCGCAGCAAAGAAACTTGCCGCAATCAGCCGCGAACAAGGAATAGGTACTTTGATCGCAACGCGGTCACGCGACATCAGTACCGTCGTCCTGACGAAGGTCTTCCGTCGCGGCCTACGTTGTGTCTATTTTCAGCAAATGCAGTTCGGACACTCCAAGCGCGGGCTCTTTCACAGAATTCTTTACAGGAACCTTGATGCATGGATCACTCTGACCGAGGCCATGAGACGGTCGGTGCTCAGAAATACTGTTGTGCCCGATCGCCGGGTGAACGTCATTCCCTTTGGTGTGAAGACAGACGAATTCGATCCCGGGCGGTTCAGTCGCGCGGGATCCCGGAGAACATTTCGCCTCCCTGTCTCGAAGCAGATTGTCGGCGTTCTCGGACGCTTTGACCGCCAGAAGGGGCAGGCGGACCTCTTGCGGGCCGCCCCGCTTATTCTTCGGAAAAGCCCCCGCGTCCATTTTGTGCTTGTGGGAGAAGAAACGCGGGGGGAAGAGGGACACCTCGCCGAGCTCAGAGCGCTGGTAAAAGATAAAGGACTCGCGCGCCACGTTTCGTTTCTGCCCTTCACGTCTGAAGTGCCGCGCCTTCTTCGCGGACTGGATCTCCTCGTCGTCCCGAGCCATAACGAAACCTTCGGTTACGTTGCCGTTGAGGGGATGGCCATGGGCATTCCTGTCGTCGGCACCGATGCCGGCGGGCTTCCCGAAATCATCCGTCATGGAGACACCGGGATTCTGGTGCCGCCTGCGGATGTCGGAGCGCTTGCTGAGGCTGTGACCAAACTCTTACGAGACCGGAAGCTTTACAAGAAAATGTCTGCTTCGGCGCGCCGCCGGGCACGAGGAATCTTCGATTTCGAAAAAAACATCGATCAACTGGAATCGGTGCTCGCATCGCTCGCGTGAGCCGTCTCTTCCAGACGAACCCCAGCGAAAAGAAGCCCCACCAGGAACCACCACCCCAGGCAATTGGCAAAGGTGCCGTAGTAATTCTGAAAAAAGCTTCCCACCAAAAGCCCCGTCAGACCCAAGGTTGCCCCCATCGAAATCCCGCGCACAAAGGCGGAACCCGAACCCGTGGCCAGCCGATATCCGCTTCGAAGGGCTATGGTCCAGAGAGCGACAAAGGCGAGCAGTCCGGGAATACCCGACGATACGAGGGCATCCAGATAGTCGTTGTGGGGATGAACCATCGTGTCGTAGTATCCCTCAACCTTATAGCGGTCGAACACGTATACGAAGTTATCCTCGCCGACGCCGAACAGAGGATTCTCCTTCGCAATGGCGAGGGACGTTTTCCAGAGGTTAAGCCTTGTTTCGTTCTGTCGCGGGTCGATGATCGATTCCGCCCGCTGGCGTATTTCGGGAGAAAGAACGACCGCCCCCGTCGCGAGCAGAACCGTAACGGCAATCGACACGAGTCCTGCCTTCTTGCTCTTGAAAAAGCCCACAAACGGCCCGACCATCACCATCCCCACCCAAATGCTCCTGGCAAAGCTTCCAATGATTGCCAGCGCGCTTAACACCGCTACCAACAACGTGGCCCGTCGGGCGTTTTTGTTTCGGGCATGGACGGCGATGCCAACAGCCAAAAAGAACACCGTCATGGCAAAGGCGGCGAAGGTCAGATAGAACCCATAGAATCCAACATTGCGGTAGAATTCTCCGAATGGAGTCAAATTCATTCCGCGGTAGAACTCCACTCCTCCGAATGTTTGCCAAATCCCGTACACCATGGCAAGCGACGAACTCCCAAGGAAGAGGACGACGAGTCTTTTCAAGATTCGTTCCTCTCCCACCAGCCAAAACATCAACAGCATCAGGACTGCCGGCCACTCATTATCCCCAACTGCCAGGAGGCTTCCGACCGGTCTTTCCGATATCAGGGCCGCAAGGATGTTCCATCCTGCATAGAAAAGGAGGACAGCAAGGAAGGGATGCCAGCGGACCGGCCAAGATCGTTCCGGCAGTCCCTGAAGGAACCACCCCACTCCTGCAAGGGCAATTCCCCACTCCGCGGGAACGAAGGAGACCGGGATGGACACGGCAAACAGGTACAGTCCGTATTCGCCAAGGCGCTTACCGACACTCTTCATAAGAAGCCTCTCTCGCTCATGAACTTCCGGATTTCCTCGGCGATCCGTTCCACTGCGATTTCTCTGACAGGCTGGGTTTCCGCGGCCATCACCACTTTGTTCGGCACTCCGTACGGGAGCCATTCCGTCGACACCTGCAGAGGTGTGAATAATCCGATCACCGGAGTCTGCATAGCCGAGGCCACGTGAACGATGGCCGTATCTGGTGTCACGACAAGTGCCGCGTATCCCACAAGAGCCGCGACCTCTCGGAGGTCTGCCGTCCCTTCGGCCGGAAACGCCAGCACATCTGAGAAGTGCCTTGTGACGGATGTTCTCCAGGTGTTGTCCGCCGGGCTGCTGATGACCACGGCGGGAAGACCGGAATTCCTGATCGCGTCGATGATTCCCAGAGCCTGCTCGCGGCTGATCTTCCGTACGTCGTCCGTTGCGGAAATGTTCACCACGGCAAAGCCGGGTTTTCCTTGATCTCTCGGTTTCAATCCATGTTTCTTCAGAAATTCCCTCGGACGATGCGTATCTCCGTGACTGAGGGCAATCCTCATCCGCACATCCGCCCTCCCGAACTTTCTTCCAAAAGAGGCCTCCGCGAAATCGAAGAGGACATCGACCATATGACGTTGTCCCCGATCCAGTTTGAGCAAGCGGTCGAAGTAAAAGCCATAGTGGTCTGCTCCTTGTCCGATCTTGATCCCCCGCGGAGCGATGAGGTTGGCAAGAATTCCCCCCGACGTTGTTCTGTTGAAAATAAAATTCAGGACGACATCATAACGTTCTTTGCGCGCCCGCACGATCTCGCGCACCAGCCTCATCCAGTTCTTCGAGAGAACATACACATGATTCACCTGGGGGTCGTGCGTGATCAATGCCGAGTTCGCGGGACTTGCGACAACGCCGATGACGAGGTGCGGAGCGGCCTTCTTGAGCGCCTCGATCACCGGTGTGGTTACGATAATGTCCCCGATTCGATCGTAGCGCAGAAGAAGGACCTTCTTCACCTGCTCTAAGGACACCGGTTCGTTCACGACGGGATTGCGGAAGAGGGCCCGAAAGAGAGGATAAACGAACGCGAATCTCACGAAGCGCTCGAGTTTCCGGATCAGGATTTTCATCGTCGGTCGCGGGCCGTATCCCGCGTGAGGACATTTTTCCGCGTTCTCATCCATAGTCTTTCGAAAGCCGCGAGGACTTCTTCGATTGGGATCGTCGATAGGTCATCCACGGTCGTTATGACGGCCTCGTGCGGGGATCCGTAGGGCTCCCAGATACGGAGATCCGGATTGGACTGAACGTAGAGGACCACAGCAGGAATCCCGAAGGCGGCAGCGAGGTGAACGGCCGAGGTGTCGGGGGTGACAAGAAGTGCGAAGCGGCTGATCCATGCCGCGAACACATCGAAGGAGGTCTCGGGAGGTACAAGAGCGTTTCCGATTCCGGCCGCGATATCGGCCAGCCGGCTGCGGTCCTGCGGTTTTCCCAGCAG
Source organism: Bacteroidia bacterium (assembly GCA_022180565.1). Lineage (GTDB taxonomy): Bacteria > Bacteroidota > Ignavibacteria > UBA10030 > UBA10030 > JACQPU01. Next base: position 52,120 of record BQML01000035.1, read on the forward strand.
GACGACAGTCATGTCGGGATAACCGGCGGCAATTCGTTCTATCAGACCCCTGTAGTTCCGAATCCCCCAGAACCGCGTATCGCTTCCTGCGGAAATGTTGATTCCGACCAAAGTACTCCTGTCTTTCCCCGTTGCTTCCAGGAACCGACTGACCTCATCGTTGGACTCCTTGTCAATGAAGTATCTGACGGCGAGGTGTTCCTTCGACGGATCGATCCCAAGCGGCCGCATGAGTTCCGCGATCCGCTCAACGATGTGCGAATCCCGTCGTGATTTGAGCGGGACAACAATATCACAGGCATAGGAGTTTTCTTTTGCCAATCCGACGTTCCACTTTCCGCCGGCAAGCAGGAGGATGACGGTGGATGTCGCAGAGGGGTTATCCATCAGATCAATAACGAAATCGTATCGTTCTGCACGGATGTTCCTCAGCAGACGGAGCGATTCCAGCGGGGATTTTGTGTATATCCATCGCTTTCGGATGTGCGGGCTGTTTGCGAGGACGAAGTGGTTGCCGGGGCTCAGAACAATGTCCAGCGTGCAATCCGGAAACCGGTCTTTCAGCGCGGAGAAGACGGGAGTGGAGACCAGGACATCGCCGATTCTATCCTGGCGGATGAACAGGATTTTGGCGCCTGCGGCGCTTGCATCGTGCGGCACGGAACGGCGACGGCGTGCAACAATGCGAAGAACCTCCAGGAGAAGGTTCCGAAACCCCCGTTCGAGTGTTTTGAGAGCGCCCTTCACTTCCCTCCGCTCTCAAGTTCCCCTTCTTCCGACGACTGCAGGGAATACAGCCGCTTGTACAACCCACTGTCTTTTTTCAAGAGTTCTTCGTGTGTGCCCTCCTCGACGATTCTTCCCCGCTCCAGCACAAGAATGCGGTCGCACCGGTAAACGGTCGAAAGCCTGTGGGCGATGATGAACGACGTCCTTCCCTGCATGAGCCGGTCAAGAGCTTCCTGCACGGCAAGTTCGGATTCCGCGTCAAGGGCGGAAGTTGCCTCGTCCAGGAGGAGGATTTTCGGGTCTCTCAGGACGGCACGGGCTATGGCGATTCTCTGCCGTTGACCACCCGAGAGCTGGACTCCCCGCTCTCCCACCTCCGTTTGGTACCCCTTTTCGAGTTTTGCGATAAATTCCGCCGCATTCGCGATGCGCGCCGCTTCTTCGATTTCGGCCGCAGTCGCCTCAAGCCTGCCGTAGCGTATATTGTCGTAAATCGTTCCCCCGAAGAGCATTACTTCCTGCGGAACAATAGCGATGCGTGAACGCAAGCGTTGCAGGCTCAAGCTTCGGACATCCCTTCCGTCGATGACAATCGATCCTTCGTCGACTTCATAAAATCGCGGTATCAGATTCACCAGCGTCGTTTTCCCGCTTCCGCTCGGCCCCACGAGCGCCACTTTTTCCCCGGCCTGAACCGTAAAGGAGACACCCTGCAGGGCGGGTGCCTCAGGGCGATAGGAGAACGCGACCGACCGGAATTCCACACGCCCTTCGGTGATCCCTTCATCGTCTGATGCCCCTTCCTCCATGGATTCTTTTTCGAGATCCAGCATGTCGAAAATGAATCCCGCCGACACGAGGCTCTTCTGCAACCGCGCAATGTTTTCCCCGATGGCCTTAACGGGCTTTGCGAGGAATGTTATGAGAATCAGGAAGCTGATCATCATTTCGATCGTCATCGATCCCTGGATGAAGAGATAGGCGGTAAATACGACCAGCAACGCAACGACGATCGTATTAAAGAGCTCGTTGACGGGACTCAAGAGCGCCACGGTACGAACGATCTTCATATTAAAATGGTAATTATGTTCGACTTTTTGTCTGAACTGCTTCCGCTCATGCTGTTCCCGTGTAAACGATTTGACGATGCGAATTCCGTTAATCTTCTCCTGGAGGAAAGAAGAGATATCGGCAAGCGTGTTCGTGATCTCGCGGCTGAAGGAACGGATGCGGTCTCCAAACTTGCGGGAAATGATGCCCGATATCGTGAAAATCACCACAGTGAAGATCGTCAACTGCCAGTTGGTCAGAAACAGGGCGGTTGCAAAGATCACGGCGTACACGCTGTTCTGCGCCATTTCGACCATCTGAAAGAGGGACTGTTCGAGGGCGTTCACATCATTCGTAATCCGGGACATGATGCGTCCCGTTTTCTGTGAGTCAAAATAGCGGGCCGGAAAGAAGACGATGTTGTCAAAGAGTTCGAGCCGGAACCTCATCAACAACTTTTGCTGGACAGAGCTCATCACGATTTCGCGAACATAGACAAAGACGACCTTGATGAGTACAATGCCCAGAATCGCCGCGGCGAAGAGGGCGATCAGACGGAAGCTCTCGTCGTATCCGTTGATCGCAAAGGAGGTTATCCTGATCCCGTAAATCGTCACCGGAACCTCCATGGCGACTGTCGCACCGCGCTGGACGAAGTCCTGGATTTGCTGGAGGACCGCAAAGAGGCGCGCCACCAGGAATGCGGAAACCGTGTCGGCGAGGCTCATGACGGCGACAGAGCATAGTCCGGCGATGATGCGCCATTGATACCGAAGAAAGTAGCGGCTGAGTCGGAGGAAGGTGTTCATCGGCTTTCCGCGATGGCTAACGTACTCGTTTTTCGGGCGAGTTGCAACGAAGAGACGAAGGAAAGGACGGGTCACTCACACAACGAGCGAAGCCGTTCCCATGTGTAGAGACCTGTGGCGTGTCCGTCACCCCAGGTCACCTGGAGGGCATACGAGCCGACCTGCTGCATTCCTCTCAGATCGTATTTTCCGGGCATGTCCGGAACCGGTTCCGGTTTGTAGGTTTTGAGGAGAACGGTTTCTCCCTGGCATCCCGCGCAGGGGCAGTGGTCCCTCAAGGCCTTCAGACGAATGATCCCTCTGTAGCCGTCATTCCACTCAACTGTAAGGTCGCCGGATCCGGTCCGTGTGATTTTCGTAGGGAGCGTCATGAACATAAAAAGGACAACACCATTTTGTTGTCCTCTCCATACCGCATCATTCGATATTCTTCATTCAGCGTTCGACATCATTTTTCCCCTGTCGGAGATCGACGTCCACGGCCAAACGGAGTGTGGGTGGACCGTACCGGGGTCGAACCGGTGACCTCCACAATGCCATTGTGGCGCTCTCCCAAGCTGAGCTAACGGCCCGTATATGATCTAAAGTACGGAAGGTTCATCGCAAAGTCAATTTGTGCGGTTTGAATCTACGGGAATTTCTCAATACGTTTGTTTCTATGAAGCGTACGGCACAACAATCCTTTCTTATCCTGATGCTTGTCATCGTGAGCAGTTCCTGCAAAGATGAATTGCCGACGGGTGCTATCGTTTTTCCGGAATCCAACGTCAGCTATGGCAGGCACATCGAGCCGCTGTGGACGCAAAAATGCCTCAGCTGTCATCAGGGATCCACGCCACCCAACCTCACGCCGCCATCGTACACAAGTCTCATGACCTATCAGCCGCAGTTAGTGATTCCGGGTCAGGGGTACAACAGCCTGCTTGTGCAAATGCTTGACGGACGCATCGGTCCGCCCATGCCCCCGACGGAGAAGCTGAATGACAACCAAATCAAGGGGATCATGACCTGGATCAACGAAGGGGCGCAGAACAACTGAGCACCTCTCTTATCCGCCTCTTCTTCCTCTTTCTTTCCGCTTAGCTTCCACACGCACGTCGCTCCCCCAGTGGAGCTTTTTCCGAAGGACATCGTAGTAACTCACGTGCAATCTCTTCACCAGCCTTGCCTTGAAGGGGGCCTTTCTGATTTGAAAGGTCACCGGGGGTCTGAAGAGCTGTTCCAATTGTCCGTCGGCAGTGAGGTGCACTTGTTTGCCGGCATGGGGAATGCTGATCGCTATCACAGAATTATCCGGCACAATGACGGGCCTGGCGGTAAGTGTGTGGGGGCAGATGGGGCTGATTGTTACGGCATGGTTTTCCGGAGTGACGATGGGCCCCCCGTTGGCCAGTGCGTATGCCGTTGATCCCGTGGGCGTGGAGACGATAATGCCGTCCGCCGAGTACGTCGCCAGATATTCATCGTTCACGGCGGTTTCAATGCTCATGACCCGCGACGTGCCGTACTTATCCACAACGATGTCGTTCAGTGCCACAAACGGCTTTTTCATAGACGCCGTATGCGCCTGAAGCATCATGCGTTCTTCCACCCGATAGCGTCCTTGCAGGATCTCCTGCACACAAGCCTCCACTTCATCCAGGGAGACTTCGGCAAGGAATCCCAGCTTTCCCAGGTTGATTCCCAGAATCGGCGTTCCCCGGTCGGCAACCATGCGGGCGGTTTCCAGAATTGTACCATCGCCGCCAAGGGCAATCAGAAGATCCGAATCCTCCAGGATTCTTCTCTCCGCAGCCACACGTGCCCTGCTCAGTACTTCGCGGCTCAACGACGAGCAGGCCCTGCCCACGGGCGCCGATACGAGAAACCGCACGGAATCCTGTGGTGTGCGCAGAAGCAGCTCTTTGACAACAAGCGGCAGTTCCTTCTTCTGCACATTACCGACAATCCCGAACGTCATTGCTTCTCCGCCGCGCCGGCAGACCCATTTGCTTTTTCATCCACGAAGTTTAGTTTCAAATCCCGCAACACTCCTGTCAGGAATTGTTCTTCGTCTGCGGTCAAATTGCCCTTGGTTTTTTCTTTCAGCATATCCAGCATGTCAATAGACATTTGCGCCTGCTCCAGATCCCGCTCAATCTTGTCCGTGACGGGATTCTTCACCTTTCCCATCTGTTGTAGCGCGGCGGCCTGAAACATTGTAATCAGGCCTCCGAACAGGGCAGTATTCTTTTCCTCCGGCGTCATTCGATCGTCTCCATCGTTCGAGTTCGTTCCCACAGTTTTGCATACTTCGTAAAGACATAGCCTGCCGAAAGCATGCACAGAATCAATCCCGGCATCCCATCGAGGAATCCCAGCCGCAGAAAGTACATTCGGACAAAGGTCCACATGGGATTCAGCAGCAGCCTCCCGACACCGCTTCGGCGTCCCTTCCCGGCAAGATCGTCCGCCGCAAGCGACGTGTAGCGGTTGAATTTCGTGAAGTAATGTTCAAGCGACGGATCGGTGTAATGGAGGAGGTCCGCTTTCAGCTCCGCCACAGGCCCGTCGACGATCAGCGTTTCGTGGACACGATCATTGGAAAAGGTCCCCTTGTCCCGTCGAAACAGCCGCACGACCCGACCCGGATACCATCCGCAGTGCTTGATCCATTTCCCAAGGAAGAAAGCCTTTCTCGGAACGGAAAACCCGGCTTTGTCGGTTCGTTTGGAGATAGACAGTTCAATTTCCTCGGCCAACTCGGGTGTAATGCGTTCATCCGCATCCAGCCAAAACACCCAATCGTTCCGTGCCTTGCTCAGGGCAAAATTCTTCGAAGCACCGAAGCCCTCCCAGGGCCGTTCGAACACTTTTTCGGAAAACTCACGCGCGGCCGCCACTGTGCCGTCCGAGCTCCCTGAATCCACGACGATAATCTCGTCTGCCCAGCGCGCGCTGGACAGGCAGTCGCGGATGTTCCGCTCCTCATTCCGAGTGATGACGATGACCGAGACGCGTGTCAATTCCGCTCCTCGTTCCCCACGACCAGATTGACGAGCTTGTCTCTCACGACAATCTTCCGGGCAATCCGTCTTCCGTCGATATGGCGCTTCACATTGGCGTCGTTCAGGGCAATCGTTTCGAGCTCTGCTTCCGGGGTTCCCGCCGGTACCTGTGCTTTCGACCGTACTTTCCCGTTGACCTGAAAGACGACCTCAATGCTCTTCATCCTTGCCTTTTCCGAATCGTACGCCGGCCACGGCTCTGCGGCCAGGCTGGCCGGATGTCCGAGTTTCTCCCAAAGCTCCTCTGCTATGTGAGGCGCAAAGGGGGCAAGAAGCAGAACAAACTGTTCCATGAGCCTTCGCGGCTTCCTTTCCAGCTTGTATGCCTCATTGATGAAGATCATCATTTGAGAAATGGCCGTATTGAACCGCAGAGCCTCGATATCCTCCCCCACCTTCTTCACCGTCCGATGGAACAACCTCTCGAACTCCGGGTCGGGGTCGATGTCGGCAAGGCCCGGCTCGATAGAGCCGTCCTCGCCGATGAAAAGCCGCCAGACGCGGTTCAGGAAACGAAACACTCCTTCAACGCCGCGCGTGCTCCACGGTTTCACCTCTTCAAGGGGGCCCATGAACATTTCAAACAGTCTCATGGCATCCGCCCCATACTCTGCGACAACCGTGTCAGGATTCACGACATTTCCGCGGGATTTTGACATCTTGCGTGAATCTTCGCCCAGAATGGTGCCTTGATGCCGGAGTTTGAGAAACGGCTCCTTCGTACTGACATATCCCAGATCGTACAGCACCTTGTGCCAGAAGCGCGCATACATCAGATGAAGAACCGCATGTTCAGCCCCTCCGATGTACAGGTCAACAGGCATCCAGTACTGTTCCCGTTCCGGATCGCAGAATATTCTCTCATTGTGCGGATCCAAATACCTGAGGTAATACCAGCACGAGCCTGCCCATTGGGGCATTGTATTCGTTTCTCTGCGACCCTTCTTTCCCGTTTGGGGATCCTGTACACGCACCCAGTCCTCCGCAAGCGCCAGCGGAGACTCCGTCGTTCCACTTGGCTGGAATTTTTCCAGATCCGGCAAGAGGAGGGGCAATTCAGATTCCGGAACGGCACTCATGGTGCCGTCCTCCCAATGAATGATCGGAATCGGCTCTCCCCAGTACCGTTGTCGTGAGAAGAGCCAATCGCGCAGTTTGTACGTCACCTTCCTCGCGCCCAGATTCTTCTCCTCGAGCCAGCGGATGATTCGTTCCTTGGCGGCATCGACATTCAATCCGTCAAGGAATTCGCTGTTCACTGCAGGCCCGTCTCCCGTATACGCCTTTCCCGCAAATCCATCGGGTGGCTGAACTGTTCGAACAATGGGGAGTCCGAACTTCTCCGCAAATTCCCAGTCTCTCTCGTCTTGCCCGGGCACACCCATGATGGCTCCCGTGCCGTAGCCCATGAGCACATAATCGGCCACCCAGATCGGAATGTTCTTTTGGGTCGCGGGATTGACCGCATAGCTGCCGGTGAAGACTCCCGTTTTCTCTTTTTCAAGGCCTCGATCCAGTTCGCTCTTGAGCGATGCCGCCCGCTGATAGCGGACAACATCCTCGCGGTGCGCGGCGTCGGTGAGCTGGGGCACGAGAGGGTGTTCGGGAGCGAGCACAAGATAGGTCGCTCCGAAGAGCGTATCGGGCCGTGTGGTGAACACCCGAATTCTTCTGTCCGACCCATCCGCCACAAAGTCAATTTCCGCCCCTTCCGACCGTCCGATCCAGTTCCTTTGTTGTTCAACGGTCGATGAAGGCCAATCAAGCTCTTCCGCGTCGACAAGCAATCGCTCAGCGTAGGCCGTGATGCGCATCATCCATTGTCTCATGGGCCTCCGCTCAACGCTGTAGCCTTTTTCCACCCATTCGTCAACCTCCTCGTTGGCGAGAACCGTTCCAAGCTCTTCGCACCAATTGACGGGCACCTCTGCGACATAGGCCAGGCGGAACCGGGCAAGGACCTCCTGGCGTTCGCGTTCCGTCATTGATTTCCACTGCGCCGCCGAAAACGGCGCTTCCACGGGGAGATCTTTGCTTCCCTGCGCTTCAAACTCCTCCACCAATGTTTCGATCGGCCGGGCTTTGTTCACACGAGGGTCAAACCATGACTGATAGATCTTGAGAAAGATCCACTGTGTCCATTTGTAGTAGGCCGGATCGGTGGTATTCACTTCCCGGTCCCAATCGTAGCTCAGACCGAGCATTTTGATCTGGCGGCGAAAGGTTGCTATGTTTTCCTCTGTGGTTTTGCGCGGATGGATGTTCGTCTGCATCGCGTAGCGTTCAGCGGGAAGACCGAACGCATCCCAGCCGATCGGGTGGAGAACATGAAAACCCTTCATGCGCCTGTAGCGGGCCACAATATCCGTGGCGGTGTATCCCTCGGGGTGTCCGACATGGAGTCCCGCCCCGGACGGATAGGGGAACATGTCAAGGATGTAGATTTTCCTGCCGGGATGTTTGTCGCGGACCCGAAAGGTGCCGTGTTCCTCCCAGTACTTCTGCCATTTCGGTTCAATTTCGGATGGATGGTATTTCATCGCCGGAGAGAAAATGTACGGAAACGAGGCGGGAATTACAATTCACAGACGGAGGTTCACTGGATCGGCAAGGGTTCAGACACGTTCATTGGACGCTCATCACGAGCATGGTGACATCGTCGGACTGTGCAATGCCCTCGGAGAAGCTCTCGATGGCGGCCCGAACCGCTTGCACAACTTCCCGCGCGGTCGATCCCCGGAGGGACCTGAGGAGCGCTTCAAGCCGCTCCTCGGTGAAATCCTCACCCTGTGCATTCATTGCCTCACTCACTCCATCGGTAAAGAGAAACAGAAGGTCTCCCTCCTCCAACGTCACCTCCTCTTCTTCATAAGGCGCCGTGGTCTTCATGATCCCGAGAATCAATCCGCCCTTCTCCAGGCGCTCCACGGTTCCATCCTTTCGCAGGAGAAAGGGAGGATTGTGGCCCGCGTTCACATAGCGAAGGGTGCGACGTTCTGTGTCGATAAGGCCCCAGAAAAACGTGATGAACTTGTCCCCACCCGTGTTGTCGCATGTGATCTCGTTGATACGAGCCGTTGCCTGGGGTAAATCGTGCATAAGCGGAACGAGAGCCCTCAAGGCCGCCTGGACGTTTGCCATCAGGAGAGCGGCGGGTGTTCCCTTGCCGGACACGTCGCCGATCGCAATCACATATTCCGTTGCCGATCGTCGGATTACGTCGTAGTAGTCGCCGCCCACTTGTTTCGACGAGACATTGATTGCGGCAAGGTCCAACCGGGAGATCGCGGGAAGCGTCTGCGGCAGGAGTCCCTGCTGAATCTCTCGGGCAATCTTCAGTTCATCCTCGAGTCTTTGCTTCTCGAGGGTTTCCTGAAACAGCCGCGCATTTTCAATGGAGATCATCGCCAGGTTTCCGAGCGAATACAGAAACTCCAGGTCTTCCTTCGTATATGCGGCGCCACCGAGCTTCCGCCCGAGCAGGATCAGCCCCTTCGTTCTGTTTTGGGTGTGCATGGGAATCAGCAGTTCAACACCCGCTTCTTTCAGCAGAGCGGCTGAAGGCCCGCGTTGTTTGTCCACATCGTCCACCACCACGGCGTTCTTGAGTTCGCAGAAGTCTTGCAAGGCCCTGAGCAGACCGGGATCATCCGGCAGGCGCGATGCCACGATCTTCAAGCTCGCGTTCTCCATCAAGCACACCGCGTAGCGGTTCACCCCGATCTGTCCCAGGAGCGAGAATGTGAGAAGGCGGATGACCTTGTCCGCGTCCAGGACAAGATTGAACTCCTTGCTCAACTCGAACAGAGTTTTCAGCTCCTGCAGTTTTCTGTCGAGGGACCGGTGTGCTTCCTTCAGACGTTCAAGCATCACCGCCTTGTCGACTGCGGCGGCGGAAAGGCTGACCAACGACGTGATCAGCTTCTTGTCGGAGGATGAAAAGGACTTCCTGCCTGCCCGAGCGCCCAGAACAAGATACCCCACCACGTGGGAGGCGGAGATGACAGGCACGATCAGGCGAAGTTCATGCTTCACAAGCCATGAATTTCCATGCTCCGCCTTTCCGCCTTTCTTAAGCTCGCGCATTCCCTTCGGCAGGGTCTGAAAATCGACCGTTGCTCCCTCAACGTCTCCCAAACCCCGTGCCGCAACAATTTCAAAAGCCGTCTTGTCGCGTTTGAGCAGAACCGCACCGCGTGTGACGAGCATTTTGCCCATGACCGTCAGAAGCACAGTTCCGAGAATGAATTTCAGATCATGAGAGGAATTGACGACGTTGCTGAACTCAAACAGGGGAAGCAGATCCGCGGATGTTGAGGCCAGGGTGGAGCGGGCGGATTTTGTCATGACGTGGTATCGGGAGAGCGGGCGCTGTTACCGACGCGAACGCACCGGGTGGAGATACTTTGTCAGGCGGACTTCATTTCGCTTGTCCCCCAGGGAATTGTATTCCACTTTGTCCATCAGGGTTTTCATGAGATACACCCCCAATCCGCCGCGGCGATAGCGCGTCAGATGTTCTTTGAGATTCAGTGGCTTGAGCATTGACGGGTCGAACCTCCTGCCCTCGTCAACAATGCTTACCTCGAACCGGTCCTTCTTCTTCTCAACCGTGATTGCGATCTCGTGATCGGGATTATTCTGATAGGCATGCCGGATAATGTTCGTGCATGCTTCATCCACCGCAAGGGCAATCTTCGAGATATCCTCGTCGGAAAAACCGAAGTCCCGCGCCTCGGAGGCAACGAACTCCCGGACTTCGAGAAGTTTGCCCGTTTTGCTGGGAATAGTTTTTGTAGCAGACTTCGCCATCGAGCGTTCCGTCGGATCACCCTTTTTTCATCTGTTGACGAAACTTGGTCGCTGCCTCCTGCTCATCCTTGTAGATTTCATAGAGAACAGGGAATCCCAGGAGGTCGAAAACATTGTATACCTTCGGGGACATGTTCGTCAACTTGATATCCCCCCGGTTTTTTCGAACATCTTCGATGTACGCCATGAACACGCCCAGACCCGCACTGCTGATGTACGTCAGATCCTTGCAGTTCACAATGATGTTGAATTTCTTGTCTGTGAGGAGCTTCTGGAAAGTCGTTTCCAGATCGGGGGCCGTGTGTGCGTCGAGATACCCCTTCAACTCGAGCACGCTGAATCCCTCTCCGTCACGGTGATTCACTTTGAATTCACTCATGGTGGTCTCCTTGATGCACCTTGCTATCCTTCGGTCTTTTCCCAAGCCATTTGACGACGACCAGTGTCAGGTCGTCCTCGGGGCCTGAACTGCCACAATATGCGCCAATTTCCGATAAAATCCGATTCTGAATTTCCATAGCCGGAAGATCCTTAGCCTCCGTAGCCAGCTCCACGAGGCGGTCGTAGCCGAACTCACGGCCTTCCCCGTTTCGGGCCTCCGTGATTCCGTCGGTATAGAAAAGACAGACATCCCCCTCTGCAAGAGTCAAAACCGTCTCCTCCGTCGATTGCTCGAACAGTTCTCCATCCGTCAGGCCTAATCCGAGGCCATTGGGTCGAATGAGACGGTTCGAGCGTCTGGAGATGAGGACCATCGGGCAGTGGCCTGCCCTGGCAAGAACCACCCGCCCCGTTGCAAGCTCAAACACAGCATAGACAGCGCTGATAAAGGCCTTTCGCTCAAGGTTTTCGCGCAGTGTTTCATTTGCCCAAATCAGCAGTTCCCGCGGAGAGCGGGTCATTTTGCTCAGAGACTGGAAGATCCCCTTCACTTCGGCCATGTAGAACGCGGCAGATACCCCTTTCCCTGAAACGTCTCCCACGACGATCCCCACCGTTTGTTCGTCCAAATGGACGAAATCGAAATAATCCCCTCCGACTTCAAGAGACGGTTCGGAGTGGGCAGAAACGTCCATGGCGGGATTTTCCGGAAAGCGGTCCGGCAGGAGCCGCTTTTGCACGTCCCGTGCCACCATCAGCTCTTGCTTCAAGCGTTCGCGCTCGAGCGATTGCTCGATCAGGCGGGCGTTCTCGATCGCAATCGTCACATGATCGGCCAGGGTCGTCAGCACGTCGCTGTCATCCTGATCGAACCCGTAGGAGATTTCCTTTGTGGCATGCAGGATGCCGACGAGGGATCCATGCGATACGAGCGGCACACTCAGGAGCGAGCCAATGGAGAGTCCCCGGCCTTTCAGATGCCGCGTCCTGCGGTCTGCTCCGACATCGTCGATCATCAACGCCTTTTTCGATTCCATCACAAATTGTCTCGGGGAGAACTCCGTCCCCTCCATCACGGTCCGGATCACGCTCTCGTCGATGTTGTTCGCCGAAACAACTTCGACTCGCATTCCCGCGGGTTCCTGTCGGATCAGCTCCAGCCACGCACTCCGGGCACCGCTGACTTCACGCGTCATGTGGGTGACAGTTCGCACAAGATCGTTGAAGTCGAACACTTGCGTCACCAACCGGCCGAGGTTGTGCAGGGAACTCAGCTCGGATTGCTTGCGCTCATAAGCTTCCGCGGTCGGCAGATGGAAGAGCGTTGTGATGAAAGCCATGCCGAAATACACGGCTCCGTACATGCTGTTCAGCAGAACGAAGCGCTCCAGGGGAACGCTGAAGAACAGGACGGCTTTTTGAAGAAACGTCCGGTTCGACAGAACAAGGCTGAGAGCGAGGAAGGTTCCGAAGAGGAGCGCACTGTAGATGATGCAGTAGATTTTTTCTCTCCGGGAAAGAAAAACAATCCAGTTTTGCCGAAACGAGTTCACGACGATCATAATCACCGCCAGAACGAATGTCGTCGTTCCAAGAATCGCGAGGTCGTTCGAGAACACGGGGAGACTGAAGCCTGCCGTGGCGAGAAGCAGGACAACATAGGTCAGGAAATTCCTCCGTGTTCCCCGTTTCCGCTTGTGATAAACGAGTTCCTTGATCGTGAGGATGGTTTGGATGGAAGCCGTTCCCACGACCAAGCTGACCACCAGGGAGAAGAATGCGGTCACGGAGTTCTGAGGCATGGACGATGCGCCGCCTTCCGAAAACCCGATCCCGGCGAGCATCCCCGTTCCTGCGGCTACAACAAGGCTTGCGACCATCACGATGAGGAGCCGTCCTGTTTCCTTGATCGCCGCGCCGATGCCCTTTCGCGCGTAGTCCCGCATCAGAAGAAATGCTCCGACCATAACGGCGACGACAGCGAGCTCCCGGAGGAACAGGAACCCGGTGTCTCCTAACTCGACCGTCAGCCGAACGACGTCGTACATGAAGACGAGGAGCAAAAGGACGCCCGAGACAATCAGAGTTGCGGCTTTTTTGATGCGTGACATATCAGACCGTTATGGCCTTCCAGGATCCGGACCGGAATTTCCGCCATGCAAAGGCCGTGTAGAACAGGATATAAATGGGCAAACCCGCCCACGCTCCAACGATGCCAAGGCCAAAGGTGACGCCGAGGAGGTAGGACACGGGCAGAAAGATGATCCAGTGCGTGATAATTTCAAGATACATGACGTACAGCGTATCTCCGGCGGCCTGAAGCGCGTTGGCGATGATGATTCCCGACCCATAGGCGACTTGCGCGATTCCCGCGAGCTGCAGCAAGGGTCGGGCAACAGAGATCACCGTATCGTTGTTCGTGATCACGGCCAGCACAAGCTCGGGAATACCGACGAAGAGAACTCCGACACCGATTGTGAATAGTGTCCCGAGCTTCGCAGTTTCGACTCCGTACCGATACGCCTCATTGGGATTGTTATCTCCGAGCGAATTGCCCACCAGCGTTTGGGTCGCGATCCCAAAGCCGAAACACGGCATAAAGGAAAGGTAGAGCGATGTAATCACCACCTGCGTCGAGGCCTGTTCCAGTGTTCCGATCACTCCGGTGATGGCGACGAAGATCAAAAAGCCGAACAGGATCAGAATGTTCTGAAGAGACACCGGCAGGGAGATTCTCACAATGGGCTCGAGGTACCTTCTGCCGATCGCCAAAACGTCATAGTATCTATATCTCTTTCGGTATTCAGGAAGAAAAGTTACAGCGGCAAAAAACAGGAATCCCGCCAGCATACCGATCGAAGCGGCCAGTCCCGCTCCGGCAACACCCATGCGGGGGAAGCCCAGATTTCCGAAAATGAGGAGGTAGTTGAAGATGATGTTACAGACGTATGTGATAAGCGCGGAGAACATGAACATCTTGGTATGACCGATGCCGTAGAAGAAACCGCGGTAGGAGACGGCCAGGAGGAAAAACGGAAGGCCGATGGACCGGTACTTGATATAATCGGCGGCGAGCAGAGAGACCGCTTCATCGCTTGAGAACAAATCGATCGCCTCAAAGGCATAGGTGAAGCCAAGGATCCCGAACAATAAGCCGACGAAAAGAGTGAGGAGGAGGGAGTTGTTCAGCACGATGCCGGCTTCGGTGAATTTTCCCTGCCCGTAGCGGCGGGCAACAACGATATGCGTGCCGTTGCCGAGGCTGGAAAAGAAACTACTTAGGGTCCAGGTGGCCAGCACACCGAGCCCCATGGCGGCCAAGGCGGTCTCGGAGTTCTCTAGACGTCCCACCATGGCGGTGTCGATAATGGACACAATCATCTGCGACGACATCCCGGCAATCGCCGGCGTGGCGATCTTCAGGATTCGGTTCGCGTACTTCCTGTTGGGAAGAATGGGCATCAGAATGCGTGCGTGTTCCGCATGGGCGGAACAGCGTTCATGCCCTTACGATGCCGCCCGGACGAGGAGGCGATCCGCCTCACGCGCAAACGGAGACATCGAATAGTTTGTTTTGAGGGATTTCAGAAGATCTTCCGCCTTCTTCGGCTCCCCTGCCAGGAGGTAACAGTGGGCGGCCCGGTAAAGATTCTCCGCGGTGTGGAGCTTCATCTCGTCGTCCTTTGCGGCTTTTTCGTAGGCGCGCGCAGCTTCGGCATACGCCCCCAACGCCTCCCGGCACGCCGCGATCCCCGCGGTAACCGACGCCTGAATGCTCTTATCGTTTACTTCCGCCTTCTCATAGTACTCCAGAGCTTTTGCGTACTCCCCCAAAGCATAATAACTGTTGGCGAGGTAAAACGCCGCCAGTTCTCCCGAGGCCGTTCCGCCGTATTCATCAACAATTTGGCGCAGGCCCCTCAGGTTCTCCCGGGGCGAACCGTTGATCGCGGTTTCGTACTCACCCTGGTCGTAGTATCGCAGAATATTGCCCAGATCGGCCGTGGCCGCCTTGTTTTGTGTGGTAAGGTTGTTGAAATAGAACCATACGGCAATCGCGGCAATGAGGACCGTCGTGACGATCGTGCCAACACGCTTTCGGTTCGCCTCGAACCACGATTGGGCCTCAAAGTAGGCGGTGACAAGCGTGTCTTCTTTGATCTCGCGTTTGGTGACTTTTTTCTTCGGTTTGAGCATTGAAAAATCCAGGTTTGGGGTTTCAGATTTCACGGCAACACGATTCGGATTCTCGAAGGAGGGAACCCGAATCTGAAACTGCAGAAGTACGCCCGGCGCGATTCGAACGCGCGACCTACAGCTCCGGAGGCTGTCGCTCTATCCATCTGAGCTACGGGCGCAGAAACGCAGACGAACACCCTTCCTTCTGTTTCGCCTTCCAGATCGGAGTCTCAACTCGATCTAAGTATCTTCTCCCGGCCGCCGATTTCAGATATCGCTCCCGCTTCCTCGCCTCCTGACGGCTTGAACAATTCTCAACATATGTCATTACCAACGGACGCCGCATTCTCGTGGCAGCACACTTACCTGCATTATGCTCCCGCAAGCGCCTCTCCACATCGTCCGTCATCCCGACATATCTCAAATGATCATGAAGACTTCTGAGAACATAGACGACCATCTATTCTCCCCCCCCCGGAGGCTGCCCGCCCGAACGACCGAATAAACAAGCCGTTGCTCGTTCGGTCGGGCGGGTCGCTCTATCCATCTGAGCTACGGGCGCAGAAAAATTGCACTGCCCAACCTTCGGCCGCCAAGGAGGCAAGCTACGGCTTTTTTCCCACGGATTCAATCTTGCTCTTTCGGGCCAACCGCGCCTTCTCAAGAACCGTCACCGCCTTTGCATAGACCCTCTCAGCGGAAATCCGCTTCATGCAATCAAACGTCCCGATCGGACACTCTGTTCCACCATGAATGGAACAGGGTCGGCACGACAACCCCCGGACCTCGACAACGCCATCATGCGGGCCGTAGGGTGCAAAGCCGAACTCCGGGACCGTAGCGCCGAAGATCCCGACAACAGGCGTCCCCACACCCACCGACAAATGAAGCGGAGCACTGTCGTTCGAAATGACGAGATCACTGCGGCGGATCAATTCGGCCGAGCCAAGCACACTCAGCTTTCCCGCGGCACTCACCACGCTGTCCGATCCGCTTGCCCTTCTGATCTCTTCGCAAAGGTCCTGATCCTCCGGACCGCCCACCAGGACTACCCGGAATCCTTCCCCGGCAAACATGCCCGCCAATTCTGCAAATCGTTCTTTCAGCCACCGCTTCGTGTTCCACACGGTGCCCGGCGCAACCGCCACCATGGCTTCGTTAGGTCCCCATCCTCTCGCGGTCATCAGCCCCTCCACCTCCGCGACGGCCTCGTTCCCGGGCACCACTCGCGGAAGTTCCTTCGCGGGAGGATCGATGCCGATGCCTCTCAACAACGAGAGATTCCTCTCGATCTCGTGCAGTGAATCGTCGTAGAGGATTCGTTTGTTGAAGAAGATCCTCCCCACCCCTTTGGCAAATCCGATGCGCAGGGGAATTCCGGCAAACAGGGCAAGCAGCGCACTTCGCAAGGAGCGGTGCGGAACGAGAGCGAGATCGTATTTCTGCCGTCGCAGGTTCGCGACCATCCGGATGAAGCCCCCAAAGCCCCGATCCCGGCCCCGTTTGTCATACGGAACCACCCTGTTCAAAGACGCGTGCGTGCGGCACACTTCGGCAGATCGGGGCACAACGACCATGTCAATCGCCGCATCTGCAAAGAAGTCCTTAAGAACCTGTATGAGCGGCAGGGTCAGAATAACGTCCCCTATGAAGGCGGTCTGAATGACCAGGATGCGCTTAATGCGAGCCATCGGCCTCCCCTACGTGCTTCCACCGGCGATGCATCCACATCCACTGATCTGGATATGCCCTGATCACTCGTTCCGTTTCCAAGAGATGACGTTGCGTCAATTCTTTGACGGCTTCTTCGCCGTACGAAAGGTCGCCGGTCGTGATCTCGTTGCACAGAATCTCATAGGTACCGTCCGACTGTCGAACGGCGTACAGTGCGATCATCGCGGCTCCGGTCTTGAGGCAGAATACCGCGGGACCTTGAAAGACAGGAACATCGGTTCCAAAAAATTTTCCGTGAATACTTTCCTTCGGTGCACTCTGGTCCGCAGCGACCACAACGGCCTCTCCCTCGGAGAGGAGACGGAAGACTTCCCGCGCCCCTGCCCCCATGGAGACCAGTCTGCTGCCGAATCTGGTGCGCAGTGCATAAATATCCCGGTCGATCAGCCGGTTTGTTTGGGGTTTGTACATGGCGACGCAATTCACTCCGGCAATCACCCTCAGAGCGGGGGGAATCATTTCCCAACTTCCGATGTGCGCCGTGAGAATCACAACGCCTTTCCTCTCCCGCATCCTCCTGAGAAGAAGATCTGCATTCGGAAACCGCACGGTCCTTCTGATATCCGCATCCTCCAACCTACGGAAATACAACAACTCCATCAGTGTCGTCGCTATGTTCTCATAGGCTCGTCGCGCCAGCTGTTCGCGCTGGTCCTCGCTCATTGCCGGAAAAGCTCTCGCGAGATTCCCGAGGGTGACGCTCTTGCGGTACTTCAGGGTCCGATACACAAATCGGCCCAATGCACGAGCCGTTTTCCGTACGCGTTCAAGCGAGAGCCGCTCCAGGATCCGACAAAGGATGCGGTACATCGCAAATTCGAGAGAATGGAGAACGGAACCCACGGCCGCTTTCCCTATTCCCCCATGACTTTGACAATCACGCGCTTCTTCCTCTGCCCGTCAAATTCGGCATAATACACTTGCTGCCACGGACCGAAGTCCAGCTTTCCCTCCGTGACCGGGATAACAACTTCATGGTGGACCAAGAGGCTCTTCAAATGGGCATCTCCGTTCGTCTCCCCCGTTCTGTGGTGGCGGTAATTCTGATTGAACGGTGCAAGGTGTTCCAGCCACTCGTCAATATCCTGAATCAGCCCGCTTTCCGCGTCGTTCACATACACCCCGGCGGTGATGTGCATGGCCGACACTAGAATCATTCCTTCCTTGATTCCACTCTTGTTCAGAATTCTCTCAACCTCCCCCGTGATATTGACGTACTCACGGTGCTTTTTGGTATTGAACCACAAATACTCAGTGTAGAATTTCATGTCGGTGTCCTCGTTCCAATGAAGATTTTCCATCCCCACCCCAGAAGAGTATACTCCCCGTTTACACCCATTCGGCCGTCGCCGGCTGTATTGAGTTCCCTCCAGTCCTTCGCGCCAACTTCTTCCCGATAAACGCGTACGGTTACGGGATCGGCCGAGAGGTTTGCCACAACCACCGCAACCTGGTGATCACCGACCCGCGCAAAGGACAGAACCCGCGACGGCTCAGAATTCCCTAGAGGCCGGTAGGTCCCACGCACAAAGGCGTCATATTCGCTCCTCATCCGGCCCAGATCCTTCAAGAGAACCCGGAAACCCTGCCGATCAGTCCAATCAATGGAAGATCGGTCAAACAAGCCGAGTCTGGCCGTGTTCCCCGCCTCATCTCCATTATAGATGAGGGGAATCCCCGGCATCGCATACACAAGCACCGAGAGAAGCTTGGCCGGTTTTATTCCGAACCTCGCCGCGGCCGGAGAATTCGATCCTCGATAATCGTGACGAGTTTCATAACGCAGGTGAAGAGAGCCCTGCGGATATTTCAGCGACTCAAGCCTGATGGCTTCGTGGAACATTTCCGGCGAGGCCAGCCCCTCCGTCAGCGCTTCAAATACCCGGTACATCGTTCCGCCTTCTGTCACATCGAACGCCTTCAGATGATGATCAGGCAGGGATCCGTCTGAAATCAACATGACCGGTTTGATTTTTTCCAATTGCGCCCGCAGGAGTTCCCAGAATTCCGTGGGGACACGCTCCGCCGCATGACAACGAAATCCATCCACTCCCACCTCGCCTACCCAGTATTCCGCCATTCTGATGATGTCTTTGCGCAGTTCGTGATGCCGCAGGTCCAGCGCCGCAACGTCCGACCACTCCACCGAGGGGGAAACAATCGCACCGCTTTCGTCGTGGAGGAACCAATCGGGATGTTCGAACATGAGCCTGCTGTCCCATGCGGCGTGATTCACCACGAGATCTATGACGACCCTCAGCCCAAGTCCGTGCGCCGACCTGACGAGCGAGCGAAAATCCTCAAGCGTGCCGTACTCCGGATTGATTGCGTCATAGTCCCGCACGGCATAGGGATTGCCCAGCGAACCCCTCCGGTTGGCATCCCCGATCGGATGAATCGGAAGAAGCCACAGAACTGTTGCTCCCAGGCTCTTGATTTCCGGCAGTCGTTGTTCGAGGCTCCGGAACGTTCCTTCACGGGAAAAAGCACGGGGAAAGACGCCATAGACAACAGCATCAGGCACCCAACCCGCGCCGGCTCTGGCGGCCCTCTCGCTCAGCGGATTTTTCAGAACCTCATCAACAGTACCGCCCGCTGTCAGCGATACGGGTCCGTAGATACCGCTGTATCCCCGTGGGTTGTCGACTCGCACAACGAGGGTATTCAAACCAGCCCTCATGGACGGGGTCACACCCACAGCGAACCATTCGCTGTATCCATTGACGCCACCGACGCGCTCACCATTAAGCCAGACGACTGCCGAATTGTCCGAGCCGTGGAAGACGAGCGTTCTCGGACCATCTGTCGGTTCAGCCTCAAAGGTCGTGCGATACCAGGCGACCCCGCGCCATTCGACAACATTGTGCCTCGCGTTGGAGGGCAGAAGAGAAACAGTTTCCCATTCCGAGTCCGAATGTTCCGAGAGATACCATTGCTCCGACAATCCCTGGTTCAGGGAATCAATCCGGAAAGTCCAATCATTTTCAAGCCGTCGGGAAGAATCCCCGCATCCCGAACATCCGGCACAAAAAAGGAGCAGGGATCCCGCGAACGCTATGATGGACTCTTTCATCCCTGTCATCGCTTTCACAACACCCCAAAGCGGTTCATGATTTCCAGTCGCTCACCGGGATTCTTTTCCACGTGAAGCGTGCGATGGAGTCCCGGAAATTCCTCGCCGGGATTCCACGAACCCAGAGCGCCGCTATTAGTAAACTTGTATTCAAGTTGTGTGCCGGCAGGAACCCGAATGCTGATCGTCCACACATTATCGCCGGCCTTTTCGTCACCATGGGAACCGTCGTCGTACATGCGGACCTTATTCGGGACCCATTCTCCCAGCTCCGGGAGATTCCCTGCGATATAGATACTTTTTCGAACATAGATGTCCCGCGCGTCGCAATGAATCCTCACTTCAACAAGCTGATCACTGCTCTGCGCCATACTTGCCTGCGCCCTTCCCTCCCGCGCGGATTCCGTTCTGATAATCGGCTCGAAGGTCCGCAACTGCATTTTCGCGCCCGCCTTCTTTGCAAACGTGTAGATGTTGTTCAGAAGCGTAATAAAGGCCAAGTCAAAGGGCTTGTCACCGGCGGGGGCCGTCTGATCCGTGCCGTACCACCAGAACCAATCTGACCCCTCGGCCGCGTACATGGCCTCCCACGCCTTAAAGGCGTACCAGCCCTTCGTCCCCTTCCGCGGGGGCAGAACTGCTTCCGGCTTCGGCTCCGGAATCCCCGACTTTTCGAGATCGCGGCGGGCGGTCAAAAGATACTCCCAGGCCTGGTTTTCCTCCGGCTCACCGATCCAAGTATCGTAGTTGGCGTTGATCCAGGACCCCGGCCAAAGCCATTCCAGCCTCGGAAGCGATTCAATCGGATGGGCCGGAACGCTTCGATAGGGATTTCCCCGAAGATACTCGCTCATGGATACCGTTATGACTTCCCTCCTTTCATACAACTCAGAGAGTTTCCTGTACAAAGAATTCTGAAACTCTTTCCCGTCATGGTCCTGCCTGTACCATTCCCAGGCGTTTTCACCGTCAAGAATGACGGTCAGAAGCCTGTCCTGTTCGTGGGAAGCAGGCCTGTACCGGAGAACGTGCCTGATGAAGTCTTCGGCGGCATCCTCTCCTTTCCAGGTCTGGTAAGCAAAGCCGATTTTATCGGACAACTCCGTGTCCCGAAACACAATGGCCACCGAATCGGCACTTCCGTGGTTACCGAACACAGCATAGGGCTGATACTTCGGCATGTCCGGCGGTTTGGACCGCGCCAGAATTTTCTCGTCGGTCGCAATCCAACGTATCCCGTTTTTCCCAAACACCGCCACAATATCATGCGCCACGGAGCCTTCGGCAGGCCACATTCCCACCGGCCGGATGCCGAACATCCGCTTGTAAAATGCGGCAGCTTTGGCAACCTGAACGTCGGCATCATGAGGATAATGAAACCGGGACGGCATGGCATCATCCGGCTGGCAGAGTTTTGCAAGGTCGGAATCGTAAATGAGCGGCAGAATGGGATGGTAGTACGGGGTTGTGATGATTTCGATTTGTCCCTTGTACGAGGACGGGTGGTACATCAGCTTTTTATGGATGGGGACAATGGCCGCAAGCACCTTGTACGTTTCTGCCACCATTCGATTGCAGTCTTCCTCCGTTACCATCCTTCGGAGGACGTATGTCCCGTCCTGTCCTTTGTGAAGGTATTCACGCAGGTCAACGGTTGTCCCTGTAACAAGCCGCACTCTCTGCTCGAGGAAATCAGGATCGAAGTTCGCAAGATAGAACCAAAATTTGACTTCTCTCCTCTCTTGCTCCGAAAGACTCCCGATGCCGCTCGATCGGAACTTATCCCTCAGCGCGCTGTATTCCGGAAACCGCTGGATGGCCACATCACTCACGCCGAATGCGTTCCAGGTATTGCTTACGAGAAAACCCAGATCCCGCTCGTCAAACAACGCCGTTGGCTTCAGAGCAAGATCGATCCATGGGTCCGTTCTTCCGCCGTACGCCGCAAAATACTTCCGGGCATGGACGCGGTTTTTCCGCAGATCCACGAACGGCTTCAGGCGTTTGACATAGTATTCCTCCAACTGCCAGAGAAGAGACGAGGTAAGATTGACTGTTGCATGGACAGCGGGATAGCGGCCGATCACAGCGGCCATGTCGTAGTAATCCTTGGTCCCATGCGTGCGCACCCACGGACCCTGCAGTTGGTCGGTGGCCGGGTCAAGGTACAGAGGTTGATGCTGGTGCCAGATGATGTTCAGGAACAACGTTGGTTGGCTCATGGAACAAAACGGCCCTGGATGGAATGATGGAGGATGGGAATAATGGAAAACGAGTTCATTCCATTATTCCAGAACTTGTTCCTTATCTGGGTTCCACCATTCCATCACTTGTTCGCAATTGGTACAATTCTCAGGATCCGATCATCATCCTTCGCGGGCCGGCCTCGGCTTGTATTGCTGGTGGAAAAATAGATGAACCCGTCCGGACCCTCCGCCACTTCGCGGATTCGCCCGAACTCTCCCTTGAGGAGGCTCTCCTCGAATTTCACTATGCGCGGGTTTCCCGGGTCAAGGACGACTCGTTGGATCCGAGCGCCCCGGAGACAGCCGAAGAAGAAGCTGTTGCGAAAACCCGGAAAAGCGGTTCCCCGGTAAAACATGCCGCTCGCCGGGGCCACAGCCGGTGTGTACTCAAGGAGAGGTGATTCATATCCTTCCTTCATTTCGCGATGGTGGATTACCGGCCATCCATAGTTCCTCCCGGGATCGACGATATTGACCTCATCGCCTCCGCCGGGGCCGTCAAATCCTGAAGGACCGTGTTCGGTCTCGAAGAGCAGACCTGACAGGGGGTGCCAGTCAATTCCCTGAGGATTTCTAAACCCAAGCGCATACAAAGGAGAACCGGGGGATGGATTGTCCGCAGGAATGGACCCGTCGTCATTCAGTCTGAGGATTTTTCCTCCCAAAGATCCCGGGTCCTGTGCTATTTCCCGGTCCGCGGCATCTCCGGTTGTCACATACAACTTGCCGTCGGGACCGAATTTCAGTCTGCAGCCGTTATGGACGGAAGAGCCCGGAAGATAGGGGACAATTGTCTTCCTCCCCTGGAGTCTTCCGTTTCTCAGCTCGAATCTGTCTACCTTGTTTGCAAGCCCGGCCTTCAAGCGGAATGTGTAGCTGATATACAGAAGACGATTGGCCTTGAACTGGGGGTGCAGGGCCAGACCCATGAGTCCGCCTTCCCCCTGATGAATCACATCCGGTATCTCGGCGATCAGATCTGCCTGTTGTTTTCCCGGTCGCAGGACACTCAGTTTTCCCGATCGCTCCGTGAAATACATCTCTCCTTCTGGTCCAAAAGCGATGGACCACGGGATCTCGAGGTTTCCGAGTACTTTTTGGACCCGGAACCTCACACCGTCGGACGTTGAGAACTCGCCAAGATCTTGCCCCTGGGAAACAGAACTTTGAAAAAGGCAAAAAGAGACAAGACACCAAAAAAGAAGCTGAGAATTTTCCGGTTTTGGCGAGAAGGCCCAACGATTACTGCCCATTTCACTTTTCCTTCTCATAGACGTTGATTCTTGTTTTTCTTCGTTGCCGGTCATATCGAATATTTCTGAATGATCCAGTCGGGGATTTTCTCGGCCCGACCGGACTCGAGATTCACCATAATATACCTGAAATATCCCTCGCAACACAGCTTTGATGTGGCCTTCTTGATGATCTCGAAATGAACGACAACGCCTTCTTCCTGAATGGAATCGATCCAGGTTCGAGCGATGAACGAGTCCCCCAGCCCGAGCGGCCGTTTGAATTCCAAATGGGCCGTCCTGACCACCCATCCGAAACCAAGTTTCAGGAATTCCTGCATTGGCATTCCGTAGCATCGTTCCATCTGGTCGTAGCGGGCGGCGAGGACGTAGTCGAAGTATCGGCTATTGTGGACATGCTGGTTCATGTCGATGTCATCGGGTCTGACCTGCATTTCCGTTTCGAATTTCGAGAATATTGAGGCCATGGAGCAGGGGGAAGAATAATGATTGGTGACTGCAGATTGATTTATGTGGTGAGAATCTCGCTGATGGTGCCGGAAAAGGCAAGAAAACGAAACGCCCCGAGATTCCGGGGCGTTCGAGAAAAGCCTTTTCAGACGGGCTTTTTTTAACGGGAGCCCAGGACAGCTTCTTTTGCGGCCTTTGCGACGCGGAATTTGACCACAGTTTTGGCCGGGATTTGGATTTGCTCACCGGTGGCCGGATTACGGCCGATACGGGCCTTGCGATTCACAAGCACAAGCTTTCCGATGCCTGGCAGAGTGAAGGAATTCTTGGCCTCGCGATAGGACAACTGGGCCAATTCTTCCAGAATGCCCACTGCCGTCTTCTTCTTGAGCTCGAATTTGCTGGCGATATGAGCAGCAATCTGGCTCTTTGACATTGATTTTGGCATTGTATAACCCTTTATGAATTGGTGTAGAGATATTGGAATTAGTTAAACCTTCCTTGAAGCTGAACGGCCTAGCGCCCTGAAAACAAACACTCATCAAAATTCCCCAAGAAATATAGGGGTTTTGGTGCCAATGTCAACAAGAAAATTTAGAAAATGCCTGTCTTTATTGCACGATATGAGTTTTTGCGGATTTTCTAAGAAAACTTGGGTGTTCTACAACCGCTTATCGATCAAGCACTTATAGAGATAGAGACAGGATGTCTTCCGGGGATTAGAGAACAATTCAGATGGTCAAAAAAATTGGGGAGGTCGGGCGCATGATTGTCCACATGAGGATTCACCCTCAAATCGGGATCCGAGAAAAGGAAGTGATAACGGTTCCGAAGTTGGTCACAAGTTATCAACACCCGCACATTGAAAATGAATTTACAAAAGTTGTTCGTAACAAGAATCGGTTCATTCGTCACGTCATTA
>BQML01000036.1 GCA_022180565.1 Bacteroidia bacterium
CGTTCACGAAGCCGTCGATGATTCACACGTCGAACCATTTCCACAGCAAGCGCTCGGAGAGATTCACCGTGGGACGGACGATGACGGCATCATAGAGTTCATCGACGTAGTACTTATTCCACAAAAGTCTGTACAGCCGAGCAAAGCGCTTCTGCCAGTCTTCGACCACATCGCGGCGTCTCAGATAGAGAATACGGCCGGCCAAAATGCCCGCAACGGCCAAACCGATGGAAACGGCCATGAGGATGTACTCCGTCATACCCGATTCATGAGACTGAAGCGCTAGTTTGGCATGGGCACGCTGAAACACCGGTTCAAGCCAGTGTTCGATCGCATTGCCTCCCAAAAGGCTTTCCGGGATCCCGACAAATCCCCCGATCACAGACAGCACAGCAAGCACGACGAGCGGTATCGTCATCGTGCGCGGTGCTTCATGCGGATGCACGTGCTGTGTATCGTACCTCGGCGCACCTTCAAATGTCAACGATACCAGTCTGAACATGTACAACGCCGTCAGCGCCGCTCCGGCAACTCCGACGATCCACAACAACGGTGAGCCGTAGTCGCTGGAAAACGCCTTCCAGAGGATTTCATCTTTGCTGAAGAATCCCGAAAGCGGTGGAATTCCCGAAATCGCCAACGCGCCAATCAGGAAGGTCCAGAACGTCACCGGCATCGCCGCCCGAAGACCGCCCATTTTCAGGATATCCTGCTCCTCATGCATGGCATGGATCACTGCCCCGGAGCCCAGAAACAGAAGCGCTTTGAAAAACGCATGCGTCATCAGATGAAAGACACCCGCCCCGAACGCCGCCACTCCCATGGCGAGAAACATGTAGCCAAGCTGGCTGACCGTTGAGTAGGCCAGGACCTTCTTGATGTCATTCTGGACAAGACCCATCGTACCCGCGAAGAAAGCTGTTGCTGCGCCCACAACGGCAACGATCATCAATGCATCGGGCGCGAGAGCGTAGAAGATCGAACAACGTGCCACCATATAGACACCGGCTGTGACCATGGTCGCCGCGTGGATCAATGCGCTGACCGGAGTGGGACCGGCCATGGCGTCGGGAAGCCATACATAGAGAGGAATTTGCGCCGATTTTCCTGTGGCACCGAAGAACAGCAGGAGGGCGATCCAGAACACTGTGACGTTCCCCGGGCTCAGAACTGAGGCCGCTCCAAAAACAAAGTCAAAATTCAGACTTCCAAACCTGTCGACGATTAAGAACATGGCAATCAGGAATCCAACATCGCCGATTCGGTTGACAATGAACGCCTTCTTAGCCGCATCATTCGTGCTTGCGGTTCCCGGCTTGAATCCACCAACATCGAACTTTCTGTCATACCAAAATCCGATGAGGAGATACGAGCACAGACCGACGCCTTCCCACCCGAGGAACATCAGCAGGAAATTATCTGCGAGAACCAAATTGAGCATCGCAACAATGAACAGGTTCATGTACGCGAAAAACCGCCAGAATCCACGGTCACCGTGCATGTAACCGATCGAGTAGAGGTGGATCAGGAATCCGACGCCGGTCACAATGAGAGTCATGAGGACCGACAGTTCATCGATCCTATAGGAGATCGAGGAAACAAATGAGGCGGGATTTCCCGTGAAGGAGGCAATCCACGGAAAGAGTTCAACCGAAAACGTGCGATCCGACACTTCCCAGGCGAGCATGCTCAGGAAGATCCATCCGGCCGACAGGAACGATAAACCCACAACGCCGCTTCCAATGGCTCCAATCAAACCTTCATTTTTGATCCTGGAGCCGAAAAGCCCGAGGAAGAGGAATCCTGCCAGTGGAAAGACGACAATCAGCGGAACAAGGGTTGTCACCATGCGCTCACCACTTCAGGATATTGATTTCATCGATGTTGACTGTTTGCTTGTTGCGAAAGAGCGCGATGACGATTGCCAGCCCGACGGCGGCTTCCGCCGCAGCAATCGTCATCACGAAGAACACGAGGATCTGCCCCGTCGCGTCCCCCAGAAACGACGAGAAGGCCACGAGTGTGAGATTGACGGAGTTCAGCATCAGCTCGATCGACATGAACACGATGATGGCATTCCGGCGGGTCACTACACCGATGACTCCGAGAACAAAAACGCTTGCGGAGAGAATCAGATAGCTGTTGAGATCGATCATGGTCAGTCCAGTTTCTTCTTGGCCAATATGACTGCCCCGACGATGGCAACGATGAGGACAACCGACGTCACCTCGAACGGAAACAGGAAGTCGCTGAACAGCGCCTTTCCGATGGCTTCAACGCGACCAAGCTCTTCGGCCTTCGCGACATCCCGTTCGATTCCCGGGGTTGAAATCCAGATAATGTACAATATCTCAAACATGACGGCGGCGCTCAATCCGACAGCGAGCACTTTACGAGCCGTGATCTTTTCGATGAGTTTCTCCTCGTCCTTCAGATTCAACAGCATGATCACAAAGAGGAAGAGGACCATGATGGCCCCTGCATAGACAATGATCTGAATGACCGCGATGAACTGGGCTTGAAGGGTGAGGTAGAGTCCCGCCAGCGCAAAGAAATTCAGAATGAGATAGAGGACGGCGAGGACCGGGCTTCGGCGGGTGATCACCATGATACCGGACCCGACGAAGAGCACCGCCAGGACGACAAACAAGACGACTTCAATATTCACCACAAGATTCCTTTCTTAGGGCGTCCTGATCCACCGGCCAAGCTCGGCAAGGGTCGGGCGCTTTCCGTAGACAAGGATGGCAATTCTGAAGATCCTCCCTGCCAGCCACATAGCGGCGATCGTGCACACGAGGAGGATGATCAGCGTGACAACAATCTCCCAGACCGCGGGCATCTGGATCGGGATCCTCATCAGCATGAATGCCGGCGTCAACAACGGTACAAAGGTCAGGACCTGGATAAGGGTGGAATCCGGGTTCTGCATTGCGGGCACTGCCAGCACAATCGGGAACACCAGCGTCAGGCTCACATACGAGGTAATCTGCTGAGCTTCCTGCTCCGTGGTCACCGGCGAGCCTGCGCCGACGAAAAGAGCGGCATAGAGCAAGTAGCCGAGAACAAAATACGCCATCATCAACAGCACGTGGTCAAGCGGGATGGAGAACGACCCGAACTTGAGCATCAGGACCGCCCCGATGATCAGCCACACAAACACCTGAAACAACCCCAGCCCGCTGAGGCCGAGGATTTTTCCAATCATCAGGTCGTTCGCCGAACATGATGAGAGCAAGACCTCGATCACCCGGTTGGACTTCTCCTCGACGACACTGCGAATGAGAAGCTGTCCCGAGGTGAGCACAAGAAACATCAGCATCATGATGAAGATATACGCACTGAAGAATGTCTCGAGAAACCCCGACTCCGATTCGTCTCCGTTTCCCGAGAGCTTGATCGGCCGAACGTCCACATCCGTCATGAGACTCTTGATCACCGATGCGTCATATCCGCGCTCCGAGAATCGGGTTGCCATGATGACTTCCTCGATCGTCCGGCCGAATCGTTCGATGACCCGAAGGTTTCCCGCGTTTTCCGAACGGTATTCCACCGCACCGCTGTCATACACGCTCGCCGGAATGGTGAAGTACCCTTCAATCTCCTTTTCGGCAACCATCGCATTTGCTAACGCCCGGCGCTGACCGGGATCGCCGCCCAGGAAGCCGAGATCCCTCAATTCGTACACGGGGCTTCCATCCCCTAACTCATATTTCTCCCTCAGCCGTTGGTCGAGGGCCCCGAGAAGCTTTCCGGTCTCATCAATGATTCCTATGACCGTCCTCTCTTCTTCCGTCTGTGATGCAAGGATACCGGGCAGTACGCCGAACCCGACCATGATGACCGGAAGCAGAACCAGCGAAATCAGGAATGCTTTCGACTTGATTTTCTCAAGGAATTCCCACTGCGCCACGCTGAGGAATTTCATGATCCCCCTCTTTCTGCTTTGATCGTTCTCAACAACCGGTAACCGGAAATCAGGAGCACGCCCAGCAGAATTGCCGGGATCAACCAGCCGTCATCCTGCTTGCGCGTTAAGACGATGAGGAGCGCCAGAACGATCGTTCCCGCAAACGACCCAATGGCTTTCTTCAGTTTGGAGGAAATTCCGGAGGATGACTTCGGCCATTTTGCGGGAACAGGCTGATCCTGGACGGGAGACGTCTCCGGCGGGGGACCGACCACAGAAATGAAGATCGAATTGAGGGATGGTTCCAGGAGTTCAAATTTCCGAACGTCAAGCTGTCCCACGATGGCTTTCAGCAGTTCTCCCGACCGGATCGGCTCCGCCAGCTCGAGTTCCGCATAGTTCTGATACACGTCTGCCTTTCGGACGCCCGGCAGGGTTTTCAAAAACGTTCCGTCGCCTTCGTATTCCACGTGAACAGAGTTCCGGCCGTGCCGTTGTTTGATCTGCCGCAAGGGCCCCTGCAACACCGGCTTTCCCTTGTTGATCAGGCAGATGTTGTCGCACATTTTCTCGACCTGCTCCATCTGGTGCGTCGAAAAGATGATCGCGACGCCTTTCCGACGCAGATCCATCAAGACGTCTTTGAGAACGATCTGATTGACCGGATCGAGACCTGAGAAGGGTTCGTCGAGGATGAGTAGTTGCGGATCATGCAGGAGCGCCGTGATGAGCTGGATCTTTTGCTGGTTTCCCTTGGAGAGTTCTTCGATGCGTGCCTCCGCCCTGTCGGCAAGGCCCAACCTCTCGAGCCATTCGTACGCACGCGGACGAATGGCTTCCCGTTCCTTCCCCTTGAGCGCTGCGAAATAGAGAAGAGTTGTGATGACTTTGCTTTTCCGGTACAGCCCCCGTTCCTCGGGAAGATAGCCGATGATGTTCCACGTCGCAGTGGTGAACGGTTGGCCGTCAAAGAGAATTTCCCCGCTATCAGGCCTGATGATATTCAGAACAGTACGAATCGTCGTTGTTTTCCCGGCTCCATTCGGACCGAGAAGCCCAAAGAGTTCGCCGCGCTCGACGGTGAGGGAAACCCTGTCAACGGCGACAACCGTGTCGAACTCTTTACGAAGATTGCGAACTGTCAGCATCTGCTCGTTGGATGAAACCCTTTGGAATCAATCACAGTCGCACCATGGTGAAAGAAATAACCACAGAGGACACAGAGGAGGCGCGGCGGGCACAGAGACTAACGGATGACACGTCTGATGCCGTCTTTCAACCGCGCAACGTTGAAATTGATCAGGAGACCAAGTCGCCGACCGCTGAGCTTCAAATACGTAAGGATCTGAGCAAGATGGACATCATGCAGCGCGTCGACCGCCTTTATTTCCACAATCACCCTCTCTTCCACGAGAAGATCGATTCTATACCCCAGTTCCACGCGGTCACCTTTGTACACAACGGGCAGGGGTACCTGATGACGCACTTGGAGCCCTTGAAGCTCCATTTCTTTCCTGAGTGCGGATTCATACGCTGATTCGAGCAACCCAGGACCCAGCACTTTGTGAACTTCAATCGCCGCCCCAATGACTCGTTCGGTGATCGTGTTTTCAACCATGTTCCCCCCACAAATTTTCTCTTCTGTTCTCTGTGTCTTCTCCGTGACCTCTGTGGTTATTCTCTCCTTAAGGTGTAATTCTGTAAATCATCCGCGGGAAGGGACTCGTTTCCCGAATATGATCCAGACCACAAATCCACGACACGGTCCGTTCCAGCCCCAAACCGAACCCTGCGTGGGGCACACTGCCATATTTCCGGAGATCGAGGTACCATTCAAAGGCCTCCCGGGGAAGATGGTGTTCCTCAAGCCGTTTGAGCAAGATATCGTAATCATCCTCCCGCTGGCTTCCTCCGATGACCTCTCCATATCCTTCCGGTGCCAGGACATCCACTGCAAGGGCGAGGTCAGGGTTGTTCGGATCGCGTTTCATATAGAACGCCTTAATCTTCGCGGGATAGCGGTGGACCATCACGGGCCGGTCGAACTGCTCCGAGATGATGGTCTCATCCGTCCCTCCGAAATCGTTTCCCCACTCGAACGGCGAGCCCTTCTTCTTCAAGATCTCGACGGCCTCATCGTACGTGATGCGCGGCAGGGGGCGTTTCACGTTTTCAAGGAATTTTGTATTCCGTTCCAGCAACTTCAATTCCTGGGCCTTGTCCTTGAGGACCGTCTGAACGATGTATTCCAAAAACTCCTCGGCGAGATCCATGTCCTGCTCCAGGTCCATGAATGCCACTTCCGGCTCCACCATCCAGAACTCCGTCAGATGCCTGCGGGTCTTCGATTTCTCGGCTCGGAACGTCGGCCCGAAGCAATACACCTTCCCAAAGGCCATTGCGGCAGCTTCGGCGTAGAGCTGACCAGATTGAGTGAGATAAGCCTTCCCCAGGTCGAAGTACTCGGTTTCGAAGAGTGTCGTGGTACCCTCGCAGGACGCAGGGGTCAGAATGGGTGAATCGATAAGCGTAAATCCCCGGTGGTCAAAGAAGTCGCGGATCGCTTTGATGAGCCGATGCCGGATACGCATGATGGCATGCTGGCGGGCGGAGCGGAGCCAGAGGTGGCGGCGATCGACCAGGAACTCCACGCCATGTTCCTTGGGTGTGATGGGATAATCCTGCGCGATCTGAATGACCTGGAGGTCGTTAAGGTCAAGTTCGACGCCGCCGGGCGCTCGATCGTCTTTGCGTACTTTCCCTCTCAGGGAGATCGACGATTCCTGAGTGAGGCTGTCGAAGAGATTGAAGACGTGATCCGGAACCTGCCCTTTGACCATGACGCACTGGACAATGCCGGTCCCGTCACGAAGAAGGACAAACCGGATTTTGCCGCTCGATCGTTTGTTGTACACCCACCCTTGAAGCTGGACGTCCTTCCCTAGATGCTGTTGGAGCTCTTCTACGTACGCTCGGGTCATTCGCGGTAAGTTGGAGGCAAAGAGAAGTCGGAAACCGATTTG
>BQML01000037.1 GCA_022180565.1 Bacteroidia bacterium
GCAAAGAGCATCACCGCGGCGGCGGCGACCACCGAGACAAAGATCATTTCGAATGTCACGACGCTCCTTTGGGGAAATGCCTCGGCAATATAGCATGCCGGTCGGTGGTGTGCAAGAAATTCCGATCTGGAGGGAAGAGAGGAGAACCCCGACCTTTCTGTTGTCGGGAGAAATCGAAATGCCGGACGGCCCGTGGACCTACGACGCGGGCGTCACAACGGCATGGGCAAGGTTATCTTTTCCCGCCTGCCGCGCAAAGCTGTCGAGAATGGTGCGAAGGTCGGGCTGTCCAATTTCTTCGAGCTCATAGAATACGCGCACGGCGGTTTTGTTGATACGGACAATGCGTTTGAGATTGACGGGTGTGCCGATGACCACCGTGTCGCAGGGTACACGGTCGATGGTTTCTTCGAGATCCTTGATCTGCTTGTCGCTGTATCCCATGGCGGGGAGCAGAGTCCCGATGCCTGGATAGATCTCGAACGTCTTTTTGATCTCGCCCGTGCAATATGGGCGCGGATCAACGATCTCCGAAGCCCCGAACTTTTTCGCCGCCACCGTACCGGCGCCGAATTTCATCTCACCATGCGTCAACGTCGGACCGTCCTCCACGACCAACACCTTCTTCCCTCCAATAGCGGCAGGGTCGTCCGCCGTCAGGGGCGAAGCAGTTCGCCTCCCGAAACGTCGCGTAATGAGAGAAAATCTCTGGAGGCCATGACGGAATTCCGAAGCCTTTTCCGAGCCAAACGGCAAGTTTTGTGCCAGATTTGAGTGTTTTGGTTCAGCGTAAAGAAGCAAAAAGGGCTGTTGCAGAATGGCTCTTCTGAGAATTTCTGAACGAATTTCCCACAGATGGGAAAGCGCTGAGGGTGATGTGGC
Organism: Bacteroidia bacterium; assembly: GCA_022180565.1. Taxonomy (GTDB): domain Bacteria; phylum Bacteroidota; class Ignavibacteria; order UBA10030; family UBA10030; genus JACQPU01. The sequence continues at coordinate 883 of BQML01000037.1, forward strand.
AGGATGTCAGATTCTCACGTTTAAAGGCTTGGGGCGGGTTGCTTCATGCAACAGTTGATTCATGTCGTCCTGATCATTATTTTTGACCATCTTATCCATGGTCTGGACAAACCACAAGCCTTCCCGCCAGGGGTGGTATTGGTTTCGGGAATCTCGCGACTGCGTTCCTATTGCGGTCGAGATCAGGCCTTGGCGCCTCGACGGTCACAGGAGGGCTCAGCTTTGCATGTTTTATCGCCCTGCGAATGCTGAGGAAACGGGTACGTATCTGTTGGATGATGTTCTGGAAGGTGAATGGCTTGGACCGATCGACCCGGCCGACCATCCGCCGGAACCGGTCGTTGTAGAAAAAATTATCGAGAGGATTGTTGAGAAACCCGCCGAGCCGGTGGTGATAGAGAAGGTGGTTGAAAAGGTTGTCGAGAAGGTCGTTGAGAAGCCGGTTCCTGTGGAACCTCCTGCAGTTTCTTCATCGGAGACATCCAAAGGGAGTCAGGCAAACGCTCGGTTGATTCTCGAGTGGTTTATCAATGTCGGGACCGATCATTTTCCAAGGGATGTTCAGGGGGAGTATGTTGTGCGGTTGGCGAACATGCTTTCGGAGTCGTTCAAGTTGGGCCGGAAGTTCGATGGTGTTCCCGATGTCGTGAAATTTCTCCTGGAAAACGGCGATCATTGAATATCCCGCGATGTTTGTTTCTCAGTTCTTTCCTGCGTACTATGAGAGGGTGAGTGGGATCTCTCTCAACAATTTTCCCTTTCCCCTTTCCCATTTTCCCTGTTTCCGGGGTGTAGCTCAGCCTGGCTAGAGCGCTTGCTTTGGGAGCAAGAAGTCGCCAGTTCGAATCTGGCCACCCCGACGCAAATGAGGGAGTCCGCCCGAACAACGGGCGGATCCTCAATTCATCACAAACTTATCTTTACCGCCTTCGGCGTCTCGATAAGTTTGGATGAATTGGGACAAGAAGTCGCCAGTTCGAATCTGCCCACCCCGACGAATGGTGGTAGATGGAAGCCTTAGATTTGAGATGAGGGCCAATCATGAGTAAGGTTGGCCCCTTTGTTTTTAAGGGAGTTCCTCTAAGGAGCAAGAGGGATCCTCAAATGCACGTGGCCATTCCAATCAAGTGTTCACGGGTTAACAAGTCGGTCGGTTAACACAGGCCGGCCAGTTCAAGGGGCTTCTGGAGAGCAGTAGAACGCTCTGGCGGGATGGATCTGATGGATAAACATCTCGACGACGGCCTCGAGCGCCAAATATCGTCGTCGACAGCCGGGCTTCGATCAAAACATGATTGCCTTGTACCAATCGCGCCACGCCGACATTTCCGCGCACTCCTTCACAGGATCTTCCCCGTTGTGACTAACCTCAGAAGGGAGCCTCGAGGTTTAGCATCGCATCGACTCTGAGGGAAAAACAGGGAATGCACGGTTCCGCATTCTTGTTTCGGATTCTCTGTTCAGCGAGCAGACTTCGCCAGCGTCTTAAGGGATGGTAAGGAGCTATTCATTTCATAGAGCTTGCGCTCCCTGGCGCTCAGATCCTCCATTCGAATGTTGGCATTTTCTCTGCAAGCCCTGCAGGGATTCTTCTGAAGATAAGAGTCGGTGAACCTCAGCGCTTCAGCGGCCGCGGCCCTCCTTCGCTCGGTTGTCCAGAACCCCTCCAACCTGTCAATTGCCTTCGAAAGGACATATGAATCCGGGTGCTTGTTCTTCAGAAGCAATTCTGTATAAAATGCTATTGCTTCCTTCATTTCTTGGGTGGAATTTTCTGCAAGGAGATGGAGTGCAAGCATCCTATTTGCAATGCTTTGTTGAATATGATAGGCAAACGGCTGATCCTCGAATTCGAGGAGAGAGTGTTGGACTGCCGCATGGGCGGCCTTCCAGTCAGTTGCCTTTTCCACAATTCGGTTGAGGTCGAAGACAACCAAGCTTGCTTCTTTCCATGCCTCTGGGTCTTGCCTTGAGGGTTCCTGGGCCGATTGCTGATTCCCGTCACCTATTTTGGGATTCACGATCGGAATAAAGTACGGCTCTGCACTGTGCTTTGTCTTGTCGGCAGGACCTGGTTGCTGTTCACAGGCATTGGCCAGGAGGAAAATGCCGATGATCACAACTGAATTTGTCATTCTCTTTGCCATTTGTGCCATCCCCTATGTTCGATAACCGTATGGATAGCCGATCCACTCCGTTGGACAGTCACCGCCCCAAGCCCCTGTTCCACTCCATGTTCCGCCGGTTCCATCAGTGCATCCCATCACCATGACCCACGCTTCGCCCGAGGAAAGGACGATGACATCACAACCCCCACTGGATCACGCGCAGAGGGCAGGGGGAAGTGCAAGAGCGATCACCGGGAGGCAACACAGCATCACGATCGCGATGATTCGAGCAAGTTTGCGCACAGGGACCCCCTTTTTGTTCATTTGAGATTCCGTGCGAGTCTGATTTCCACCCGCGACGCTTTGACAAGAAAGGGCACAGAGAAGGCTCAAGTACGGCTCAAATCGATACTACTGTTTTACACGATTTTTGTCAAGTCAAAACATTGTGACAACGGTCGAAATGTTTTCGTCGATCAATTTTCCATTGACCCAACGAAGGAGGCTGTCCCCGTCAGTGTATCGGCGAGGGAATGTACATGGGGGCGTGATGTTCTACGCTCGTAATCCCGTTGTGCGATCCTTTCCCCATTTTTGCTGGGTGCGTTCAATGCAACAAAAAGATCCCGGCAGGATGCGGCAGTGAAGAGTTCCGGACACGGTCAAGATTCAAGCCGCATGAAACCCTCTTCCAACCTTCTCGGGCCCTCTGGCATCAAAAGACAAAACCAGAAAAGCATGATGATCAAACCCATCGTTATCTTCATCGTACTTTTCCCTCTCGCGCCGGCTTTGGCGCACCCGGGGATCGGGATCGTTGTGGACAGTAAGGGAAATGTTTTTTACACCGATCTCAAACACGTGTGGAGAATCGCTCCGGACGGGAGGAAAACTATCGCCGTTCGCAACGTCCATACGCATGAACTGGCCATCGATCATGAAGACAACTTATACGGAGAGCATTTATGGTACGAGGGAGAAAGGACCGATCGATGGGGACACTACATTTGGAGGCTTGGGGCCGACGGAACACTGACCGTCATTGTTCCTCCGCGGAAAGGTTTTCGGGACGATTATGGCGATTTCTCGTTTGTGAGGGACCGTGAGGGAAACCAGTATTGGGTCGATCGCGAAGATCATGCTGTCCGGAAGCGCTCAGTCGACGGAACGGTGAGCACGGTTGCGGTCTCTCAGTTCCGCAACGTACGTTGGATGACCGTAACCCCCGGAGGGACTGTTTTTCTCATGGATCTCCATGACCTCGTCCGCGTGGGAAAAGACGGGTCTGTTCGCAGTGTTGCGCACAAGCTTCCTCAGAACAAGAAAGCATTCTTGTTTTTCACGAACGAGCACGCCGTTATGGGATTGGCGGCAGACGACGCGGAAAATGTGTACGTGGCGGTTTCGGCCGACCAGGTAGTGAGGAAGGTGACACGCGAGGGCAAAGTCATGGACGTTGTGAGATCGAAAAGCCCCTGGGCGCCCACCGGAGTGTGCATCGGCCCAAACGGGGCGGTTTATGTTCTTGAAAGTGCGGGAAGCGATGTGAGAGTGCGAAAGGTGGAGGCAAACGGCGAGGCTCGGATTCTTTGATTGTTCACCCTTTGAAGAATCTACAAGAAGCCCTCGTGAAAATGTCCTTCTTTTGATGCGGGTCACACTGGCACCGGGTTTGCATCGGTCAACCATATGATGACCCGCAAATCACAATCTTCCCCCTTCAGTCCCGAAATCGGAGACATCCTGAAGCGCGTCGATGCGCTGGTGAAGAACCAGGATATCGACGGCGCCAAAAGGGAAATTCTTCGGGCCAAAGTAATCGAACCGAAGAACATGTACGTTCATGCTTATTCCGAGCGGATCGAACTTCTGATCGAGGAGCAGAAACGGAACAAGGAGGCTGAGGAGGCGCTCAGGCGGAAAGAAGAAGACGAGCGGCGGATGGCGGAGGAACAAAGAAAGCGCCGCCTGGAAGAAAGCGTGATGAGAAAACTCGACGCCGAAGCAAGACACCGGCTCAAAAAAACGGCTCCACCCCAAGCCAAACGGGATCATGCCGAGGAAATCGAGGAATACGTTCAGGGGTTGTTTGCGGAATGGAAAAACGGAGTGCCGGATAAGGCCGGCTCAAGTCGTCTTGCATCGCTGAGAGCAAGATTGAATATCACGCCGGCTGAACACACCTCCCTGGAAGCTTCTGCAAAGCGCGAATCGTACATGCAGGTGTTCAAGAACCTCTGGACAACTGCAGGCAACGATGACGGTCCATCAACCCTCACGGCGCTTCGTCAGCGCTACGGGGTCAAAGCGGGCGAGTATGATGGATTGGAATTCACGATCATCCAAGAGCTTCGTAAGCCCAGAAACGGTCCCCACCTGCTTGTCATTGATGACGATACAGCATTCCTCAAGGCCGTCACCGGGATGCTGAGAGAGGAGGGATTCGATGTGCAAGGGTTCACCACGTCGGATGAGGCGTATGCCTATCTCCTCCAACACACGCCGGATCTGATCCTCGCCGATATCAATCTTGAAACTTCCACCATGGGCGGATTCGCGTTCTATGAAAAGCTCCAGGAGACCCCCCGCCTCGCAGCGCTTCCGTTTATCTTTGTAAGCGGACTAACAGACGATGTTATTCTGCGTGCAGGAAAGGAACTGGGAGCGGATGATTATGTTACGAAGCCGTTTGTCAATGAAACGCTCGTGAGTGTGATCAAGGGCAAGTTGAGGCGGTACACGGAGATGGGCGTGTTGAACGTGAACTAGCGGTTTCAATTTCAAAATGCAAAAGTGAAAAGTCATAAGTGGGGGAAAGAATTTTCCTTTTGAATTTCTTCCTTGCATCCTTCCTCAAATCCTCTTTATTATTCTTCATGAGTTCGAAGTACGACGTCAAGGATTTTGCAGCAGACGTCCTGGAGGAAAGCTACCGCGTGCCTGTGGTGGCGGATTTTTGGGCGGAATGGTGTGCGCCGTGCAGGATCCTGGGGCCGGTGCTGGAGGAGCTTGCTTCCCAGGCCAACGGGTCATGGAAGTTGGCCAAGGTGAATACGGAGGAGCACCCGGACATCGCGTCGCAGTACGGCATTCGGGGAATTCCGGCCGTAAAACTCTTTGTGGACGGTCAGCCGACAAACGAATTCACCGGGGCCCTCCCCAAGTACCAAGTCGAATACTGGCTTCAGAAAGCTCTTCCGAGCAGATTCCGCAAAGAACTTCAGGCGGCGGAGGATCTTCTCGCCCGGGGAAAGGGCGATGAAGCACAACCGATTCTTGAACGCGTGGTGCGTGAAGAGCCGGGGAATGGAGAAGCACGCATCAAGCTGGCGCGCCTTCTCCTTTTCTCCGATCCGAGGCAGGCGGCAGAAGTCCTTAAGGACATCGAGGATCCAGCTCATGCTGAGCAGGTGGAGGCAATCCGGACCGTTGCATGCCTTGCTTCGTTGGGAGACGATCCCTCAGCTCTTCCTTCGGGAGGAGTGAGAGACGAGTATCTGTCTGCTATCCACAGCCTCCTTCGGCAGGAATTTGATCAGGCGCTCCAGACGTTTATTGAGATCCTGCGAAAGGACCGGTACTACGACGATGACGGCTCCCGAAAGGCGTGTATCGCAATTTTTAAGCTCCTCGGCGAAGAGCACGAACTAACTCAGAAGTACCGGCGCGAGTTCAGCAGGGCGTTGTACTAGAACCATACGGCTCTCCCGGGGGGATGGCTTTCGGGAGAACCCGTCGGGGGAAAGAACACCGGCTCGTGTCGTCTTTCTCCTTCCCACTAGAGATTTCTCTTCCAGAAGTCCAACATCAAAAGATTCAGGTGGCGCGAGCCGGCGGGATCACCGATGCCGTGCTTCCGCATGGGATACACCATGAGTTCAAAGAGTTTTCCCGCGTTCACAAGTTCGTCGACGAATCGCCAGGTGTTTTGTATGTGAACGTTGTCGTCATGTGTGCCATGGATGATGAGAAGCCGTCCATGAAGATTCTTTGCGTCGTTCAGAAGCGACGAAGTTTCGTATCCTTCCTTGTTTTCTTTTTCCGTCCTCATCATGGCCTCAGCCCATTTTGTGTCGTAGAACCGGAAATCCGTCACTCCGGCTCCCGCAATGCCCGCCTTGAATTCTCTTGAACGCGTCATGGCCATGATCGTGTTGGTTCCGCCTCCGCTCCATCCCCAAATGCCGATCCGGTCGGGATCCACGTACGGCTGATTTTTAAGCCACTGAACGGCGTCGATGAGGTCGTTCAATTCGGTCGGCCCGGGGGTCTGACGAAGGAAGAGGTTTTCCAGCTTCTTGCTGATGCCGGTCGCCCCGCGGTTGTCAACCTTGAACGTGAGATATCCCGCGTTGGCCAGAACGTTTTCCCAGAGGATTCCGGATGACGAAACGTTCGCAACTGTGGGGGCTGACGGTCCGCCGTACACATGGAGAATGACAGGATATTTTCTTGTGGGATCAAAATCATTTGGTTTTGTCAAGGCTGCGGGAAGCATGAAACCGTCGCGCGCCGGAACAGACAGTAATTCCGGAGGGCGGACCTTGTACACATCAAGGGCAGAAGGATCGGGAGGTGTAAGGACGGCTTTCTTGGTTCGACTGCGCGTTTCCACCAGTGCCAGGGAAGGAACAGCGGCAATGCTCGAAAACCGATCGAAGTAAAAGCGCGTGTCCGGACTCATGGCAATGGCATGAGTCCCGTCTTCGCGCGTGAGACGCTCCATTGCAGTTCCGTCAATCCTGATCCGATAGAGGTGCTTCTCCAGATGCGACTTCTCCTGCGCGGTGAAGTAGATCCAACCATTCTTCTCATCAATTCCCGAAACAGCCTTGCGCACCCAGAACGTGGGTCCCGACGACGCCAGAGCCCAGGGACCTTTGGTGATCTGATTGATCAGGGTTCCATCCATTCTGAATCGGTACAGGTGGGCGTACCCGTCCCGCTCCGATGACAGAATGAAACTCGTTCCATCCTGAAGAAAATACAGGTCGTCCGACATGTTTAACCATCCCTCATCCGTGTCTTTCATGATCAGCCGGGACTTCCCTGTGCGCGCTTCAACGAAGTGAAAGCTCAGTTCGGTCTGAGCCCTGTTGAGGGTGCGGATGCAGAGGCGGCTGTTGTCAGGCAGCCAGTCCACCCGGATCACATATTCATAGGCAGATGGATCGATCGCGGCCCAGGTTGTCCTGGTCGAGGGAATTTCCACAATCCCCACGCGCACATCGGGATTCGGTTCACCGACCTTCGGATAGCGCTGTGTCGTGACGGTGGGTGTCCAGGGGGTAATGTCGACATAATGCTGAATGCTCACGGCGGATTCATTCGTTCGGAGGAATGCGATGGACCGGGAATCGGGGGACCACCAATATCCGATATCCTGACGTCCGAAGATTTCCTCCCAGTATACCCACGAGAGAGTCCCATTGAGAATCGTCCGGCTTCCGTCCGTAGTGAGACGAATCTCCTTGCGCTTGTCGATATCGTAGCAGTACAGATCATTCTCGCGGACATACGCAATCTTCTTTCCGTCGGGGGAGAAATTGACGGATTGTTCCTCCTGGGGCGTTTGCGTGACGCGGTCAACACGACCATCGGCAAGCCGCACGAGGAAGATGTCGCCGTTGAGCTGATAGTGGCCGTACGTCCCGTCTGCGGTGATAGAATGCGGAACGCGGGGAAGGACATACTCCCCCGGCAACAAGGTCGACAGCCGTTCCTGTGCTGCCTTGTGATTGTAGGCGGGGGACCGGCGGCCGGTTGAAGGATCGAGGCGCTCGAGGGTTTGGAGTTCTGCAGGCCGGCGCGGATCAAACACGAGGGCGGTGTTGTCGTTGAGCCACCAGGTGCGGGCAGTGACGAACGCGCGACGCAGAGAGGGATCGGTCATGGTCTCCAGCGTGAGGATCCGGGAATCTTGAGAAGAAGCAAGGCCCGCGAGGAGGGTTGTGAGAACAAACGAGAGCAACCGGAGATGTGTTCGGGATTTCATGTCGGAAGTCCTGAATGGGGGAAGATGGGTTGAGAGAAGGTATACGCAAAAAAGAGCAGAAGAGAAAGGCAGGGGCGGGAAGGACTCCCGGGCAGGCGCAAAGCCCCGTGATCCCATCCATTGCCTTTCGTCCAAGTTCTTTATAAGTTTGACAACTTCATTTGCCCATCCGCATGAAAGAGAAGCTTACAGCGCTGATTGTTGATGACGAAGATTCCCTTCGCAAGCTCATGGCCATGCGGTTTGAGCAGGAGGGATATCGGGTTCTATCCGCCGACAACGGAGATGATGGTTTGAGGCTGGCCGAGCAGGAGAAACCGGATGTCGTTATTCTGGACATCATCATGCCCGGTCTCCACGGGTTTGAAGTGGTCAAGCGCATCCGCGAGAATCCGGCACTCGACCGGACGGTTGTGATCATGACGTCTGCAAAGTCCTATAAACCCGACATTGAGGCAGCACGGAAGCTTGGTGCCGACGAATACTGCATCAAGCCGGCGGATTTCGACGAGCTTGTTTCGAACGTTCAAATTCATCTCAAGAAACGCCGTCAGGGGACCCCGCAATGATGAAGGTGACCTTCTGGGGCACTCGGGGTTCCATTGCCACACCGGGCAAAGGCACGATGAAATACGGGGGCAACACTTCCTGCGTGGAGTTGAGAGCCGGGAAAGAGATCATTATTTTCGATGCCGGCACCGGGATTCGGAATCTTGGGCTGAAGATCATGAAGGAATTCGGGTCCCGGCCGCTGACAATTCATCTCTTCATCAGCCACACGCATTGGGATCATATTCAGGGATTTCCGTTTTTTGTTCCGGCCTACGAGGCGCGAAACCGCATCCATATCTACGGACCTCCCGGAAGAGACAAACCCTTCGATTCGGTGTTTCGGGGGCAGATGGACTCCGACTATTTTCCCATTGACCTTGGGGACATGAGTCCGAACATTGAAGTCCATGAAGTGCGCTCACGGATTTCCATCGGACGATTGACGATCGATCATTTTTATCTGAATCACCCTGCCCTGACGCTTGGCTTTCGCGTCACCGACGGCCATCGGACGGTGGTCTATGCCACAGACAATGAGCCCTATGAGGGATCCATCCACGCGTCGGGGAAAAAGATCGACAAACATATCGACCTTCCGGTCATGCTCGACGAGAAGTTTGTGGACTTTTTGCGGGGAACAGATCTCTACATTGGTGAGGCACAGTACACGAAAGAGGAATATGAAGAGAAAAAGGGATGGGGGCACTCTCCCCTGGAGACCACGGTGCGATTTGCCGTCCAAGCCAATGCAAAACGCCTCGCGCTTTTCCATCATGACCCGACGCACACAGACGCCTTTCTCGACCGGATGGTCGGACAGGCAAAAGAACTTGTGAAGATCTACAGGGGGAAGACGAAATGTTTCGCATCACGGGAAGGACAAACCGTCACCCTCCCATGACGGCTTCCTGTCCCTTCCCGATCATTTCCACCACAGAAAACCATCATGGCCGTCCCTCAGGAATTCCATCATATCCGTGAGCGGTTCAGGCAGGAAGTAGAACAGCATCTGAACGATGCAGCGGCAGCCGTCCGGGGGTTGGATCCCCGGAACGACGCCGTTCTTGACCGCATTGCACGGCACCTCCATGCCATCAAAGGATCGGCGCCGATCGTCGGAGCGAGGCCCCTCTCGGCCGTTGCGCGCGCGGCGGAGGAATCGGTGCTGCTCTTGCGCGAACAGCCCGACCTCTGGTCGCCGGACCTCGAAACCATTCTGCTCGAAGCGTTCGAGTTCATGAAAGTTCAGGTTCACGAGTATGTCGACGGGAAGGCCATTGACGCGGGGAACGGTATGATCGAAACGTTGCGGACCAGGTTCCCAGGTGCCGAGGAAGCCGCGAAGCGTGTAAAGGCGGAGAGCTCGAAGATTTCGGTGAAAATCTCCGCTCCTTCCGCGGCATCAGGATCCCAGCGCAGGATTCTGTTCGTGGATGATTCGCAGATTGCCAGGGAGCTCTACAAGGTGTTTCTGGTAAATCGGGGTTTTCAGGTGGACACGGCCGTGGACGGAGACGATGCGCTGGAGCGGCTTCGAGCCGGCACCTACGATCTGGTTGTGACGGACGATCAAATGCCGAACATGGACGGAACCGAACTTCTGCGCCTCTGCCGGGCGGATAACGACTTGAAATCGGTTCCGTTCGTCGTGATCTCGGGGAAGGCAAACGAGGAAGCCAGGTTGAAGGCGGTCGAATGGGGTGCCGCGGCGTACCTCGTGAAAGGAGACTTCGAAAAAGAAGACCTGCTGGAAATTATTGGGCAGGTATTAGGCTAAGGAGGAGGGAGCGGCCGACTTTCAATTTCCCCTCCTCCCTGGAGAACCGAAGATTCTTATCCCCCTCCTCTCCTCCTCTGCCTTCTCTCTTTCTTCAATTCTTCATACTTCTGCTTCTGTTCCGCGGTCAGGATCTTTTCGATTTCTTTATCGGTTGCTTCCATTTGTTTCTGCATGAACTCGCGCATCGCCTCGCGGTCGCCCATGTGTTCCATCATTCCTTTCTGCGTCGTTTCCTGCGATTTCTGAAAGATCGCTTCCACCTTCTTTGTTTGTTTGTCGCTCAGGTCGAGGCGCTCTTTCAGCCGTTCGGCCCGTTCCGCCGGCGTAGGCATCATGGGTTGCGCCTGAGCGAATGCTGAAAGACCCGCGAAGACCAGAAGGGCGAGCATCGGCCGGTACTTCATGGGAATCTCCTCTTGGTGTTGTGGTGTGGGTCTCGAATGAACAGAGAACGGAAAAGGACCTGAAAAGTTTCGGTGAAAAAAAAGACGGGAAAGTCCGAAGGATCTTCCCGTCTTCTTTGACGATGGTTGTATCTACTTCCCCGGGATTTCTTCGCCCATGGCGGGGGTTTGGGGGATAAGGCGCGCTGTCAGGGCCTTGACCTTCTCTGTCCACGATTCCAGCTGAGAGAAGACCGTCGGGACGATGACGAGGGTGAGGAACGTTGAAATCGTCAGGCCGAAAATGACTGCAACGCCAAGAGGACCCCAGAACATAGCGCTCTCCGCTCCCGTGACGAAGTGCAATTCGCGCCAGTCAAAGTCGAACCCGGTCGCCAGAGGGAGGATCCCCAGCACAGTGGTCGCGGCTGTAAGCAGCACGGGGCGCAGACGTGTGCGGCCGGCTTCGACGAGCGCTTCATCGAGCGGCATGCCCTCTTCGCGTTTCCTCTTGGCAAAATCCAGCAGAACGATTGCGTTTTTCACCACGATGCCGGCCAACGCGATCACTCCCACGCCGGTCATGATGACCACGAACGGTGTTCGCGTCACCAGCATGCCCATCAGCACGCCAATGAGGGACAGGAGAACGGAAATCATGATCACAAACGGCACCTTCACGGAATTGAATTCCGACACAAGGATCAGAAAGACAAGGAGAAGCGTAATGACAAATGCCCGTCCGAGGAATGCCATGGACTTGTTCTGCTCTTCTTCCCGTCCCGTGAACTTGATGGAATATCCCTGGGGAAGCTGGAGCCCCGCAAGTCTGGTTTGCACATCCTTCAGGACATCGGAATCCACGCGTCCTTCCACGTTGCCCATCACCGTGAGGACGCGTTTCATGTCCTTCCGCCTGATATCGACGAGGCTTGAGACCCGCTGAATCGCGGCCACGGAAGACACCGGAATCGAGAGCAACTGTCCTCTTCGGTTCATGAAGGTGACATGGATGTTGCTCATGTCTTCAGGGGACTGACGCTGATCTTCGCGGAGGCGGACGCGGATTTTGTATTCATCTTCGCCAACACGGTATTTCGACGCTTCCACGCCGTTAATGGCCGCCCGAATCGCTCCGGCGATTTGTCCGGTATTGGTCCACAGAAGTCCCGCCTTCTCGCGGTCCACAATGACCTCGATTTCAGGTTTTCCGACGTTATAGTCATCCTTGAGGTCGAAGAGGCCGGGAATATCCTTGATGGTCTCGCGCACCTGTTCGCTGATCGAGGCCAGCTGGGCGTAGTCGTCTCCCGCAATCTCGATGCTCACGGGAGCGCCGACGGGCGGGCCCATTTCCTGCTTCGTGACACGGATGAGCGCGCCGGAAATGTCCGCCGTGGCTTCCCGAATTTCTTCCAGCGTCAGAAAAGAATTCTGCGTCCTCCGATGACGTTTGTAGAAGTCTATGGAGACTTGCGCCTTGTTCGACGTTCCCTGTCCTCCAAAATCGAACGGATCATCGGAGGTACCGACCGTCGTCACAATGAACTCAATGTCCGACCGATGGGGAATGCGCTCAATGCGTTGGACAACATCGAGAGCAATGCGATTTGTCGCTTCGAGAGAAGTTCCCGCAGGTGCTTCAATGTTCACGGTCACGCGCGCAGGCTCTACGTTGGGAAACAAAATAACGCCGCTATTGAATATACCGAACAACACGAACGTCAACACCAGAACCCCGAACACGGCCCCAATGGTAAGCCCCCTGTGCTGAAGTGCCCGTCGCAGCGTGTTCGTGTATGCGGTCTGCATCCACGGGAAGAGAACCTCGTCGCTCTTATGATACAGCCAGACAATCGGATTGTATTTTCGCCACCACGTCGGATGTTCCAGACTGCGTTTTGCCGCGGCGATCTCTTTTCGATAGTTAATCCACTGGGCACCCTGGACAGGGCTGATGACAAACGCCACAAACAGGGATGCGCCCAGCGTGGAGATCAGGGTGATGGGGAGGTACCACATAAAGTCGCCAATCACCCCGGGCCAGAACAGGAGCGGAATAAAGGGTGAAACCGTCGTGATCGTGGAGGAAATGACGGGAATGGCTACTTCGTCCACGCCGTCCTGGGCGGACTGGACCGGGGGCTTGCCGTACTCCTGCTGGTGGCGGTAGATGTTTTCAATAACCACGACGGCATCGTCCACAAGAATCCCCAACGCGAGCACCAGGGCGAAGAGAACGACGAAGTTGAGGGTAACGTTGAAGGCGCTGAGGATCACAAATGCGATGAACATGGAGAACGGAATCGCCGTTGACACCAGTATGGCGTTCTTGAATCCAAAGAACATGAACAGGGTCATGACGACCAGAAACATGCCGGTCATGATGCTGTTTTCGAGCTCGTGCACAGATTGCTCGATGTTTTCGGACTGGTCGTTGGAGATTGTCAGCGAGACTCCCGCGGGAAGCGTCGCACGCTCGGCACGGACAATGTCCTTGACTTGGGCGGCGATTTCCAGCAGGTTCTCACCGGCTCGCTTCCGGACCGCCAAGGAGACAGACTCATTTCCGTTCAGCCTGGAATACGTGATCCGGTCCTCAAACGAATAATCCACTTCGGCAACATCGCGAACGTAGATCGGCTTGCCATTCTGAATTTTGATCACGATGTCTTCCAGTGGCGTCACTTGCTTGAATTCGCCGGGTACCCGGATGGCAAAATTCCGTTCCCCCGTGTCGATTGAGCCGCCGGGAACCGACAGGTTCTCGGCTCGTATTGCGCTGACGATGTCATCGAGGCTCACCTGGTAGGCATTGAGACGGTACACGTCGGCATTGACCTGAACCTCGGGTTGGAGACCGCCGTTCAGGTCGGCTCGCAGAACCCCCGGAACGGCCTCGATCTTGTCTTGCAGGTCTTCGGCGATTTTCTTCAGCCTGGCATTGCCCAGCGGTCCCTCGATGTTCACATACATGATGGGGAACTCGCTGAAATTGATCTCGGAGACTACGGGGTCCAGAATGTCCGCCGGAAGCTCCGGAATCGTGGAGTTGACCTCATCTCGAACACGCCGGAGAGCCTCATCCATATCAATGCCGGTGTTGAACTCAACCCTGATGGTAGAAAGGCCTTCTTTCGAGACAGACGTGATCTGTTTGACGTCCTTCAGGGATTTCAACGCCCGTTCCAGAGGCTGGGTCACCAATCCTTCGATATCCGCCGCGCTCACGCCGATGTAAGGGGTCGAAACGATCACGAGGGGAATCGTGATGTCCGGCGCGGCCTCCCGCGGCATCGTGGAATAGGTGCTGAACCCGATGAGGACGATAAGCGTTACGAGAATGTAGACAGCGACCTTGTTCTTGACAGCGATGTTCCAGATTTTCATGGATTCTTCCTTGTGTGCACGTCGCCTTAACCGGAAATCATGACCGGTTGGCCGTCAACCAGCCGCTGGAAGCCGGAAACGATCACCTTGTCGCCGGGCTTGAGTCCCTCGAGAATTTCGATCCGTGAACCGCGGCGGTTGCCCACACGTACCTGCCGCTGTTCAGCGACGCCGTCCTTCTCGACAAACACAATGACCTTTCCACGGTCAACGAGCTGAAGGACGCGTTCGTCGATCAGGATTGCTCTTGCTGAATCGGACCTCAGAATACTGACTCGTGCAATCATCTCGGGCTTGAGCCTGTTGGAGGGGTTCGGGATCAGGATTTCCACCGGGATCGTCCTGTTGCTCGCAGAAACCGCCGCTCCGACGTAGCTGATGCGGCCTTCAAGCGTATCGGAAGGGAAAGCATCCGGTATGACAGATGCCGGCAAACCGACGGCCAGGTGTCCGGCCAATTTCTCGGAGATCTCGGCCGCAACCTTGACCGAGCTGGCGTCGAGGATGTGAGCAACGGGCACACCGGGAGGCGCGAACTCGCCCTCGTCCGCAAACCGATCGTTCAGCACTCCGTTGATCGGACTGCGGAGACGGGTCCGATCAAGCCGGGCCTTGGCGAGATCCGCCTGCGCTTTTGCCGCGTCACGAGTGTACTCGAGGCTGCGGAACTGCAATTCGCTGATTCCTTGTTGCCGGTACACCTCCCTCTGTTTTGTTACATTCAGCTCAGCAAGCTTGTATTGCGCCAGCGCGGCCTGGTAGCCTGCTTCCAGCACCTCGTCCTTCAACAGGACGATGACCTCTCCGGCGCGGACAGGCCGGCCCTTTTCCACAAGCCATTGCTTTATCACGCCGCCCTCTTCGGGACTCAGCATCACGTCGTCGCGTCCCTTGACAATACCGGTTGCGCGAATAGCATCGGTGAAACGAGAGAAAAAGACCTCTTCGACCCGCACCGCGACAGGTTCCATTCTGCGTTCGGCCGGTTCTCCGGTTGCCCCCGTGCGGGCGTCGGACTGTCCACAGGCCTGGAGAAGCAATACTGCGGCGGCGGAGAGGACGAGGGAAAGAATCTGCATTCGTGTCATAACACTCCTCATGCGGATCATGGTGAAGTTGATGAATTCTTGCCGGGCATCCGGCCAAGGACTTCATCGAGCCCGGCGGATGCGACAAGGTAATCGTACACAGCCTGGATCCGGTTGACATTCGCCTGCGTCAGCGCCAGCTGAGCGTCGTTCACTTCGAGCTGGGTGCCGGCGCCGCTCGTGAAGCGCGTGGTGGCGATGCGATAGCCGCGTTCTGCCTGTTCGACAGTCTTTCTTTGTGCGTCAATCCTCTGCTGTGCCTGGCGGATCTGCAACACCAACGAGTGTACCGCCGTACGGAGCATCGTTTCGGTTCGGGCAAGCTGTTCCTCGGACTTACGTACCTCGATCACCGCCTGATCGACCTTTGCATTAGTCTGCAGGCCCTGGAAGATATTGAAGGACAGGCTCAATCCCACCTGGGCGCTTCGGAAGAAGTCGTTCGCGGAAAAGGCAAACGAGTTTTTGGCCGCCTGGTACTGGAGCGTCCCAAAAGCGGACAGTACGGGCAGGTAGTTGGATTTTTCGGCGCTGACGAATGCTTCGTTGACCTCGATCTGAAGCTTCAGAGCAGCAAGGCCGGGATTGTCCCTGATCGCGATTTCTTCCGCGGTTGAAAGCAAAGGCTCGGGGAGCGGCTCGTGGACCAGGGATCCCTGTACGTCGACTGTCTCCGACACGCCAATCCCCATCGTCGTGCGTAACGCGTCCACAGCGAGCGCATAATTGTTCTCTGCCCGAAGAACCTCCGGCCTGAGATTTTCCACGCCGACTTCTGCACGCAGTTGATCGTACTCTGAAACAAGCCCTTGCGACGCCATCGTGCGCACGTTTCTCAGATTCTCTTCGGCGTTCCGGAGATTCTGCTGCATCAGATGTCGGACCTCGCCGGCGAGAAGAACGGAATAGAATGCACGCCTCACGTTGGCCGCGGTTTCCACCTGTTTTTGGCGAAAGAGTTGCTTGGCTACATCGGCATAGACCCGGGCAGCTCCGACGCCGACAATGACCGTTGAGTTGAACAGCGTCTGCCGCGCCGAGAGCGTCATGTCAAACGCATGAGCGGTTCCGATCTGCACAGGCACGGTCCTGCCGCTCGAAGGGTTAGCGAAGTCCGGCAAAAAGAACACCGGCCGCTCGAGAGCACGTGTATACCGTCCGGAGAAATCCAGGGAGGGAAGAGCATAGCCCCAGGCCTCCCGAACGCGTGCCTCCGCACGGTCCACTTCGAGCCGAGCCGCCTTGAGGTCCCGGTTGTTTTCGAGACCGATGGTGATCGCCTCATCGAGGGTAATGAGTCGAAGAGGGTCTTGAGGTTGTGCTCTGCCGATCGCGGTGAGCAATGAGAAAAGGGATATGAGAAGAATGGTCTTGAGCATTCGATGGCTTTCCGAATTCGGTGTTACGCCGTGGCGGCCGGGTTGTTGTGCAGGAGCGGCGCGAAGGAGGTCATCGCCTTTCTTGTCATGACCGATTCCAAGAACAACGCGTTGGAGCGGAAGTACACCTGAACCAAATCAACGTTCAACTGTTCCTTCCATCGGTCGCATTCGTTGTCAATACGGATGAGGATGGAGTTTGCGCTCGACCAGAGAATGACGGCGGCCTCGGGCGGACTGATGTCCTTCCGGAACATGCCTTCGTTCACGCCCTGTTGGAAAAGATCAATGAACAGCCTCCACGTCTTGTTTGTTTGCTGTGTGCAGGATTCCATCATCTCCGGAGACACCTGTTTATGAAGCGTCGGTGATTGCAGAAAATAGAACATATGGAAGTAGTTCCTGTGCTTCTCGAAGAACTCGAAATACGCCTTGCTGAGGTTCCAGATCGCTTCTACAGGAGAGGCACTGTGCTCGACGACTTCGATACACATTTGGTGTAGAACGTCAAAGCCGCGCGTCATCACGGCGAGATAAAGGTCCTCCTTGCTGCCGTAGTACAAGTAGAGTGTTCCCTTGCTCAGCTCCGCCTTCTCCGCGATCTCGTCCATCGTCGAATTGGTCAGCCCCTTTTCAAAAAAGACAGATTGCGCAGCGTTCAGGATTTCCTCACGCCGCTGTTCCTTTTCCCTCTCTTTTCTCTCTTGAATTCCCATGACCAATTCCTG
>BQML01000038.1 GCA_022180565.1 Bacteroidia bacterium
CCATCATTCCATCATTCCATCTTCCATCATTCCATCATTCCATCTTCCATCATTCCATCATTCTATCTTCCATCATTCCATCATTCCATCACTAGTGTTCCTATTGTCCCCCCCTCGCCACTCCCAGCAAATACCTCCCATATTCATTATTCTTCATCGCCTCACCAAGTTTCTCCAGTTGTCTGCGCGTGATCCAGCCTTCGCGGAATGCGATCTCCTCGGGACAGGCGATCTTCAGTCCTTGGCGCTCTTCGATGATCTGCACAAAGTTCGCCGCCTTGAGCATCGATTCATGCGTCCCTGTATCGAGCCAGGCCGTTCCCCGGCCCAGCACTTCCACGCGCAGGCTGCCTTCTTTCAGATACATCATATTCAAATCCGTAATCTCCAGCTCGCCGCGCCTTGACGGCTTCAGCCGGGAAGCCTTTTCTGAGACACTGCCGTCGTAGAAATACAATCCTGTCACTGCGTAATGTGATTTCGGCCTTCTCGGTTTTTCTTCGATGCTCAAGACCTTTCCTTTTTTATCGAACTCGACGACGCCGTAGCGTTCAGGATCGGTCACATAGTAGCCAAACACCGTCGCTCCTTTGGGGTCGGACGCGATGGTCTTCAGAAACGTTCCCATGCCTTGTCCGTAGAAGATATTGTCTCCCAGCACCAGAGCCGCGGGTTCTCCTAAGAGGAATTCCTTTGCAATCAGAAATGCTTGTGCGATGCCCTCGGGCCTGGCCTGTTCCGCGAACCTGAAGATGAGACCCCATTGCTTTCCATCACCCAGAAGCGTGCGAAACCGAGGCAAATCCTGCGGGGTGGAGATAACCAGGATCTCGCGAATCCCCGCCAGCATGAGCGTGGAGAGTGGATAGTAGATCATGGGCTTGTCGTACACGGGCAATAGCTGTTTGCTTATTGCCACGGTTGCAGGATAGAGCCGGGTTCCGGAGCCGCCTGCTAAAATGATGCCTTTCATGCGCAGATGAGGCGTGGTGAGTGGTGAATGGGTAACGGTGAACAGTGGCTAGGCTTCAGTTATGCAAAGAGAACGGTGAATGGTGGCGAGGCCTCAATTGAGCGAATGAGGCCACTGAGCGGCCGTTGAACTTGCACCAGATGCTCTTCGATCTCTTTGAAGATCTGCTCCGTGATGAAACCGAGTTCCTTCGCAATCTCAAGCTGCGTGTCAATCTCACTCAATGAACTATCTGAGATATTCAGAAAATAAACCTTGTCTTTTTTCGAACGCCGCGTAAGCCCCTCGGCAATGTTGGACGGCACCGAAACTGCGGCTCGCCGGATTTGAGCCTTGAGCCCGAATTCCTCTTCTCTCGGAAAACTTGCGGAGATCTCATATATGCGTTTGACCATCAAGATCGAACGTTTCCAGACAGCAAGCCTTTTGTGCGGCCTTTCGTTTGTCATTGGACCCCCCTTCCTTGGTGTGACCTTGGTGAATGGTGATCGGCGAATTGTGAACGGTCTGATTGTCGAACAATGATTGACTTCCTCCGACCGTTCACCGTTCACCGTTTACTGTTCACCTTGCTCCTTCTTATGATACCCCTCCTCCTTCCGGCACGCTCCCTCTTCCTATTCCATAGTACTCAAATCCGTTCTCCCTCATCACCTTGGGATCGTAGATATTCCTTCCGTCGAAGATCACGGGTCGTTTCATGAGGGACTTCATGCGGGCGTAGTCGGGTCGGCGGAATTCGTTCCATTCGGTCACGATGACCAGCGCATCGGCGCCTTTGAGTGCGTCGTAGTTGTTGTCGAAGAACGCAACCGTCTTGCCGAAAATTGCCCTTGCGCCGTTCAGCGCTACGGGATCATGGGCGCGGACGCGGACACCCTCTGCCAAAAGCCCTCTGATCACCGTCAGCGACGGCGCCTCGCGTAGATCGTCCGTGTTGGGCTTGAACGCCAGTCCCCAGACAGTCACGGTTTTTCCCCTCAGCCCATCCTTATAATAGCGCCTGAGTTTCTTCACCAGAATCATTTTTTGATTTTCATTGACTTCATCGACCGCTTCCAGGACCCGGAAATGGTAATCGTGCTCGAGGGCTGTTTTCACAAGGGCTTTGACGTCTTTCGGAAAACAGGATCCGCCGTAGCCCACGCCGGCGAACAGGAATTGCTGACCGATCCTTGGATCCGATCCGATGCCCTTGCGCACCCATTCGATATCCGCTCCCGAGCGCGTGCACAGATTAGCCATTTCATTCATGAACGAGATCTTTGTTGCGAGGAAGGCATTGGCCGCGTATTTGGTCATTTCCGCGCTGCGCTCGTCCATCACGAGAATCGGATTGCCGGTCCGTACAAACGGGGCATAGAGTTCGGTGAGCGCCTCCGCCGCATGTTTGCTTTGCGTGCCGATGACAATGCGGTCGGGTTTTGTCGAGTCTTGAACCGCGGCCCCTTCTTTGAGAAACTCCGGATTGGAAACGACATCCACCTTCTCCTTGCCCTTTTCCTTCATCAGGTTTTTGATCTTATCCACCGTTCCCACCGGCACGGTGCTCTTGCTGACAAGGATTTTCCCGTCGTCGACAAGATCGGCTATTTGCTCAGCCACGCCCATGACCCGCGAGAGGTCCGCCGCTCCGTCGTCCGACGGGGGGGTCGGGAGACACAGAAAGATGATCTCGGCATGTTTGACCGCTTCCTTGAGCGAGGTTGTAAACCGCAGGCGTCCTTCGGCGGTGCCTCGTTTCACCAGCTCTTCGAGGCCGGGCTCATAAATAGGGATGATACCCTTTTTCAGTCCTGAGATCTTCTTTTCGTCGATGTCCATGCAGATCACATCGTTGCCGGAATCGGCGAAGACCGCGCCCTGGACGAGGCCGACGTAGCCTGTTCCTATGATGGCGAGTTTCATTCTAGGTTATGCGTGTGCTGGAATACTGGAAGAATGGAATATTGGAGTCATGGAATACTTTGAGTTACCCGTCTGTCGTTTCCTTCCGATCAACCCCGATAAACCCCGACGATTGTCGAATGCCCTTTCCTTCAGATCATTCAAACAACCCATCTGTGACCATCAGTGACTATCAGCGAGTATCTCGCGTTGGCTAGTGTAAGCAGAAATTGCGTAAAATGGAACATGGAAGTGGGACCAGGATGGGAAGGATGATTTAGGGAGGGCAGGAACGGGTAAGGCTTTGATGGAATAATGGAATAATGGAATAATGCATTTCGGAAACGATGACTGCCCAGTGCCAGGGTTTCTTTGTCTAACATTTGAACCTTTTATTTCTTCAACCAACCCAAGCCGGGGTCCTGGCCGGATCCCCGTAGAAATTTTGGGAATTGGCAGGCAAGGGTGTTTCTGCTAATTGCGACAATTTTTTCTATTTCCATTGCAGAGATAGTTTTCTTCCGCTGGCCGCGCATTCACGGAGATAGAGATTGATCAGCGTCTGGTACGCGATGCCTGTTGACACTGACAAATTCTTGAAATAATCGATCGTCCGCTGATCGATACGAATCGTTACGGACCGTTTCAATTTCCCCGCGTAGGGGTTTTTTTGCGCTTTGCTGAAGTCATAGTGCCGTCTCATTCTAGAACCTTTCCCAATATTGTCGCTGTTCCTTCCGGGATGCTCTCCGGGCTGAAATGATTCTGATGCTCTCTTCTGTTTTCCGATAGCAATGGCAAACAAGAAGAACTCTCAGCTGTGCACTGAGACCCATCAAGATGAAACGTTCCTCATCTTCGGCATGATCCGGATCATGGATAAGAAGGGCGTGTTCATCATAGAAAGCAGTTTGGGCTTCCTCAAAAGAAATACCATGTTTTTTGACGTTTGTGGCATTTTTGTTCTCATCCCACTCGAAGTGAAGCGTCGTCATACATACAATGTATGTATGATTGTTGGTATTGTCAAGACTCCCAATTTTCGTTCTATCAAATCCCGTGAATCCTCGTTATATTCTTTCCCATGTTCAAGAGTCTTGTCCGTGATTTCCTCGAACGTGTGCGCGGAGTGCCTCGGAGCTACCGCGAACTCGAGCGCAGTCTCACGTTATTGTCTGTTCTGCGCGGAATCGGGTGGCACAAATCCATTCGTGCCCGCGGTCCGGTTGATGTGCAGGGCCGTGAGATTCCCTGGTTTTCCTACCCGGCCATAGACTGGCTCGAGAGCCGGATCAACAAGACCCACAAGGTTCTTGAATTCGGCGCGGGGCATTCAACGTTGTGGTTTGCGCGCAAAGCGGCCCATGTGACCTCGATCGATCATGATGCGGCGTGGGTTCAGAGACTTCGTCCGAGGCTGCCTCTGAACGCCTCCGTCATCCTGGCTGATCCCGACCATTACGTCGAGGCGGGCGGAAGGAGCAAATACGATATCATTGTGATCGATGGGATCCGGCGTGTGGAGTGCGCGCAGTGGAGCTTGCGCCGAGTCACTCGCCGCGGCATGATTATCTTTGACAACAGCGACAGGCAGGAAAACGCCGATGGTTTGAAAGCATTAATGAAAGCAGGATTTTATCGTATCGATTTTGTGGGGCTTGTCCCACAGTATGGGAGGATCTCCTGCACGTCGGTATTCTTTAGGGATGTGGCGTATCTGAAAATCAAGGAACAGCACTCACCCCTGGGTTGGTGAATCCCGATTCCATCGTTAGCAACCAAACCACGCCCCTTGCCAAGGTATCCTCGCCCCTCCCCTGAAACCTTGGAAAGGCAGGATTATGCTCCCTAGATTATAGGGCCGCCCCACTTCGATAAGCTTTCCTCCAGCTTACCCATTCCTCCTGTTAGCCAACAGGTTGGCTAATATGCGCCTTTTCCGAAGAGTACAACTGGGACAGTTGCGAAGAGAATTTCGAGGTCAAAGAGGAGCGATTGATTCTCGATGTAATACAGGTCCAAGAGAACCATTTCTTTAAAGCTCACTTCTCGCCGACCGGAAATCTGCCAAAGACCCGTCATGCCTGGTACAGCGTTCGCGCGGAGCGCATAGAAACCACCCAGCTTGTTTTCCTCAGAGATGTTTTCAAGATCGGCAATGGAAAGTGGTCGAGGCCCCACGAGGCTCATTTCGCCCTTCAAGACATTGAAAAGTTGCGGTAGTTCGTCGAGGCTGAACCGTCGAATAAACCTGCCAACCCTCGTCACGCGAGGGTCATTCTTCAGTAGAAACAATCCGCCAGATGTTTGGTTTTTCTGGTACAGTTCAGCCTGTTTTCTCTCTGCATCCTTAACCATACTACGGAACTTGAGAAAGTGGAATTCGCGCTTGCCCTTCACAAGCGCGCGCTTCTGCTTAAAACAAATCGGTCGGCCATCTTCCAACAGAATGCATATCGTTATGAGAAGGAACACCGGAGCCAGAACAAGCAACAAGACCAGAGAAGCGGTCACATCAAAGATCCGTTTCACTATAGCTTTCGCGGCGTCTATGTGACGACGCGGGGGTGAATAGATGGGTATTCCCGCAATATCGATCACCTTTGAAAAACGGAGAAGCTCTTCTGATTCCGGAGAGAGAACCTTCAACTTGATTCTCTTCTTCTTGCACAATGCAATAAGCTCGCTGTAACCATTGGTGAGAGGGTGCGTTGAAGGAATCAGAATGTCTCCGATCTGCTCCTTCTTCACTACCTCTTCAATTTCAGTGGCCGTGTACACATCACCTTGCATGTTCGGGTCTTTTTTTTCTCTCTGCTTACCAACTAACCCCCGAATGACATAGCCGAGCTCGGGAACGCCACGGATATGTTCAAGGATCTCAT
>BQML01000039.1 GCA_022180565.1 Bacteroidia bacterium
CGGTCAAGGATACCGGAGTGGGAATAGCTCCCAATGTTCTCGAACACATCTTCGAACCGTTTTTCACCACGAAGCCTCAGGGACAGGGAACGGGTTTGGGTCTTTCTACAGCCATGGGGATTGTCCGGAGTCACGGAGGGTATATTGACGTGGACAGTCAACAAGGCATGGGGAGTGAATTCAGGGTGTACCTGCCCGCGTCGTCCGGCAGTGAAGAGACGGGCAGCAAGGAGGACGGACATCCGGAAAGAGGAGAGGGGGAAACAATTCTTCTTGTTGAGGATGAAGTCTCGATTCTTGATGCTTCCAAAATGATTCTTGAAGCGGGAGGGTATGAGGTTCTCACGGCGAAGGATGGAACAGAGGCTCTTGCTGCGTACGCCGGTCACAAGGATCGCATTCGTTTGATGGTAGCGGATATGTCGATGCCGCTGATGAGCGGAGAGGCGACGATTCGCGCCGTTCGATATCTGAATCCCGATTTGCCGGTTATTGTCTCCAGCGGGCTGCCCTTCGATCGTGACGGACTTGGTTCAACGGTGAAGGCGATTCTGCAGAAACCATATACGGGCAAACAATTGCTTGCAATGGTACGGACAGTGCTTGCGGAACCGAAGATCACAACATGAGGATCCAAGATCATGATTTCGTTCGGCCTGCTCAGGAAGGCTCTCGTGTTTGCCGGGAGGTATCCCGTGGTTGTTGCCGCTGTGGCTATTTACGGGTACTATCTGACCACGACCCTGGATTTTTTTGAAAAGTCGCACAACACAAAATTCACGTTCCTGGACTTCATTCTGCAGTTTGATTCGCTGTTCTGGATGTGGATTACCGCCTTCGTGTTCATCAAGCTCCAGCAGAGCCGGGAGAATCAGTTTCAGGAAGAGCGCCGTCGGCTGGCAATGCAGACCCACCTTGAAAAATCCGCTCTGGCAAGTTCGATTCTGAAGGATATCACCGCTCAATTGCAGGATACGATCAACAACCCGCTGGCAATCATCCGCTTGAGTACGGAGGAGATGCGAGAGAAGGTGAAGAAGGACGGAGACCTCACCAGGAAGCTTGATCAGATTGATGCGTCTCTGCGGCGGATCCACAACGCCATCAAGGACGTTGCCATGTACGAATCTACGCGGATTCTCGACATGATCGGTGAACTTGTCAAGCTCCCGGACCCCCATCCGTCGCGGCATGATCGTGAAGTGCTCGATACCTAGCTGGGACTCTCCGAAGAAGCATAGATGCTCATATCCCCGAAACTTTTGACCTTCCCATCCGTTTGATAACAGTCCCTGGCGGCCGTTGATTTTCCGGGAGAATTCCCTTAGCATGCCGCATATCTTCTTCATCCATCAATCCACAATTCAACGAGGAGCAGTCATAATGAAACGATCGCTCGTGGTTCTCTTTGGTCTGGTGATCGTCTGTTCAGTCGGGTTTTCGCAGGTGTTTGTCGACACGAGTGCCATCGCGAAGATCAAGGACGAAGGAATGAACCGTTCGCAGGTCATGGAGATTCTTTCCTTTTTGACCGACGTTTACGGACCGCGCCTTACCTGGTCTCCGGAGTACAGAGAGGCCGGCGTGTGGGCAAGCGGAAAGTTGAAGGAATGGGGGTTGCAGAACGTCCATTTTGACAATCATGGGCCCGTGGGGAAAGGGTGGACACTGAAGCGATTCTCTGCGAACGTTCTTGGCCCACGCGCCTTTCCCGTGATGGCCTATCCCAAGGCCTGGTCACCCGGCACGCGAGGGACGGTCAAGGGAAACGTGGTTTACCTGGAGGCAAAGGATGAGAATGATCTCAAGAAATACGCGGGGAAGCTGAAGAACGCCTTCATTCTCATCAGCGGTCCGCGGGAGCTCGAAGCTCACTTTGAACCGCAGGCGCACCGTCTGCATGACTCGACACTCCTGGACCTGGCGAATATGGGAGAGCCCGCTCAGGGCGGCAGACGGCGCATGACGGACTCTGCCGCGATTGCGCGCTTCATCAAGACGGCTCAGTTCAACGCCCAGAAGCTGGACTTTTGCATGAAGGAAGGGGCCGCGGCGCTTCTTGATATCGGGCGCGGTGACGGCGGCACCATCTTCGTTCAACAAGCCACGGTACCGTTTGCGCCGAAAGACATTTCTGAACTCTTTGGAGGCCGTGCATCCGCGTATGCTCCCGATGCGCCGAAGATTCTCCCCCAAGTCTCGTTAGCGGCCGAGCATTACAACCGTATCGTGCGGATGATCCAAAAGGGACAGAAGGTTACGATGGAGATGAATCTTGAGGTAGAGTTCTCGAAACCCGATTCGAGTTTCAACGTGATTGCCGAAATTCCGGGTACGGATCTCAAGGATGAGGTAGTAATGATCGGGGCCCATTTTGACTCGTGGCAGGGAGGAACAGGTGCAACGGATAATGCCACCGGTTCAGCCGTGTGCATGGAAGCGGTAAGGATTCTCAAGAAGACGGGTCTCAAACCGCGCCGCACCATTCGCATCGGCTTGTGGGGTGGCGAAGAGCAGGGGCTTCACGGTTCACGTGAATATGTCAAAGAGTTTCTTGGCGAGCGAAAGCAGAGCGACATGATGTCGATGATCATGGGCGGCGGGGGTGGAGCGCTTGAGACAAAGCCGGCGTACGAGAAGTTCCAGGTCTATTTCAACAACGACAATGGTACCGGCAGAGTGCGCGGAGTGTATCTGCAGGGCAACGACGAGGCGCGTCCGATCTTCCGCGCATGGCTCGATGCGGCAGGGTTCCCGGAGGCGAAGACACTCACGTTGTCCAACACCGGCGGCACGGATCATCTGGCATTCGATGCTATCGGACTCCCGGGATTTCAGTTTATTCAGGATCCCATCGAGTACGACACGCGCACGCATCACTCGAACATGGACGTGTATGACCGAGTACAAGCCGATGACGTGAAGCAGGGATCGGTCATGATGGCGATTTTTGCCTATCACGCGGCCATGATGGACGGCAAGTTTCCACGGAAGGCCATGCCGCAACCGCGTCCCCAGGCCTCTTCAGGAAGCCAGTAAGCATACCATATCCGGTTGGGGTGAATGCCCGTCACGGATCATCCGCGGCGGGCATTCGTTCTGTACACGCCGGTTTTGCTGGGAGTATTGATGGAATCTGTGTATATTTCGCGCCGTGAACACTGACCAGCGTCCGGCTCTTCGATCAATTGTCAGAGGCGTCGTCCTTTTCTCAGCCGCCTTCGCGTTTGTCGAGGCGTCGGTCGTCGTGTACCTGAGGGAATTGTACTATCCGCATGGCTTTGCATTCCCTCTCAGTCCCATAGAGCCCTTTCACCTGATCGTCGAGCTCTGCCGAGAGGTTGCAACGATCCTGATGCTGATCGCCGCAGGCCTTCTTGCCGGCGCCACTCGCTGGCAGAAAACGGCCTGGTTCTTGATTGCCTTCGGGCTCTGGGATATTTTTTACTATGTGTGGCTCAAAGCTGTTCTTGACTGGCCGTCGTCTCTTACTGATCCGGATGTTCTCTTCCTGATTCCCATTCCATGGATCGGTCCCGTTCTTGCTCCCGTGATCGTATCACTGGTCTTCATTGCTGCCGGGTCGTTGATTCTCCGAAATGAGTACTCGGGCGTCGGTTTTTCTCCTCCCCTCGCCGCGTGGGGATTTGCCGGTCTGGGTACGTGCCTGATTCTCTATACGTTCATGTCTGACATCCCTGCTTCGCTTCACTTCCAGATGCCCTCACCCTACAACTACTGGATCTTCGGAGCGGGAGTGGCCTGCTACGGCGCCGGGATGGCGGTTGCTCTTCACAAGCCTGAAAAAATGCCGGCATGAAGAAACGCAGAGTCATGATTGTCACCTATTTCTGGCCGCCATCGGGCAAGGCCACGGCGCACTGGCCGGTGGCAATGAGCCGCCGGTTGCCGAATCTTGGCTGGGAGCCTGTTATCCTCACGATCGATAAGGATACGTTTGCTCAACAGGATCTGAGCCTTACCGAGGGGGTCGTTGATCCGTCGATTCGGGTTATCCGTGCGCGGAGCCTTGAGCCGTTCGAAACCTACCGAAAATTCGTTGGCAAGGATCCCTCCGTCCCCCTTACGGCGTCAGAAGTTATTTCCCGGGAAGTTGGCGGAATTCGGCACCGGATTGCCATTTGGATCCGGATGAATCTTTTTGTTCCTGATGCTCGTGTCGGTTGGTATCCGAACGCCGTACGTGCGGGCCACGCCGCGCTGACGGAGAATCCTGTCGATGCTGTACTCACCGTGGGGCCGCCGCATACGGTGCATCTTGTGGGAAAGACTCTCGCAAAGCGCTTTGGCGTTCCCCATATTCCTGTGTTGATCGATCCCTGGGTCGATATCGTCTACTATCGCGGCTTTCGCCGGAATCCTGTTACCGTCTTCCTCGACCGCGCTCTGGAACAGTCTGTTCTGCGCTCGTCGGCACATGCTGTGTTTGTCACCCAAACGATGCGCGCCGATTATTCCGGGAAATATTCGTTTCTCCAAGGGAAATCATCGGTCATCTACTGGGGTTATGACGAGGAGCCCTTTCGACGATTGTCTGCCCCGAGGAAGAAACAAAGAGGAGAGGTCATCGTCCATGCAGGAAACCTCTTTGATTATCAGAATCCCGCGCAGCTATGGAAGACCATCGGAAAGCTGGTACAGCGCGGGCGAAATATCCGCTTGGTTTTTGTCGGAACGGTAGGACCGGGGGTCCGGGCGTCCATCGCGGAGCACGGACTGGAAGGACGGACGGACTACCGCGGGTTTCTTCCCTACGAGGAAATGTTAAAGGAACTCATGCACGCGACGTACCTGCTGGTATGCGCCACAGAACCGCGGCATGTTCCCGGAAAACTCTTTGAGTATCTTCGGACCGGGAAGCCCATTCTCGCCTATGGAAATGACAACAGGGAGGTGGAAGACATTCTTTCGGAAACAGGCAGCGGAATGCTGTTTCCGTTTTCGGATGGAGCGGAGGAGTTCTTCAGGCGGGCCAAACGGTTCCGTCCGGATGTCAACGCGGCGGGCCGCTATGAACGAGGAAACCTTGCGGGCAGACTTGTTGAGATTCTGGAGACTGTGGTATAAGCGCAGTCTGGATTGTTATTCGGGGAAGCTGTTCATGACTTCAGCAACCCGCGTGATATCTTCGGTGGAGTGGGCGAAGGAGATCGGCAGACTCAACGTCGTGCTGTGAATCTCGTCCGACACAGGGAATTCCTTTCCGCGGAAGTATTGCTCGAGGGCCTTTTGTCGATGGGGCGGGACCGGATAGTGGATTTCGGTTTTGATGTCGTGGCGCAGGAGGTACTCCCGAAGAGCGTCACGGCGGGGATGACGTACATTGAAAATGTGGTACACGTCGCGGAAGTCCGGGTGAACAACCGGTTTACGGAATCTGGCGTTGAGAGCCTTGTGATAGACGTTCGCGAGCGCCCGTTTATGGCTGTTGATTTCCTCAAGTCTTTTGAGCTTGACGGAAAGGAATCCCGCCTGTACTTCATCCAGCCGTGAATTGTATCCCACGACGTCATTCAAGTATTTCTTCGAAGATCCATAATTTCTGAGCTTTCGAACCTCTTCCGCAACCAAAGGATCGTTGGTAACGATCGCCCCCGCATCCCCCAGAGCGCCGAGATTCTTCGTCGGATAAAAGCTGAAGGCCGATGCATGGCCGAACATCCCCGTCATGGTTCCCTTATACCGGGCACCGTGGGATTGAGCGCAATCTTCGATCAGGAAGAGATTGTTCTTGTTGACAACGGCCATGATGGGATCCATGTCGCAAGGCTTGCCGTAGAGGTGAACCACAATGACGGCGCGGGTATGCGGGGAAACCAGGTCTTCCAACCTCGTCGGATCGATGTTGCACGTGTCCCGGTCCGGCTCTACGAGAACCGGAACACACCGGCAATGGAGCGCGGCGAGGATAGTGGCCACATAGGTATTGGCCGGGATGAGGATCTCCGAACCTTCCGGGATATGCAGGGCCTTGATCGAGAGAATCAATGCGTCGAGACCCGAGGCCACTCCTATACAGTGGCGCGTGCCTACGTAATCAGCGAATTCCTCTTCAAATCTCTCCACGGATTTCCCCAGGATGAACCATCCTCTGTTCAGCGTTTCCTCAAAGGATTTCACATAATCCGTCAGAAAGACTTTATTCGAAGCATGCAGATTCTCGTATTCGATCATGGATAGGGTTCGAAGATGTAGTCTTTTGGGTCGAAATGTTCCGAAGCGAAGACGAGGAGGACGGCGTCCGGCGTGAAGTGATGCATGGTATGCCAGTCGCGAGTTTCGAGGATCAGGCATTTGCTCGGATGATCGAGCACAAAGTCTTCTCTGCGGTTTCCGTCGTGATTGGACACGATACAGCTTCCATGAATGCAGACTGCCGCTTGGATGGTCTTGTTATGCCGGTGTCCTCCCCGTGTCGAATCATCCACCCCGTAAATGTAGAAGATCCGTTTGATCGGGAACGGGATTTCCTTTTCGATCACGGTCAGATTGCCGCGCTTATCGGAAAATGTGGGA
The DNA here is from genome assembly GCA_022180565.1 of Bacteroidia bacterium. Taxonomy (GTDB): domain Bacteria; phylum Bacteroidota; class Ignavibacteria; order UBA10030; family UBA10030; genus JACQPU01. The sequence continues at coordinate 6,538 of BQML01000039.1, forward strand.
AGATGCAAGAGGTAGGCCATGCTTATAGAAATTTGTTCATGTCATACACATGGTACGTTCCGTTCAGAGTCCTCCATGCATAGAGGACGGGGGATTTCCATGTCATGGTCCATTCGCCGGCACCGTGGGGGTCGACCGGAAAGCCCATGGCGCGGATATGAATCCTGATCTGTTCGAGCTTCCGCAGGTACGGTTTATAGAGGTACTCCAGGACCTGCTCTGACAGCGCCCTCCGCCCGAGGTCCACGAGACCGTTGGTAAAGAACCGCACATAGTGAAAATGATAAAAAATCAGCTCAGACTCACGTCCGGAGGCGTTTTCCGTGAGGAGGAATCCGGAACCAGACGGTTTCAGCGAGTATTGCTGAACATTCCAGGGGGCGACGCCGCCTCCGCGGTGCTGCAGCACATGAACTCCTCTGAACCGTGTCGTCCAGTCATCCAGATACATCTGATCGCCGAATTTTCCGTCTTCGAGGCGCGCGTAGCACCATTCATTACATCGGTCTCTCCACCATCGCAGGGCCTCCAGGCCGTGGTCATCCTTCCGGAACGAAATGAACTGTACGCAGTACTTTCCGCTCTTGCGGGACTTGTCATATCTGGGAGTATACCGATGTTCGGTGATGAGGACAGAGTTGTCGCCCATTTCTGCAAGGAGGACGGAAGGGTTTGCATAGAACCAGAGGTCCGCGTCGAGATACGTACATCGGTCCGCTCCAAAACGTTCGAGCACGTGCAGAATGATCGACGGCGTGCAGGTCCAGCAGTATTCCATCGGAGATCGTGTTTTCTTCACGCGCCGGAGTTCCTCGTCCTCGAACTCCGCCAGGGACACAACGGTAAGATGCGGGCGGCGGATGGCCCGCAGAATCCGATCGCTTTCCTCGTCGAACGCGAACGCGTAAAGATGGAAATCCACTCCGGAGCGTTCAAGCGATTCATGGAGCGCGAGTCCGCGGGTGAGGTACTTCGAATCAAACAGGGTGCAAAAGTTATGCATGCGGTTTGCGGAAGAGCAGGATATTGTCGAGGTACAGATCCTCATTCCGGGGGAGGATCCATCCGAGGAAACCCCCTGCGATCGTACACGGCGCCATCAGCACGGCCGTGATGAGGATGTTCACGAGCGTGTAGCGTGTGACGGTCTTTTTGTGCACGTAGGCGATGAACAACTGCACGACAGCCCGGAGATCGTCAACGCTCTTGTGCTGTTCCTCGATCTCGAAGCCACATCGTCGGACAAGGTCGGCGATACCGAACGATGAATACCGCGCGAAATCGCGCGGCTGTTCGTGCTCATCCCACAAAAAGGGCACGGTGAGAAGACAGCGACCGCCCGGCTTTAAGACCCGGTGCGCCTCACGCAGGAACTCCTCCGGCGTGAAGACATGCTCCAGCACCTGGTTGCAGAGCAGTGAATCGAATTCATTGTCGGAAAACGGAAATCGTGTCCCGTCGTAGAAAACGTCGGCTCTTCCACGGGCCCTGCTCTCGGGTGTATCGAGTTCAAGGCCGACATACGCCTCTGATGCGCAGAGATCCCGGTACGGTTGTAATCCGCAGCCGATGTCCAGTGTCTTTCCCGTGATGGCATGGCCAAGAGCACGGATGTGGCGGTAAAGCCCGCGACGAGCGATGAAGAAAGGATTAATGAAGAGTCCCAGAAGGCCGGGACGGAAGAGCTCCCTTTGATACACGGTTCTGAGGAGGGTTGTCATGCCGTTCGCTCGAGCCGGAAAACGCACAGTGTCCAAAAAAGAGTCGGAACCATGCGCCCCAGAAATCGCTTTATTCCTCTTGTTTGGTCGGCCGATTCCTGCTGTACAATACGAAGGTTCCCCACATCGCGGACCAATTGCTGGAAATCCTTTATGGAAAGCGGATGGATGTGCCCGGTGGAGTACCAGGAATAGCCAAAGAGGTGCGGGCGCGGAACCCGGCCGGCAAAGAGAAGGTCCAGCCTGTTTTTATAGAAGCCGAAATTGGGGAATGAAATGATCTGCATCGGGGCGAGGCGTTTCATCTCGCGGAGCAGGACCTCGGGGTACATAACCATGTGTATGGTCGCGTTGCAAATGGCGACATCGAATTGGTCGTCGTTGAACCCGGACAGAGGAACATCGATTGCCCCTTCGATGACCTTGAGGCCCTTTTGTGCGGCTTGCTGAACTCCAGACGGCGATCGGTCGATACCAATCCCGCTGACATTCTTTCTTGCTTTCAGGAGCGCGAGGAGCGAGCCGTCGCCACATCCCAGGTCGATCACCGTAGCTCCCTGCGGGACCCAGGAAACGATCAACTCATGTTCCGGGCGGTTCGTGTTTTCGCGACCGGTATACCGGTAGTCTCTGTTATCGTTCAGGTCCGGGGAATCGATTGTCGGTATCATGGCGATTGCTGAAATGAACGGCGGAAGAGGCGCAGTCCGCGCTTGACCCAGGATCCTCGGCTCGTCCTGAAAAATTCCTTAAACGCCGTTTTCGCGTCGGGATGCTCTTTCAGCGGAATTCGCTCCACGGTGATCGGTGTGTCGGACAATGTGACGTCGAATCTGTTCGAGAGGGACCACGCGTGCGTTGCGGCCGATTCCGTTCCAAGGTGTCGCACGAGCGGCCGGCCGGGATAGAGCGTCAGGCCACCGCGCAGGAACGCACTGGCATACCAGCAAACGGCCCAGGAATCGATTCTCCCGCGAGCGTGATTCCGGAGCATGCGGGTATAGGGAAAGCTTCCGTCGAAGTCGAATTCCCTTGTTTGACCGCTTTCTTCGAGAGTGTGAAGCAGGACATCGGCATTCAGGTTCAGTGTCTCCCACCCGCGCCTCCACGTTCCCCATCCCCAGCAGTCGGCTCCTCGCAGAAAAAAAGTCTCGGGTAATTTCCGTGTGACGGGGTACACGTACCCGTGCACGGAGACGACCGACGGATCATGGGCATAGGTCCGGAGCCCGTCGTTCATGTACCGAAGAAAGTACGGCGATGTGACCAAATCATCTTCGAGAACAATAACCCGATCGTGCCGGTCCAGCATGGCCGAGACGCCGGTGACGACTGACCGGGAAAGGCCAAGATTCTGTTCGCGAGCAACCACGGTGACAGATCGGAATCCTGTAATCCCGGCGATGATGTTTCGGACCTGCTCAACCGACGGTCTGTCCCGTTCACTCTTCCATCCGTCCGAGAAGACGGTCAGGTCCGTCCGGTCCGCGCCCTCGTTCTGCTTCAGGGCATCCAATGTTTCCCTTGTCAGAGCAGGCCGTTTATACACAAAGAGGGCTACGGGCGCCGCGGGGTTCATACGCCGGTGTTTTCCCGTATCTTAGTCGTTTTCATCCCATTTCCTGCTCAGACGGTAAAACGTCAAAAGCCCTGTAATCATCGCGCGAAAATTCCGCCTCGTCCGGGGCACTATGGCATCAAGGACGAACACCGTGACAGTGAAGCTTGCATACGTGCCGATGATCGATCCGACGACGCCCAGCCGCGGGATCAGCAGGTAATTTACGACAATATTGACGACGGAACCACTCAGAGCGCACACCAAGGTGTGGCGGAACAGATTTTCAGCGGATATGAAGATACTCCGGGCCGTTCCGAAGTTCGCATACACCCTTGACCAGATCATGAGGCTTACCAACGCCGCCGAGGGCGAAAAAGCCTGCCCGTACAGGAAATGAACGATTTCATCGCTGAACAGGGAGACCGGCAATCCGATCCCCAGGGTCACGATCGTCATGATGCGGTAGAGATTCTTCATCCTGTTGTAGAAGACGTCTTCGCTCCATTCCTTCGACCTCACAATCACGGGATACACCGAGGTCATGATGATCATGGGAATGAATCCGAACGGTTCCGTGAGTTTGACCGCTGCTGCATACAGGCCCACGGACTCGTTTCCCAACATTTCTCCCAACATCACCTGATCGATGCGCGCCTGAAGAAGAACGCCAAAATCCGTCAGCACCAGCGGCCAGGCGTTCGAGAGCAGATGGCGAAAGATGTCCGGACGGAAGGTCCAACGGGTGACCGAAAATCCGTTATGCCGGTACATCATGACGAGCCCGATTCCCCCTGCGGCAAACTCAAGGCTTGTCAAAAGAATGAAGACCTCAACATCAGCTCCCGCGAGGATTGCGCCGATCTTCGCGAGATTGAGCAGGATGAAGGCCGCGTTCTTTGCATAGACGGTGAACTTCGACTGGAGCTGAGACTGGAACCAGAAGTCAATCACGTCGAAGGATTGAAATGTCAATCCGAGACCGGCGAGGAACACCAGCCAGTGGGTGGATCCGTCTCCCGGACGAACGGCCATTACAGCGCCGACGGCGATGAGCACTGCTAGGCTTGCTCCTGTCAGACGAAGCACGAAAGCGGTTCCCAGCAGTTCATCCCTGCCGGCTTTGTTGCGGACGATATCGCGAACCACGAGCGCATCGAGTCCGAGGGTTGCAAGCGGGGCAAACATGCCGGCGAAGGAGAGGGCATAATACATCACGCCGTTCAGTTCGGTGCCGAGGTAGCGCGTCAGCCAGGCGTTGACAATAATCGCTCCGCCGATGCGGAGAACGCGGTCAACGGAAAGCCACGTGAGGTTGGAAAGAGCCTTCCGAAGTGTCGGTGAAAATGAGGCGAGGAGTCTGGCGAAGGGTTTCGGCATTCGACATTCTAGGTCCGATGTCGAATCATGCGCAGGAATGTTTCGGGTGTTGCACTAGGTTCCACGGAATCTCTGTTTGTACGCGGTCGCGGCGCCCAGACCGATGAGACTTCCGAGAACAAGCAGATTCGCCCACAGACTCAATTGTTTTCCGACGGCAAATCCCCGCGGTTCGAAGCGGAGGGTGATCGTATGTTCACCGGGCGGAACGACAATTCCCCTGAAAAGGTAATTCAGTCGGAGGATGGGGGCCTCCTCACCATCCACGTATGCTTTCCATCCTTCTGGGTACCAGGTTTCACTCAGAAAAAGGAGATTTCTTCCGCCGGCGGTTACCGACAAAGAAAGATCCTGAATTCCCCAGTGTGTGATTTCGACGGTGTTGGTCGGCAGAAGAGGGTCGAGCGATACACCGGGATCCTCCAAAACGTAGGCAACGGATCGCGGATTGAATGAAGCACGGGCAATCCGCTCGAGGATCGTTCTGGCATCGGCCACCTCGAGTCTGCTGACGAAGAACGCGCGGGGATAGACGAGACGATTCACGTACACTTTGCGGTCCGGACCGTCGTACGCCAGCCCAAGGTACGATGTCGTATCGGGTCTGTTGCTGATGATGTATTTCACATTCATGAGTTGCCAGAGCACCGGATTACGGAGGCCCACAACATCGATCATGTCCTGGTAGGCCCTCATTTTCGCTCCCTGGTAGCCGTACGCGCTTTGAATGCGCCAGTAGGCGAGGCTGTTGTTGTAGGGGGGCTGACCGTCGATGAATTCGAGCACGCGATACGCTGTTGTGTCCTGGAGCAGGTACTTCACGTACTCCGGCGCCGTGAAGAGTTGTTCTCCTACGCGCCGGTCCACCGGTTTCAGAGGACGGTAATTGACATGCCAGAGGTCGAGCAGTGTCGCTCCGAGCACCAGAATCGTGAGGACAGAATATCCGATCTTTCGTTGTGCGAAGTACACCAGGCCTCCGAGGATGGCAAGGAGAGACAGAAAGCCGATCGCAAGGTCACTCTGGACGAGGGAAACGACATAGGAGTACAGTTCCTCGAGCACGCCTGGTGGAAGAGGCCCATAGGAGCGGGCGAGCCGTGAGCCGACATCCTGCGGTGAGAAAAAAATTCCGTACACTCCGCGAACGAGGCCTTTTCCCAGAAAGGTCAAGAGAAGCAGGGCGGCGAGGGCGACGAGGCTCCAGCGCCACCGTTTCAGATTGTCGAGAATCAATTCCTTGCTTTGCATCACGCGGGCAGCGAAGAACGCAGCAAGGATTGGAAACGCCACGTGGACGAGGGCAAGAACCATCGACGGGGCGCGGAATTTGTTGAAGAAGGGAACAATGGCAAACATTGGATCATAGAGGATGGGAAATTCTCTGCCGAAGGAAACGAGGAACGCAAGAATGCTCAAAATGGTCAGAAATTGCACAAACGGTTCCCGACGGAGGAGAATCATCGCGAGGACGGCCAGAAGCATCACGGGAAGTCCCATATACGGTGGGGTCTCGACAAACGGTTGCTTCCCAAAGTACGTATTGAGAGGTTGCGGATTGCCTTGCGTGAGAACACCCTCGTATGTTGTGGTTCCGAAGCCAAACCACGATGGTACGAGGAGCGTCATGATCTCCGCAGGAGGGAAGGACCAATTAGTGGCGTAATCGTAGTCAAGTGCTCCTGAAGCCGTATTCGTACTTGAAGCAGTAATTGGACTTGCTCCGCGGATCGAGTAGGGCAAATACTCCCATGTTGAAAGATACGTGTCGGCGGTCATCATCAGAGCAACCACAGTCGCTCCAGCTACCGTCAGAGCGGAGCGGATCCAGCCTTTCCACTCTTCTTTCCTGCGGAGTGCACGAACGATGAAGAACACGTAATAGACGCCCAGGGCGCAGTAGGCATAGAAGATCATCTGTGCGTGAGCGGGCAGAAACAGATAATGGACCGCCAGCACGAGGAGCAGGGCTTCCGTCCACCGGAACCGGGTGCGCAGCCGATCTGCAAGCAAAAAGATAAAAGGGAAGAAGGCAAGGACGGGCATTTTTGTCATGTGCCCGGCCATTATCCAGACGATGAAGGTGGTCGAGAAGAGGGCGGCCATTGCACCGAACAGGGCGGCCAATCTGCTTCCTATCAGGTGAAGGATAAGGAAATACATACCGATAGCAAAGAGGGCATAGTACAGCAAAACCCATCCAATGTCTGTCTCCAGCAGCAGCCATTGAAATATTCCTGAGGTTCTCTGGAGGAGAAACGCCGTGACATCGAATGTTCGTGTGCCGTGGACGGTTGCACTTGCATATCCCGGCATCCCGCAAAAGATATAGGGATTCCAGAGGGGGAAGATGCCCTGTTCCTCGGCGTCCCGGATCAGAGTCTGGAAACTCATAGAAGCCACAGTGTCCGGGGAATAAAAGGACTTCGGTTGGAAAATAACTTCCTGGAAGAACATGACGAGTGAGACCAACAGCATGGCAATGGCGGCCGGTGTCTGCAAACGTTCCGGAATTGCCGGTGCGGGTTCTATGGATTTTCCGGCAGATCGCTCTCGTTGAGTTTTCTTTTCAGTCATGGTTAGGCCGATTGCGGACTAGTGGCAAGGGTTTGGAAATACCATCGGATGGTTGATTCGATGCCGTAGCGGAGAGGAATGGTGGGTTTCCATCCCAGGGCAGATATCCGCGAAACGTCAAGGAGCTTCCGGGGAGTGCCGTCCGGGTGGGTCCGATCGAACACGATTTCTCCCTGAAAACCCGCAGTTTCTCCAATCATTGATGCCAGCTCGGCAACGGTGAGGTCTTTCCCAGTTCCAATGTTGATCATTTCACCGATTTCATGAGGTTCCCTGTCAATCAGCATCACACAGGCTTCGGCCAGGTCGTCGACATGGAGGAACTCCCGCCGCGGATTTCCCGTCCCCCACAGGAGGACACGTTCTGCGGTCACGCCGACAGTTTGCAAGAACGCGCGCACATCGTCTGCAGACTGTGGGGCTCTGAATCCGAAACCGAGCGGACGCGCCATGACGTCGCGCATCAATGCCTCATGGTTGTGTTCGGCGAGAAGACGGGCCAGGATGAATTTTCGGATCAGGCCGGGGAGGACGTGTGAAGTCTCAAGATTGAAATTGTCGTTCGGGCCGTAGAGGTTGGTCGGCATTGCGGAGAGGAACTTTGTTCCGTACTGGCGGTTGTAGGCGTCGCAGAGCTTGATGGCCGCGATCTTCGCAATGGCATAGGGCTCGTTGGTCTGTTCCAGCGCTCCGGTGAGCAGGGAGTCTTCCCGCAGGGGCTGGTCGGCATTGCGCGGATAAATGCAGGACGATCCGAGATTGAGCAGGCGCTGAACGCCGACACTATAGGCCGCATTGATCACATTTGCCGCAATCATCAGATTGTCATAGATGAACGCGGCGCGGTAGGTGTTGTTGGCCAGGATCCCCCCCACGCGTGCCGCCGCAAGGAAAACAACGTCGGGCTTTTCCCGCGCAAAGAACTTCTGAACAGCATCCTGCGACCGCAAGTCCAGCTCAGCACTGGAACGCAGAACGAGATTCGTGTACCCCAGGGAATTGAGTTTTCGGACGAGCGCGGAGCCGACGAGTCCGGTGTGTCCGGCGACATAGATTTTTGCTTTCTTATCCAACCTCGTGCCTGATTCTTTCCAAGAGCGTGAGGTCATGGGTCGTCCACGAAAACCCCAGGGCCTGGACACGGCTGATGCCCTCGCCGGGAGGCGTCAGGCCTGCCGCAAGGAGGTCATGATCGACCATGATTTTCACGAGATCGTCGAACAGAACCCGCGGTGACCACCCAAGCGCTTTCTGTGCCTTGGAGCTGTCGGCCTGGAGAGCGTGTACCTCGGTGGGGCGGAAATACTTCGGATCGATCTCGACCACCACAGCTCCCTGCTTCACCGGGGATCCCGCGGGAGCGCCGGCAACGATTCCCTGCTCCTCCAGGCCTGATCCCCTCCATTCGATCTCCACACCCGCGTACCGAAACGCCGATTCGAGAAACTGGCGGACGGACGAGGACGTGCCGGTTCCTACGACAAAATCCCCCGACTCCGGAAGCTGAAGCATCCTCCACATGATTTCGACATACTCCGGTGCAAATCCCCAGTCCCTCCTGGCATCAAGATTGCCGATGAAGAGCCTCGGCTGATGGCCGGAGAGGATCGATGCAAGCGCCCGGGTTATCTTTCTCGTTACGAAAATTTCCCCCCGGCGGGGGCTTTCATGGTTGAACAGAATGCCGTTTGTCACGTAGAGATTGTAAGCTTCCCGGTAGTTGACCGCGACCCAGAACGAATACACTTTGGCGATGGCATAGGGACTCTGGGGTTGAAACGGCGTTGACTCGCGCTGCGGAGGAGGGGCGGCCCCGAACATTTCGGACGACGAGGCCTGGTAAAATCGGGTTTTGATACCACTGCGGCGGATCGCCTCAAGAAGCCGAATAGTTCCAAGTCCTGTGATGTTCCCCGTGTATTCAGGAAGGTCGAACGACACGCGGACATGGCTCTGGGCACCAAGATGGTAAACTTCCTCGGGTTTGAGATTGAAGACGATATCTGTCAGGAGTCCCGGGTCTGAAAGATCGCCATAATGGAGAAACAGTTTCGCCTTGGGATCGTGAGGATCGGCATAAATGTGATCGATGCGGTGCGTGTTGAACGTGCTGGCCCGGCGGATCAGCCCGTGCACCTCGTACCCCTTTGAGAGCAAAAACTCGGCCAGATAGGAGCCGTCCTGTCCTGTAATTCCTGTGATCAGTGCGCGTTTCATGGCCTCGTGTTCTCGTGAACGAACCTGAAAATAAAGAATAAACTCATGAGATGGAAGTTTTCAGAGCGGTTTGCGGGCGAGGACCAGCAGCCCCGCCCCGCTTTTGAGCATGGAACGGTAGTCGCAAGCCATCATGGCAATCGTGACAGGGAGAACGAGGAGATAATAGAAGGGGAGAAAAAGAAACCAGAGCCTGCTCCGGTTGAGAAGAACCATGGGAATCTTGATGCCCATTCTCCATGCTCGCATGCCCCAGGGACCGTACGTGAATCTCACGTATTCAGGTACCAATCCGGCATCCCGGAGCTTGTTTGCGATCTCTTCGACACTATAGCCTGAACGGGCGTGCTCCTCGATGAACCCTGCGCTCCCCTCATGCGCCGTATCGGATCCCCCTTGATTGGAGGGCGTGTTGATGAGGACAGAGCCGCCCGGCCGCAGCGCCTGCGCAAAATTGCGGAAAACGGTCCGATCGTCAGGAATGTGTTCCATCACGTCTACGGAAAGAATCAGGTCGAAGGCACTGCGGTAAGCTTGGACCGTCAGGTCTTCCACACGGAATGTTACATTGAGAAGGCCGAGGGATCGGAAGAACTCCGTGCAGTCGCGGATTTGGTCCTCTTTGACATCCACGGCGATGATGGACACCCCTGGAAACCGGCGGGCGGTGTAATAGCTGTACTGGCCAAAACCCGATCCTGCGTCGAACATCGTGCGAATCTTCCCGCCGGCGAGGAGGGCACGGAGCTCCCTCTTGACATACCACTCCCTTAAAAAGAGAAGGCCAAGCGCCGCATAGAAAATCCTTCGCAGAAGGGGCCGCGACCGTACAATGCTGCCGATGATGTTCTTGACGGGATCGTATTTCAAGGGGAAGCCAACTCCTCCACGGCACGGACCAAGTGGCCCCAGGAAAACCGTTTCTTCTCTCTTCGGATGTTTTTCACAAATCCACCCTCCTTCTTCTTCCGATAGAATTCCAGGATTGCTTCCGCCAATTCCAGAGGCTGTTCCGGCGAAACGACGTATCCCGTCGACCCGTGCAGTACCGCCTCCGCGAGGCCTCCGACGTTCGTGGTGATGACAGGTTTGTTGAACTGATAGGCGATCTGAACGATCCCGCTTTGCGTTGCCGAACGGTACGGAAGGACCACCGCGTCGCACGCCGAGAAATAGACTCCAACCTCTTCGGCAGGCACATAAGTCGGAACGACGGTCACCGACTCGCTACAGCCTAAGGTGCGCAGCAATTCCCTGTACTGCGATTCCTTGTCATAGAACTCTCCGACGATCAACAGACGAACGGGCATGGAACGGAGGACAAGCGGAAGCGCTCGGAGAAGAATGTCCAGTCCCTTGTAGGGGCGAACAAGGCCGAAGAACAGAAGCACACGGGATTCCCCGATCCTGAGCCGCCTTCTGGCCTTTTGTTTGCTCATGGCTCCAGTGAACAGCTCGTAAATGGGGTGAGGGACGAGCAGGTGCCGCGCCCGCGGGAAGAGACTCAGAAGATCCTTCCTGACGGTTTCGGACAGCACGATAAAGCCATGTCCATAACGGAAGGCAATCCGAGCAAAAGCCCGGCTTCCGGGGAAGGGTTCGTGCGGCAGAATGTTGTCGCAAACGAAGAGAATGCGCGAACGGGTTTTTCGGCGAACATGGGATGCAAGGGCCGCAAAGCACAGGGCGAAGAAGGGGTGCCAGTACTTGAAGAGAACGAGATCCGGTCTCAGATCCGAAATTCTCCGCGCGGTTCTGATCCAGGTAAGCGGATTCAGCGAGTCGATCAGTTGTTCTGCTGAAACCGGCGGGACCGTCGCACTTGTTTCTTTCTGGGATGTTCCAGGGAACAGAATCTCGGGGTACAGACGCTTGAACGTGATGACGCGAACCGTGTGATGTTTTGCCAAATGGCGGGCAAGCAAGGCTGTGGAATGAGCAATGCCTCCCCGCCAGGGAAACGCAGGTCCGATCAAAACGATATTCATGGACGCAGTCTGCGAGGCACGCGGATTGAGGGCTTACTGAAGGTATTCCCTGACGGAATATTGCTGAGTGTCGCGTTCCTGCCGTGTGATCATCTCTCCCAGGAGCCCGATCGAAACAAACTGGACGCCGATGATAATGAAGAGAAAACCGACCAGGAACAATGGCCGGTTGCTGAGGGAGGTACGGCCGAGGAGCCATTCGATGGAGAGCGTGACATCGATGACAGCGCCAATCGTGAACGAAACGATCCCCCAGACCCCGAACAAATGGAGCGGACGGCGTATATACCGGGTCGTGAAAAGAATGGTCAGCAGATCAAGGAAACCCCTGATGAACCTGCTGATTCCGAATTTAGTTTTGCCGTACTTGCGGGGATGGTGCTGAACGACCTTTTCCCCGACCCTATAACCGGCCCAATGTGCCAGCACCGGAATGTACCGGTGAAGTTCGCCGTAGACATTGAGTTCTTTGACAACTTCCTTTCGATAGGCCTTCAGGCCGCAGTTGAAGTCGTGGATGGGAATGCCGGTCAGTTTCGCAGTCACAAAATTGAAAAATCGGGATGGGATGGTTTTCGAAATCGGATCGAAGCGTTTTCGCTTCCAACCGGAGATCATGTCGTACGAATCGGTCAGTGCTTCCAGGAGGGAAGGAATCTCAGCCGGGTCGTCCTGAAGGTCCGCATCGAGGGTGATGACAAAATCCCCCGTGGCCGCCGCGAATCCCACGGAAAGAGCCGCCGATTTTCCAAAATTCCGCCTGAAACGAATCACCTTGACATTTCTGTGCCTGCTGTGGAGTCCTCGAAGCACAGCAAACGAATTGTCGGTGCTCCCGTCATCAACGAGAATGATCTCGAACGGCTCATTCATTTCCCGTGACACTCTTTGAAGCGACTCAAAAAGTTCGGTGATCGATTCTTCTTCGTTAAAGAGAGGAACGACAACGGAGATGCGCGGCGGCTTTGCCCGCAATCGGGCCGCACGTGGTGACTGTTTTGCCAAAGATGCTGTGGGCATAGGTCAGAGAGGGAACTTCAAAAAGGAACGGAAAAAAGCGAGGAAAAGCAACGACGCTCAACGGGTTGCCGCAGTATCGATCTCGTACAGTACGGCCGGTGGAGAGGTGGTGTACACGACAGGACGCAGTTGCGGGGGGGCCTGGCGCGGATCGAGAAGGAATTGGAATTGTGGACGCATGGCCGCTTCGATGAGGCTGAAATAGAGGAACCGGGCTTTCAGCGTCCGGGCTTCCTTCAACAGTTGATCCATGGTCTCAACGTAAGGGAATCCCATCATCTCCAGGCCCAGGTAGTATGAGGCATGGGGTTTGCGTGTGATCAAACCATCCTCTCTCCGGTGAGGAACATTATTCTTGAACCATTCGGCAATCACCAGGACTTCCCTTGGCCCGGAGTCAATGTTCTGCCGGTTGAACTGATAGGATTGGACAAACGTCCACCCGATGAGAACCAGCACAATGAAAACGGGGAGAGAAAGCCGGCCAACGGGTCTGACGGATCGAAGCTTTTCCCACGAAAGAGCGTGCAAGGCAAGGACCGTGTACGCCGCAAGGAGGAACATCGAGAAGCGCTCGCTGTAGAAGACGATGAGGAGGATTCCGAAGAAGACAAGTGAATACACCAGAAACCCGGCAACGGTCCGATTGACGCGCTGTTTATACAAGAGCAGGATTCCGGCGACGGCGAAGACGCCGGTGTGCCAGCCCAAGAGAGTGGACAAATCGTTCAAGAGGTGATTCACAACATTGCCTGCAACGGTTGTGACAAACAGGCTCGGATCGGCGAAGATGACCTGACCGAGGGAAGTGTAGTGCCGGGAAGCCTGGCTCCAATACTCATCCCACCCCACCCGGCCCTTTGCAAACATCTCGTAGGCAATATTGAGGTAGTTCTTGTTATAGAAGAAATCCCCCTTTTCGGCAAGGCAGTACATTCCCCAGGGGAGAATCGTTAGAAAGAACACCGCGAGGAATCCCGCGGACCTGAGACTTCGACGGGCGAGAGGTTCGTCGTGGGGGTTGATGAGCAGGAGTACCAGCGGTACTGCGACGACGACGAAGATTCCGTTATAACGGGTCAGGTACGCTATTCCGGCAAGGAACGCCGACAGGGCGAGGGCCGTTGCCGTGCGATCTTTGCAGAACAGAAAGCATGCTGAGGCGGCGACAAGGGCGAAAAACATCATGTCCGTTCCCGCGCTGTAGGAGTACTGAACAAACACGGGATTCACGGCAATGAGCAAGGTTCCCCAAAGTGCTCTTTCGGGTCCGACAAACTGAACCAGGAGGCGGTGAACGAAAAACACGCTCATGGAAGAAGCCAGGACGGCAAGGATGACACCGGTACGGAAGAAATCTCCAAAAACCAGACTCGCCGCGGCCAGCAATGCCGGGTAGGCTGGTCCGCGAAACTCCTCGATCAGAAGAGATCCTCGGAGAAGTGCCTCGGCGCCGGGGACGAAGGTCCAGAAGAAATCTGTTTCAATGCCATAGTCGCCAACCGTATGGTACGTGAGCGCGGCGGAGAGCAGAATGGCGCCATAGAGGCCGGCCAGCCAAAGCGCGAGGCGCGGATGCATGACAAGACGCGCCGCAATCAAGACAGACTTCTGTTTCTGTTCTTTTCCCACGAGGATTCGCCGACGTGAACCGGCTCAAAGTATTTTGAATTCGTCCGAGATGCAACCGCGCGGGGTTCGTTGCTTCTCCTCGCCTTGTTCGTTATATTGTCAGGCGTTTTCTTCCGAACGGAATGGTCGTTCCCAAAAAATCGCTGGGGCAAAATTTCCTGCGGGATGAGAACGTCGCGCGGAATATCGTGCAGACAATCCGCCCCGGTCGCCGCGATGCCGTTCTGGAGATCGGTCCCGGAATGGGAGTCCTTACCGCGTATCTGGTCGGAGAAGCGGGGCATTACCTTGGCGTCGAATTGGATCACCGTTTGCTGGAGCTCTTGCGGTCCCGTTTTCCCTCCGCCACGTTCCTCGAAGGGGATATCCTGGCCGTACGCATGAAGGATCTCCAGATTCCCGGCAATCTCGGATTGCGTGTCGTGGGAAACATCCCATACTCTCTCACGAGCGAGATACTGTTCTGGATTGTGGATCAGCGGAATGCGCTTGTCGACGCAACGTTGATGATGCAATGGGAAGTTGCCCGCCGTCTGACGGCGCGTCCCCGCACCAAGGATTACGGAATTCTCTCTGTCGTTCTTCAAATGTACATGGTTCCGGAGATCAGGTTCAAAGTCTCCCCCAACTCGTTCTATCCAAAGCCATCGGTTGATTCCGCCGTCGTTCATTTGGGAAAAAGGAATTGGGTTCCGGCCCATTCCGAGGAATTGTTTCGTTCCGTTGTCCGGGGGACCTTCGGAAAGCGTCGAAAAACCCTCCTCAACAGCCTTCGATCCCTGGGATACGGAGAGGATGTGTTGCGGTCGCTCCGGTTTGATCTTGGGCGCCGTCCCGAAGAACTGAGCGGGGAGGAATTTCTGGAGCTTTCCTCCGAACTTTCCCGCTCCGGCGGAGTGAGCCCTCCCCCATGAGATCATGAGCGTGATCGTTGATGGTAATCAATCGTACCTTTGCGGGGTTGGACCTTGGCAAGGTACACCTTCGATGCCGAATTTTTTGTCATGACTGACTCGACAGACCACAGAGCCTTCAGCGATGAGCGTCGGGAGCTGATCGAGGTTGACGACGAACTCATGAAGGACATTGAGGAGATTGTCCGGACCCGTTCCGACTTTCTCCTCCTGAATATCCTTCAGGACCTTACTCCTCCCGACATCGCCCACATCATGAACCGGCTGGAAGCCGAGGAGGCGGAGTATGTCTTCGGCCTGCTGAAAGCCGATGTGGCGAGCGGGGTTCTTCTGGAACTGGACGAGTCCCATCGCGAACATCTTCTGCCCCGTCTGCCGCAGGAGAAGCTGGCCGAGCTTGTCGATGCCATGGATTCGGATGATGCGGCGGATATTATCGGGGCGTTGTCGCGCGACCAGGCCGCGAGAATCCTGGGAACGATGGACGTTGAGGATTCCTCGCATGTTGAGGAACTCCTGCGGTACGACGAGTCCACCGCCGGCGGCATCATGGCCAAGGAAGTTGCCACGGTCCATCCGGATGATACGGTGAAGAAGGCCATCAGAATTGTGCGGCGCATGGCGAAGGATCACAAGAATATTTACAATATCTATGTAACGACGGACGACGGACTCCTTGTGGGCACGGTTCCCATCCAAAGCCTTCTGCTCTACGCTCCCAATAAACGTATTCGAAAAATCATGAAGGACGACGTTGTGAGCGTGACGCCGGATGTCGACCAGGAAGAAGTAGCGCAGATCTTCAAGAAATACGACATCATTTCCCTCCCCGTTACGGATACGGCGGGGAAATTGCTCGGCCGCATTACTGTGGACGATATTGTGGATGTTCTGGAGGAAGAGCATGTGGAGGATGTGGCCCGTATGGTGGGTTCGGATGCGGACGAGATTGAGCGCCGTTCACCGACGCAGGTCGCTCTCCTCAGGCTCCCATGGGTTTTGACAACTCTTTTCATTGAGCTGGGAGCGGGACTCGTGATTAGCCGGTTCGATGAAACTCTGAGTCGGGTTATCCTTCTGGCTTCCTTCATGCCGATTATCTCCGCCATCTCGGGAAACACGGGTCTGCAGTCTGCGGCCATCGTGGTTCGGGGCCTGGCAACCGGTCACGTGGATCTTGCGCGATGGTGGAAGCCTGTTATCCGCCAGGTCCAGACTACCCTGATCATCGGCGCTGCCTGTGGGCTCGTCATTGGTTTGATCGGAGCGTACTGGGACGGGAACGCGGTTTTTGGAGCGGTCGTTGGAACATCCATGTTTATTTCCATCAATATTTCGGGACTTGTCGGCACGGCGACGCCGATGATTTCCAAACGGCTTGGTTTTGATCCCGCCCTGACTGCCGGACCGTTCGAAACGGCCTTCCAGGATGTTGTCGGTATCTCGATCTTCCTCTCGATCGCCACCCTCCTCATCCAATGGCTCTGACCTGATGACCTTCAAGCGAACGCTTGCGGCGTTTTCCCCGGCCGATGTGGTCACGATCGGATTTCTGCTGTTTCTGACTCTTCTCAATCTGCTGTTTCATTCGCGTGTGGAAGTGTGGGTCGAACTCTGTCTCGTCAACATCGCAGTTGTCGCGGGCATTGTCCTCCTGGCCCGCGGTGCGGACAGGAAGCGGACACGTTTGCTCACAGGACTGCATCGATGGTACTTGTATCCCGCGGTTCTGCTCATCTTCAAAGAGCTGTATTTCATGATCCGCCCCATTCATCCTGTCGACTATGATGATCTTCTCATAGCGATCGATCGGTGGATGTTTGGGACAGATCCGACCCTCTGGCTGGCCAGATTTGCTCACCCGGTCGTGACCGAGATTCTCCAGGTTGCGTACTGGTCGTACTATCTTCTCTTCATCATCCTTGGGGTTGAAATCTACAGGCGGCACACCCTCAAATCCTTTGACAAAGCGGGATTCCTGATCGTCTATGGATTCTATCTTTCCTATGTCGGTTACTTTATCCTGCCGGCCGTTGGTCCGCGATTCACGCTCCACGATTTTGCCCTTCTCGATCAAGAATTGCCGGGACTTCTGCTTGCCGTCCCGCTCCGTGATTTCATCAACGCGGCAGAATCCATCCCGACGGGCGTTCCCAATCCCGTCGACTATGTTCAGCGCGACGTTTTCCCGAGCGGGCATACCCAGTTGTCACTCATTGTGGTCTATTTGGCATTCCACTTCAAGCTCCGGTCGCGCTGGTTGCTCACCGCGCTGACGGTGCTTCTGATTTTCGGAACGGTGTACCTTCGGTATCATTATGTTATCGACGTTCTCGCCGGGGGTGTGTTCTTTCTGTTCACGGTATGGAGCGGCCACCACCTGGAGCTCAAGTGGAGTGATCTGCAGTATACATGGCGAGGCGAGAACAATGACCTTGAAACTCGCCGCGAAAACCGATAAGTTGTTGGTCAGCAAATTCCGCCGATGACACAAGATCAAATGGTGAAGGAACTAGAGGTGCTTGCGGCAAACAGCGGCATAGGTCTGCGGTATGAGAAGGGTGATTTTGAAGGAGGCTACTGTGTTTTGAAGGACGAAAGGCTTATCGTTGTGAACAGAAAGCTTCCGCCGGCCCGCCGTGCCTCGATTCTTGCCCAGGGTCTCGCTGAAATAGGGATCGATGAGTTGTATCTCAAACCGGCTGTACGCGAGTTTATCGAAGATGAGCTTGCAAAGGCGGGGAGGTCCTGACCGTGAAACGCCTCTCGGCTCTTCTTCCCTTTCTCCTTGTCCTGGCCATTTCCGTGGCGGTTTTGATCGCCGTGTATCCGCGGACCTTTCCGCTCGGTGGATTGAGGCTCCTGATTGATTCACGGGAAGCGGCCGCGGCCTCCCGAACGTCTCTCGATTCCCTTGGCATTGAAGTGAATGGACTCAAGCCTGTGGCGGAGTTCCGTGTCAATCGGGCGTTTCTGAATGCCCTGCACCGGCTTCACGGTATAGACAGTACGAACGTCCTTCTGGAGTCCGGCGCGCCGGTGGGTTCGTGGCGTACGCGGTGGAGAACGGAGAAGTCTCTGGGTTTGACGAGCGACAATTCCGAAGAGGGGGCCCAGAGGGTGATGGACGCCCTGCGAGGTCAGGTCAGTGTGGAGCTTGCCGCTGATGGCGGCCTTCTGGCGGTCGAACAGAAGATCGCCGACAGCGCACTCATGGCAACGATGTCGCTTGACGAAGCGCGGAGAATTGCCGCGGACATTGTTGCCCGTCGAAGTGCATTAAGGACCTTCGTGGACACTCGGGCACCCGTTTCTGAAAAAACGATTGTTCAACCCCACCGGTCCGACTACGAATTCGTCTGGAGGGCTTCCCCGCCGTGGTGGCCCGGTGGTGCGGAAGTGAGAACGCTCGTGGCGGGGTCAACCCTGGCGGGACTGAGCACGGATTTCAGAATCCCCGAAGAGACCTCCGACACGTTGGAATCGGTTGTCCAGGTTACGGTTGTGATTCTGTACGTTGCCGTTATCGGATTCATGGTCGTCTCGGCCTTCAAGCGATTCCGTTCGTTCGAGATCGGCTTCAGACTTGCAACCATCATCGGCATCGTGGGCGCGCTCGTGATGGCGATCGAAATCCTCCTCTCGGTGCAGGAGGATATCGGGTGGGGATTGATTCTTGCCGTCCTCCTGGGGCCGGTTTTTGTCGGGGGCGGTCTTGCACTGGTATGGGCGGTGAGCGAGTCGGTGGGTCGCGAGGTATGGAAGGAAAAATTCATCTCGCTGGATCTGCTGGCGAACGGGCATGTTTTTCATTCGCGGATTGGCGCAAGCATTGTCCGAGGGACGGCGCTTGGGGCATTTGCCGCAGCCCTGTTGTTCGTCGGAGTTGCCGCGACGGAAAACCTTCTGGGAATTCCGTTGCGCTGGGAGATGACCAGCGATGCTGTGGAGAACCAGTTTGACGTTATCCTGCCGTGGTTGTATGTCACCGGCAACGCGGTTTACACAAGCGCTTTCTTTTTCTCTCTTTTTATTCTCTACCTCTTTTCCCTTTTTCGTCGTTGGCTGGATTCTCCAGCGGCCGTCTTCGTCGGCGCTCTGCTGATCGTCGCCTTTGTCCGCCAGGGCCATACCTTCCCGCTGGGAATAAGCTTCGTCCTGCATGCGTTGGTCGCCGCCGTGTTTGTGTGGTCGTTCTTCAAAGGCGATGTTCTGACCTCGTACCTGACGGTGCTGACCTTTGGGGTCGTCAATTTGGCGGGTGTTCAGTTTGTCGTCGATCATCCTTTTTACGAATCTTCGGGTTGGCAGATGACCGCGGTGTTCGGACTCGCCGTCCTTGGCTCCCTCGCTTTGCAGTTTCGCAGGAAGGAGATCACGGACTTTGACGAAATCACGCCCGTGTTTGCGAGGCACATTACGGAGCGTCAACGGCTTCAACAGGAGTTGGAGATTGCCCGTGAGGTGCAGAGAAGCTTCCTGCCCAAGGAAAACCCCAGAGTTCCGGGACTCGATATCGACTCGATTTGTGTTCCTGCGCTCGAAGTGGGGGGAGATTACTACGATTTTGTGCGGTTCGGACGGAACAAGTTTGCCGTGGCCGTGGGGGATGTGTCGGGCAAAGGGACTCAGGCGGCCTTCTACATGACGCTTGCCAAGGGATTTCTCCGTGCGCTTTCCGACGAAAACCAGTCGGCGACGAAGGTGCTGACGCAAATGAACAGGCTGTTTTACACAAACGTTGAGCGGGGATCGTTCATCAGCATGATCTATGGCATTTTTGATGCCGGCAGCCGGTTAGTCAGACTCACGCGCGCGGGACACAATCCGATCTATGTCTGGCGCGCCCGAAAGAAGACCTTGGAAATCTATCAGCCCGGCGGTTTGGCCTTGGGGCTCGAAGACAGCGGAAAGTTTTCGCGCTCGATTGAAGAAGTCAAGATTCGGTTTGGGAGTGGCGATAGTTTTGTGTTCTACACCGACGGCACTACGGAGGCGATGAACGCTCATCGGGAGGAGTACGGAGAGCATCGGTTGGCAGAAGTGCTGCGGATGAGCATGGGAAAGTCGTCATCGGAGATTATCAAGGCGGTACTGGAAGATGTGAAGCGGTTCATGGGCAAGGAGAAACAACACGACGACATGACGATGGTGGTGGTGAAGGTGCTCTAGACTCGTCGATTCGTCCTATCGTTGGCTCGCCTATTCGTTGATTCGTATCTCATGCACATCCTCATTCTCAACGGTCCCAATCTGGGCATGCTTGGACAGCGCGAGCCGGAGGTGTACGGCTCGGAGACGCTTACCGATCTCGAGGCACGTTTGCGGAAGAGGTTTCCGGGCGTGCAATTCACCTTCTTTCAATCGAACCACGAGGGCGTTCTTGTGGATGAGCTGAACAGGGCGGCCGACGGGGGCGTCGACGGCGTGGTGATCAATCCCGGCGCGTACGCGCATTCGTCGTATGCGATCCGTGACGCGGTGGCGGCTTTGAAGATTCCGGTGGTTGAGGTTCACATCACCAACGTACACGCGCGGGAGGAGTTTCGGCGGCGATCGCTGATTGCGCCTGTATGCCGCGGCGTTGTCACAGGGTTGGGCCGGCGCGGGTACGAGCTCGCGGTACAGTTTCTCGTGGATGAGCGCGCATGATCAAAGCCGTCGTCTTCGATCTGGACAATACTCTTGTAGATTTCATGGCGATGAAGCGCCGCGCAATCGACGCGGCTATTCAGGCCATGCGGGATGCCGGATTGAAATTGCCGGCAGACGAGATTCAGGCGCGGATCGACGAGATCTACAAACTGAAGGGCATTGAGTTTCAGAATGTGTTTGATGAGCTGTTGTACAATGAATTCAGTAAGATCGACTACAAGATCCTCTCGGCAGGCGTGATTGCCTATCGGCGTGCACGGGAGGCGGCGCTGGTGCCGTATCCGCACGTATACATGACGCTCGTTGAGTTGACGAAAATGCAGATGAAGCTCGGCGTGGTTTCGGACGCGCCGGCAAAAGAGGCGTGGCTACGGCTCACGTATCTGAACTTCCACCACATTTTCGATGCCGTGATCACGTTTGATGATTCCGGAGAACGCAAACCCGCACCCGGCCCGTTTCGCAAGGTTCTGCAAAGACTGGGAGTGAAGCCCGAAGAAGCGTTGATGGTCGGCGATTGGGCGGAACGGGATGTCGTCGGTGCAAAGCAGGTCGGAATGAAGACCGTGTTCGCGCGTTACGGCGACACGTTCGGCACCGTTCATTCCAACGCGGATTATGACATCACGGACATTGGGGAATTGATCTCGATCGTGAAGAAAGAGAACAAGCGGTGAACTCTTCTCGAATTGTCGCAATCCGAACGTCGGAGACGAGCAGAGATCAACGTGGATTTGTATCCGGGGTTCGGATTTCGTGTCTCCGGGAACTTCCATAAAGCGCAGATATGGGTATCAAAGGAATCGGTGTGGATGTTGTCGATGTAACACGCATGAAACACATGCTCCGCGACCAGGGCGAGGCGTTCACGGCGAAGGTATTCACGGAGGCGGAGATTGCCTATTGCCGGTCGAAGAAGAATCCCTATGAGCATTTCGCCGCCCGGTTCGCGGCAAAGGAAGCCGTGAGCAAGGCCTTGCAGACCGGCTGGCGCGGCGAGTTCCGTTGGAAAGATGTCGAAGTGATGAACGAGCCCTCGGGAGCGCCGAAGATCGCTCTGTATGGGAGCCTGGCAAAGACTCTCGAGGGAAAGATCGTCCATCTGTCGCTCTCTCACACCGAGCACACAGTTGTAGCCTTTGCCTTGATTGAAGACAGTTGATAATGGCTCTTTTCGCGCTGGACCTTCCCACGTCAAACCCATGACCGTCCCGCCCGTCGTCAAAGTCCTCCTTCAGGTTGTCCTCTCCGGTACCTACACGCCGTTCGACATTCGGCAGTTTGTACACCTTTGCTTCAAGCTCGCGCTCCCTCTCGTGCGGAAGAAGATTGCTCTGGGAAAGGTCAGACCGGACATTCTCCGACTCGGGGAGCATGATATCGTGATCGATTGCCTGGCAGATCTGTTTCGAAGGGATTCGCAGGGACGTTTTGAGATGATCGAATCGCACTTCAAGGATACGGACCTTGGGACCATGGACCAAGCAGAGGCGCTTGCCACACTACGGTCGCTTGTATTCCAGGCAGTGGGTCGCGGGATCATTCGAGTACTCAGCGAGGCGGATCCTGTTCTGTCAAAGGTTTTGCGAAATACAAAACTGGCGGTTCAAAAAACTGGCCTGTTTGTCGAAATGGAACAATTCGGCGAAACATACCTTGTACCCCGGGGGTATCACTGGGATTCGAACACTCCACCAATGCCGCCTGAAAGGATGGAACAACTTTTCTTTCGCGAGGTGCAGGTCAGTGATTCGGCCATGATCATGATAAGAAAACTTCATGCGGTGCTGGTCAAGGAAAAGCAGTACCAACCCAAAGTACCTTTTGTCGGCATCGCACTGATGTTCAGGAGGATCCATACGTCAGCGTGGGAAGCGGAATCAACGGAAGAGGCACGGACCCGGCAACAGAGTGAAGATCCCATGTCGGTAGCGGAGCTCGCCCGTCTGGCGGCAGAAGTGTGTAAGGAGATGAGGAGCGTCTTTTACCGCAGGGACGACAAAAAGAGGTTCCTCGACATCTATATTGCGGTCGTGCAGGAAGTCCTTGTGGACGAGCATAACGGACATGTTCGAGACGGGTACACGTACTATGAACGACTGAAAAAGCACATGCCAAAACTCACCCGGGCGGAATATGTTCAGAAACACAAAAAGAAGCTGGAATATCTCGCAAAATCAGGGAAGAAACGGATGAGTGATGAAGTAAAGAGGGTATTTTTCGGCTCTAGGGTTGTTCTGTAGCTATTGTACAGGCATGGATCACATTGATCAAAAAACCATCGAGCTGTTCCACCTTGGAGCGCGTTCGGTCGAGGCGTCTCGCAAGGTGATAGCCCGCCACCTAGAGCAGTGCGGCGCATGCAGACATCTGTATGAAGAGGTCCGGGGCTATTATCGCGAGGTGGGCGTCGAGAACCTCCAGGAGACACTCTTGCTTGATCGCAGGACGCCCAGAGCGTTGCCGGAGGTACAGAAGAATGATGGTTTTCCGATTTTCCGAAACATGCATGTTCGAGTCATCCGCTCGATTCGTTCTCATCCTGTGTCCTGGTCTGCCGGTATTGCCTGCATCGCTCTCCTGACGTTTTCGTTGCAGCTGATAGTCCGGGATGTCAATCCGTCCTATGCCCGCGTTGGTGCTGGATATCTCACCGCGTACAATCAAGCTGAGGAGGTTCTCTGGAAGCAGGCAATTGACCCGTCGAGTGATGTGCTGACGCTGGATGATCCTCTGACCGTGGGAAAGTCTCAGGCCGCGCGGGTCATAGATGTTGATGGAGACGGTACGAACGAAGTCTTCGGAGTCTTCGGCTGGGGAACACAGGGCCTTCGGGATGACAGTCGATGGCGGAATGTCCTTGCAGCGTTCAACGCTGACGGCACCGAGCGGTGGAGGTATACGCTCAGGAGAAGAGTGTCCATCGGAACTCAAAGGTTCTCCGACGATTGGCGCTTCTACCAGATCAGCGCCGGTGATTACAACGCAAGCGGCACGCCTTATGTTTTTGGATTTGCATCCCATGTGCCCTGGTACCCGAATGTTCTGGTGAAGCTCGACGCCAGGTCCGGGTCTCTTGAGGGCGAGTATTGGCACCTGGGCATGTTCCCGGTCGTTCGCGAACGGGATATCGATGCTGATGGTGTGGCGGAGCTTATCCTCGGCGGGCAGAACAATCAACTGCAACAGGCATGCCTGGCTGTTCTGGACCCGCGTGTTATCCGTGGTCAAGGACCGGCCCCTGTGGGACGAGAAATTGAGGGTGTAGAACAAGGAGCGGAACAGTTCTATATAGTGTTTCCGGGTTCCGATCTGAAACCATATTGGTACGATGTGACGAATGAAGTAACAAGTGTGGGATGGAAGGCCGACTCAACGCTGGAGGTGGTGGTCCGGGAGAGAATATCGCCGGCACTGGCAGAGAGCTCTTCCCCCGTCCTGCACGAAGACTGCAATCTGTATTTCTATTTCGATAGGAAGATGAATTGCGTGGACGTCAGGCCTTCTGACGCCTTTTCCGCCATTCGTCAGAAACATAGGAATCTCGGGCTGCTCCAGAAAGAGGCCGATCGTTCGTATTTTGAACACCTGCGATCGCAAGTCCTTTATTGGGATGGCACAGCATTCGTCCGCAAGCCCGTCATGAACAGACACTTTCAGGCAGTTCTGGATTCCGCTCGTCCGTAAGGAATTCTGCACCGGGTCTCCGTTGACAGTATATGCATAGAGAACCAACTTGGAGGCTCTCTATGCTCAGATTCACAATTTCAGCCTTGGCCCTTTGCCTGTCGGTGGCCCCGGCTCTGCGTGCCCAGAATTGGTCGTCACAGACAATCCCCACGTCCGCAACGCTTCGCGCAATTCATTTTATCGATGCAAACAATGGATGGGCGGCCGGATACGATGGCGTCATTCTTCACACCACAAACGGGGGATCCAATTGGAATTCCCAAACTTCCGGTATATCAACACGATTGGTTGCCATCCGATTCGTTGACGCGAACTATGGTTGGGCAAATACGGGTTTGAAGGTCTTGAGAACCGAGGACGGCGGTTCAACCTGGAATGACATGACAGGCCTTGATGCCAACGCAGCCATCTTTAGAAACACGATCTTCCCCATATCGAGCACCGTAGCATGGTCTACAGCCCAGGCGAGCGGCCAGCGTTGGTTCTACCGCTACACCGCGACTTCGGCAACGGCCGTGACAGAAGAAACCTTCAATCTCATCTCTTCAAGTGCGCAGCTGCTGGATCTGTGGTTTGTCGATCAGGATAACGGATGGGCGGTGGGCACAAGCGGGCAGATTTGGAAGATCACAAGTGCTAGTACAGGGTCTCCATCGTTCACGAATCAGACGAACACGTCCGTGACCTCATCCAACCTCCGGGGTGTGTACATGGTGGATGGCAATAATGGCTGGGCCGTGGGGGATAACGGAACCATCATCAAAACCACAAACGGTGGAACCGATTGGAGTACGGTGACAAGCGGCATCTCTTCGACGCTTCGTGATGTTCATGCATTGGACATGAATAACGTGATCGTCGTGGGAGATGGCGGCGTCATCCGAAGAACATCCAATGGTGGAACCGACTGGACAACGGAAACGAGCAATGTATCGACCGTTCTATGGAGCATCGGTTATCCGGGGGCTTCCCCAGGGTATATTGCCGGAGGAGATTTTTCGACAAGTCAGAATGGTGTGATCTTGAAAACGACGGATGCCCTGCCTGTGCAGTTGTCTGCCTTCTCGGCGTCGGTGATCGGATCGCGAGTTGACTTGCGTTGGAGGACGGAGTCCGAGGTAGAAAATCACGGATTTGAAATTGAACGAAGACAGATGCGGGGTCAATCGTCCGGTTCGGCGCCATGGATTGTTCTGGGATTTGTGGTGGGAGCAGGTACGTCCTCAATCCCCCGGGACTATTCGTACGTCGACCGGGACTTGCAGTCGGGACGATATGCCTACCGAATCCGCCAGATTGATTTTTCGGGATCATCAACGTTGTCCAATGCACTCGAAGTTGAGACCGCAACCCTTCCTACCAATCTCCAGGTGTCCTCGGCATATCCCAATCCTTTCAATCCCACAACGACGTTCTTGTTCACTCTGCCCGAACCGGGCCGTGTTGTTGTCAGGATCTACACCATCTTCGGAGAAGAATTGGCAACCGTCGTGGACAAGTACCTGCCTGCCGGAGGTGAACACAAGGCAGTTTTTGACGCGTCAGGGCTTCCTTCGGGAACATACATTGCACGAATATCGGCCGGTCCGAATACGGTCATGCAGAAACTGCTTCTTCTCAAGTAGGCTTTCCCAACGGGGGCTGGAGGGCCACGGCCCCGCGTTGCAAGTCTGGTCTGATTTCCCTACCTTACGCTGAGAACGAGACGGCAACGCCATGAAACACATCGGTATCAAGAAGCTGTATTACTCGATCAGCGAGGTGAGCAAGATCACCGGACTGGAGCAGTATGTGCTCCGATACTGGGAGTCCGAGTTTCCGCAACTCAAGCCGCAGAAGAATCGTGCGGGGAACAGAATCTACACGAACAAAGACATCAAGCTAATCCTGCACGTGAAGCAATTGCTCCGGGACGAGAAATACACAATCGAGGGAGCGAAAAAAGTCCTCGAGGACTTTGTTCCCGAATCCGAAGCAGGCGAGCAATTGGAGCTTCTTAGCGTTCCCCCGAAAAAGAAGATCAAAGACGAAGAGATCAGGGCAGATGTGGCTGAGGTCAAGGAATTTCTTGAGGATTTGCTGAAGAGAATCAACGCCGGGTCTTGAGACACGCTTCACAGCAGTGCGAAGTTCATCCTTCCCGTTCCACCAACAATCGAAGATGCCGAAGGGAATCTGTTGGGATTCTGCAGAGATTCCGCTTTGATAAAGAAGCATTCTTGGACATTTTTGGACCACTCCAGAGTGTTCCTTTTTTCTAGGAGGTCAGCATGATCCAAAGTTATATGGGCGCCCTGCCCGCCGTTGCTCTCGTCACGATGTCGCTTTCGGTTGCCTCTGCCCAGGTGTCCGAAGTATGGTCGCGATCGTACAATGGATCCGGAAACGGATTCGATCAGATTTACGCGATGACCATCGATGGAGCAGGGAACGTCTATGTTACCGGGAGTACATACAGCGGTGGGGCGACTGGTGTCGACATGGCCACGATCAAGTACAACCCTGATGGAGACTCATTGTGGGTGCGGAAGTACAACGGTCCCGGCAACAGCACAGACATCGGTCGGTCGATAGCTGTTGACGCGGACGGGAGCGTGTTTGTAACAGGGGAAAGCAGGAGCGGGTCATCCTCGGGCACAGAAGACTTCCTGACGATCAAGTATCTCGCCAACGGCGACACGGCGTGGACCCGCCGTTATGACGGTCTTGGGGGGCTTGGCGATTTTCCCGCCGGACTTGCCCTCGACGACTCGGGCAATGTCTATGTCACGGGCGGAAGCAACTCTGGCGCGTCTGGCAACGATATCATCGTTGTAAAGTACAACAACGACGGCGTTGAGCAATGGGTCAGCCGATTCGAGGGGACCGCTACGTTCGGATTTTCGGACTATTCATACGGGATCGCCGTAGATCCAGTGACGGGTAATGCGCATGTCGTAGGTCATGCAGACAATCTCAATACGTTCTGGGACCTGACAACGCTGAAGTACGACCGCTACGGCACCAAAGTGTGGCACAGGACTTACGCGGGCCCTGTTAATAACGTGTCGGAGAAGGGCGAAGCCATCACCATCGATGCGGCGGGAAATGTCTATATCACGGGGAGTAGCAACGGAACGAATTCCTCGACCGACATTGTGACCATTAAATACAGCGCTGACGGCACTGAGCAGTGGACCCGTCGCTTCGATCGGAACCAATTGATTGATGATCCTTTTGCGATCGCGGTCGATCCCGCAGGCAACGTCCTCGTTGGTGGAGAAAGCGGCAACGACTACGTGCTCATCAAGTACAGTCCTTCGGGTGATAGCCTCTGGGCACGATGGTACAATGGCACCGCAAACCTGACGGATCAGGTCTATGCCATCGCCGTGGATGGGGATGGAGACATCTACGTCACGGGCCGGAGTGGAGGCAATGGAAGCAGTTACGATATTGTAACCATCAAATATACGGCGGCAGGCGATTCAGTTTGGGGAGTTCGATTCAACGGGACGGGATCGTTCAATGATGAAGCAACCGCGATCAAGATTGATCACCTTGGCCACATCTACGTCGCGGGAATGAGCACCGGGACCGGCGAAAGTGGTAACTTTCATCTGGTGAAGTACATGGAATCAACCCCCACTTCAGTAAGCGATGGACGGATCGCCGGTCCGTCGGATTTTGTACTCCTGCAGAATTATCCTAACCCATTTAACGGGATCACATCCTTTGACATACGTCTGACTCAGCGGGGGCGGATCGACCTGAAGGTCTTTGACAGTCTGGGACGGGTAGTGGCCACAGTGGTGAACGGTCTTCACGAGGCGGGTGTACACCGGTTTCGCTGGAATTCCGGCGACGCTCCGAGCGGGACATACTGGTACCGATTGATTGTGGGAGAAAAGTCGGAGACGCGCTCCATGGTGCTGATAAAGTGAATGCTTCGGTGTTTAAGTGCTGGTCAGAGGGTGAATTGACAGACCTTGAGGTTTCATGAGGAGGTCAGGGCTGGGGCGGCTGAAGGGAAGGACAAGGAATTGCTGAAGAAGGGGAATTCGAGTTTCTGATACGATTCGTGTCTGTCTTCGCTAACCTCTCGTGCCCTCCAGACCATCGTGGGTTAGGATAAGGGGCTCTGACCCGGCATCTCCCTTCTGCCGAATCCTTTCTCTTTTTTTTTTTGTAGATTAGTCAGAATGGACGCACAAGACTATCTGCGGAGCCAGCTTCTTGACCGAAAGACCCGCCTCCTTGCCGCCATGAAACGGGGGAGCAGTGAACATCTGATCTCCCTCATGCAGGAAGTGGATTCGGCCCTTCAAAGGATGGCCAAGGGCACATACGGGATCTGCGAGACCTGTCATGATTCCATTGAGCATGAGAGGATCATGGTTGATCCCCTTGCCAGGAACTGTCTGGATCATTTGAGTGCCGACGAGCAACGCGTTCTGGAACACGATCTTGACCTTGCTTATCAGGTTCAAACCAGATTACTGCCCAAAAAGGATCTGGAGGTGGGAAGATGGCGTACGGCGTACCATTACGAGCCATCGGGGCCGGTAAGCGGGGATTATTGTGATCTGATTGTCCCTGAAAACGAGGACGGTGCGGTATATTTCTTCACCGGAGATGTTTCCGGCAAGGGCGTGGCTTCATCAATCCTGATGGCGCAGCTCTATGCAATTTTCAGAAGTCTCACCAGGGATCCTGAACCGATTCATAAAGTCGTAGAGACCGCAAACAGCCTCTTCTGCGAGTCTGTCATGGTCGGTCATTTTGCCACTCTTGTCGGAGGCAAGGCTGGTGCTTCAGGGATGATTCATCTCTGCAATGCCGGTCACTGTCTGCCGCTGTTGGTAAAAAGGGGCAACGTTGAGATTCTCCCGTCCACGGGACTACCGATTGGAATGTTTTGCAGATCAGAATATGAATCCCTGCAGGTCACGCTGGAACCCGAAGACACCCTCATTCTCTACTCCGATGGGATCACCGAGGCGCGGAATGCCTCGCACTGGCAATATGGGGAGCAACGATTGAGGGAAGTTGTGGAGGGCAACTTCATGCTGGCGCCACAAGACCTTCTCAGGGTGTGTATCGAAGATGTGAAGAAGTTCAGGAACGGTGTCCCAGCCTCGGATGACATGACGATGCTGGTACTCCGAAGAAGCTGACGGAAACGCCAGGCATCGAGATTCTGAACCCCTTTGCTACTGCTTCTCCGAAGCCTTCTCTGACAGAAGAAACTCAAACTGCTGTTCCAGCTTTGCCTCCATCGCGTCGCCCCCGCTAAAGCCAATGTCCTTGAACCGGATGAATCCTCTCTGATCGATGACAAACTTCGTCGGAATTCCCTCTACGCCGTATTTTTCCACAAATCCTTCATCAAAAACGACAGGAAACGTGTATTTGTTCTCTTCCATGAATTTTCTGACGTGTCGCTTCATTTCCTCACCCTTGAGATTCTCCCAGGTATTCACCGCGAGGATCGCGATCGACGGATGATCCTTGTACTTGTTGTACACCTTCTGGAGGGTCGGAAACGAACTGAGGCAGGGTCCGCACCACGTTGCCCAGAAGTCCAGCACTACGATTTTTCCGCGCAGGTCCGATAGTTTGATTGTCGTTCCTTGGAGATCCTTGAGGGCAAAATCGATGGCTGGTACCCTCACGGCGTTCCTGAGGAGGTCGGCGCGGGCCTCACCGGCTGCGATCGCACGTGCGGCGTTCACAGCCTCAAGAAATCCCTCCTCCGATCCGTGTTTTTGCGTGTAAGCCGTTTTGTAGAGAACCATAAGATCGTCATTCGATGCTCCCTTCCGGATACATTCATCCGCCAGCCTGATGGCTTCAGAATACTTGTCGTTTTTCAAGTAGCATTCCATGAGGCGCGCATTAATCTCGGCTTCACGACCCTGCGTCGCGTGATACGCTTCCTCGTAGGCCTCTTCCGCCTCACGAAAGTTCCCCAGTTTGAAAAGGCCGAACGCATAGGTGTCTGCGATCATGCCGATCCCGTACTCCTTGCTCCTCATCCATTGGCGCGTGCTCAGATAGGGCGGTTTTGACCGTTCCTCCTGTTGTCGTGCGCGATCCAGCCCCTTTTTCGCGAGCAAGACAGCCTTTTGGAGATCTTGACCGGTCTCGATCATCTGCCAAGCTATGGAATTGTAGTGCTGAGGATTGGGATCGGGGTGTTGCTCCAACAGGTCGATGGCCTTGTCAAAGAGTTTCGCTTGAATGCAGAGGCTTACAAGGATAGAATGGAGATTATCGTTGGTTTGCGGGAAATCCTTCAGAAACCGCTCAAGGAGTTCGATCTTCTTGAGAGGATCGCGTTCGGCGAAGATGGCTGTTTGCCGCGCCGCGGCCGCCATCGTTCCGTGAGGACTCTTGTTGAGCCATTCGGAACGGATGAAATCCGCCCGTTCTCTCTGATCCGTTTGCTCGAACCAGGGCAAGAGAGATGCGACCACTTCTTCGTTGTTTTGGTTTTTCTGGTATATTTCTTCAAGTTCCTGCTTGATAGTGAGCATGGTCTCCTGACCGGGCTTCATGCGGGTTGCAAAGCTCCAGCCCAGCGTTGTCGCACGCCAGTTGTCGGGATACAACCGCTGTTCTTCGGCAAGATCCGCCCAGGCCGCATCCTCGTTTTTCCGGCGCTTGAATCCGAAGTAACTGCTCGAGCGATGAATCATCGCCCTCATGACGTGCGCGTCTCGGATCGGGAGATCTTTGTTGGAATAAACCAAGAGATCCCAGCAATGCTCGCCGTTGTCGTCCACGGCATCCCCCGACACAAACTGCAGAAGCACGACACGGGTTTTCTCGTCTGTGAGCTTGAAAGACCCTTTCCACAGCGTTCCGCTCTTCTGCATCGGGACCTCGACGAGCAGGGGCATTTCAGATTCACGGACCAGAAGGACTTCAGCCGTGAGTTCCGCGACATTGCGGTGCAGGGCCGCTTTGGCAGCGCCGTTGTAGGTGAACGTCACCGTGTCGCCGATACGCGGATGCTCCGGACTGATCGTTGTAACCCGATCTTGCGCGCTTAACGTCAGGGACAACGCTGAGCCGAGGAAAAGAACTTTCAGGAATGTATGCATACAATTGCCCTCCTTCGATGCATGGTCATGACGCAGGAACAACGGGTCGTCGAAGAACTGAGAGGAAGAATCGGGAATCTATCCTGGCCATGCCCCCTCCGGGGTGTGTGTCTCCAAAATAGGATCAGCGGGGAAAAAAGTCAACCATGCGTTGAAAATTACTTGAAGACAGTATATTATGAACCCATCCCCCACACTCGAGATACGTGTTCGAGAAGGAGACATAGATGAAATTGATCGGCATCTTCCTCACGATGATTCCGAGTGTTATGACCGGACAAACCGGCACGCTGATTGTTCTGAATAAATCGGACCACACCGCGGCGTTCTTTGATATATCAACACACAAGCTGGTCGCGACGGTGCCGACGGGGATTGCGCCTCATGAAGTGGCGGTGTCTCCCGACGGCATGGCTGCCGTCGTGGCAAATTATGGGACGGGTCCCGCGCCGGGCAGCTCCCTCACCGTGATCGATGTTCCCGGGATGCGGAAAGTTCGCGACATTGATTTGGGGCAATACCGGCGTCCTCACGGGGTTGCCTGGCTTTCCGGATCCGTTATTATTGTCACGGTTGAGGCAAACAAAGCAGTGTTGATCGTGGATGTGGAGTCGGGGAAGCTTCTTAAGGTAATTGCGACGGGGCAAAACGTTTCGCACATGGTGGTGCCGTCCCGCGATCGGACCAAGGCCTTTGTGGCAAACATCGGCTCTGGTACCTGCACCGTTGTTGATCTGGCAGAAGGGAAGGTTTTAAAGAATCTTGAGACCGGTGCGGGAGCGGAGGGAATAGACCTATCGCCCGACGGGACGGAGGTGTGGGTCTCCAACCGCGAAGCCAGCACCGTTTCGGTGATCAATACAAAGGGCTTGAGCGTGGTAGCGACTCTGGAATGCCGTGCGTTTCCGATCAGGGTGAAGTTTACGCCGGACGGAAAGCACGTGCTTGTTTCCAATGCCCGGTCAGGCGATGTGGCAGTGTTTGATGCCCGGGAGAGAAAGGAAGTAAGGCGGGTTTCCATGGAATTCACCAGGGTTAATGAAGCGGACCAGCGATTGTTTGGAGACAGGTTCGGCACAAGCCCTGTCCCGGTAGGTATTCTCGTAGAGCCGCAGGGCAAACTTGCATTTGTTGCCAACACTCAGGCAGACGTTGTGACCGTGATTGACCTGAGCGCATGGAAGGTAGCAGGACGGTTGAGAACCGGAAAGGAGCCCGATGGGATGGGATATTCAGGAGAGATCTTGGTGGGAAAGTGACGGTCTGGGAGAAATTCTTGCAACGATAGGGAAAAGTAGGTAACTTGAACGTATAGTTTCGGAACGTAGCGCAGCTCCCGAAGGGATCCCTTTCCCGAAGGACCCCTTCGGGGCGGGACCGGTAGCGGGCGTTGTGGGGGAGTAGATGTATTGGATGTATGTTTTGTATAGTGAGAAGTTGGGCAAGTGTTATATTGGCCAAACCAACGATCTGACCGAGAGGTTGATTCGACACAATTCAGGTGGAAGTAAGTACACCAGATCCGGTCGACCATGGATATTGATCCATGCGGAAGAGTACAAGACACGAGGTGAAGCAGTAAAGCGAGAAAGATTCCTTAAGTCTCCATCAGGGTGGTTGGAACTGAGGAAGATGAAAGAGAAGTTCTCTTCGGAACGTGGCGCAGCCCGGTAGCGCACTTGCTTGGGGTGCAAGGGGTCGCGGGTTCAAATCCCGCCGTTCCGACAACCGACAGCGGGAGGCCACAACACGTCACGCTGTCGTTTTTTTTGGGGGGGTAGGATGATGTATAAGTTCTATGTCTTAAGGAGCCAGCGAATGGGGAAGTATTATCGCGGACAGACTCGAGACATCAACAAGCGAGTTTTGCACCATAATCGTGGAGATTCTCGCTCAACAAAAGCTGGGAGGCCTTGGAAGCTTGTGTACAGTGAAGAATATTCAACGAGGGCAGAAGCTGTGCGACGCGAGAATTTCTTGAAGTCTCCGACCGGCTACAGGAGTGGAAGACAATTCGACTGGCGATTGAGGCGAAGGAAGAAAGGTAGCGCACTTGTGCCGAAGGCATCCCTTCGGGACTTGGGGTGCAAGGGGTCGCGGGTTCAAATCCCGCCGTTCCGACAACCGACAGCGGGAGGCCACAACACGTCACGCTGTCGTTTTTTTTTGGGGGGGGTAGGATGATGTATAAGTTCTATGTCTTAAGGAGCCAGCGAATGGGGAAGTATTATCGCGGACAGACTCGAGACATCAACAAGCGAGTTTTGCACCATAATCGTGGAGATTCTCGCTCAAACAAAAGCTGGGAGGCCTTGGAAGCTTGTGTACAGTGAAGAATATTCAACGAGGGCAGAAGCTGTGCGACGCGAGAATTTCTTGAAGTCTCCGACCGGCTACAGGAGTGGAAGACAATTCGACTGGCGATTGAGGCGAAGGAAGAAAGGTAGCGCACTTGTGCCGAAGGCATCCCTTCGGGACTTGGGGTGCAAGGGGTCGCGGGGTCAAGTCC
>BQML01000040.1 GCA_022180565.1 Bacteroidia bacterium
GGCGGCCTGAACACTCAATCTCTGGTCGCCCAAATATGTCTTGACTTTCGGGGGTCAGTACAAATCCGTCAAAGCATTGCCATTTGCATCATACGTGTACGTCTGCGTCACTGAGCCAACCGAATTGAACACCGACGTCAGTCTGTTTCTCGCAGGCTGGTAGGTGTAGGTCAGGTTATCCCCGCCAAAAAAGTCGGGCAGGCATTCCGGTGCCGGTTTGGCTCAATCGCGTTCTTCCAGGCCGCTTCCAATCACTCAATTCCGTCGGAGGTAGGCCCGAGCTGTAGGGTCGGGAAGTCCCATCGGCCCGCCATCTCACGGTGCGACGTAACCACCTAAGATAGATAGTCTCCCCGTAAATTGCACCTGAGGGCTCTCATTGCAATTCTTCAGCCCGTTCCCTATACTTGTTTTCACGTCTTCTTGCCGCTCATTCCGGAGCTTACAATGAAAGCCTCCCTGTGGTTCCCTCTGTTCTTCTGCCTTTCGCCCGCTCTTTTCGCTCAGACGGAAGAATTACGCGTTGTGGTCAGAAGCCCCCAGGGCATGACCGCCACGATCGACCAGGCCCAGCAGATCGTCGCTACGTTCAATCAGCCTATGGTCCCCTTGAGAGAACTACCGGAAGATGAATCCACTGGCCCCTTAATGATCGATCCTCCGATCGCTGGGAAGTATCGGTGGATGGGAACATTCACACTCGCGTTCATTCCGGACAAACCGCTCCCGTTCTCAACCTCATACAAAGTGACCATCCCGGCCGGAACGCGTTCCCTTCCCGGTCAATCGCTTCATGAACCCATTCAGTGGACATTTGAAACTCCCCGTCCCCGCATGGTCTCAACAACTCCCTACCGGGGTCAACAATACGTTGAGCTCAACCACTCCATCACCGTCACCTTCAACCAACCGGTTGATCCCGGAACCGTCAGCTCCTTCATTTCAATCGAAGAACGCAGAGGCCAGACCGTAACATATCCGAAGTATGTCGCCTCGCGTCCTGAAGGCCCGCGCATTCGTTATCCCGAACGAAGCATCCTCCTTACTCCCCGCGAGCCCTTCGGGAAGGGATCTCAGGTAACCGTCCGCCTCAAGGCCGGCTTGCAGGGCACCGAGGGGCCGCTGGGCATGTTGAAAGATGAAGCCGTCACGTTCTCGACCTACAACGAATTCACCTGCCTCGGCGTCGGCAACAGTCCCGAATTTCCACCCAGCCACTCTCTCCACCTTCGATTCTCCAATCCGGTATCTCAGCGCGAGGTGGCGCGTCATCTTTCGTTCGCCCCTCCCCTTCCCATCGAAGGCGAGGCCTTCTACGACTATCACGACGCCAACGCCTATTTCTCTCTCCCTTTTCGGCCCGAACAGCAGTATACGCTGACGATTCTCGAGGGGCTGAAGGATATGTTCGGAAACGAGATGACCGGACAAAGGGTTTTCACTTTCAAAACGGGATCATATCCGCCGTCGGTGCGCATGGTCACAGGGCAAGGAATCCTCGAAGCGTACGAATCACACAAGTACCCCGTCACTTTCACCAACGTTGACTCCGTTATTCTGCAGATGGCCCGAATTCCGGCCGAAAAGATCGTGGAGGTAATGCGAAGGCTGGATTATTCGTACTACCAGCGACTGGCGTGGGAGGAAGCGATCCTCCAATGGGTCAGTTCGGTTGGTGAAGACCCCTCGCTCTTCTCGGTAAACCGTGTCTGGAAGCCGGTCCTCAAACGCAACGAGCCGACAATCCGGCCCGTGGATCTGGACGAGGTACTCGGTGAAGCCGGGACCGGCGTCGTGCTCCTGCAGGTCCAAAACGAGTTTTTCCCCCCGGAGGGTCGTCGCTATCTCAAATCGCTCATCCAGGTTACCCACATGGGGATTACGGCCAAGTTCTCCCCGAACGACAATCTGATCTGGGTGACCATGCTGAAAAATGCATCACCCATTCATGGTGCAACGGTCGAACTGCGAAATGACAGCAATACGGTTCTCTGGAGCGGCACAACCGACAAGGATGGGTTCGTGAAAACGCCGGGTTGGGGAAAACTGGGAATGGAAAGTGCCGGTGATGATGAAGAATACTACTTCTTTCGAACGGCTCCCCGGCTGTGGGTCATTGTCCGGCACAAGGGCGACGTTGCGTTCTCCAGCTCGGACTGGACTGAAGGCATCGAACCCTACACGTTTTCCGTGCCGTACGAATGGAATCCGAAGGTGGAGCCGGTCGAAGGATCGGTCTTCTCCGACCGCGGCCTCTACAAGGCAGGAGAACAGGTCCATCTCAAGGCCGTGGTGAGAATCAGAAAAGACGGAACATGGAGCGTCCCGCCGACGGCGTTCCCGCTGAAGCTGATCGTACGCGACGCGCGCAACGAGGAAATCCATATCGAAGAGCCGCGTCTTTCCCCCTTCGGAACGTTTGCCGCAACAATCTCCCTGAAACCGGATGCCCCCCTGGGTTACTATTCTGTTTCGCTTCATACGAAGCAGAAGAGGAAGGGAAAGGACGAATGGATTCATTTGACCTCCGGATCGTTTCGCGTCGAGGCTTTCCGTCCGGCCGAATTCGAGGTGACGGCGAGATTCAATGAGGCGGAATACATACTCGGGGACAACATCTCAGGAACGGTTTCCGGCAGGTATCTTTTTGGAGGGGCGATGAAACGACAGCCGGTCACCTGGCGCATGACGGCTAACCCGACTTCATGGAATCCTCCGGGGTACGAGGGATACTTTTTTGGCCGGCTCGGCTTTCTTAGCCCCTACGCGGGCCGAAACAACATTGTTGCCACGGCAACGGATACTTTGGATAACGAAGGATTTGCCGTGGTCAAAGGATCCCTGACCGTGGGTGAGTTTGAAGGGCCACAGTCGCTGCAGATCGAGGCAGACGTGACCTCTCAGGCGCGGCAGGTGATTTCCGGCCGCGCATCGGTTCTTGTACATGGGGGCGAATGGTATATCGGGGTTCGACCGGCCAAGACGTTTGTGCAAACCGATTCTGTAATGTCGTTCGACATTGTGTCGGTGACACCGGAGGGAAAACCCGTCTCCGGCCAAAAGCTCTCCCTTCAGATCGTTCAACGGTATTGGCGCTCTGTGCGTGTTGCAGAGACCGGCGGCCGCTATCGCTGGGAATCCTCGAGGGTTGACACCGTCCTCCAGCGCGCAACGATCGAAACCGGCGGCGCTCCCATCGTCCATTCCTTCAGGCCCTCGGAGGCAGGGTTCTACTTTGTCTCGGTTGAAGGCAGGGACAGCCGAGGAAATCGGATCTCCAGCGACGCTTACTTTTACGTCAGTGGAAACGGCTACGTTGCTTGGGAACGAGGCAATGACGACCGTATCGAGCTCGTCTCGGACAAATCACACTATAAGCCGGGCGAGACGGCAGGCATCATTGTGAAATCGCCCTATGAGCAAGCGACAGCGCTCGTTTCGATTGAACGGGAGGGCATTCTGCGTCATTACCGGACAACACTCGTGGGCAGTGCACCTCGGATCGACATTCCCATCCGCAACGAATATCTTCCGAATGTGTTTGTCTCGGTTGTGCTGCTCCAGGGGCGTGTGGATTCCGCGGTCATAACGAGGGAAGCCGATGTCGGACGTCCGTCTTTCAAGATCGGCTACGTCGCTCTTGGCGTCAGTCCGCGGGAGAAGCTTCTCGATATGTCGGTCGCGGCGCAGAAGCAGGAGTACCGACCGGGGGACACCGTGGAGGTACGGATCAGCGTTCGCACACAGGAAGGGAAACGCGTCAAGGCGGAGGTGGCGCTCAGCGTAGCCGACCTTGGCGTGCTGAACCTGATTGGATACAGACTGCCGAAACTGTTCGATCAGTTCTATCGTCCACGAGGCCTTGCCGTCACGACCAGTGAGACAAGAATTCATCTGATCGAACAGCGGAGTTACGATGAAAAGGGCGAGGACGAAGGCGGAGGCGGTGCTGAAATGATGAAGCTTACGGCAATAGCCGAAGGCGCCCGCGGGGATTTTCGGCCCAATGCCTACTGGAATCCTTCGATTGTCACCGATGCCCACGGCGAGGCCGTTGTGCGATTCAAGCTCCCCGACAACTTGACCTCCTTTGAGATCATGGCAGTCGCAAACACTCTTGAATCGGAGTTTGGTTATGCCGAGTCCATGTTCCGCGTGAACAAGCCCCTCCTCCTCCAGGCCTCTCTGCCCCGGTTTGTGCGAGTGGGAGATGAATTCGAAGGCGGTGTGGTGATCCTGAACTATACGGAAGATGAGAAGAACGTAGAGTTAGTCACGGCGTCAACCGGCATCGGTTTCGGTGGGAGGGACACGGTCCGGTACACGTTGAAACCCGGTGAGGCCAGGGAGGTGCGATATCCTCTGAAAGCGGAGCGGACCGGGACGGGGCGGTTTGTGTTCCGGGCGCGGACGGACACAGATGAGGATGGACTAATATGGAACATTCCGATTCAGATTCCCCGACTTCGCGAATCCGTCGCTCTGTACGAAACGCTGGCAGACGGGTCTGCTCGGCAGAAGTTGGCCGTGCCGGACAGTGTGTACAGTGACCTTGGAGCGATCGAGTTTACGCTTGCATCGACCGGGATTGTGGGACTTTCAGGAGGAATTTCGTATTTGTTTGGCTATCCTTACGGCTGTCTGGAACAGAGACTCTCACGCGTCCTCCCGATGATCCTCGCGGAGGATCTTGTCAAAACATTCAAATTTGAGGTCCTGAAGGATAAGGATTACAAAACCGTTGTAACGCAAATGATCGAAGAGATACCCCTGTTCCAGAAGAGCGACGGGGGGTTTGCATACTGGAAAAACACCGATGAAACATGGCCGTATCTTTCCGCTTTCACGATGTACACGCTCGTTCGCGCTCAGCAGGCGGGGTACGCGGTGAGCGAAAAAACGCTGGAAGCGGGTTTCCAGTATCTCCGGAAGGTGCTTGCACGCGAAGTCCGGTGGCCATGGGCAAGTCCGTACTATTGGGACTGCACCGACGCGCTTTCGCTTTATACGCTTGCCATTGCAGGTCGTCCGGATCACGGTTACATGCAGAGACTCTCTGCGCGCAAGGATTCCCTTCCGCTCTTTGCCAAGGCATACTTGCTGAAAGCTCTGCATTCTGCCGGGAGCTCTGCGAGCATGGTTGCGGAACTGTCAAGGGAATTGACCAACATGGCGAAGGTTTCGCAAACGTCGGCTCATTTCGAGGAACGCGACGATTTTGGTGCTTCCTGGTGCTGGAGTTCCAATGCCCGTACGACCGCCCTCCTCCTCCAGACCTTCGTCGAAACGCAACCCGAAAACAGTCTCATTCCGAAAATGGTCCGCTGGCTCGTGGATCAGCAGAAAGTGGGTCGTTGGCGAACAACACAGGAGAATTTGTATGTTGTAGACGCGCTCGCCACCTACATCAGGGTCTATGAAAAGGAGGAACCGGCGTTCACGGCAGAAGTGAAGCTTGCCGGCGGATTGCTCATGAAGGAAATGTTTCGCGGGAGGACCTTTGACACCAGGCAACGATCAATTGCTCTCTCGGAACTCGTTCTAGGGGCGGACTATCCCATCGACATTGCCAAGACAGGGCCCGGGCGGTTGTACTACACGATTCGGATGAATTACTATCCGAAGGGAGAAAGCAGGGCAAAAGAGGAGGGATTCTCGATCACCAAGAGCGTTGAGCCTGTCGAAGGGGCGCCGGCTGCTGATGGATCGTTCCGGGCAGGTTCTGTTGCACGCGTGAAGCTGACGATATCAACGAACCAGGAACGGAATTTCGTCGTGGTGGATGATCCTGTCCCCGCAGGCTTTGAGATCATCAACACATCCTTGCTGACATCCGGTACCAATCTGCGGCGGGAAGAACGGTCTGAAGGAGACTGGTGGTCAAATCCGTTCCGCCACAGAGAATCATACGACGACCGCGCCCTGTTCTTCGCGGACTATCTGCCGGCCAATGTCTATACTTTGACCTACCTGGTCCGCGCAACCTCCTACGGTACATTCAACATGCCTTCGACAAGGATCGAGGGGATGTATGAACCGGAGGTATTTGGGCAGACAGGTTCACGTAACGTACGGATCCGATGAAAGCACGAATGCCGGACTGCGTGTTCCGGAACGAGGGCCGGGGAATATCACAAGCTCCACCCGAGGCATTTTCTGTTCCCGGCAGGAGCGAAGCCCGATATGTGCGGTTTG
Organism: Bacteroidia bacterium; assembly: GCA_022180565.1. GTDB lineage: Bacteria > Bacteroidota > Ignavibacteria > UBA10030 > UBA10030 > JACQPU01. The sequence continues at coordinate 6,196 of BQML01000040.1, forward strand.
AATTTCCTTCTTCAAGGTTTGGCCACCCGTATTTCGGATTTTTGCGATGCGGCGTTTTTTGAACACAGTATTCCTCTTCCTCCTCCTTTCCCTCTCCTTCCCGCTTCCGAAGGAAGATTTCCGAAAGGAGACCGTTCATTCTCTTCGCATTGTTGATCGCAACGGGATTCTTCTGAGGGAGTTCCTCAACGATACCGAGGGGCGGGGGCAATGGAAAGCCCTTGGGGAACTGTCTCCCTCTCTTGCCCAGGCCACGATAGCGATCGAGGACCGGAGATTCCGCTCGCATCCGGGCGTGGACCCGGTCGCCGTCCTTCGTGCGCTCGTCCAGAATCTCCAAGCGGGGCGCTTTGTGTCGGGAGGCTCCACGATCACCCAACAGGTGATCAGAAATGTCTATCACCATCCCCGAACCATCTCCACAAAGCTTCTCGAGGCATGGTATGCTCTCCGTCTTGAGATGATGCAGTCGAAGGAAGAGATCCTCGAGCAGTATCTTAATCGGGTCCCCTACGGCAACGGACTTGTCGGTGCGGAGGCGGCAGCCCGCCATTACTTTGGAAAGCCTGCCCGCGATCTCTCCCCCGCTGAAGCGGCATTTCTTGCCGCTCTTCCCAACGCACCCTCGGCTCTGAATCCCTACACCAATATGATGGATGCTCTTGCCCGGCAACGACGGGTACTGACAGCCATGCACAACCAGGGGATGATCACCTCCGATGACTATGCTCTCGCATTGCAGCAGCCGGTTACCCTGATCCCGCCCGAGGCGAACTTCCGTGCTCCGCATCTCGTCGAAATGGCAGCCGCCAAGGCGAGCGAGTGTGCTGGAGCAACCCTCGTCAAGACGACGATCGACTATGAAAAGCAGAGGGACATCGAGTGGCTTGTCCGGGGACATCTTCGCTCCCTGCGGGATAAACACGTTACCAATGCTGCGGTAGTCGTCCTCGACAACAAGACGATGGAAGTTGTGGCTCTTGTGGGATCTGCCGATTACTTCAATCCCCGCATTCAGGGGCAGGTGAACGGCGTGCTGGCCCGTAGACAGCCAGGCTCAGCCGTGAAACCACTTACGTACGCGCTTGCCTTTGAGGGCCCCTTCACGGCCGGTGACGTCGTTCCCGATGTCCCGACCCGGATTCCCGATCAGGATGGAGACTACATTCCGGAAAACTATGACCGCCGCTACCATGGCCCTGTCCGTCTCCGCACAGCGCTTGCCTGCTCGTACAATGTTCCCGCCGTTCGCGTCCTGCGCGTCATCGGAGCGGAAAATCTGCTCCAGCGCCTCCGCAACGCGGGTCTCACCACGCTGGATCAGGAGTCGGCATTCTACGGATATGGTCTGACCCTTGGAAACGGTGAAGTGCGGCTTCTTGATCTAACCCGTGCCTATTCCGCGCTGGCGAACGCGGGGACTCTTCGCCCCGTCACGTTCATCTCGAGCATCGAGACCGTATCCGGAACCGTCAACCCTGATGCCGTTCCCGCGGCTTCCAGGGTATTCTCGCCTCAGGCGGCCTGGCTGGTCACGGACATTCTACGCGATGCTGATGCACGGCATCCGGCTTTCGGACAGGCGTTCCGGTTTCCATTCGAGTGCGCCGTCAAAACCGGAACGACAAAGGACTATCGCGACAACTGGACCATGGGGTACACGACCGAATACACTGTGGGTGTTTGGACCGGTAATTTCGACGGTGAACCGATGAAGGGAGTTTCCGGCGTGACCGGCGCAGGCCCGATCTTCGAAGATGTGATGATGTATCTCCATGTGCGTCCTGCCGAACCGCTCCCTGTCGGTTTTGAGCCTCCTGAGGGAATGCTTCGTCGGCGTATTTGCGCTCTGTCGGGCCTCCTACCCACTCCGTCGTGCCGCAGGACACTTCAGGAATGGTTCATCGAAGGCAAGACACCGTCAGCCCGGTGCACTTTTCACCGGCCTTTTCGATTTGTCGACAACAACGGACGCGTCATCGAGAAAATCTTTGAGGTTTTTCCCGACGAGTACAGCGAGTGGGCGCGAGAGCAGAGACTCGAGACTCCTCCCCCCGAGGCCCATCCTCTTCCCTTCCGGGACAGGCCAGAACAGACCACGCGCCTCGTTCTTGTTCAACCCCAACCAGGACAGCTCTTCAAGCTTGATCCTGTTCTTCGGAGAGAGTATCAGGCCATCCGCATCCTGGCACAGGTGCCTCCCGGCGTCAGGGGCGTCAGGCTTCGTGTGGGCGACGCTGAAGTGATGGCATTGCAGGGGAGGGAAACCTGGTGGCCTCTGCGTAAAGGCAGACACCGCTTCGTGCTGGAAGGCAAACGTGGACAAGAGGTCGTGCGAAGCGACGAGGTGATTATTCACGTCGATTGATCCGGAGCGCTGGCGTTTTATCCCTGAAACCTTTTCCCATTTGCGGATTTTTGGTTAATCCGATATTTTCCACAGATGCTCAGAGAATTCCAGGAGCCCCCATGAAGACTCTACTGCGGGTTGTTCTGCTTTTCCTTCCCTTGTTCGTGTTCGCCCAGGAGAGAGGGCTTCAACAGCAAACAGACACCGCCCCGGTCAATCCCGAACAGCGCGTTGCACTGGTCATTGGCAACGCCGACTACAAAGAAGCTCCCCTGCTCAATCCCGTCAACGATGCCAGAGACATCGCCAAGATGCTTGAATCGTGCGGATTCAAGGTCATCCTCCGCGAAAATGCCGATCTCGTTGAAATGAAGAAGGCAATTCGGGAATTCGGGCGCTCGCTTCATTCGAACACGGTCGGATTGTTTTACTATTCCGGCCATGGAATGCAGGTGAATGGGGAGAACTATCTGATACCGGTCGGAGCGGAGTTCTACAATGAAGAGGAGGTTGATTACGAGACCGTGAGTGCGGGATTCGCCCTTGCCCAAATGGAGGCAGCGCGAAACAGAATGAACATCGTGATCCTCGATGCATGCAGAAACAATCCTTTTGCGCGCGGCTTTCGGTCGGCTACGCGCGGCCTTGCAACGATGAACGCTCCGACGGG
>BQML01000041.1 GCA_022180565.1 Bacteroidia bacterium
CCACGCACACCGCCACCCGCGAACGGACAAGCACTACACACTCATTGGGATTAGCACCGTACCCGACGATGTCGCCCAAACAATAAATTCTCTCCACACCGGAGTCGTCAATGACCTCGAGAGCTTTGGTAAGGGCCTGAAGATTGGAATGGATGTCGGAAAGGATTGCTATGCGCATGGCGCTTCGGAGCAATATAAAGGGGCTGGTCCATGAACGCAAGGAAGGTCAGGCGTGCTCTTGCGGGGCACGGATGGTTGTGCTTGGTGATGTGCTTGTTGGCCGGCTCTTGCCTTGCCAAGGTTTCAAGCGGGAAGCGAAGGTACCGTGGCAAGGGGCGTGGTTGATTTGCTTGTGGAGCAGGCTCTTGCCTTGCCAAGGTTTCAAGCGGGAAGCGAAGATACCTTGGCAAGGGGCATGGTTGGTTCGGCTCATGTAAACATCTGATCCCTGACTCCTGATCTCCGACCTCCGACCTCTGACTTCTGATCTCTGACATGCCCCCCGATCTCAAACCGATCCTCCTTAGCCTCTCCCAAGGTATCCCTCCGCATGACAAGCTCACGCGCCTCGTGTTCATCTGCCGCTCAATCGCCGAATCGCTCCTCCGTACCTACCATCGCCAAACAACGGAATTGCTCTTCCCGCATGGATGGAGTCTCTACGACCTTTCAATGGACTGCCTCGGCGAACTCTTTGCCAGAGACTCTTCAGGCCGTCTTTACAAACTTGAAGCGTTTCTCCAGAATCTCGACCATCCGGCCCATCAGCTATCAGACGTCAGCCTCTTTCTGGCGCTCAAAGCATATATCAATCGGTTCCTGTCCTTCCGTTTGACAAAATTGCTTGGGGAGGCGGATCCCGAAGGACGACGGATTACGCGCAATATCAGAGAAGCCATCGGGCGGAAGAACTCTGCTCTGCGTCTGTTGCGGGATGTTCGCGGAGAACTCCTCGTGACCAGAAAACGTGATCAAACGGAAACATTGCCGGAGTTTCCACTCGATGTTCTTGAACAGCAACTGCAGATACAGATGCAGGGTACTCTGTCCGTACGCTCCATTCTTGAGGCCGTGGCCGCAATCCTGAACGCCCACACAAGCTACCGAAGAGCGGTCCGACTGATCGATCTGGTTCAGATAATCAAACGCATGCATGCGCGGTTCTTCTTTCACGATCGGAACGGTGAAATGACGTTCGAGCCGGTTTTCGATGGTGACTGGTTTGCCCTTCGCCGTTCGGCGATCCGCTTTGCTGCGCAAAAAATCGACGCAACGTACTTCCGAAAAAAGAAGGTGACGGAGAAAGAAGCCCTCAGCCTCCTGATGGTTGTCACTGCAATTCTCGATCAATGGTTCAGCGGGGAAGGGGATGAGGCCAATTACTATGAGCATGCACGTCGGGAACTGCAGTGTTCCGAAGAGGAATACTCGCAACGGTGGGCCGCACGTATTCACTACCTTGTGAAGATTACTCGTGCGCATTTGGCGGATCAGATGGAATCATGAAGCTTCCTCACGCAGGGCCATCCAGCACACAGCATCGTAAACGGGGCGAGCGGTGACCCATGATAACCAGCCGTTCTGCACGCAACACCGTAAACGGTGTTGCTGATCAAAAAAAGGGCCCTGAAGGGCCCTGCCTATGTAGACCGCTTTAGCGGTCTTTTTTCGGTTAGCGTCACCGTTTACGGTGACGCGTGGTAGGGCCGCCCCGTTTTGAAATTGCCCGGCGGGCGTTACTTGTGTGGTTAGATTTGCTCGGTGATATCACATCCATTTCCACCAACAACTCAAGGGGGGTCTCATGGGACAGGTATATTACAAGCTCTTTTATCACGTGATCTGGAGAACAAAACTCAGCCAGCCGATCATCACACCGCAAATTGAGCAAGTGCTCGTTCCATTCATTGAAAACAAGGCGAAGAGATTCGGCTGTTATGTCCATACTATTCAATGCGTCCGCGACCACATACACGCGGCGATGAACATTCCGCCGTCAGTTTCCATCAGTGACGTTGTTGGGAAGATCAAAGGAAGTTCGTCTTATTTTCTGAACCAGGAGCTGAGAATTACAGCCAGTTTCTCATGGCAGGACGGCTTCGGTGTCGTTTCATTCGGCGAGTCTGATCTGCCGCGAGTCAAAGATTATATCCTAAACCAGAAGCACCATCATCGACTGGGAACGATAAATTCCGAATTGGAGGAATGCGACGTAAGGCATACAGCACCGTAAACGTGGCGGACAGAGGCGCGCACAACGGGCCGTTTTACATGCAGCACGCAAAACACGCAACACCGTAAACGGTGTTGCTGGTCAAAAAAAGGACCCTTAAGGGCCCTACACACGTAGGCCGGTTTACCGGCCTTTCTTCGAATAGCGTCACCGTTCACGGTGACGCGTGGAAGGCCCTACATATGTAGGCCGCTTCAGCGGCCTTTTTTTGAACAGCGCTACCGTTTACGGTAGCGCGTGCATGGAGGGCTGGTGTAGCGGTGTTTTTGCACCGCCGGCATGCTGTTGGCACATGGTCCACGCGATACCCTAAAGGGTATCGCTGATCGAAGAAAGGACCCTTAAGGGCCCTACACACGTAGGCCGGTTTACCGGCCTTTCTTCGAATAGCGTCACCGTTTACGGTGACGCGTGGAAGGTCCTACAGATGTAGGCCGCTTTCAGCGGCCCTTCTTTGAACAGCGCTACCGTTTACGGTAGCGCGTGCATGGAGGGCTGGTGTAGCGGTGTTTTTGCACCGCCGGCATGCTGTTGGCACATGGTCCACGCGATACCCTAAAGGGTATCGCTGATCGAAGAAAGGACCCTGAAGGGTCCTACACACATAGGCCGGTTTACCGGCCTTTCTTCGAATAGCGTCACCGTTTACGGTGACGCGTGGAAGGTCCTACATATGTAGGCCGCTTCAGCGGCCTTTTTTTGAACAGCGCTACCGTTTACGGTTGCGCGTGCCTTCAGATGCCGAATTTGATTCAGATTCCGCAATTTCTGCCAAACATCAACTCGTTGCAATACTCCATATATCAATCATGAAACGACATCTGACCGAAACCGAAATCGATTTCCTCGCCTCCGGCTCTGAAGAGCTTTCTCAGCGCGAAAGGAAAGAGTGGACGGCACATCTTGAACGATGCATTGTGTGCCGGGAACATTACGACATTGCGGAGCGCTTTTATAACGATCTCCAGGCGGCTCTGGCAGGGGGCGAAAAACGGGAGGATGCCGCCATCGCGGATCGGATCGCGGGGACAACTCTGGCTCATCAGCTCAGCTTCGGGAGACTGAAGCCTCCGGACGCATTGCTGGGAACCGCGGTGGAACGCTCCGCCTCAATTCGCGGCGGGCTCCGAGGTCTTCTCTACCTCACGGTACGCTATCCCGGTCGCACGACGGCAGCAGGACTCCTTGCCGCCGCGCTGGTCTTCGCACTGAGTCTTCGTCTGACCCCCTCAACGGCATCGATCCACTCGGCACGAGTGCACGACGGTATCCTCACAGCCTACGATACCGAAGGCAGGGAATTGTGGAAAAAAACCGCGCGCGGAATGGCGGAGGGAAACACGGAGGTGGGTTTTTCAACTTCGGAAGGATCGCTGGGAGATCACTTTCCCGTCAATGTTCTCGATGTCCATCCAAGTCCCGGAAACGAATTGATCGTATTTTCCCCCATCCTTTACGGCAGACCGGAAGACAGCTTCGAGCCCGGCGTCCTCACCTGCTTTGATTCTCAGGGTGACGTTCTTTGGTCGAGTAGGTACGAACCGGACGAATTCAACGGCTTCACGAATGAGAAGAGCGGGAGCTGGAGAATTGCAAGAACGTTCACGATTCCCGGTCGGGCAAACGCTCCCCAACGCCTTTTCGTCTGCATTTTTTACACACCATTTTCCCCATCGGCGCTTCTTGAAATTGACGGCGCAACCGGTATGCCGATCCGACAGTACGCTCACTTCGGCTTTCTCTCAGCGAAACCGTACCGTACGCATGATGGCGTCATACGCCTTCTTGCGCATGGAACGAACAATGCGTACGGCAAGCCGTTCCTCGCTCTGCTGGATCCCGGAAAAATCAGCGGCTTTGGTCCCTCTCCACATGACCCGGAATTCTACGGCTATCGTGGGCCGCGCTCAAACGCAGAAATTGTCTATGTGCTATTTCCGAGATCGGAATTTGCCCAACGATCCAGCCGCGATCTCCAAAACCACGTACAACATGTTTTCTTAAACCCGGACGGATCGTTGGTCGCGGATGTCAATGAGTTCCCGACAGATCCCAATGCAGATCCCGACCTGGCAGGGTCTATTCTCTATTCCTTCGATTCACAGCTGAGGGTGAAGTCGGTGATGTTTTCGGATGTGATTCAGCAGACCTACAAACGCCTTCGTGCCGATGGAATACGGCTCCGACCTCTCGACAGCCTGTATGCAAACGAACTCCGCAACTCGGTGGAGTATTGGAATGGCAAGGGCGTGGTTCCATTGCGGGGTTTGAAATTCGAAGGCACATTCTCTTTTCCACTTCTGAGGAGGTGACCATGAACTCTCTTATAAGAACTGTCACGATATTGATACTGGCCGTTGTTAACACATATGCCGTTGAAGGTCAAGCGATTTCCCAACACAAAAAGAACATCGCTATGGCTGTGAGAATGGGCACAATCGAACAACAATGGAACAGTAAGCGGGAGTTCGAAAAGAGTCGCTGTTCTATCGAACTTAATGCTTCTCTCTTCTCACCTATGACAGTAACCGAGGGTGATAGGATTGAGATCATGCTCCCGGACGGAAATGCATACATGGCATCGGTATCGCGTGTGACCACCGATGTCAACAATACATTCTCATTCATGGCAGAAATTCTGGGAAGCGAATATGGTTATTTTTCTCTCTCTTCTCGAAACGGGATTTCGCTTGGGACAATAGAGCTACCTGAGGCGAGAAGGAGATTCTCAATAACATTTGATAGATCATCGAATGTGCAACGACTTATTGAGCTTGATCCTCTGGGCTCCGATTCTCTCCAATGTGCACCTCCATTAGTGAATCTTAATGAGAACTGAGTAAACAGCTCACACGAAGATGTGTTTTCATCAATAAGGAGTCCGGCATGAAAGATGGTATTGCTCGTTCGCCAAGGAATCATGTTATCATGGTAGGTATTCTACTTCTATTGGTTCCTCAGACTGGCATGAAGGCAGACACATTCTATTCGACTTACAGAAGCTCGAGCCGAACACACTATATTTCGGTTGTCAGCGGAACTCACAAGTTCGAAGTGGATGCCATAGCTCAATATAAGTATACAGAATGGTACGTCGATGGTAGATTTGTTGAGGAGGACTATTCTGGAGCCTTTAAATATGATCCGGATTATTCCCTCAATGTCACCAAGAATGTGAAAATTGAGGCAGTTGTATATAACAGCTCACGAAATATTGAAGAAACGCACACGTGGAATGTAAGCCTTAAGAGGCCTGACCTAACGGTAACGGATATCCTGATGAACAACCAGACGGCACTGCCAAGCGTTGTTGC
>BQML01000042.1 GCA_022180565.1 Bacteroidia bacterium
TAGCCCCCAAACTAGTTAAGTCTGGGGGCTTTGTTGTAGCGGGGGCAGGACTTGAACCTGCAACCTTCGGGTTATGAGCCCGACGAGCTACCAATTGCTCCACCCCGCGATCGTTGAATTACACTGGAGTATTTGCCGTACCAATTGTCGAGTGGCGTGTTTTAAACGCCACGAGACCCGCCGTTTTTTGGCGGGCTCCACCCCGCGATCGTTGAATTACAATTGGGGAGAAACAATATACCGAATTTCTTTCAAGCAGTCAAGGAAATCCGCCATGGAAACTATCCCCAATGCTTCTTCGTTACACACAACACACAATCGGCGCATTTATGCTTGTCTCTATTACTACCGCCTCCCCCCCCTACAAGGTTGACCAGCACGTCGCAGCAGCTGAACTCAAGAAACGCATGGCCGCAAGTCCTGTGGTGGGACGAATGATCGACATGGCGGCCCAACATTCCGGAATCGACCAGCGTTTTCTGGTCATTCCCGATGGAAACCACGATGCCAAGAAGAAGTTCTACTCCGACGGGAACGGTCCCGTTGTCCCCGACACCAAGACAAGAATGATTGAGTACGAACGATGGTCCAAAACACTGGCCACAAAAGCCGTCGAAGAAATTCTCGACGAAACCGATACTGATCCCGGCCGGATCGATCGCCTCATCACGATCTCCTGCACCGGATTCTTTGCCCCAGGCCTCGACCGCTTCCTCATCGATCGCTTCGGCTTCCCCCTCTCCGTCAAACGAACAACGATCGGCTTCATGGGCTGTGCCGCATCGCTCGTCGGCTTCCATTCCGTTTTCGAATCTTTCTCCGCCGCACACAAACCGGGCAAAACACTCCTCGTCAGCGTCGAATTGTGCAGTCTCCATCTCCAGACTGAACCCACCCGCGACAACATCCTGGCAAATATGGTTTTCGCCGACGGATGCGCCGCCGCTCTCTTTGAGAGCGACGCAGAACATGGACTCGAGATCCTCTCTACCTCTTCCTACCTCTTCCCCCAATCCTCTCATTACATGGGGTGGAACATCGGCAATACGGGATTCGAAATGATTCTCTCCTCCGACCTCCCCAAGGTTATCCTCAATGATGCGGTCCCAAAACTGAGGGAAATTCTGGACGATCATGGCACTCCCGCCGAGCGAATGAGCCACTGGGCGCTCCATCCGGGCGGACGGGCAATCCTGGATTCCCTTCAAAGAGGCCTGGGCCTGAGCGATCCTCAGATGCTCCCGTCCAGAATCGTTCTCAAGACCTACGGAAACCTGTCTTCGGCCTCGATTCTTTTCGTTCTTAAAGAACTGCTCAACACAGCCTCCCTTAAGCCTGAAGATCTCGTCTGTGCCGTTGCCTTCGGACCGGGTTTGACGATGGAAACGACGGTGCTGAAGGTATGCTGAGACGCAGGTTTGACCGTGAAATGATGGACGATTTTTCTGTCCAGGATGAGCGTATCGATCGTGCCCTGGAGGAACTGAAGCGAATCAACCGATATCTCGGAGGGAGAACAACGACGCGAAAGGCATTGCGGATGCTTCATCAACGGGGTACGCCTCGACAACCGCTGAGTGTGCTGGATGTAGGAGCAGGAGGCGCGGACGTGCTGGAAGGGATGAACGGAACCGTCAAGGTCACTGCTCTCGACCGCAATCCTCGTGCATGTCGTTTTCTGAAGGATCGCGGATATGCCGAAGTCGTCTGCGCGAATGTCCTCCAGGCCCCGTTTGGAGAACAGACATTTGATGTCGTCCATGCTTCTTTGGTTCTCCACCATTTTCAGGGAGAGGACCTCAGAAGGGTCCTTTGTTCGTGTTTGAGGATCTCCCGGCATGCGGTCATTATCAATGATTTGAGACGCTCCGTTTTTGCCTGGCTCGGAATAAGAATGCTGACAGCCGTGTTTTCGAAAAGCCCGATGGTGAAACACGATGGGCCGGTCTCGGTGCTGAGAGGATTTACCAAAAAAGAATTGGAGGATCTCTTCGCGTCATGCGGAGTAACGAAATACATCCTTCGGCGAACGTGGGCGTTCCGATGGATGGTTGTAGTGGAAAAGCAGACCCGCAGAACGTTGCCTGATGAAGCGGTTTGATTCGCGGGGAGACTATGGAACAGTATGAAGCGGTGATCATTGGCGGAGGGCCGGCCGGATCGAGCACCGCCATCGGCCTTGCGCGGGAGGGAATGAAGGTGGCTGTCGTGGAAAAGAGACCCTTTCCGCGTGAAGTCATCTGCGGAGAATTCTTGTCGCACGAGGTGCTGTCAGCACTCAGAGACTTCGGTGTTTTTGAGGAGTTCCTTTCCCTCCGCCCGCAAACGATCTCGACATTTGCGTTCGTCTCTGAACGCGGTGTGCCGGTGCTGCGTTCCCTTGGATTCCCTGCCGCGGCGATGAAGCGATCCCTGCTGGATAACCTCCTGCTGAAGAAAGCCCGCTCGTCAGGAGCAACGGTCGTTCAGCCTGCCGACGCCGCCTCGGTCAACCGACGCCGCGATGGGTTTGAAATTCTGCTCAAAACCCCCTCGGGATCTCAGACCCTTTCCGCAAACTATGTTGTGGCGGCGTACGGCCGTTCCGGCGCGCTCGACAGAGCCCTCCATCGCGGATTTGCCAGCATTCGTTCGGGGATGACGGGGATGAAGTATCACGTTCCGCGAACGATGATCAACGAGTTTCCGGAAGATCAGATCAGGATCTACTGCTCTCGCGATATCTATTGCGGCGTGAACAGCGTGGGTGAGCATGAGGTGACGCTCTGTTATCTGGCCCGCGCAGACGGCAGAACACCGCGGGAATCTTTGAGTCTCTTGCTCGAACGAAACCGGGGTTTTCGCGCGCTGTTTCGGGGTGACCCCGTGGCCGGGATGGAACACCTCCCCCGCTACGGAACAGGCAATGTCTTTTTCGGACCTCGAAATCTTGTGGAGAACGGGGTATTCATGGCCGGCGATGCGGCCGGGGTTATCGGTCCGCTCGCAGGGGATGGAATCGGCATGGCCATGGCGAGCGGGCGACTGCTGGCCGACGTTCTCTTGCGGTGTACAAAGACAGGCGCAAACAGACTGCAGATGGAGCGATTCTATACGACGGAGTGGCGCCGAAAGTTTGCAAGGCGTCTCAGAACAGCCGCGCTCCTGCAGAGGTTGGCGATGAATCCGTTGTCTGCCAATACAGGCGCTCTGCTGATGACGCTTTTCCCGGTGCTTCTTGATGCCATGATCCGCGGAACACGGGAACCAACGTCGGCAGATTCACCCGTGCCGGCGTTCCGGTGAGCGCCCGGCGATTTAACGTGCATCATTGAATCCATCCCGAAGACAGAACCGGAACTTAATGCGCCTTTGGTGTTCGGGTGATGTAGAACATCATAAGAGCGCCGACCACAATGCCGATCAAGGTCATACTGATCCAATCAGACTCCGTGGTACCCCCTGAACCCCGGCTGGAAAGGCCCGGGAGAGAGCCGGGATTAAACAAATGATGGAAGAATCCGGATTGTGACGGGTCGATCATGTCCGCGTTCCAGATGCTCGAGGCAATGATGAACGCAAGATATTGAGTGAGTCCGGCAAGAAGCGCGGCCATCACAATGTATGCTGAACGCGATGAAAGGGCTTGTTGTTCCTCGGGTGAAGCGGCAACCAGCTTCTTTTGCCGATCCCATCCGAGGTAAACGCCTCCAAGGGGCAAAAGGATCGCGACCGTAAGCCAACGATCGCTGAAGGATGTGTCCGAGGAAGCAAGCCACCAGATGAGCAGGGCACTGATCAACACCCCCGCAACCCCAAGCGCAAGACCGAATGACCATGGTCGCATGTCAATCTCCTTCACAGATCGTGGTTAAAAATAATGAGCTGAGCCGAAAAAAATCCGACCAAAATATGTCTTTTTCGAATTCCGAGCAAGACGGGAAGACAGGAGAACAGATACCGTGCTATTTCAGGCGTATTTCGATCTTCTTCCGGACAAAGCCACGCGTCGGCGCAGTGGGGAAACGGATTTCAACACCATCGGTTGTTTGGATACAGCCTGAGACACTCGCGATCATTTCCCCGCGAACGAACTTCAGATGATAGCTCATCCCTGCAAGTCCCTCGGTCTCGACGAAGAGGCTCTTTCCGCGCCACTCCTCGGAAATGATCTTGAGTCCCTTGTTGGGCTCTCCTGTTGTTGTCGTGATTTCGGGCGGAAGGAGCGCAAATCCTCCCTCATATTCTAATTCGATCAAAGTTTCTTTTCCCACCATGCATTGAATGAGAAGATCAGATCCCTCACTCGATGCACGGACTTCCTTTCCATCTCCCGTAACCTGGTGATGAAGAACCCTGCTCCCGGGTGAACGCCTTTCCCGGAACCTCAGGGTGTACGGCTCTCTTGCTGTCGATGTAACCTTCCAGGTCTTTCTGGATCCGTTGTCGCTGAACTCGAAGGAAAAGAAATCGTTTCCAACCCGGTAGTTGCGAATCGTCAGAGAGCGCCAATCTGCCGGAAGCCGGGGGGAAAACCAGATTGTGTGTGAGGCGGCATCTGCCTCAAGCCCAAGCATTCCGCGCACCAGAGGGAGCACCACACCTGCCGTGCAGAACCCCTGATGGGAAACAGCTTCCTGAGGCCAGATATTGAGGACGCCCGAGAAGACCTCTGTTACAGAACCCAGTGCATTGTCGAACGTGTGGCGGACGGAAGCCATGAGCGAGTTGTAACCTTGCAATGCAAAACCATGTTTGTATTGCGCAGTCGCAACCCAGCTGGTCAGAAACGGCCACACCGCACCATAGTTGTAATTCAGAGGTTCAAAGTACGCGCTCTTGTTGGAAATGCTCCTGATCCCCCAGTCTGTCGTGAGCTCCGACGAATTCAGCTCCAGCAGCGATTTAACGCTTCGCTCAGGATTGCCCAGCTCCCAGTGTAAGCCGACCGAGCTCCAAGGCGACACGATGTCCACATGCTCACCGTTTGCCGTAAAGGCGTACGCATAGTGCTCTCTTTTCGGATCCCAAAACCTCTCATCCCAGGCTTTGGCGGCTGTCGAGGCGTATCGTTCGGCCTTCGTTGCAGAAGTATCGTCTCCAACAGCCCGGGCCAGGTCGGCCATGGCCTTTGCCGCTCGTACCCAGACTGCCCCTGTATAGATGTCTGATTGAATATCCGTCAGCGGTCCGTACTCCATGGCTCCCAGTCCGGCTTTTTTATTGTCCATGAGTCCGTCTCCGTTTCCGTCGGTCGCGAGGGACCATTCGTACGCGCGCACAATCGATTGCCAGCTTTCCTTGATGAATTGCAGGTCGCCGGACATTCGGTAGTAGTCGTACATTGCACAAAGGTAGAAGGGGCTCGTGTCGCCGTGGATGTACGCGTAGGGATAATCCTTGAACCAATCGATGTAGCCGGCTCCCTGGGAAACTTCGTGCGGCATCTTTCCGTCCCCGCGTTGGAAATTCTGCGTGAACATCAGGGCATCCCGGACTGTTTCAAATTCCCCATAACTGTTCATGCTGAATGAATTGATGTAGGTGTCGCCGCCGAAAAACCATCCGAACCCGGGTCGACCGCCGGTACCCGACCCACCAAGTCCGGCGACCATTCCGTACCCCAGATCAGGATTGCGCACCATGAGGTTGTCATACGCAACCTTCGCCCATTCAAGCGCAAGATTGATCAATCGATTCGGCGTCTCCACCTGCAGACTCTTCTCACGCAGGGTGCGATAATGTTCCGCCGTCCGGCGGTACAGTGCCTCCGGATTCTTCATCAGATTCATATACGTTGTTTTGACGCTCTCCCGGCTTCCTTTGCCGCCGGCGAGGAAAATCGGAATGTATTTTCCGCGAACATCGTTTGGATTTCGAATCTCGATCTTGAATTGATTCGGCACGTCTGACAGCATGTGGGCTGGTGTGTACGAAATGCCTGAGGCCGCCGGAGAACCGATGTAGGCCGTGTTCCTGCGGGTGGGTTCGGAAATTTGATACGCCTTGATATCATCGAGCCAAGAGGCAGATTGTCCGCCCAGTCCGGCAGGCCACATGGGCTGAAGAACAGGAAGAAAACTGCAGACGATGGTTAACGGTTCTGTGGCATTGACCTCCAAAAGGATCAACGCGCCAGGTTCTTCAACAGGAGTGATGAAAATGGATTTGATGGTGAAGGATTGATAAGTGTAGGTAAGCGTCGTTGCTTCAGGGGTTGCCGTAATGTGCCGGACAATGTCGCGAGCGCGAATCGGTTCGGTGGAACTGCCGATGAAGAATGAAAGCTCGCAGGAACGGACGAGTTTGAGGGGATAAGCCCAGGCTTCAAAAGTTCCGCTTTCGAAACCAAGCAGGGCGAAGCGTCTGCCCACCTTGTCAAACGGGGTTCCGGGTTGAGCCAGACGTGTCAGAGCGATATCGTTGGATTCAAGGTCGAAGGCGGGGATAAGCCCCTGTTGCGCAAAGGCCGACAAGGGAAGAAAAACCATCAAGAACAATTTCTTCATGAGAGGGATCTCCCGAATGATGAGAAATGTAAAAGTTTTAAGAAGAGAATCCAAAGACGGTGCTTTTAATTTCACCCCATCCCTTTGTATATTCTGATTCCTTGCGGCCTTCTCCGTGAAATTCCCCAGAGAGTCGCGGGGGAGGCTCAGAGGTCTACAAGGGTATTTTCATGCCAGAACGGCTTCAGAACATTCTTCGAGATATGTATGAATCAGAATCCCGAAGGATTCTCGCAACGCTTATTCGTCTGCTGGGGGACTTCGAGGTGGCTGAAGATGCGCTACATGACGCCTTTGTCGCGGCGGCGGAGAAATGGCCGAAGGAGGGAATTCCGTCCAACCCCCGCGCCTGGCTTGTTTCCACCGGCCGGTTCAAGGCAATCGACAGACTGAGGAGGCAGGAGAAGTTTGATGCCTGGGATCAAGAACGGGCAGAGGAAATCCGCGATGATACGCCGGATGTCGTTTCAAGACTTGATGATGTTGTTGAGGACGATCAGCTCAGGCTCATCTTCACCTGCTGTCATCCCGCCCTTGCATCGGAAGCACGGACGGCGCTGACTTTGCGGGAAGTCTGCGGATTGACGACCGAGGAGATTGCGCGGGCATTTCTGACTTCGCCTCCTACGGTGGCACAACGGATTGTCCGAGCCAAGGCGAAGATCCGCGAAGCGAAGATCCCCTACGAGATTCCCTCGCATGCCGATCTCCCGGTCCGGCTCGACGCCGTCCTGCAGGTTGTGTATCTTGTTTTCAACGAGGGGTACTCTGCAACATCCGGAGAAACCGTCACGCGTGCAGATCTTTCGGCTGAGGCCATCCGGCTGGGGAGACTGCTTCTCCGGCTTCTTCCCGAGCCCGAGGTGAAAGGGCTTTTGGGATTGATGCTTCTCCAGGAGTCCCGCAGGTCAGCACGGACTTCGCGTGACGGCGATCTTGTGTTGTTGGAGGACCAGGACAGGACCCAGTGGAATCGTTTGCTCATCGAAGAAGGGATTCATCTTATTGAAGAGGCATTGCAATCGCACCGGTTTGGGCCGTACACCGTCCAGGGGGCGATTGCTGCCGTGCACGCCGAGGCTCCGGACGCCGGAACAACAGACTGGAACCAGATTGTGGCACTCTATGACGTTCTTCTAAACATGATGCCGTCTCCGGTCGTTGAACTGAACCGGGGAGTGGCGCTGGCGATGAGGGACGGTGCGGAGGCAGGGATCGCCGCGATCGATACCATTCTTAGAAGAGGCGAGCTGACGGACTACCACTTGGCTCATTCGGCCCGCGCGGAACTATTGCGCCGGGCCGGAAGGAACGAAGAGGCTCGCATGGCATACAAGCGGGCGCTGGATCTCACACGCCAGGAGCCCGAGAGGAAGTTTCTGGAGAAGAGACTGTCGGAATTGGGGAAGGGTTGACCATGAGCGCACACAGGCCGTTGCTATTCTCGGTTGCCTACAACATGCTTGGCGACCGTGCGGACGCCGACGACGTCGTTCAGGACGTTCTGTTGAAATGGGAGCAATCGGCAAAAACGGGAGTTGCGAACGAACAGGCCTATCTTGTCAAATCTACTGTGAACGCCGCCATCAACGAACTGAACTCCGCGCGCAGAAAGCGAAGGACGTACCCGAACATCTGGCTGCCCGAGCCTTTACCGGACGACATCGTGCGCAGTGCGGGACCGGACGGCGAGATGCGAACGATGCTGACGTACGAACTCATGGTTCTTGCGCGTGAGCTTTCACCTGTGGAACTTGCCGTGTTTGTCTTGAGGGAGGCGTTCAACTATTCTCACGAAGAGATTGCGGAAATTCTGGAAAAGCGTCCGGACCATTGCAGACAGTTGTATAAGCGCGCGAAGGATAAGATCCGCCGACCTGACGCCGATTCGCACGTGCATACGGACTCTGATCTGAGGCTGGCCGGCGAGGTTGTGGACGCTATTGTGCAGGGGGACGTCAAAAGACTCATGGCTCTGCTGACGCCCGATGTTCGCCTGATGGCCGACGGCGGAGGGAAGGTCGCTGCGGCTGCATCGCCCACTGTGGGCGCAGAGAGGGTGGCTCATTTGCTTACAACCGCGGCGCGTAAGGCCGGCTTTGTGCCGCGGATTGAGGTCACCACCCTCAATAGCCAGCCCGGCTTCATTGCTTATCATGGACATCAGCCCGTGGCGGCTTATGTTCTGACGGCTTTTGGGAGCAAAGTGGGACGAATGTATGTGATCCTCAATCCTGACAAACTGGCGGTTTTTAAGAAGTCCTGACCATCCTGTCACGTTTTACCGCTTTCCCCTGTCTTTCCTCTGAAGAGCAACTGAAGACCAACAACGAATCCAAGGAGGCAGTATGCGCGTATTTGTAGCAGGGGCAACGGGGGTGCTGGGAAAACGGGTGGTTAAGAGGCTGGTCGAACGCGGCCACCAGGTTACGGGTCTTGCACGGAACAGGGAAAACGAGCAAGTCCTGGCATCGATGGGCGCAGAATTTGTGCGGGCGGACATTTTCGACCGGGACGCCATGGTTCGTTGCGCGGCAGGCCATGATGCTGTTTTGCACCTTGCCACGAGCATTCCGAAGAAAAACCGTCCGTTTCGCAAGGACTGGGCAATGAACGATTTGCTCCGTACCAAAGGAGTCGAAAACCTAATTCATGCCTCGCTTGCCAACAAAACCAAGGTTTACATTCAGGAAAGTATCATTCACTTATACGGGGACCGGAATGGCGGTGAAGTGGACGA
This sequence comes from Bacteroidia bacterium, assembly GCA_022180565.1. Lineage (GTDB taxonomy): Bacteria > Bacteroidota > Ignavibacteria > UBA10030 > UBA10030 > JACQPU01. The sequence goes on from BQML01000042.1 coordinate 9,229, forward strand.
ACAGACTCGGCTGGCGAGCGAAGTACCGTTTTCCTTGCGATCGGCTCTTACGATGGAACGGATTATCCGCCGGGCAATGGACGAACAGGGATTGCCTGCGATCATTCTGCGGTTTGGGGGCTTTTATGGGCCGGATGCACACAATTCCCGAATGATGATCGACGGGGTGCGAACGGGGAAGATGCCCATTATCGGGAAGGGAAATGCGGTGTGGAACCTGATCCATCTTGACGATGCCGCGTCCGCTGTGGTCTTGGCCGTTGAGCGTCATGAAGGAAACACGGGTCGGGTGTTCAACATTGTGGATGATAGGCCTGTGACGATGAAGGAATTGCTCTACACGATTGCAGAGATGACAGGTTCGAAGCGTCCACGGTCTGTGCCTATGTGGCTTGCCCGCCTTGCTATGGGAAAGGACGCAATGGATTTTCTTTCCATTTCCGTCAGGGCATCGAACCGAGCGGCGAGAGAAACTTTGGGATGGGAAGCGCAGTATCCAACGCTCCGGGATGGGTTGAAACAGATTTTACAAGGGACAAACCAGAATACAAGCCTTAGGGCCGCTGTCTGACGGCGGTCCTTTTTGGGCGGAAATTTGCCGAAATTCTTCCTACCTTAAACCTTCCCCGAAAAAAAACGCCGGGAATTGCTGAAGTCCCCTCCGACCTGTCGACTTCCGATCTGCCGGTTCGACTACTTTGTGAGGCAACAAATTCCTGCAATATTCGTTTAAGGAGGTTCCGATGCGTTTCATGATGCTGATGATCCCTGCGGTGTACCAAGGCGAAAAAGGCCGGCAGGCGAAGGCGGACTTTGCTCCTCCGGCCGAGGCCGTGGAGCGGATGATGAAATACAATGAAGAACTGGCCAAGGCGGGAGTCCTCGTTTCTCTCGACGGACTGCAGCCGCCGGCTTCAGGGGCCCGGATTTCATTTTCAGGCGGAAAGGTTCGCGTGACCGACGGCCCGTTCACCGAGTCCAAGGAGGTGCTTGGCGGGTACTGGATGATCAATGTGAAATCGCGAGAAGAGGCGATTGAGTGGGCGAAACGTGTTCCCGCTGATGATGGTGATGTCATTGAAGTGCGTCAGGTTGCTGAAATCGAAGATTGGCCGGAAGACGCCCGCAATGCGGCGAAGAACCTGGTGGTGGAGGAAGCAGTCAGAAGACACGGGAAAAGTTAGAATCATTGTCAAATTCAATGTTGAAAGCCGAATCTTCACCATTCACTGTTCACCAGGCCTCCACATATGAAATACATTTGCCTCGGGTACATCGAAGAATCCCTCTGGGACTCGTGGTCTCAGTCCGAACGACAAAAGTTCATGGATGAGTGCTTGCGCTATGACGCGGAATTGCGCAAGAGCGGCCATTTTGTCGGAGGAGAGGCGCTTCAAAGCGCAAAGAACGCCGCTACCATCCGACAGAGGGGCGGAAAGGTGGTTGTGACTGACGGCCCATTTGCGGAAACGAAGGAACAACTCGGCGGAATCATGATCTTGGAGGCGAGGGATTTGAATCATGCTATTCACCTTATGTCGAATCACCCGTCGGTTCGGATGGGAGGCACGTGGGAGATTCGTCCGTCCGACGAGCATGTCAACGAACTGGCAAAATCCAAGAATCCGGGTTGACAGCAGGGAGCTGTCCCGTGGAATCCATGAACATTACAGGAGGCCTCATGCCGCGCTATGTCGATGGTTTCGTGATTCCTGTTCCAAAAAGAAATCTGAAGTCGTACACCCGGATGGCCCGGGAAGCCGGAAAGATCTGGAAGAAATGTGGGGCGTTGGAGTACTGTGAGTGTGTCGGGGACGATCTGAATCCGGACATGGGACCGTTCAAGATTGCGACATTCCCGGGGAAGATCAAACCGAAGCGCGGAGAAACGATTGTGTTCTCGTTCATTGTGTTTCAATCCCGAGCCCATCGGGACCGCGTCAACGCGAAGGTCATGAAGGACCCGATCATGAACGATCCGAAACAGAAAGACAGACCGATGCCGTTCGATGTGCGCCGCATGCTGTACGGCGGTTTCAGGGTCATTGTTGATCTTTGAAGTGTCTGAGAGGGTGAATGGTCAACGAGGAGAGTGCGCATCAGATGATAGATAATGAAACGAGCGCTGACGTTGTGCAGACTGGCGGAATGAGCCGGCGGTCCTTGTCTTCGCTGTGGGAGGAGCTCAGGGACGCGATTCGCGGAAGCGAAGCTGACTACACGCAGATCGGCATGGGCCGCGCGGTGTTTCTTCTTGCCGTTCCCATGATTCTCGAGCTGATCATGGAGTCTACCTTTGCCGTGGTGGATATCTATTTTGTCGGGACGCTGGGCGCATCGGCAGTGGCTACCGTCGGGTTAACTGAGACATATCTTTTCCTGCTGTATTCGATCGGGATGGGATTATCGATGGGCGTCACTGCAGTCGTGGCGAGAAGGGTGGGAGAGAAGGACGCGGAACATGCGTCTTTGACCGCGGTTCAGGCGATCATCCTGGCGCTTCTTGTTTCGCTCCCGTTCGCGCTGGCGGGAATCCTCTTTGCGCAGGATCTCCTGGCTCTCATGGGTGCCGACGCATGGACGCTGGAGCACGGATATCCGTATATGCAGTGGATGCTGGGCGGCAACGCCGTGATCATGCTGTTGTTCGTCATCAATGCAATCTTCCGCGGGGCCGGCGATGCGGCGATTGCGATGCGCGTCCTTTGGATTGCCAACAGCGTGAACATTGTTCTCGATCCTGTTCTGATTCTGGGTCTCGGGCCGTTTCCGGAGCTGGGGATTGAGGGCGCGGCGATTGCGACCACGATCGGGCGCGGGATCGGCGTGGGGTTCCAGGTGCGGGCGCTGTTCAAGGGAGGGAAGCACATCCGTGTCGGAAGACAACATCTCCGCGCGGACAAGCAGATCATCAAACGGATCGTTGAGACCTCGCTCGGCGGCGTTGGTCAGATGATCATCGGCATGACGTCGTGGATTTTCATCATGCGAATCCTGGCCGGATTCGGAAGTCAGGCCGTGGCGGGCGCTACGATCGCGCTCAGAATCATGATGTTCACGATGATGCCGGCCTGGGGAATGTCGAATGCCGTCGCAACTCTTGTGGGGCAGAATCTCGGTGCGCGGAAGCCGGACCGTGCCGAGCGTTCGGTTTGGGTGGTAGGGATCTGGAACATGTCGTTCCTGGTCATGATCGCCGTGACGTTCTTCCTTTTCAGCGAATCGCTCGTCGGAATTTTCACGGACGATGCCGAGGTTGTTGCCGTGGGTAGTACCTGGCTGACGATCGTTTCGTATTCCTATTTTGTCTATGCCTGGTGGATGGTCGCGGTTCAGGCGTTCAATGGGGCAGGGGACACCATCACGCCCACGAAGATCAACTTCGTGTTCTTCTGGCTCATTCAGATTCCACTCTCATACGTGCTCTCCACGATGCTGGACATGAACTATCACGGCGTGTTCTGGGCAATCATGATTTCGGAAACAGGAGTAGGATTGTTCACCCTCTGGCTGTTTACGCGAGGGGGATGGAAGAAGGCGGTGGTGTGACGATGCTAAGGATGAACGTACGGGCCCGATTGTGGCTCTACGAGGGACCGGGAGGATGGCATTTTGTCACCCTGCCCGCGGCCAGGGCGAAGGAGATCAGGACATCGACCAGCGGAAGGCGCCGCGGATGGGGATCGATACCGGTGACCGTGAGCATCGGCTCCTCGACGTGGAAAACGTCCCTCTTTCCGGATCGCAAATCTTCGTCGTATGTCCTTCCCGTGAAGGCGGAGGTGAGGCGAAAGGAGAACCTTGCCGAGGGCAATCGTGTGACGATGAAACTCGAGGTTCACGTGTGATCTGATCTCTGCCTCCTGTCTCCTGCCTCCTGCTCCTTCCTCCTCCTCACTCTCAGATGTTGTCAACTGTGCGTTGGTCTTGTCGGGGAGTCTCTCCTGAAAGGCGGGTCTCTGACCAGCCATCGTCAGAAAGACGTCCAACGGCACCATTTCGAACTCGGGCCCAAGTCTCTCGAGAACACTGTTGACACGCATGATATCGCTGGATTCACGAAGGTGCGTCGGCAGGGAGTATTGGCGTTTGGGGTTCTTGGTAAGTTCGCTGTTGATAACGAATATTTTTTGAACGTAATTGTGAAGAAAATGCTTGACAAGAAAGGATTCGTGAGATATATTTCGGATAAATAGGTCTAATTATCCTATTTCTATGCCACTGATCTTCAGCAAGTCGTGCGAGTATGCCATACAGGCTATACTCTATCTTGCCACCAAGCCGGCATCGACTCCAACTCTCCTCCGCGACGTCTCAGAGGCACTCAACATTCCTCACCACTTTCTCAGCAAGATTTTCCAGCAGCTCACACGCAACGGCATTCTTGAATCTCACAAGGGAGCCAGCGGCGGATTTGAGCTTAGTCTCCCGCCCGATCAAATCACGCTTCACGACATCATCAGAGCCGTCGATGGAGACGAGTTTCTTGCAAACTGCGTCCTCGGCTTTCCGCACTGCGGCGATGACAATCCCTGTCCCGTGCACAATCAGTGGAAGCAAGCAAAGACAACCATACAAATGATGGTTGACCGCAAGACGATACTCGAGCTCAGCAAAGAGCTCAACGGAAAACTGAACCTCATTGATCAACTGCGAAAGACGTCATGATCCGCACCTCCACTCCTCTCCGTGGTATTCTTGCCGCGTGTCTCCTCGGCGGATGGTCCGCGACAACGCGCGCCCAGGACCCGGCCGCCGATTTCCGACAAAACTGCATGAGCTGTCATACGATCGGCGGCGGGCGCCTTACCGGACCCGACCTCAAGAATGTTGACCAACGGAAGGACCGTGACTGGCTCACGAGGTTCATCATGGACCCTCGTGCGGTGATAGACTCAGGCGATCCGTACGCACAAGAACTTCTCAAGGATGCGCGCAATGCCGTCATGCCCACACTTCCCGGCATGACGCGTGCACGCGCCACCGCTCTCCTCGACCTCATTGGAGCGGAATCGAAGCTTGAGAAATCACAATTTGCCGGAGTGCAGATCAGCGACAGGCCGTTTACACCTGAGGACATCGAACGAGGTCGCTTGATGTTCTTGGGCCGCGTTCCCCTTGCAAGGGGCGGTCCATCGTGCATCGCCTGTCACACCACCAACGGCGTCGGTGCGCTTGGCGGCGGAACACTGGCCCCGGACCTCACGACAGTCTTTGAACGCTATGAAGGCCGAAAGACACTCTCAACCTGGCTCACCGCACCGGCCACGCCGACCATGCAGGCAGTTTTCCGGCAAGCGCCGCTCGAAAGCGACGAAATCCTGGCTCTCGTGGCGTACTTCCAATCAACCCTTCAACGAAGTCCCGACGATGTGGCGACATCAAGACTTAACTTCGTTCTGCTGGGTCTTGGCGGAACGATCGTCGTGCTCGGACTCTTCGATGTCATCTGGAGAGGACGTTTGAAATCTGTCCGCCGCATGCTCGTGCACCGCAATGGATCGGAGAATACTCATGGCTGACAAAACGATTCGCTGGATCAAGGACGAAGTTAAACCGGAGTCGCGGAGCTGGGAGGAGTTCTACAGGAACCGCTGGCAGTATGACAAGGTCGTCCGTAGTACTCACGGCGTCAACTGTACAGGAAGTTGTACGTGGATGATCCATGTCAAGGACGGGATCGTCACGTGGGAAATGCAGGGTCTCGATTATCCGTCGCTCGAGCATGGCCTTCCTCCGTATGAACCGCGCGGCTGTCAGCGCGGGATTTCGTTCTCCTGGTATTTATACAGCCCGCTCAGGGTCAAGTATCCCTACATCCGCGGAGCCCTGGCGGATCTCTGGAGAAAAGCCCGTGCATCGTACGATGATCCGGTGGAGGCATGGAAGTCCCTGGTCTCCAATCCGGAAACCCGTGCACGGTGGCAGAAAGCTCGCGGTAAGGGAGGATTCCGGCGGGCAACCTGGGATGAAGTTCTGGAGATCATGGCCGCCGCCAACGTCCATACGATCAAGGAACACGGCCCCGACCGCATCGCGGGATTCTCACCTATTCCCGCCATGTCCATGATCAGCTACGCAGGCGGCTCCCGTCTGATGCAGTTGATGGGAGGCATTTCTCTCTCGTTCTACGATTGGTACTGCGACCTGCCGTCGGCTTCGCCTGAAACCTGGGGCGAGCAAACGGATGTGCAGGAGTCGGCGGACTGGTACAATGCAAAACTCCTTGCGGTCATGGGATCGAACCTCAATATGACGCGTACTCCCGACTGCCACTTCGCGGCCGAAGCGCGGCATAATGGGACGAAAATGTACGTCTTCTCGCCGGACTTCAACCAGGTTGCGAAGTACGCCGACCAGTGGGTCTCCATCAACGCCGGCCAGGACGGGGCATGGTGGATGGCGGTCAATCATGTTCTGCTGTCGGAGTTCCACCACAAGGAACAAACCCCCTATTTCCTCAACTACGCGAAACGTTATACGGATGCACCGCATTTGGTGGAGTTGGTTCCGCAGGATGGGGCGTTTGCGGCAGGACAACTGCTCCGGGCCAACAGGATCAAGCGCTACGCAGGCGTCGAGAATGGGGACTGGAAATTCTTGTTTTGGGACAAGGATTCGAATGGGCCGAAGATGCCGCTCGGCAGCGCGGGTTTCCGATGGGGCACGGAGAAGGGAAAATGGAATCTCGAACTCAAGGATGGTCTCGATGGAAGCAGCATCGATCCCGTTCTCACATTTCTCGACAAGAACGACGGCACAGTTCCCGTCCGCTTCGATGACTTTGCCGAGGGCACAACACATATCCGGCATGTTCCCGTAAAGCACCTTCAGACTGCTGACGGCAAAAATGCGACCGTGGCGACGGTGTACGATCTCCTCATGGCCCAGTATGGTGTTGATCGGGGGCTCGGAGGCGAATATCCGAAGAGCTATGACGACGAGGACGCACCGTTCACGCCGGCGTGGTCGGAAAAGTACACAGGCATCAGCCGCAAAGATCTAATCCGCTTCGCCCGCGAATGGGGCACAACGGCGCGGATGACCAACGGCAAGTGCACGGTGATCATCGGAGCCGGAATCAATCACTGGTACCACGCAAATCTGATGTACCGAGCGGCTATTCATGCCCTCATGTTCTCGGGTTGTGTCGGCGTCAACGGCGGCGGTCTTGCCCACTATGTGGGCCAGGAAAAACTAGCCCCGATGGAATCCTGGTCGGCTATCGCGTTCGCCAAGGATTGGTACCCGCCGTCCCGTCAGCAGAATGCTCCAAGCTGGCATTATGTGAATTCAGACCAATGGCGTTACGAACGCTCATTCACAGACTACCACACGGTTCCTCAGAACGGTAAAAATGGTTTGACGAGCGGCCATACGATGGACCTTCAGGTGAAAGCCGTGCGCAACGGATGGCTCCCGTTTTATCCCCAGTTCAACAAGAACACGATCGAGCTGGTGAAGGAGGCCGAGGCGGCGGGAGCGAAAACGGACGAAGAGATCGTTGCCCATGTTGTCAACCAATTGAAGGAACGCAAACTGAAGTTCTCTGTGGAGGATCCGGATGCGCCGGAGAACTGGCCCCGTGTGTGGTACATCTGGCGCGGCAACGCGCTGATGTCCAGCAGTAAAGGCCACGAGTACTTCTTGCGGCACTATCTGGGCACGCACGACAACGCCGTGGCAGAGGATCTGGCGAAAGGTACGGTGGAAGAGGTTTTATGGCGGGACGAGGCCCCGCGTGGCAAACTGGATTTGATCGTGGACCTGAACTTCAGAATGGACACCTCGGCCCTCTATTCGGATATCATTCTGCCGGCGGCAACCTGGTATGAAAAGGCCGACCTGAACTCCACGGACATGCACAGCTTCATCCATCCGCTCTCAGCAGCGATTCCTCCGTGCTGGGAATCGAAGAGCGACTGGGCGATTTTCCGGTCCCTCGCAAAGAAATTTTCCGAACTTGCCGCCCCTCATTTTCCCAAACCCGTCAGAGAACTCGTGGCGCTTCCGCTCGCCCACGACACACCTGCAGAGATTGCGCAGAAGGAGATACGGGATTGGATCACGGGGGAGGTCGAGGCAATTCCGGGAAAAACCATGCCCGGCTTCGCGCTGGTGACGCGCGACTATCGTAATCTGTACCATCAGTTCATTTCGTTCGGACCGAAGGTTCGTGCCGGCGGACTCGGCGCGCACGGTACGAAATACTCCATCGAAGACTTCTACGATGAAGCGGCACAGAGCGGACCTGCCGTGGAATTCAACGGGGCTCGATACCCGTCGCTGAAGGAGGACGAGGAAGTGTGCGACGTGATTCTTCGGTTTGCCACCGTGACCAACGGCGAGTTGGCGTACCGGTCGTACAAGAACATGCAGGAAAAGGTGGGGCTTCCGCTGACGCACCTTGCCGAGAAGAACCGCGGCACACGGGTATCCTACAAGGAGCTTCAAAGCAAGCCTATGCGCCTGCTGAACAGTCCGATGTGGTCCGGCCTCACCGACAATGGAAGGGCATATTCTCCGTTTACGTACAATGTCGAGGCTCTGGTTCCCTGGAGGACACTCACCGGCCGCCAGCATTTCTACCTGGACCACCCCGGCTATCTTGCCTTCGGCGAACACCTGCCGACGTACAAGCCGAAGCCCTCGCCGACCCAGTACGCCGATCTGAAGTTCAGCAAAGAGGAAGGAAAGACGATTATGCTGAACTATCTGACCCCGCACGGGAAATGGCATATTCATTCGACATACGGCGATAATCAGAGAATGACCACACTTTCGCGCGGCGTGGAGCCGTTCTGGATCAATGAAAAGGATGCGGAGGAGATCGGAGTAGAGGATAACGACTGGGTGGAGGTCCATAATGACCACGGTGTAGTAGTGACGAGGGCAGCCGTGAGCGCCAGGATCCCCCGGGGAATCTGCATCATTTACCACTCGCCGGAGCGGACGTACTCCGTACCGAAATCTCCTCTCCGGGGCAACAGACGTGCAGGCGGCCACAACAGTCTCACGCGCACACGCCTGAAGCCGAATCTGATGGTCGGCGGCTACGGCCAATTCACCTTTCACTTCAATTACTGGGGACCGACGGGTTGTAACCGGGACACACACGTTCTGGTCAGAAAACTCCCCAAACTGATCTGGTAGGAGACTTCGATGAACGTCCGCTCGCAAATCTCGATGGTGTTTCATCTGGACAAGTGCATCGGCTGTCACACGTGCAGTATTGCATGTAAGAACATCTGGACAGACCGGAAGGGGGCCGAGTACATGTGGTGGAACAACGTAGAAACCAAGCCCGGGACCGGTTATCCGACACGGTGGGAGGATCAGGATCAGTATCACGGAGGGTGGGAGGTTCACAAAGGAAAACTGCGCCTGAGGTCGACCGGGAAGGGAAAGATTGTCACAAACATCTTCCATAATCCGTTCATGCCGACCATGGACGATTATTATGAACCGTGGACCTACAAGTACGAGGACCTGTTCAATGCGCCGGAGGGAACTGATCAGCCTACGGCACGGCCGGTTTCCATGGTGACAGGCGAGCACATGGACGTTGAGGCGGGACCGAACTGGGACGATGATCTGGGGGGGTCGCCTGTGTACGCGGCCAACGACAAAAACCTTGACGGCCTGAGCGAGGAACAGCGCCAGCAATTGTTCGCCGTGGAACGGCTGGTGTTCTTCTATTTTCCGAGAATCTGCAATCATTGCCTGAACCCCTCCTGCGTCGCGGCGTGCCCTTCCGGCGCGCTGTACAAACGCGGGGAAGACGGAATTGTCCTGCTCGATCAGAAGCGCTGTCGGGCCTGGCGGTCATGCGTAGCGGCGTGCCCCTACAAGAAGACGTTCTTCAACTGGTCAACGGGAAAATCCGAAAAATGCATCCTGTGTTATCCGCGCCTGGAAACCGGTCAAGCCCCCGCTTGCTTCCACTCGTGCGTCGGAAGGATCCGGTACCTCGGCGTTGTTCTCTATGATGCCGACCGTCTGGAAGAGGTGGCAAAGCTTCCGGACGACAAGCTCATCGAAGGGCAGCGGTCCCTTATTCTGGACCCCAATGATCCTGAGGTCATCGAAGCAGCCCGCGCCAACGGCGTGCATGATTCTGTGATCGAATCGGCACAAAGGTCCCCGGTCTACAAGTTTGTCAAAGTATGGAAGATTGCCCTTCCCCCTCATATCGAATACCGCACCCTGCCCATGCTGTTCTACGTTCCTCCGATGTCCCCCGTGATGGCCAACCGTCAGGACGGCACCGTGGAGAGCGTCTCGGATAACTTCTTCCACGACATTGAGCAGGCCCGGGTGCCGATGAAGTTCCTGGCGAATCTGTTCGGTGCCGGTGGAGAGGGCAAGGTGGTCTATGCGCTGAAGAAGCAGAAAGCCGTTCGCACCTACCGCCGTGCGCTGACCGTGGGAGACATTTCGATGGAAACGGCGGAGAAGATGCTGGCGGAAGCCGATTGCACCAAGGAGGAAGCGGATGCGATTTATCATCTGACCTCACTCTGCACGTTCGATGACCGGTTCGTGATTCCGCCCATGCATCGTGAGGAGGCCATTGAAATGATGCGCGAGCCGTCGGAGCACAAGACAGCGGTCGGCTTTGGATTTATCGAGCCACCCAAGAGAGGATTCTGAACCATGAAGGCCGACCTTGTTCTTGAGTCGCTTGCCGCGATGCTGGAGTATCCGGGAGGGAAGTCCTCGCAAAACGCCGAGGCTTGTTGTGACCTCCTTGAAGGGGAGATCTCGGGGCGTGCGCAAGCACCGGTGCTGGAAAGCCTGCGAAGATTTCGTACAGCGTTGGGAATCTTTTCGGCAGAGGAGCTTGAGGAGCTGTACACGCGCACGTTCGATCTCAACCCCGTATGCTCGCTCGATATCGGATGGCATTTGTATGCGGAGAACTATGATCGCGGAACGTTTCTCGTTGAGATGAGAAATGCGTTGAAGGAACACGGGCTTAGCGAATCGACAGAACTGCCGGACCATTTGCCGACCGTTCTCCGCCTGCTTGCGCGTATGGAGGAGGGCAGGGCAAAGGCCCTCGCAAGCACATCCGTTCTCCCCGCTCTCCGGATCATGACGAAAGGCTTCTCCGATTCATCGAATCCCTATGCCGCTTTGGTATCCGTCATCGAACCCTTGCTGAGAACAACGCTCGACCTTGAATCAGGAGTACCCGCTCATGATGACCATCGGTGATAATCTTCTGGATCTGTTCCTGTTCGCGGTGACGCCCTACATCGCGCTCACGGTCTTCTTCCTCGGTACGATCATCCGCTATCGTAAGTATGGATTCAGCTATTCGAGCCTCTCTTCCCAGTTTCTGGAGAACAGGCACCATTTCTGGGGCCTGATTCCGTTTCACTACGGGATTCTGACCGTCTTCCTGGGGCATCTCATAGGGTTCCTCGTTCCGAGGGATCTCCTCTGGTGGAACAGCCATCCGCTCCGACTCTACATCTTCGAGGTATCCGGCCTTGTCGCCGCGATGCTTACGATCGTCGGGCTTGTCAGCATGATCATGCGCAGGTTGACCGACCCGAAAATTCGTGTTGTGACCAGCACCGCAGATTGGATCCTCCTAGGGATTCTGACCCTTGAGATCGTCAGTGGTACATTTGTGGCGATCTTCCATTCGTGGGGTTCGTCCTGGTTTGCATCGACGGCGTCGCCATATCTCCGCTCCATTTTCACGCTGAGTCCCGACATCACGTTCATGGTTGCCATGCCATGGCTCGTGAAATTTCACATCGTGGGCGCTTTTGTCATTCTCGCGGCATTCCCCTTCACGCGTCTGGTACACATCCTCGTGGTTCCCAATCAGTATCTGTGGCGGAAGCCTCAGGTGGTTCGGTGGTACGGAAAGAAGGCCTTTCTTCATAAGGCTGTGTGAGAATTCAAATCCGGGAGAATCGTATGAGCGATGACAAACGGGCAGTAAGAGTTCTGATTCTGAATACCATTGCTTTTACCGTTTGTTTTGCCGTATGGACGATGAACGGTGTCTTGGTCACTTACCTGGTGGACCGAGGGGTGTTTGCATGGGACAAGGCCATGATCGGGTGGCTGATCGGAATTCCGATTCTAACAGGATCGGTGATGCGTCTTCCTGTCGGTGTGCTGACGGACAAATACGGCGGCAGGATTGTGTACACCATCCTCATGCTTCTGGCCGCCATCCCGACGTTCCTTCTCTCCTTTGCCACAACCTACGGGGAGTTCCTCCTCGCAAGTCTCGGCTTCGGTCTTTCCGGGGCCTCGTTTGCTGTCGGGATCGCTTACACATCCGTCTGGTTCAAGAAGGAAAGGCAGGGGACGGCTCTGGGGATCTTTGGCGCCGGAAATGCCGGATCAGCTCTTACGAGTCTGGGAGCGCCTCTTCTTCTCCGATACCTCACGAACGGAGACGCGAACATCGAGGCGTGGAGGACGTTGCCTCAGATCTATGCCGCCGTCCTTCTGCTCATGGCTGTAGCTTTCTTTGCTCTTACGCATTCAAAGAAGGTGGAACACGGGCAGACGCGATCGCTGGCACAGCGGCTTGAGCCGCTGAAATATGCACGGGTCTGGAGATTCGGACTCTATTACTTTGTCGTTTTTGGCGGGTTTGTCGCTCTGGCGCAATGGCTCATCCCCTACTATGTGAATGCATACACCATGTCGATCGCCATGGCAGGATTGATGGCATCGATCTTCAGCCTTCCTTCCGGCGTCATCAGGGCGCTCGGGGGATGGCTCTCGGACAAATACGGGGCGAGAGCCGTCATGTACTGGGTGTTTGGCACTTGTCTGGTGTGCTTCGTGTTCCTGTGTGTCCCCCGGATGGATATTCAGTCCCCCGGAGAAGGGGTTATGGCGGACAAGGCAGGCGAAGTGACGTTTGTGGATGAAGGGAAGGTCATCGCTGCCGGTATCACCTACCCCCTCCGTCAGCGCCCGGAATCGGTTCGTCATGAGGTTGATGAAGGTACGATCGTGCTCCCCACCTTTTCCTTCTGGCAGGAGCCTGTTGTGAACGTGGGGGACGTTGTCGTAAAGCGGCAGCTTTTGGCCAGAGGCATTACGCATATCTACTTCCAAGCCAATGTATGGATCTTCACGATTCTGGTCTTCATTGTCGGGATCATGATGGGGATCGGCAAGGCCGCGGTGTATAAATTCATTCCTGAATACTATCCGCAAGATGTCGGGGTGGTCGGAGGGATCGTAGGAGTGATCGGCGGATTGGGAGGATTCGTCTGCCCGATCATTTTCGGGTACTTGCTGAAATGGACCGGGATCTGGACGACGGCATGGATGTTCTTCTTTGTCGTCACGCTCGTGTGCCATGCATGGATGTTCTTTGTTGTCAGACGGATCATGCGCGAGCGGACTCCTGAACTCTCGAGACAGATCGAAGACAGCAACGGCGTCGCTGTTATGGAGATTCCTGCGCACATGCTTGCAGATCGACCGTCTGCAGGCGCCGAGGTCCGAAAACATTCGAACATCGGGTAAACGGATACCCTTATGCAGGATCACATCCCTCAAGGCTGGTTGAGCCGCTGGGAGCCGGAAGACGAGAAGTTCTGGAAGGAAACCGGCAGAAAGATCGCCTGGCAAACGCTCACGATAACCACTGCAGCACTGGTCTTTTCGTTTGCCACCTGGTTCATGATGAGCGCCATCGTGGTCCGCCTTCCCAACATCGGGTTCACGTTTGATACCATGGAGCTATTCTGGTTGGCAGCCATGCCGGGGTTGGCGGGAGGAACTCTTCGGATCATCCATACATTTCTCATTCCAATTCTCGGCACGAGGGCGGTGATCTCGGTGGCGACTTTTCTGAAGTTGATTCCTTGCTTCGGAATCGGAATCGCTGTCATGAATCCGGACACGCCCTTCTGGGTATTCCTGCTTCTGGCGTTTTCCGCCGGTTTCGGCGGAGGCGATTTTTCTTCCTTCATGCCCAGCACAGGCATTTTCTTTCCGAAGCGGCTGCAGGGGACGGCGCTCGGCATTCAGGCAGGCGTTGGGAATTTCGGCGTAAGCCTCGCGCAATTTGTAACGCCGTGGATTATCGGGTTTGCCCTGCTCGGATCCTCTCTTGGTGAACCTCAAACACTGGTTCAAGGCGGTTCAGTCCGGCTTGTCTGGCTTCAGAACGCAGCATTCTGGTACATCCCGATTCTGGTGATCCTCGGCCTTGTTGCGTGGTTCGGTCTGCGCAGTGTCCCCGTGAAGGCCACGGTTCGCGAGCAACTGGATATCTTCAAGAACAAACACACGTGGTTCTGTACCCTCACCTATGTTATGACGTTCGGGTCATTCTCCGGATTCTCTGCCGCGTTTCCTCTCCTCATCAAGACGGTCTATGGCGCCTTTCCCGATCCGCCGGATCCTCTTGCTTACGCGTTCTTTGGGCCGCTCGTCGGCTCGCTTGCTCGTGTTGGCGCAGGACCTCTGGCCGACAAGTTTGGCGGAGCCATCATCACGCACCTCGCAGGGATCACAATGCTGTTGTGCGTTATCGTACTCCTCGTTTTCGGTCTGTTGACTCCCGAATCGCCAGATCAGTTCCCTGCCTTTGTGGCCGTGATGCTTGTGTTGTTTCTCTTCAGCGGAATCGGAAACGCATCCACGTTCAGGCAGTACCCGATCATCTTTTCCCATTCGGCAAGGCAGGGCGCGGGAGTGCTGGGATGGACGGCGGCGGTGGCGGCATACGGACCGTTCATTTTCTCGACGCTCATTGGGTTGTCGATTACCACCACGGAATCGCCCGCGTCGTTTTTCTACGGGATCGGAGCCTATTATGTTCTGGGGATCGCGGTTAATTGGTGGTATTACACGAGAAAGGGTTGTGAAAAACCCTCGTAACCCCCGGAAATCATGAAAGCACCTCATACCCTTACAACGGTTCTGCTCATCGCGGTTGCCTTTGTTGCGCCGCTTTTGGTTGATGCTGTTCGGAGAAACTACCGGCTTGCCGGCGACAATTCCGGTTTTGAGCCGGTGCAGCCGATTGCATATTCGCACCGTCTCCATGCGGGCGAACTCGGGATCGATTGCCAGCATTGTCATTCCGGCGCGGAGACCAGCCGCATGGCAGGAATTCCGCCGGCCAACACGTGCATGAACTGCCACACATTTGTCACAGCTCCATTCAACGCGGTGCGGGCCGAGGATGAAGCGGCAGCCCGTGAGAATCGCAAACCGCGCCGGATCATCTCGCCCGAGTTAAGGAAACTGTACAACGCGTTGGGGCTCGATGAAGAATTGCACCCGGATTCGGCTATGGAACAGTCGGCCATCCAGTGGGTGAGGATCCATGCGGTCCCCGATTTTGCATCGTTTGATCATCGCGCGCACCTCGGTGCGGGGGTGGATTGCCAAACCTGTCACGGCGAGGTTCAAACGATGGAACGCGTGCGGCAGGTGAGTACGCTCTCCATGGGATGGTGTGTCAATTGCCATCGAGATGCCAATGCAAACGGGATCAAAGGAAGAAAGGTGAATGCACCTCTGGATTGTGCGGCGTGTCATTATTAGGAGTGGATCGTGAAACACAAATCGCAAGATAATCCGCAAGGCGAGTTTCCGGAAGAGTTCGGTTCTCAGAGTCGTCGGTCGTTCCTCCGACTGGCAGGATTCACCTTTGCCGGCGTTGCCCTGGCGGGATGCGAGCAGAGCCGGATCGAAAAGGCAATTCCCTATCTGATCAAGCCGGAAGAAATCACGCCCGGCAAAGCTTCCTGGTATGCTTCCACGTGCCGCGGTTGTTCGGCCGGATGCGGCATTCTGGTCAAAAACCGTGACGGGAGACCTATCAAGATTGAAGGAAATCCCGATCACCCCGTCTCCCGTGGCGGCGTCTGCGCTATCGGCCAGGCCATGGTACTCGGGATCTATGATTCGATGCGTCTGACCGGACCTCTCATAAACGGGAGTCTATCAACCTGGAATGCCGTCGACCGCACTGTGGCGGGTACTCTTCAAAGCCTGCAATCGAAGAACAGGGGAGTGAGGATTCTCACAGGAGCGCTGAACGGTCCAACAGAAAAGGTGATCCTGGATGGATTCCTCCGCAGGTTTTCCAACGCGAAACACATCGTTTGGAGCGCTCTGTCCCAATCCGCAATTCTGGAGGCCCACCGGCTGACGCACGGAATGAGGGTCCTTCCACGCTACAGATTCGACAAGGCAGACGTCATCGTCAGCTTTGACGCGGATTTTCTCGGGACCTGGATTTCCCCGGTGGAGTTTACCCGGGGATACACGGAAAAGCGGAGTCTCAAAGGCATGCCGCCTATGTGTTCCTACCACGTTCAGGTGGAATCCCGGCTGTCGCTCACTGGGGCAAAGGCAGACCGTAGGATCGTGATTGCACCGGCGGAACGCATTGCACTGATCCAAGAACTGTATTCAGCATTGACGGGAAAAAGGGCGGGATCTGAGATGGCAAGATTGGGAAGACGGCTTCAAGAGGCCCGAGGCCGGTCGCTTGTCGTTTGCGGGTCCAACGATCTCCAGGCCCAGCTTCTGATCAACGCGATCAATCACGCGTTGGGCAACTACGGCGGAACAATCGATCTCAACACACCATCGTACCAGCACCAGTCTGATGATCGCGCGGTGCAGGGTCTTGTTGAGGAGATGAGGGAAGGCAACGTTGGCGCTCTCTTTCTGGCGGGCGTTAATCCCGTGGCTGATCTTCCGAACGGCTCCGAGTTCGCCGGCCTCATGAAGAACATTCCGCTCGTTGTGAGCTTCGCAGATCATGTCGATGAAACTTCGTCTCAAGCCACGATCATTGCTCCGGATCATCATTTTCTGGAATCGTGGTCGGATGCAGAGCCCGTGGATGGCATCGTTACGGTGAACCAGCCGGTGATCGCGCCTCTGGGAAACACCCGCTCTCTGATGGAGAGCCTTTCCATCTGGAGCGGCCGGCCGAAGAGCGCACTTCAATTGATGCAGGAAACATGGTCCCGATCAGTCTTTCCACGGCGGAAAAAGGGGATGGGGTTTCAGGAGTTCTGGGACCGCGCAGTGCATGACGGATTCGTGGAAGTGCATCCGACCAGACGCGTACTCCCCCGTTTCAGGCCGGGTTCTGTGGAACCCCCCGTCGCGCAGGCCGTTACCGAAGGTTTTACTGCCGTTCTCTATCCGAAGGTCACCGTCCTGGACGGACGGCACGCTCAGAATGCATGGCTGCAAGAGATTCCCGATCCGATTACCAAGATCACGTGGGACAACTATGCCATCCTTTCGCCAGAGGCGGCGGAAAAGATCGGCGGGATGTCGGGAGACATCGTGCGACTGTCATTGCCGGACGGTTCTTCAGCCCTCGAACTTCCTGCATGGGTCCAGCCGGGCCAGCCGGAATCCGTTGTTGCCGTGGCCCTTGGTTACGGACGCAAGGGTACGGAACGCTTCACGTCCATCGGTCCGAAGTGGCTCCAGGGCCGCCCGTCAACCGGGCCGAACGGACTGGTTGGTGTGAATGCATCGGTTTTCTTGGAGTTTGACAACGGAGAAGTCAAGTACGAGCGAAACGGGATCAAGATCGAAAAAACGGGGAGACGATCGGTCCTTGCCTGCACGCAGACTTACCATTCCGTCGACTCGCCTCCGCTCCTGGCCGGTGAGCAACGGCATCGCAGGCCGTTGGTGCAAATGACCTCCCTGGCGGAATTTGCGGCGGATCCTACCGCCGGAAGTTATCCGAAACCCGAATCGAGAAGTCTCTGGTCCGAGGAGCATCACTACGATGGATATCACTGGGGGATGGTGATTGATCTGAATGCCTGTACGGGATGTGCGGCATGTGTTGTGAGCTGTCAGGCGGAAAACAACATTCCTGTTGTCGGAAAAGACGAGGTCCTGCGAAATCGGGAAATGCACTGGCTTCGCATCGACCGGTACTTCATGGAGAACGACGGAACGACCGACGTCGTGCACCAACCGATGTTGTGCCATCATTGCGATAACGCTCCGTGCGAGACGGTCTGTCCAGTTCAAGCAACGGTCCACAGTTCTGAAGGGCTGAATCAGCAGATCTATAACCGGTGCGTCGGTACTCGGTATTGCGCAAACAACTGTCCATACAAGATCCGTCGGTTCAACTGGTTTGACTACCCTCGGGACAACGAAAAGGAGAACATGGTGCTGAATCCGGATGTTACCGTCCGGTCACGGGGCGTCATGGAAAAATGCTCATTCTGCGTGCAACGAATTCAGGAGGCGAGGATCGAAGCAAAGCGGCAGGGGACGACGATCAGAGATGATCAATTGAAAACGGCCTGTGAACAATCGTGCCCGGCCCGGGCAATTGCTTTTGGTGATCTCAACAATCCCGAAACGCGCGTGAGCATGCTCGCAAAGGATCCACGGCAATATCAGATCCTGGCCGAGCTCGAAATCAGGCCGACTGTTTCGTACATGACTGTGGTGAAGAACAGACTGGATGTAAAGGAACAGGACAATGTCTGATCATACGTCGATTCTCCGGAGTCCCCTCATTCTTGGGAACAAGTCGTATTCCGACGTCACCGAGGATGTGGCGCTTCCGTTGGACAGGTCACCCGGCAAGGAATGGTGGATGGCATTCGCCGTCAGCTCCTCCATGCTGTTTCTTGGCCTTGCTGCGGTTACCTATCAGGTTATGACCGGAATCGGAACCTGGGGACTGAACAACACGGTGGGCTGGGCGTTCGACATCACGAACTTTGTGTTCTGGATCGGTATCGGACATGCGGGGACGCTTATCTCGGCCATCTTGTTTCTGTTCCGTCAGAAATGGCGGACGTCGGTGAACCGTTCTGCCGAGGCAATGACGATCTTTGCCGTCATTTGTGCAGGCATTTTTCCGATCATCCACATGGGGCGCCCCTGGCTGGCGTTCTGGGTTGTGCCCTATCCCAATCTGCGCGGCCCGCTCTGGGTCAACTTCCGCTCCCCCCTCGTGTGGGACATGTTCGCGATCGGAACATACTTCACAATCTCACTTGTCTTCTGGTTCGTCGGCCTCATTCCGGATCTCGCCACGCTGAGGGACCGGACAGCCTCGAACATCAAAAAGAAGTTCTACGGATTGTTGAGTCTCGGATGGGACGGATCAAACCGCACATGGCTCCGGTATGAGACCGTGTATCTGCTTCTGGCAGGTCTCGCAACACCGCTGGTTGTCTCGGTGCATACGATCGTGAGCTGGGATTTTGCCACCTCGGTCATTCCGGGCTGGCACACGACGATTTTTCCGCCCTACTTCGTCGCGGGTGCCGTCTTTTCAGGCTTTGCGATGGTGCTCACGTTGATGATCATCGCCCGCACGGTACTGCATTTCGAGGAGTACATCACGCTCCATCACATCGAGTCGATGGGGAAAATCATCATTGCGACGGGCGGCATGGTTGCCCTGGCCTATCTGACCGAACTGTTTGTCGCGATGTATTCCGGAAACGAGTATGAGCGCTTCGCTTTTATCAACCGCATGTTCGGTCCCTACGCCTGGGCTTACTGGATCATGGTGAGTTGCAATGTGCTTTCCCCTCAGCTTCTCTGGTTGAAGAAGGTCAGAACGAATGTGACGCTGGTCTTTCTTCTCTCCCTCGCGATCAATGTCGGGATGTGGTTTGAACGATTCGTCATCATCACCATTTCCCTCACGCGGGATTATCTTCCGGCGAGCTGGGATGTGTACGCCCCGACCCTGATCGAGATCGCCACATTGATCGGAAGTTTTGGTCTGTTCCTGACGCTGTTTCTGCTGTTCACAAGAATTCTCCCCATGATTGCAATCGGTGAGGTCAAGGGGGTGCTTTCGTACGGCAGAGCGAGCCACGAGGCGCCCAAGGCGGAAGGAAGGTATGTTTCGGCGGCACACGAAAGGGTTCCGGGAGGTGTGAGATGAGCCGAAGACTGTTCATAGCGTATTTTAAAGACGAGCAAGACATCGTTGAGGCGACAAAGGCGGCCGGAGCGGCCGGTCACGAGATTCTTGATGCGTACACGCCGTACGCCGTGCACGGGCTGGACAAGGCGATGGGACTGAAGCCCTCGCGGCTCCCCTGGGTGTGTCTGATCTTTGGTCTCCTCGGAGCTACGGCGAAGCTTTGGTTTCAGGTTTGGACCTCGGCGTTCAACTGGCCCGTCAACATCGGGGGAAAGCCCCTGGCCTCCATTCCGGCCTTCGTTCCCGTGACGTTCGAGATCACCGTGTTGTTTGCCGGTCTCGGCACGGTTGGGGCGTTCTTCCTTGTCAGCCGACTCCGCCCGGGCCGCAAGCCCGCCGTGTCATATGATCGAGCGACGAACGACCGCTTCGTTCTGGTTCTGGTGGAACGGGATGCATCTTTTGATTTGCAAAAGACGACCGATCTCTTCAAGAGGCACGGCTGTGTGAAGGTGGAGGAACGGTTGGAGGCTGAGGAATGAAACTGCGAACGTTGAACTCGGTTCTTCTGGTAGTACTGCTGATGCTGGTGGGTTTGACCTGGGCATTGCACAGAGATCCCTCCCGGCCCGGATATCAATTTATTCCAGAGATGGTCTCCTCCGTTCCGTATGACGCTTACTCGGCGAATCCGAATTTCCCGGACGGCAAGACCCTGCGAACGCCTGTGGAGGGAACGATTCCGCGCGGGTTGATGCCCCTTCACTACGGAAAAACCGACGCGGACGCAAGACGGGCGGGGGAAGAATTGAAAAATCCGTTTCCGAAGGATAGTCTTGCGCTGGTGGACCGGGGCGCGCGACTGTATCGGACTTTCTGTCAACCATGCCACGGCGAGAGCGGTCACGGCGACGGGACGGTGACGAAATACGGATTCCCGCCCCCCCCGTCTTTTACAGCGCCGAATCTTGTCGCTATGAAGGATGGGCAGATCTTCCATACGATCACGTATGGGAAGGGGAACATGCCGTCCCTCGCTTCACAGATTCCAAGGGATGATCGATGGATCATCATCTTGAAGGTCAGATCTCTCCAGGAACTGGGTATGCAACAAACAACGGTCTCAAGAAAGTGAGCACTATGGCAGAGACGACATATCGGATCCAGGCTCCGGCCTCGTTGCCGGTTACAACGGAGTTCTCCCCCAGGGCTCTGCGGATGTTCTTGCTTCTTGTGCTGGCCGGCTCCGCCTTTGTTGTGTCAGGCCTTGCGCTCGATTCCCCGCGGATCTGGCCAAATCTCCTTTTGGCCGGTTTCTACGTCGTGGGTATTGGGCTGGCGGCGGGATTCTTGGTGGCCGTGTCCTATATCTCCAATGCCGGCTGGCTCACGGCGATCCGTCGTGTGCCGGAGGCGATGGCTTCCAACGTGTACGTCGGCGGACTGTGGATGATCATGCTCCTCGCCGGAGTGCATTCGCTCTACGAATGGTCGCATACCGAAACGGTTGCGGCGGATGCCCTTCTTCAAAAGAAAGAATTCTGGCTGAACGTGCCGTTCTTTTCTGTCCGCACCATCGCCTATGCCGTCCTCTGGTCCCTCTTTACGTATCTTTTGGTTCATACGTCGCGCCTTCAGGACGAAACCGGAGAAGTGACTCTGACATTGCGGAATCGGGCCATAGCCGCGGTCTTTACGGTCGTTTTCACGCTGACATTCTGGATCGCGAGTATGGACTGGATCATGTCGTTGGAGCCGCATTGGTACAGTACGATCTTTGGAATCTACAATTTCAGCGGGACCTTCACGTCGGGCGTCGCGGCAGTGACGGTGGCGGTGATCGCACTGCGCCGCAGGGGATATCTCAAAGAATTCGTTCGCGACGATCACCTGCACGACCTGGGCAAGCTTCTTTTTGCGTTCAGCACGTTCTGGATGTACATCTGGTTCAGCCAATATCTTCTCATTTGGTACGCGAACATTCCTGAAGAGACAGCTTATTTTCTCAAGCGGGAAACTGCCGGGTGGGGGACGTTTACCATTCTCGTGCTTCTCTTTAACTGGGTCATTCCGTTTATTGCTCTTATGCCCAGGTCTGCAAAACGCAGCGAGGGGGTTCTCCTGCGCGTCAGTATTGTAGTTCTCGTCGGTCATTGGATCGACCTCTTCTGGATGATCCTGCCTACCTTTATGCCCGGAAGCCCCTCGTTCAGTATTTGGGAACTCGGACCCATCGTCCTTGCCGCGGGTCTTGTGTGCCTGGTGACGGTCAGATCGCTCACCCGCGCGCGCTTGATTCCCGTAAACGACCCGATGCTGCTCGAAAGTCTGACATACCATTCCTGATCCTCGCCCCGGAGAGCGAAGACACCTCCGCCTCCGTTGGTCGGCACCGCGAATGTTCTTCCCCATCGATGACCGAAAGGAGACAATCATGCGTCCTCTGGTGCTCGTTTGTTTCTTCATGACGTGTTTGTTTCACGCAAAGTCCCAGGATTCTTTCCCCGCGATCACGTTTTCTGGAAATGTTCGCGTGAGGGGTGAGATCGACATGAGGGATTTTGACCAAAGCACACCTCCGAATACGTTCACGCTTCTGCGAGCCCGGCTCGGAATGGAGGCGCGGCCGGTGGAGTTCGTGAAGATATTTCTCCAGGTGCAGGATTCCCGCGTCTTTGGGCAGGAAAAAGACCCTTCTGGATCATTCAATACATTGGCGCACACGCAAAACGTGGATCTCCACCAGGGTTACTTCGAAATCCAACGAGTATTCCTTGACGCCCTCTCTGTGAGAATCGGACGACAGGAGATTTCCTATGGAAACGAGCGCATGATCGGAAGTGTCGGATGGAACAACGTCGGTCGGTCATTCGACGGGATCGTATTGAAGTATGGCGTCCCCGACATGACAATCGACGCGTTTGCGGCCACGCTTGCGGAAGTGCAATCGTACCCGTCGTCGTCGACGCCGGCATCGGTGCGTTCTCAGGAGGATCGCGGGGCGGATCTTGTGGGTCTGTACGCGTCCAGGGGAGGAACTGTAGAAACCTACGAGGCATATATCTTTCACCATCAGGACAGAAATCAGTCTGTTCCGGGGAGCAGTGACATCAAAAGGACCACAATGGGCGCACGCGTGGCCGGAGTAGAGTCCGGGGTAGACTATGAGGTTGAGGCGGCTTACCAGGCCGGTTGGATTCGCGGCCGCAGTCTTTCGGCGTACTTGCTCGCGGTTGCCGGGGGATACCGCACGGGAGGCAACGGAGTCCAGCGCACAGCCGTGGGTTGCGATGTGCTGTCCGGAAAACCTTCTGGTGCAACAAATGAGCGTTCGTTTGACCCTGTGTTCCACACGGGCCATAAATTCTACGGGTTTATGGACTACTTCGTCGCCATCCCCGCACAAACGCAAGGAGCAGGATTGATTGACCTCTACGGCCGCTTGACAGCAGGCCTGAGCCAAAATCTGAAGGGCGATATCTGGGTCCACCATTTTCTGACACACGAGGGTCTCTCGGTCAATCCACCTGCCGCGCCCCAACGAACTCTTGGGCAAGAGGTAGATTGTGTCGTACAATATCGGTATAATACTGCCGTAACCTTTGAGTTGGGCACGTCAGCTTTTTTCCCGGGGATCATTCTGCGGGAGCGGTTCGGCGGAGCGTCGACAGGAGTCTGGGCATACCTGGCGGCCGCGGTTTCGTTTTAAGGATTATCGGGGATCAATTCAGGAGGGCTCCATGGCCATTCCCAAGCGTTTTCAACAATTCACCGAACACTATCCAGCTGTCGCCAAAGCGTACGAGCAACTGGGTGACGCCGTCCATGGCGCAGGTCCCTTGGACGAGAAGACCCGCGCCCTTGTCAAGCTGGCCATCTCCACCGGTGCGCGGCTGGAGGGAGCTGTTCATGCACATGCACGCAAGGCTCTCGCCGCAGGCGTCACGCCGGAAGAGTTGCGGCATGCGGTCATGCTCTCGCTTCCGACCATCGGACTTCCCTCAATGATGGCGGCCCTGAGTTGGGTTGATGACGTGCTCGAAGGGAAGTAGATTGAGTCACTTGGGGTAGCTTATTTCCACGGACTGAGATTCCCATGGGATCTTTCGTGTTAGGTTTCTTCAGATGGGAGCACCGGTGAAATCCCTGATTCTGTCAATTGTTATCACATACTGTTCCATTGGTCAGACAACGAGGGGTCAGGAGGCGAGTACCTTTGACAAGGCCGCCCTGGCAGAACAAGTCAAGGCAGAGTTTCTTCACTCCTGGAATTCCTACAAACAGTACGCCTGGGGGTACGACGGCCTTCGTCCTCTCAGCAAGGTCGGCTACAATTGGTACGATGTTCCCTTGTATATCACGGCTCTGGATGCTTACGATACCATGGTGCTCATGGGCTTGCGGGAGGAGGCCGACTCTGTCCGCGATTTTGTTCTGCGGAACCTCCACTTTGATCATGACATCTTCGTCAAGAACTTTGAAATCACAATCCGACTTCTGGGCGGGCTCATCTCCAGTTATCAACTCAGCGGAGATAAGAGATTTCTGGACCTCGCGGAAGATCTCGGGACCCGCCTTCTTCCGGTTTTCGGCAGTCCGACAGGCATTCCGTACGTCGATGTGAACCTGAGAACCGGTGATGTGAGGAACCCGAGAACGAATCCCGCGGAGGCGGGCACTCTCATCCTTGAATTCGGAGCGTTGTCAAAACTGACCGGGAGACCGGAATTCTATGCCGCAGCAAAAAATGCCATCACGGAGGTGTTTCGAAGACGCTCAGCAATCGGATTGGTGGGCACGTGGATGGATGCCAAGACAGGCGAATGGCTTGATCCGAACAGTCACCTGAGCGCCTGCATCGATTCGTACTATGAGTACATGATCAAGGGCTGGCTGTTGTTCGGGGATTCTGACCTGAAGGCGATGTGGGACTCAAGCATTGTGGCCATCAAGACCCATCTTGCGGACGAGGCGCCGACCGGGCTTTGGTTCGGGCATGCGAACATGTTCACCGGGGAGCGTACCAAAACGTGGTTCGGGGCACTGGATGCCTTTTTTCCGGGAACTCTCGTTCTTGCCGGCGATGTACCAACGGCTGCCCGGCTTCAGGAGTCCTGTTTTAAAATGTGGAACCGGCATGGCATTGAGCCGGAGGAATTCGACTACGGAACCATGGAGCCGGCCCGGCCGCGGTACTTCCTGAATCCGGAGATTATGGAGTCCACGTACTACCTGTACCAGGCCACCCGTGATCCCTACTATCTGATGATGGGCAAGACGATTTTTGACAGCCTGCGGGTGCATTGCAGGGTGGATGCAGGGTACACCGAGTTGAAAAGCGTCGTAACGAAGGAGAAATCGGATAGAATGGAGAGCTACTTCCTTGCTGAAACATTAAAATATCTCTATCTCCTTTTTGCGGATGAGAATACAGTGGACCTTCGGACGACCGTGTTCAATACCGAGGCTCATCCGATCCGCAAAACGTGGTAGCATCGAAACCTTTTGACCTGTTTTTACGTTCAAGAGGAGAGAGGCACCACAGGAAGGATTGGCGATGAAACGAATATTGCTGCTGCTCTCCCTTGGCATTATCGGGACGCTGGCGGTCCTGAAAACGATCAACCAGAAACGGGAAGCGTTCGATGCTGTAACGGATGCCGGCAAGAACTTCGGGGCATTTCCTCCCGAGATTCCCCCACAGCAGTTTGACGACCTCTTTATTTGAGCCCCCCGTCGTCGAGCAGACGGGCCAGGAACTGGGGATCGCTCGTCGGTAGCCTGCACGCGAAATCCTCGCACACGTACGCTGTAGCCTTCCCGCCTATCCTCTGAACTGTTTTCAGGAATGGGACCCGAGGTTCAAGAAGCGGACGGCTTGCGTTGGTCGCGACCAAAAGGACTTTGTTGGGCAGGAATCGTTTGTCGATTTCTGTAAGCAAGGCCTTAAGCTCCTTTTCTTCAGGTTCTCCCGCAAGAATGATCTGCATGGGTTTCACAGACCCGAAATCATACGCCGCGAGGATATGCGGGACCGCGGCGGGCATCCTCTGGACTCGTCCGGCAAAGTATTGCAACGATGCCCGGGCCCGCTCTTCATACTCCCGTTCACCCGTAACCGCTGCCAGGCGGTACAAATTCAGGATCGCAACGGAGTTTCCCGAAGGTTCAGCGCTGTCGTAGAATTCCTTCGTGCGAACGAGGATGGTGGGATCGGTGCCCGCTGTGTCGAAGAAGCCGCCGTGTTCTTCGTCGTACATCCGCTCGATCTGTTCGCGCGTAAGATTGATGGCCTCTGAAATCCACCGTGCGTCGAATGTTGCTTCGTAGAGATCCACCAGGCCCTGAACCAGGCAGGCGTAGTCCTCGAGATGAGCATCAAAGCGGCTCTCCCCGTCCCTGAACCGGCGCAACAGGCCGGCGTTGCTATGCAATGTTTCCAGAATAAACCTCGCAGAACGTTCTGCGGCTTTTGCGTAGGTCGGGTTTCCCAGAACCCGTGATGCACGGGCAAAGGCGGACATCATCAGCCCGTTCCACGAAACAAGGATCTTGTCGTCGAGGTGAGGAGAGGGACGCGAGCTTCGCGCGGCGAGGAGCTTGGAGCGAATAGACCGGCGGAGTGTCCGGATCCGGTCTGCCGGCACGCCTGCTTCCCGAGCGGCTTCATCGTCGGAACGAACAACATGGAGAATGTTCAGTCCGGCAAACTCCCCGTGGGGATCCTCCCGGACATTCCCCTGTTCGCGGATGTCAAAGATCAGACCTGCAATCTTCATTTCTTCTTCATTCAACATTCCCTGCAGTTCTTCCCATCGCCAGGTGTAGTACGCACCTTCCTTCTTCTTCCCTTCCCTGTCCCCCGCAAGCCCGCTCTCTGCATCCTGAGCAGAATACCAGCCTCCTTCTGCATGGCTCATTTCACGGAGGACATACTCCAGCACATCAACGGCCACGTTTGCATAGAATGCCTCCTGTGTGATTTGGAAGGCCTCGAGATACGCAATGACGAGCTGGGCCTGGTCGTACAGCATCTTTTCAAAATGCGGAACATGCCAGGCGCCGTCAGTCGCATAACGATGGAACCCTCCGCCGACATGGTCGTACAATCCGCCGAGAGCCATAGAGCGAAGGGTCTCCAGCGACATCGTCAGGGATTTTCTGTTTCCCGTACGTTTGAAGTACCGGTGAAGGAATGTGAAAACGGCGGGCCGCGGAAATTTCGGCGCATGGCTGAATCCGCCATGAACGGGATCGAAAGACTCTGAGAATTCCTCAAAAGCCCGATCGAGGACCGAGGAGGAGAAGGGCACCGGGGCATCGTCGGGCTTTGGAAGTGGATTCAAGTATTCGAAAAGATTCGCCCCCGCATCAAGCACGCGG
>BQML01000043.1 GCA_022180565.1 Bacteroidia bacterium
GATGACCGGATAACCTGCGTATGAGCTCGTTGATCATCCGGCCTGTCAGAACGGCGGCCGACACAAGGCGCTTCATCGGATTTCTCTGGACGGTCTATGCGGGCAACCCCGCCTGGGTCCCCCCCCTCTGGATGGACCGGAAGAAGCTCATGGATCGGAAGAAGAATCCCTTCTATCAGCATGCTGAGGCAGAGTTCTATCTTGCAGAGCGTGACGGGCGTGTGGTGGGACGGATCGGAGCCATCGTCAATCATCATCACAACAAGGAACATAACGACAGGGTTGGGTTCTTCGGGTTCTTTGAGTGTCTGAACGACCGTGAAGCCGCACACGCCCTGCTCGACCAGGCCGCACAGTTCCTGCGGAGCCATGGAATGGATGCGATGCGCGGCCCCGCATCGCCGTCGGTCAACGACGAGTATGGTCTGCTCATCAACGCGTTCGATAAGCCGCCGGTCATCCTCATGCCGTACAATCCTCCCTACTACATCGACCTCCTCGAATCCTATGGCTTTCGAAAGGCCATGGACCTCTATTCCTATCTTCTCTCTCAGGATACGGTCTATTCGGAAAAGCTCGAGCGCGTCAACAACCTTGTGAAAGAACGCTACGGCTTGACCATCCGCTCGATGGACATGGGGAGGTTCAAGAGCGAAGTCCAGTTGATCAAAGAGATCTACAACAAGGCGTGGGCTTCCAACTGGGGAGCGGTCCCTCTGACGGATGCGGAAATCGACGCGCTGGCGGCGGACCTGAAACCGATAGTCGTTCCTGAATTGGTGCTTTTCGCCGAACTCAAAGGGAAAACCATTGGATTTGCCCTTTCTCTTCCCGATATTCACATAGCCCTGCGGCACAACAAGAAGGGAAGACTCCTTCCGGGGCTTTTGCGGCTGGTTCTGCACAAAAAGAAGATCAATCTGGTGCGGATCATCGTCCTCGGTGTTCTGCCCGAGCACCAGCCCACGGGGGCCGCGGGGGTGCTGTTCTACGAAACGGCGGCGCGAGCACGATCGCTGGGGTACCACTATGGAGACGCCGGCTGGATCCTCGAGGACAACGACAGGATGATCAAAGCGGCGCAGACCCTGCGGGGGGAGCCGTACAAGACCTACCGCATTTACGAGAAGCCTTTGTAACCTCATCAGCAAAGGACCCACATCATGCCAGTGAAAAAAGCAGATGTC
Source organism: Bacteroidia bacterium (assembly GCA_022180565.1). Classification (GTDB taxonomy): domain Bacteria; phylum Bacteroidota; class Ignavibacteria; order UBA10030; family UBA10030; genus JACQPU01. The sequence continues at coordinate 1,188 of BQML01000043.1, forward strand.
ATATGGATGAACGGCAAGCTCGTGAAATGGGATGAAGCGAAGATTCATATTCTCTCTCACGTGATTCACTACGGATCCGGATGGTTTGAAGGGATCCGCTGTTATGCAACGAAAAAGGGTTCCGCCATCTTCAGATTGGATGCTCACCTGAGACGGTTGTACGATTCGGTGAAGATTTACCGGTCCGTCATTCCCTATACGAGGGAACAGCTTGAAGAAGCGATCAAGGAGACAATCCGCGCCAACAAGCTCAAGGCCTGCTATATCCGGCCTCTGGTATACCGGGGTTACGGCGAGGTGGGAGTGAATCCTCTGGGATGTCCCGTGGATGTCTCTATTGCGGTTTGGGAGTGGGGCGCGTATCTTGGAGAGGAGGCGCTGGAACGCGGAATCGATGTCTGTGTCGCCTCCTGGCAGCGTCCGGCACCCAACACCTTTGCGACGATGGCGAAATCAAGCGGCAATTACCTCAATTCTCAGTTGATCAAACTTGAAGCCATTGCGGGAGGGTACGTCGAAGGCATCGCGCTTGATTTCTTCGGCAATGTGAGCGAAGGGAGCGGCGAGAACATCTTTTTGGTTCGGGACAAGACCGTCTTTACGCCGCCCTTGTCCGCTGCACTTCTGCCGGGTGTCACCCGGTCGGCCATCATCACGCTGGCGAAGGATCTGGGATATGCTGTTGTGGAAATGAACATTCCGCGGGAAATGCTGTTCACGGTCGAAGAAGCCTTCTTTTCCGGAACGGCGGCGGAAATCACGCCGATCCGGTCTGTCGATAAGATCATGGTGGGTGAGGGAAAACCGGGCCCCGTTACGCGCGAGCTTCAGTCGGCCTTCTTCGATATCGTGCGAAACGGAAACGATCGGTTCAACTGGCTGACGCCTGTCTGATATGGCTGTTCCGAAATTCGTCGGCGAGTCCACAATCTGGAAGAACATCTTCTCCGGGCGCAGTATCCGGAAGGGATCGACCCATGAGTTGCTGAGCCGTGTGCCCGCGTTCGCGCACCTGTCGTTCCGCGAGCTCAAGGAGGTCGCAACTATCGTCCACAAACGCGAATACCGCGCCGGAGAGCCGGTGTTCTATCAGGGCGACCCGGGGCTGGGGATGTACATCATTCAGGAGGGATCGGTTGCCATCGTGATCTCCGAGCAGGACGGCGAGCAAAAGGAACTGGCGGTGCTGACCGAAGGTGACTTCTTCGGTGAACTCGCGCTGCTCGACGAGTCCCCGCGGTCCGCCGCAGCTCTTTGCAAGACGGATTGCCTGCTGATCGGATTCTTTCGGCCCGATTTGATGGATTTGATCGATCGGAAGCCGGCTCTCGGGATCAAGATCGTGTCGAAACTCGCGGAAATCGTCGGCGAGCGTCTTCGAAAGACGGACAAGGAACTCTCCAGATTGAAAAGCCAAATGGATGCCCTCCGGGCGGAACTTGAAAGGAAGACCAATGGGCCGCAAGAAAACAGCCAGGAAGAGCACGGGCGGTCGCCAGGGGCGTAAATGGCCCTCGACGATCGACCTGAACCGGATCCTCGTTCCGATCGATTTCTCGGATCATTCCCGTAAGGCACTCCGGTACGCCATCCCGTTTGCCGAGCAGTTCGGAGCGACCATCGACCTCGTGTACGTTGTTGAACCAACCGTTTATCCGGCGGACTTCAGTTTCGGGCAAGTGGGTTTTCCCGCCATCGAGGATGAATTGAGGAAGCGGGGAGCGGAGGAATTGGATGAGCTGGTTGAAAAAGAAATCGGCAAGCGGGTGAAGGCCAGGCGCGCCGTGCGGACAGGCAAAGCCTTCTATGAAATCCTCCTCTATGCCAAGGAGGAAAAAGTGGATCTCATTATCATCGCCACACACGGACACACAGGCATTGAGCATGTGTTGTTCGGCAGTACGGCGGAAAAAGTTGTCCGGAAGGCTCCGTGTCCGGTGCTGGTGGTCCGTTCGGGCGAGCGGGAATTCGTGAAGTAGATCAGGCCTCGCGGTCCATCACGTAGTCCACGAACTGCAGAAGGGCGTCGCGGGCGGGGGAGTCCGGCAGTGAGGCGAGATTCTGCCGCGCACTGTCGGCATAGTGACCTGCCTTCCCAAGAGCGTACTCAATTCCCCCGTTGTTTCGTACAAACTCCAGGATCCACGGAATCTCCTTTGTCCTGGCTCCACTCCGGATGATCCCGAGCGCCTTCCGGGAGTCCCTCCGATCCGCTTCCCTCAATGCATGAATGAGAGGCAGGGTGAGCTTCCTCTCCTTGAGATCGATCCCCGTGGGTTTTCCAATGATGCTCTTGCGCCCCAGGTAATCCAGGATGTCATCCCGGATCTGGAAGGCCATGCCTACCTGTTCCCCGAACGCGCGCATGAGTGTGCGAAGTTCCTGGTCCTCACTCACGCTGGCGCATCCGATATCCGTACAGGTCGAAAGCAAGGAAGCCGTCTTGTCCCCAATGATCTTCAGGTACGTCTCTTCATCGATGTCCAACTGCCGGCTCTTCTGGATCTGCAACAGCTCTCCCTCGCTCATCCTCTTGACGGCGCGGGAGGTGGCGTGCAGAAAGTCGTAGTCGGCATGTTCCAGCGACAACAGCAAACCGCGGGCAAGCAGATAGTCGCCCATGAGAACGGCGATCTTGTTCTTCCAGACGGCATTGATCGATGCGAATCCCCTCCTCGTGTCCGCGTCATCGACAACATCATCGTGGACGAGCGTGGCGGTATGCAGGATTTCCACCAGCGTGGCGCCGCGCAGGGTCCTTGCCGTGATCTCCCCGCAAGCCTTGGCACTTAGAAGCACGAGGAGCGGACGGACCTTTTTTCCCTTCTGGCGCACGAGGTAGCGGGCAACCAGATCGACGAGGCCGACGTTGGAACGCATGGCCTCCCGGAAGTACCGTTCAAATTCCCGAAGCTCGTCCCGAATGGGCTCCCGGATGTGATCCAGCGTTACGACGCGTTTGCCGGCAACGGTCAAGGCGAATGCTCCCCGGCGGCAGGAGCGGACTCATCCGCCGCGGCCGCGCGTTCGGTTTCAGATTGTTTCAGAGCCATCTTGGAAACGAAGATGCTGGTTTCATATAAGAGCAACAGAGGGACGGCGAGCATCAACTGCGTCAGAGGATCAGGAGTCGGTGTGACGATGGCCGCAAGGATCAGGATGACGACAATCGAATGCCTGCGGTATTGACGCATGAACTCCGGGGTCAGGAAACCGATCTTCGTGAGGAAATACGAGATCATCGGAAGTTCGAACACAAGCCCGGCGCCGAGCAGTAACGTGAGAATGAACCCGATATAATGGTCGATGGCGATGTTCAGGTCGATGGATTGTGTCCCAAACGTTGCAAAGAATCTCAGGGAATAGGGGAGAAGGATGAAATAGGAAAACGCGACTCCTCCGAAAAAACAGAACGACGTGAGGAAGACGACTCTCGCAACATATCGGCGTTCCTTCGGCAAAAGGCCCGGTGCCACGAACTTCCACAGCCAATAGAGGGTGTTGGGCATACTGAGGATAAGCCCGCAAATCAGGACGGTCTGCATATAGAGAAGCACGATTCCGTACGGCGTCAGTACCTGCGCCTTGAGTCCGGCTTCCCGGAGCGGACGCATGAGGATGTCCTGTACAATCATATCCGCGTAGACGCCGCAAATGGCCGTGGCGATCAGCAATCCGATGAGGGCGCGGATGATATGCCAGCGGAGCTCCTCGAGATGGTCCAGGAACGACATCTCCTGCTGTTCTGCCGTCCCCCCGCCTCGTTTCAGGAATGGAACCATGAGTCAGGATCTGCCGATTTCAGGGTACAGAGGAAACGCGGCACAAAGCGTTTCGACCTCAGCATGGACGGATTTGAATATGTCGGGCTTGTCGATATTCTGGATGACCTTGTCGATCAGTCCTGCAATCCGGTCCATTTCCGGTTCCTTCATCCCTCGCGTTGTCAGGGCCGGAGTCCCGATCCGGATCCCGCTGGTAATGAAGGGGGATTTATCGTCAAAAGGCACCGCATTCTTGTTCACGGTAATACCGGCCTCATCGAGAGCCTCCTGGGCCTGCTTGCCTGTCACGTTTTTGTTGCGGAGATCGATAAGCATGAGGTGATTGTCTGTCCCCCCCGAAATGATCTGGAATCCGCGGTCGGTCAGCGCCCGGGCAAGGGCTTGAGCATTCCGGATGACCTGTCGGGAGTACTCCACAAATTGCGGACGGAGATTCTCTCCGAATCCCACGGCCTTTGCTGCAATGACATGCATCAACGGTCCGCCCTGAATACCGGGAATCACCATCGAGTCGATCAACTCCGACATCATTTTCGTGCGGCCGGACTTTGGCGCGACAACGCCGAACGGGTTTTCAAAATCCTTTCCCATGAGGATCAGTCCGCCCCGCGGTCCCCGCAGAGTCTTGTGGGTCGTGGATGTGACCACATGGCAGTGGGGAAGGGGATCATTGAGGAGCTTGGCGGCAATCAGACCGGCGGGATGGGCAATGTCGGCGAAGAGAAACGCTCCGACGGCGTCGGCGATCTGGCGGAAAGCTTTGTAATCGATGTTCCGCGAGTACGCGCTGGCCCCCACCGTGATCATCCGCGGGTGCTCCTTGCGGGCAATCTCCTCCACGCGATTGTAATCAATCATCCCGGTTTCCCTCGAAACGCCGTAGGCCGCGAAGGAATAGAGCTGTCCGGAAAAGTTCACCGGCGATCCGTGGGTCAGGTGCCCGCCGTGGGAGAGGTCCATGCCGAGAACCTTGTCTCCGGGCTTCAGGAACGAGAAATAGACGGCCATATTGGCCTGAGAGCCGGAATGCGGCTGAACGTTGGCGTACGCGGCCCCGAACAATGTTTGCACCCGTTCGCGGGCCAGGTTCTCCGCCTCGTCCACAAATTCACACCCTCCGTAGTAGCGCCGTCCCGGATACCCCTCGGCATACTTGTTCGTCATCACGGATCCGAGCGCTTCAAGGACCGCGAGGCTGACGAAGTTTTCCGACGCGATGAGTTCAAGGGTGGAGTTCTGACGGTGGATCTCGCCGGCAAGGGCCGCGAAGACCGCAGGATCGACCTGCTGAAGAGTGTTCTTCATGATGGGTGCTCTGGAAGTGAGGATGAGACGAACGGGGACCGTAACGCGGTCAGAGGCTGGTCAGTGTGTGGATCTTCTGAACCCGCCGTTCATGCCGCCCGCCCTCGAAAGGTTCGGAAAAAAACGTTTTGACGATGTCGACAACCGCTTCCCAGCCCGTCAAGCGGGCGCCGATCGTGAGGACATTGGCGTCATTGTGCCGGCGGGCAAGACGCGCTGCCGTTACCGACTCGCACGAAGCAGCGCGAACGCCCTTATGTTTGTTGGCAACGATCGCCATGCCGATTCCGGTGCCGCAGACCAGAATCCCGCGTTCGCATTCACCCGAGGACACACTGCGTGCAACCTTGTGCGCCCAATCCGGATAGTCGGTGGATTCCGCCGTGTCCGGCCCAAAGTCTTTGAACGGAAGTTTCAGCTCGCCCAACAGCTCCTTGAGCTGTTCCTTGTACTCATATCCCGCGTGGTCACTGCCGATCGCTACCATGTCAAAGGGAAACGGGAACCTGTTCGTCGATCCAGGAATAGCACGAGCCCATGATCCTCATCCTCCCGTTGATGATACGGTCTTTGTTGAAGAAGAGATCTTCTTTGGTAGGGACAAGGGTCGAAAGCTCGCTGTAGCGTTGATTTGCCTCTGAGGCGAGCGCAGGCTCTACCCTCTTCGCGTCTTGCAGCGCGTCCTGTGCCAGACGGTACACGAGCTTGTCATCAATGTCGAGTCTCGACCAGTCGCCGCTCTTGGTATCCTTGATGCAGGTTTCTACGGCGGCTTTATAGACTTCAGCCAACTCCATGTACGGCCTGCCCCAACCCCGTTCGAGCCGGGCGGCACGCCGTGCCGTCTCCCGGGCCGCACTGAAGTTCTTCATCATGCGATAGCAGACCGTGATGTTCAAATGGTTCTCCCGAAGGGCGGGATTGAGCTTGAGCGCCTCTTCATACGCGTCGATCGCCTGTCGGTATTTCCCGCTCCGCTGGCGCACCTTGCCCAGCTCATTCCAATATGTGGCCGTCTTGGGGGATTTCTTC
>BQML01000044.1 GCA_022180565.1 Bacteroidia bacterium
GCGCACCGCAAGCTCGGTTATAGATCCGCACTTCCCGATGTTGCGCCAATTTCCCCATAACGTGTGCAGCAACACGCCGTGCCGACCACCACTATTCAATGATTCGAATCAAGGCCGGTGGTGGGCGGCATGGAGCACGTCAACTATTTTCTACACAGCCTTTTCTTTGGCCTAAGAACGAATGTGCGTCGTGTTGCTGCTTGTTATGGGAAGTTGGCGCTGAGACTTTCCCTTATTGACTTGGGCTTGCGGTGCCGTATTCTTTCCCTTCATGACCTTCTGTACTGAAGGGCGCACCGCAAGCTCGGTTATAGATCCGCACTTCCCGATGTTGCGCCAATTTCCCCATAACGTCGGGCGTAAAAATGATGTTGCGGTGCGAACTAAAAACCTTCGTTAGCCTTTAATGAGAAACCGACCGTGAGCACCGCAATATTTTCAAAAGCTCTATCGTCGCCCATTTTTACGCCTGTTATGTGACGTTGACGGCGGCGATGCTCTGACTTCGGAATTTCATTTTCTTAACCACCAACTCGTTGTAGACCCGCATTTTGGAAGAATGATAGGTGGCACTTCCAAATTTCTCGCGCCGCCGGCAATGGCACATAACTCGCTTAATTGTGAGGTACTGCATTTTTGAATCGCGAAATTAATCTTTGTTTTCTAAGAGGGAAGGTCCCTTCTTGTCCAGGTCAATCAGGTTCTCAAGTGGGCTTTTGATCCTGCCAAGATTCTTGGTACTCACGTGTGTGTAAATTTCGGTTGTCTTCGAACTCTGATGGCCGAGAAGTTCCTGAATGTATCTCAAGTCTGTCCCGCTCTCGAGCAGATGCGTGGCAAAAGAGTGTCGAAGAGTATGCATCGTTGCATGTTTGCCGATGCCTGCTTTCTTAACCGCCTCTTCGAAAACTGCCTGAATGCTTCTGGCAGACAGATGCCGTGAAGGCGTCCAGCCTGAAAAGAGCCAACCCGTCGAACTTACCCTGTATTCCAGTACGTACTCGTGCAAGAGGGGCAAGATCATTTTCGGCAGGATCGTGTATCGATCTTTTTTGCCCTTCGCTCCGCGGATATGAATAAGTCCCCGTTCAGGGTCCAGGTCTTCAACCCTGAGTTGAACCAACTCGCTGACCCGCAGTCCTGCGGCATAGGTCAGAATCAGCATAAGTCGATGTTTGAGATTCGCGATCGACCGAAGGATCTGCAGAACCTCCCCATAGCTCAACACATCGGGCAATCTGCGATCTTTCATTGGCCGAGGAAGCTTCTCAAACATAAACTCTCGTCCGTACAGTCCCTCGTAAAGGAATTTTAACGAGTTATAGACCTGATTCACCGTTCCGGCAGGGTGTCTCCTCTCTGAAATCAGATATACCAGGTAACGCCTGATATCCTCCTCAGTCAGTGCCCGCGGATGTCGCGGGGCGAAATGTCGGACAAATGACCTGATGTTGCTTTTGTAGGCTTTGATCGTTTTCGGACTGTAATTCCTCAACCTCATTTCTTCCACCAACACCTCAAATAACCCCCGTCGTTCTTTCATAACTCCCCCCAATAAGTAAATGAATCGTATCTTGCCTCCGAAACGCAAAAAGCCTCTATCATCGGAAATCCGAATCCAGAGGCTTGGCCTCGCAGTTTCCTCTCCACCGAAGATCCCCCACCGCCGATCTTCCGGGTGTCCCGAGTCGGGACGAACCGCTGGCTGGGGAATGTAGTGCTGACCCCGCAAAAAAGCAACAATAATGAACAGGAAGGAACTACACCCCCCTCATCCCTCAATACCCCGAATGCCCGGCAGGAAGATCAAGAACCGCCCGAACCGCCTTCATGATGTCGTTGGCCGAATAGGGCTTCTGCACAAAACCGGCCACCCCCAAGCGGGAAAGCTCCGCCTTGACGGACGGCTCCATATACCCGCTCGCCAAATAACCTTCGCCCGCGGATCTATCGCCCGAATTGCGGAAAAAACCGTCCTCCCGTCTGCCCCCGGTAACCCCATGTCCGTAATGACACATCCAATGTCCTTACGGTGTTCACGAAACAGCTCAATCCCGCCGTTTCCGTCCTCGGCCGCAAGAACGGAAAACCCGCTCGCCTCCAACAAGGCCCTCAAGAGCTCGCGTAGCAACTCCTCGTCCTCAATAATCAGGATCGTCCCGGTCACCGTCCGACCATTTTCCCGGTTGTCCACCGGCGCCCTCTCTTGAATCTCCGTAACCCCCGAGCCCGCCGGCAAAAGGATGTGAAACGTCGTTCCCCTCCCAACAGCACTCGTGACATCAATCATCCCCCCGTGACCCTCCACAATGCCATGAACGGTCGAAAGACCAAGACCCGTCCCTTTGCCCGCCCCTTTGGTCGTAAAGAACGGTTCAAAAATTCTCGAGACCGTTTCCCGATCCATCCCTATACCGCTGTCCTGCACGGCAATGTCCACGTACTCGCCCCGCTTCAACCGGGGATAACGTTCCGCGACCTCTCGCTCCGAAAGCCGCCTCGTCGCTATCGTGAGGGTCCCTCCGTCAGGCATGGCGTCGCGCGCATTGACGCAGAGGTTCAACAAAATCTGATGAACCTGCGTGGGATCCGCCGTCACAAGCGGTAAGCCTTCCTCAAGGTCCGTGCGGAGAACAATGTTCTTTGGAAACGTCTCGCGCAACAACTTCTCGATCTCAAGAACGGCGCTGTTGATGTTCACCGGCTCACGTTTCACATCCCCCTTGCGGGCAAAGGTCAGCATCTGACCTACCAGCGAAGCCCCGCGCTGTGTCGCCTGCATGATCGCATGAATACTCATCTTCACTTTTTCGGGATCCGTCAACATCCCCTCTAACAGAGAGGCATGACCAAGAATGATACCGAGAATATTGTTGAAATCGTGCGCAATGCCGCTTGCCAACGTTCCGAGACTCTCAAGCTTCTGGGCCTGCGCAAGACTCGCCTCCAAGACCCGGCGACGCGTATCGTCGAAGAGATATCCCTGAATCCGCTCGAGAGAACCCCCTTCGTCAAAATGACCGATAATGTTCGCAATGATGTACAGAGGTGTCCCGTCACGCCTGCGCATCTCAAGCTCGACATATTCAATCTTCTTCTGCTCCCGCAACCGTGCCATCAATTTTTCCCTGTCTTCAGGAACCGCAAAAAGCTCGAGCGCATTCGTCCGAAGCGCCTCTTCGACGGAGTTGAATCCAAAAATCTTTGCGAAGGCGGGATTGCAATTGAGGATTCTCCCGTTAGGCGTGGAAATGTAATCGCCGGTCAGATCGTCCATGAAGAAACGCTCATACAACTCCTTTGCTTCCCGGGCCTCTAATTCGCGGCGCTTCAACTCGGTCAAGTCCTGAACCACAGCCTGCACGCATTGTTGCCCCCGGTAAACGATCGGCGTAAGCCACAAAAGAGCCTCGTACGGAGAACCATCCTTCCGCTTGAACCGAATGGGATACTCGCGAACGCTTCCATCCCGTTGCAGAAGCGCCAATACTTTTTGTCGCTCCGCGAGGTCGTAGTATAAATCCGACACGCTGAATCCAGGTGCAATATCGTCACGAGTGTATCCCCCCGGCCTGATCATCCCCTCGTTGAATACAAGAATCCTCCCATGCTGGTCTGCGATACCCACTCCTACCTGTACATTTTCGAAGAGAACCCTCAAGAGCGCTTCGCTCTCACGAACCCTCTCTTCGGCCTTCTTGCGCTCCGTGATGTCCAGAATGCTCCCGCGTATGAGGGAACGGTCACCGAAAGGAAGCCGGACAAGGAGGACCTCACACGGAATCTCCTTTCCCGTCGCTGTGCGATGCGTCCATTCAAACCGAAGGGATTCACCCTGCGCCGCACGCCGCACTTTCTCGGCGGCACTTGCCTCTGATGACCGCCCATCCGGTTGAAGGGCAGGGCTCAATTCGGCAGGACCGAGCGTCAAAAGTTCCTTCTCGGACATTTCGAAAAGCTTGCAGGCCCTTTGATTGACGGAGATGAACTTCATCGAATCTGGGTCGAGAAGCACAATGGCCTCGGGAGCATGAGCAATGAGCGTGCGAAATCGTTCTTCGCTTTCACTCAAGGCGGCCTCCGCATGCTTTCGCTCCGTGATGTCGGTGAAGGTGACGGCACATTGGTTCGGACCCGCCTGATAAGCGCTGACCTCATAATATCGTCCAAGCAAATCCGATTTCAGCTCGGTATGCAGAGGTTTTCCCGAATCGGCAACGGCTCCATACGTTCCGATCCAATCGGCGGCATCCTTCTCGATCCCCGGAAGGACCTCCGTCAATCGCCTGCCCTTCACGTTTTCCATCTTCAATCCCGTCGTTGCTTCGAACCCCGCGTTCCCCGCAAGAATCACAAGGTCCACGGGTATTCCGTCGGCGCCGCGCACGACCTCGAATAAAACAAATCCTGCAGACATCTTCTCAAAAAGCGTGCGATACCTCTGCCCGGACTCCGAAAGCGCCTCCTCGGTGAGTTTACGGTCGGTAATGTCGAAAGCCGTTCCGATGGCGGCGGGCTTTTTCTGCCACTGGATAAATCCCGCCGTAAAATCAATCCACCGCACCGAACCGTCTTTCCGCAGAATCCTGAAGTCGTACCGGCCCGGAACATCCTCGCCGCGCTGACGGGCTAATCCGCGCTCCCGTACGAAATCGGCATCGTCGGGATGAACCACATCCCAAAAACGCATGTTCAGCAACTCACTCTGCGAGTACCCGGTGATGAGCTCGCAGGAATGGTTGACATAGACGAACCGCTCGCCCTGATAAATGAAAATCGCCGTGGTCGTGGTGTCGGCAAGCTGTCGGAATAATTGTTCGCGTTCGTGAATCGCTTCTTCGGCCAGCTTACGGTCCGTAATATCCTGCGCCGCGCCGTACACACGTACAACACGTCCGCGATCATCCAACAGCGGCTTTGCATAGTCGCGCAGCCAGCGGATTTCCCCCGCCGCCGTGAGCCATCGCATCTCACAAACGTCGGTCTCCCCGGTGGCTACTTTCCGGGCATGAGCAAAAGCGATCTCGCGATCGTCGGGGTGAACAAGCGTTTTCCATCCGCCGCGAGCGCGAATTTGATCAAGGGTCAATCCAAACACTTTGGTAAAGGCCTCTGTGACCCATTCGCCCACAAGTTCCCCCTCGGCAGTAACGCGGAAGCCGTAAGCATAATCGGACACGAGTTCCGCTATGAGACGGTTCCGGCGCTCCGCCTCCTCGCGCTGCTCTTCGGCCAGACGCCGATCCGTGATGTCCTCTATGGCCAGCAGAATAAGGCCGCTCCGACCGGGTTCACGGGCCAGTCGACGCGCGTTGAGAAGCATCGTACGCCGGCCGATACGTTCAAAATCGTGAGTGACGGCGTAATCGTCAAAATGAGTGTTGCGTGAAAGGATTTCCTCAAGCAACGTCCGTAACGTGGGGATGTTCCACTGTCCGTTTCCGAGATCGTAAATTTTTCTTCCGATAGTTTCCCGGCTCGATGTACGGAACACGGTGTAGAAAGAACGGTTGGCCGATACAACCTCGAGCGCGTCGTCGAGCACGACAAGCGGCTCGCGGACCGTTTCGACGATGCTTTCGGCAAACAGGCGGGCCTCTTCAACCGCCCGCTGAGCGGCGCGCTCGCGGCTCTGATCGCGGAAAACGAGAACGACACCTTGAATCGATCCCTCACGGTCACGAATCGGAGCGCCGGCATCCGCAATGGGCCGCTCGATGCCGTCGCGGGATCTCAGAATGGTGTGATTCGCCAACCCCACAACAATGCCGTCCCGAAGAACCCTCTGAACGGGATTGACCGCCTTGCGGCGGGTCTGTTCGTTGAAGATCGGAAAAACCGTGCGCAACGATTTCCCCTTTGCCTCACTCTCTTTCCAGCCGGTCAGCTGTTCGGCAATCGGATTCATTATCTCCACGTTTCCGCGCCGGTCTGTCGCGATCACACCGTCTCCAATGCTGTACAGAGTTACGCGAAGACGTTCCGTGGCCAGGTCGCGGACTTCAAGAGATAACCGCCGACACGTCAGGAGCAAACGAACCCTCGAAAGCAGTTCCTCTTTACCAAAAGGCTTGAAAAGAGTGTCGTCAACGAGAGGATCGCCGGTAGCGCCGGCAGTCGTACGCCGCGGACGATCGGAAATCAAAAGAACGGGAACCAGAACCGGCGTTACGGATTTTCGGTGACGACGGATGCGCGATCGAAGGGATCTGAACGACGGAGGGTCGACAATGTAGAGATCACAGTCAGGTGACTGCTTGCCGGTTGTGGCAGGAAGAAGCGTGTAGCGGGAGGAAAGAATCTCTCGAACCGTTTGCCGGTCCGCTCTGCCGCGAATACTAAGAGCTATCCTTTCCATATCTGGTTTCGGCGTGCACTACGAATGCGCAAATATAGGACAATTTTCCTCAATATTACACCGCCGCCTGAATCCCTGGATTCTCATAGTATTAGAGCTTTTCCATGGATTCTCGAAGTTTCCGATAGAGTCAAAAAAGTGTAATCGGTCAGCCACTTCTCAGGAAGATCCTTGCCGTCCAGGTCGCGGTCATGGACTTGTGCCCGACTATGACCCAACCGAATGCCGAACATCGCCGTGGAAAAGAACCGGCCTTCTCAATCTGACAAATCTCCACGAGAAGCCACGAAGAATCGAAAAGAACGATTGGCGAACGCTCTTCTAGGAGACCTGCGTCTCCGAAAAGCATTCATAGTGAATCGTCTTGATTTCACGGTAGGACGGCTGTTTCATGGATGGCAGAAAAATGTTATCTTAAACAATGGCATGGGTGAGGGGGAGATGATCGTGAAACCAGCAAGGGTGGCAAGATGACCGAGGACCAAAAACTAGCCGAATTCGAAGCAAGGGTGGCAAGAGGCGACAAAGTGGAACCGGGAGATTGGATGCCCGAGGAATACCGGAAGAATCTCATCCGGATGATAGGCCAGCATGCCCATAGCGAGATTGTGGGCCAACTGCCGGAAGGCAAATGGATTCCGTATGCGCCGGGATTTCGGCGAAAACTGACGCTCATTGCCAAGGTACAGGATGAAGCAGGACACGGCCAATTGCTTTACAGGGCCGCCGAAACGCTCGGGAAGAGCAGGGAAGAGATGCTTGAAGAACTGCTCTCCGGCAAGGCCAAGTATTCGAATGTCTTTAACTATCCTACACCCACATGGGCCGATGTCGGCGTTATCGGATGGCTGGTGGACACTGCCGCGGTGATCAACCAAAGCATGCTGGCCCAAGGATCGTACGGGCCCTACGCCCGGGCCATGAAACGCATCTGCTACGAGGAATCCTTCCATATCAAACAGGGCTATGATGCGGTCGTGGCGCTCGCGCGCGGGACACCCGAACAACGGGCCATGGCCCAGGATGCCATCAATCGCTGGTGGTACCCCACGCTTATGATGTCCGGTCCGCCGGATGCAATGTCCGAACACACGGCCCGTGCGATGAAATGGCGGATCAAGACCAAGACCAACGATCAGGTGCGGCAGGAATTCGTGGACCACATCGTTCCTCAAATCCGCGCGCTCGGACTCGATGTGCCGGATCCGGATTGCCGGTACGACGAAACAACCGGACACTACAGGTTCACGCCGCCGGACTGGGAGGAGCTGAAGCGCGTGGTTAACGGCGACGGACCGATGAACAAGGAACGGATCGCCGTTCGGAAGAAGGCGCACGAGGAAGGAAGATGGGTGAGGGAAGCCTTGGCTGTTAAAGGAACCGGGGGAAATTCTAAATCCTAAATTCGAAGCACGAAACAAATCCGAAACCGGGACGTACGTTTCGAATTTCGATATTCGAATTTCGTGCTTTTTCTTATGTCCGACACTCAGTGGGAAACATACGAAGTGTTTCATCAATCCCGCCGCGGGAAGCCGCATGAGCACGTGGGTTCGGTGCACGCGCCCGATCCACAGATGGCCTTGCAGATGGCACGGGACCAGTTTGCCCGCCGGCTCGAATGTGTGAGTCTCTGGGTCGTACGATCAAAGGATATCACGCAAACCGACTACCAGGATCCGAACTTCTTCGCCCGATCGTTCGATAAGAGTTATCGGGATCCGAAGGCGTTTGATGCGCCGGAGAAAGAATGACTGGATAAATTCGAAATCTGAAATTCGAAATTCGAAACAAATCCTAAATCCGAAATTCGAAATTCGAAACAAATCCTAAATCCGAAATTCGAAATCCGAAGCACGAAACAAATTCGAAGTCTTAAATCCGAAACCGGGACGAACGCTTCGAACTTCGATATTCTGATTTCATGCTTGATTCGAATTTCGGTATTCGAATTTCGATATTCGAATTTCGATATTCAAATTTCGATATTCGAATTTCGAACGTATTTCTTTTCCCAAATGCATGTCGAATGACTCCCTTATATCGTATCTGACCGCTCTTGCCGACGATGAATTTATCCTCGGTCACCGCGATTCCGAATGGACGGGGTACGCGCCGATCCTGGAGGAGGATATCGCGTTTTCGAATATTGCGCAGGATGAAATCGGCCATGCACTGGCTCTCTATGAGCTGGCCCAAAGCCTCGGCGGCAAGCACCCCGATGCCATGGGGTTCGAACGGCCATGGAAAGAATTCGCCTGCAGTCGGTTCGTCACGTATCCAAAAGGAGACTTTGCCTACACGGTGGTGAGGCAATATCTGTACGACGCCGCGGAGCAAGTCAGAATGAAAGCTCACGCCGCGTCCGCATTCGTTCCTCTGCGCAATCTCTCCGAAAAAATTCTTGCCGAAGAGGCCTACCATCTGATGCACAGCAAGGGCCTGGTGGAACGCCTTGGGAACGCAACGGAGGAAAGCCATCGCCGAATGCAGGCCGCGGTGGATACGGCATTTCCCCAGGCACTCGGCCTGTTTGAGCCGGTTCAGGGGACGGAGAAGCTTGTCGAGGCAGGGGTCGCCCGTCCGGAATCCGAACTGATGCATGCATGGCTGGAGGCAGTCGTGCCAACCCTTGAATCCTCCGGTCTGCAATCCCCGGTACGTATCAAGGGGAGCACATACGAGCTTTCGTGTAAACCGGGATACGGAGGGAGGGTGGGAAATCATACGGAACATCTTGAGCAGATTGTCGCGGATCTTCAGCATGTGTACAAGATGGCGCCGGGGGGAAATTGGTAGGAATATGTGTTCTCCGTGTCTCCGTGGTTCCTAATTGAGAAGCTACCACGCAGACACAAAGGCACGGAGGGTCACGGGGAATAGATACGCTTGCCTCCTACAACGCTGAAAAGGAATGGAAAAAGACGCTTTTCTTACAATCGAGGAGGTCTGGGAGACTTTGCGTAAGGTCCAAGACCCGGAGATCCCCGTCCTTTCCCTGGTTGATCTGAACGTGGTTCGTGAGGTGAAAGTCGATGGATCGTCGGTGACCGTACGCCTTGTTCCGACGTTTGCCGGTTGTCCGGCGATGGATGCCATGCGGCGCGAGGTGGAGCGGAGGCTCGCGGAGATGGGATTCGGAAACGTCAGCGTGCACGTGGACAGGACCGCCTCGTGGAGCACGGAGAATCTCTCAGCGGAAGCCGCCGACAACCTTCGTTCCTTCGGCATCGCCCCTCCGCCCACCAAGGGAGAATCTCTCAACGACACTTTGTCCAAACCCGTCCCCTGCCCGTTTTGCGGATCCTTCAATACACACGCGGACGGCGAGTTCGGAAGCACGCTCTGCAAGCAATACTATCTGTGCACGTCGTGCAGGCAGAGTTTTGAACGGTTCAAACCGTTGTAGTGACTTCCATGAGACACCGGACGTTGAAAATCGACTCCATGATCGAAACGCGTTTCGAGTCTGTTGCTCCCGGTAATCCTGATCCGCAGGTCATTTCCGAAGCGGCAGAGATTCTCCGAAAAGGGGGACTCGTGGCCTTTCCGACAGAAACGGTGTACGGTCTGGGGGCGGATGCCCTGAACGAAGAAGCCGTAAAAAAAGTGTTTATCGCCAAGGGCAGGCCGCAAGAGAATCCCCTCATCGTTCACATTGCGGATCGGGATCAGCTGATCGACCTTGCCGATGAAATTCCGGAAAAAGGCCTGCACCTTAGCAAAGAATTCTGGCCCGGTCCTCTCACTCTGGTTGTACGCAAAACCTTCCTGATCCCCGACGTCGTCACCGGCGGAATGGACACCGTGGCGATCCGCATGCCGGATCACCCCGTAGCGCTGGCGTTGATCAGGGAATTCAACGGCGGAATCGTCGGTCCAAGCGCAAACTTGTCCGGAAAACCAAGTCCTACCACCGCCATGCATGTGCTGGAGGACCTCAGGGGCAGAATCGACATGGTACTGAATGCAGGTCCGGTGGAAATCGGCATTGAATCGACGGTTGTCGACGTAACGGTTGATCCGCCACTGATTCTCCGCCCCGGCGGCCTTCACAAAGAAAGTCTCGAAGACATTGTCGGTCCGGTTTCCCTGGCGGCCACGAAGGAACAACGGAAACGCTCGCCCGGGAGCGTTCACCGGCACTACGCTCCTCGGGCGCGCGTGATGCTGGTACCCGGAGGAGACTCTGCCGTGCTTGGTCGTCTGTTGGCGGAGCTTCGTCAACAGGGGAAAGCCGTTGCCTGCATTGTGCACTCGCGCGAAATGGCCCGAGTGGAAACAGGCAGTCTCTTCAGGGTCTTGCCGGCCCCCATCGATTTCTATGCGCGGTACCTGTTCCGAACGTTCAGGGAACTCGATCAGGAAGGCGTAGATGTCATTCTGGTGGAGGAAGTCGCAGAGCAGGGACTCGGCATGGCTGTGATGGACAGGCTTCGGAAAGCTTCGGAGGCAACCAATGAAACATCATGATCACAGAGAGATGCTCGACACGTTCGCGAATCTGGACTATGTGCGGAAGGAGCGGACGGGAATACCTGAGGTGATTCTTGCCGAAGGGAAAACCGTCGAGCAGGTTGTTCTCATTGTCGAAAGCATCGTTGCAAAAACAGGTGTTGCGATGGCAACGAGGGTGTCTCCGGAGGCCTTCGCAGGGATTCGGGAGCGGTTGAAGGAGCACGTGACGCTCCGCTATTACGAATCCGCGCGTGTCGTAGCGGCAAGCCGGCCCGGATTGAAGGTACCGGCGTCGGGTGGAACAATCGCTGTGCTCGCGGCGGGAACATCCGATCTGCCTGTGGCCGAGGAAGCACGTGTGACAGCGGAAGTGATGGGCTGTAAGGTCCTTGCTTTCTATGACGTTGGGGTCGCAGGCATTCATCGTTTGGTTGTGCCTTTGGAGGAAATTCGAAAGCACGACGCGGCGGCGGTCGTCGCGGTTGCCGGAATGGAGGGCGCTCTGCCGACCGTGGTTCGGAGCCTCGTCGCCGTGCCCGTGATTGGAGTACCAACGAGTGTGGGGTACGGATATGGGGGGAGGGGAGAGGCCGCCTTGATGACGATGCTCCAGTCATGCGCCCCCGGGCTCACGGTGGTGAACATCGATAACGGATTCGGCGCCGGAGCCACTGCGGCGCTGATCGCCAACAGGCTGGCGCAGACCTCGCGCCCATCCGCCGCTCGCCGCCGGGCCAAAAAATCCAAAAAAATGCTTTAGATTTTTGGGAAGTGTTTCGTATCTTCTGTACTCCCATCGTGCAAGAGACCCTTGTCGAAAAGCGCCAAGACACATTTTTCTGCTAAGCGAAAGGCCGGCCGGCCCCTTGTGGGTGTTATCATGGGCAGTTCCTCGGATGCAGAGCATCTTGAGCCCGCCCGGGCCATCCTGAGGGAGTTCGGCGTTCCGTTTGAGTTTCTCGTTGTCTCCGCGCACCGCACGCCGGACCAGATGTTTTCGTATGCGGAGACCGCAGCGGATCGCGGGCTGGAGGTCATCATTGCCGCGGCAGGTGGAGCGGCGCATCTCCCCGGCATGGTCGCTTCTAAGACTCTTCTGCCTGTCATCGGCGTACCGGTGAAGTCGAGGTCGCTGGACGGGCTGGATTCCCTCCTCTCTATTGTTCAAATGCCGGCCGGTGTGCCCGTGGCGACCGTCGCCATCAACGGAGCTGCGAACGCCGCTCTTCTCGCCGTCAGAATCCTTAGCCTCCATCGGTCGGAGTATGCGGAGAAACTCGCCGCGTATCGGAAAGACCTCGAACGAAAAGCCCTTGCTTCGAAGGTATGAGAACGCTTTTGCCACCATCGACGATCGGCATTATCGGCGGCGGGCAACTCGGCATGATGACAGTCCGCGAAGCGCAACGGATGGGATACCGTACCGCGATTTGGGATCCGGATCCGGACTGTCCCGCAGGCAGGCTGGCAGATGAACTGATCACGGCACCGTTCGCCGATCCCGATGGCGCGAAGAAGCTGGCGGTTGCGTCGGATGTCGTCACCTACGAGTTCGAAAACATCGATCCCGCCACGGTTGAAGTCGTCGAAGCCCTCAAACCGGTCTTTCCCGGAAGCAGAATTCTGAAAATTGCCCGACACCGGAAGAACGAAAAAGAATCCCTGCAACAGGCGGGATTCCCCGTTGTTTCCCACGCGTTTGCGAAAAACCAGCGGGAGCTTGAGGAGAGCATCAAACGTCTTGGTTTCCCCGTGGTGGTGAAGACCGTGACCGCCGGCTACGATGGAAAGGGTCAGAGTGTGCTTCGAAATCAGGCAGATGCAATAGCCTTCTGCCGTTCTTACGGCGACAGGATTCCCGAATGCGTTGTTGAAAGTTTCTTGAACCTCGATCGCGAAGTTTCGGTGGTTGCCGTCCGCAGTGATGATGGAACCATCACCGCGTTTCCGGTAATCGAAAACGAGCATCGCGAGAACATTCTTCACGTCTCCCGCGTGCCTGCAAGAATATCGGAGGTTCTCCGCGCTGAGGCGTTGCGGCTCGGTACGGCGATCATCGAGCACTTCGACATGGTAGGCGTCCTCTGCGTGGAAATGTTTGTCACGCGGGACGGAAAGCTTCTGGTCAACGAACTTGCTCCTCGGCCGCATAATTCCGGACACTTTTCCCTCGATGCCTGTTCACTCTCCCAGTTTGAGGCCCTCGCCCGTTGCGTCTGCCGTATTGCCGTTCCGCTGCCCCGCCTGCTCACGCCCTGCGCCATGGTCAACTTGCTGGGGAAACACCTGGAGCGCATCGACATCGAGGCAGTCAGCAGGATTCCGGGAGTGAAAGTGCATCTGTATGGGAAGAAGAGACGGGAGCCGAAACGAAAAATGGGTCACGTGACGGTCCTTCGGCCCTCTGCGGAGGAGGTCGAGCCGATTGTTCGGGCGATCGAAGCCATGATCGGAGAAGATGAAGGACGGTCGGAGGCCAAAACATTCCGGCAGTCCATGCCGGTCGTGTAGAGTCAGGAGGGAAAAGCGATGCAGTGCAAACGATGCGGATCGGAAATTTCTCAGGACGTGAGATTCTGTCCAACCTGCGGTTCGAGCATCAGCCTTCAGAAGGCTGACGAACCGGCGGTGCAAGCGCGTCCCGCCCTTACCGCAAAACAGTGGGTTGTACGCGGTGCGTTGATCGTCGTGCTCGTGGGCGGCATTGCGATCTATCTGAACCAACTGCTCAGAACATTTCACCCGGTGATCGAGGCACAGCCGACCGTTGCGCTGGTCACGATGTACCGCGATGAGCAGATCCGCAGTACACCTGTCGAAGCTTCGATGAAGGACGGCAAGATCGCCGTTCCGCTGCGTCTCGTGCAGGAACACAAGCTGGTCCGGTTCTTTGATCCGGAGCAGATTCAGGAGACGCCGCTCATCGCCTACGTGACGCCGCAGGGAAAACTTGTGACGGCCATGAGCCGAAGCGAGCATTGCGGCTCGACGGATTTCTATCTGAGCGGAAACAACATCCACTGCGCCTCGTGCCCATCATACTGGAACATGGCGAGCCTGGAGGCATATGCCTGCTGTCAGCGCTATTATCCTGACCCGATCCCGAGCACGGTATCGGGTGACATGGTGCTGATCGATGCCGCAACGGTGCGGCAGTGGCAAAGTCGCCTCTAGCAAACCGCCGGTCGGTATGCGGATAACCGAGGAGGCATAGTTGCGAATGAGGGTACCACGGAGACACAGAGACACGGAGGTTCACGGACCTTGAAACGTGGACCTTCAACCTTGAACATTTGAACCTTGAATACCATTCATCATGTCGCTTGAAAGCGTTGAACATTGGGTTGATGAGACTTCGGCTTTGACGAGGCCGAAGAACGTGGTCTGGTGCACGGGAACACCGGAGGAGTACTCAAATCTGGTCGATGTCATGTTGCGTGACGGGACGTTGATTCGGCTGAATGAGCAATTGTACCCCAATTCGTATTTGCACCGAAGCGATCCGAACGATGTTGCGAGAACCGAGAATCTGACATTCATATGCACACACACGAAGGAAGCGGCCGGCCCGAACAATAATTGGATGAGTCCCTCGGAGGCGAAAACCGGAGTCGGAAAGCTCTTTGAGGGAAGCATGAAGGGGAGGACGATGTACGTCATTCCGTATCTGATGGGCCCGGTGGGTTCGCCGTCGAGCAAGGTGGGGGTCGAGGTGACGGACAGCCCGTACGTGGCGGCGAGCATGTTTCTGATGACGCGGGTCGGAAAGCCTGCACTTGATCAGCTGAAATCGTCTGACGAGTTCGTACCCGGATTGCACTCTCTGGGGGATCTTTCGCCCGACCGTCGTTTTATTCTGCATTTTCCGGAAGAGCGGTTGATCTGGAGCATCGGATCGGGATACGGCGGCAACGCCCTGCTGGGCAAAAAATGCTTCGCCCTTCGCATTGCCAGCTGGATGGCCCGCGAGCAGGGATGGATGGCTGAACATATGCTTATCCTTGGTTTGCAGGATCCGTCTGGAAGCAAAACCTACATGGCCGCTGCCTTTCCGAGCGCGTCGGGGAAGACAAACCTTGCCATGATGGTTTCGGCGCTTGAGACCGAGGGGTACAAGGTGTGGACGGTGGGAGATGACATCGCGTGGCTACGAATCGACGAGGAAGGACGCTTGCGCGCGATCAATCCGGAGGCAGGATTCTTCGGCGTCGCGCCGGGAACAAGCGTCAGCACGAATCCGGTGGCGATGCACACGATCGAAAAGAACACAATCTTTACAAACGTGGCCATGACCCCGGACGGTCGTCCGTGGTGGGAGGGAATAGGAACGCCGCCTCCGGCCGGGCTTCTGGACTGGCGTGGAGGTGTGTGGAATGGAACGGGACCCGCGGCACATCCGAATTCCCGCTTCACCGTTCCGGCCCGTCAGTGTCCGATCATTGATTCCGATTGGGAAGACCCGCGCGGAGTGCCGATATCGGCGATCCTGTTCGGCTCGCGCCGCTCAACTCTGATTCCCCTTGTTACGGAGGCGTTGAGCTGGGAGCACGGCGTCTTCATGGGGGCGGGAATGGGGGCGGAAACAACCGCGGCCGCCACGGGGAAGGTGGGTGTCGTGCGAAGAGATCCTATGGCCATGTTGCCCTTCTGCGCGTATGACATGGCGGACTATTTCGCGCATTGGCTGGCTATGGGCAAAGCGATGAAGCATCCGCCCGCAATCTTTCGCGTGAACTGGTTCCGCAAGGGTGAGAATGGAAAATTCCTTTGGCCGGGATTCGGAGAAAACGTCCGCATCCTCAAGTGGATCCTCGAACGTCTTCGGGGAAAAACAGGCGCACGGGAAACATTCATCGGTTCTTTGCCCGAGGACGGATCGATCGACATTCACGGGCTCAGCGTTACCCGTGATCAGATGAAGACCCTGACCGCGCTTGATCGCGAAGGCTGGCGCAGGGAGGCGGAGGAGATGGGGGCGTTTTTCCGAAAGTTCGGGGACAAGCTTCCCCCCGCCATTCGCGACGAGCACGCACGACTCGCTCGGAGTCTGAATTCATCTACCCAGTACCAATCGTAACCCTCCAATGAAATTCGACCAATTCATCAGAAAACTCCTCCCCCGCGACGACAAGTTCTTCGGCATGCTCGAGGAGTCCACCCAAAACCTTGTCGGCGCCTCCGAGCTCCTGAAGAAGCTCGCGGCCACAACCAACCGAAAGAGTCAGAAGCGGATCGTGGAGGAGATCAAGGACCGCGAGCACCGGGGAGACACCATCACCCACAAAGTGTTTTCCCAGCTGAACGCAACATTTGTGACGCCGCTTGATCGCGAGGACATTCATCTTCTCGCTTCGGCCCTTGACGACATTCTGGACCACATTGACGGCAGTGCCCAGCGGTTTGTTCTCTACGATATCCGGAAAGTGCCGGCGCCCATGATCCGTCTCTGTGACGTTCTTCACCTTTCGATCATCGAGCTCCATCGGGGGATCGGCCTGATGCGAAATCTGCATGACACGGAGAGGCTCGAAGAGGTGTTTCAGCGCGTCAACCAGTACGAAAATGATGCGGACACGATCTTCGATCAGACCGTTGCGGATCTCTTCAAGCGGGAGAAGAATCCGATCACCATTATCAAATTGAAAGAGATCTACGTCGGCCTGGAGACCGCGACGGACAAGTGTGAAGACGTGGCCAACGTCCTCGAAGGCATCGTGATTAAGCATGCCTGAAGCGCGGATTCAATCCCCAGACCGCCCATGCTGACTCTGACCGTTTTCCTCATTGCGATTGCACTGTTGTTTGATTTTCTGAATGGAATGAATGACGCGGCCAATTCCATTGCAACGGTCGTTTCCACGCGCGTGCTGTCGCCCCGTATGGCCGTTCTCTGGGCGGCCTTCTTCAATTTTGTGGCGGCGTTTGGGTTCGGTGTGGCCGTGGCAAACACGATCGGCCGCGGAATCATCGATCCTCAGATCGTCACGCATCATGTGATTCTTGCCGCACTGACCGGAGCAATTGTGTGGACCCACCTCTGCACCCGCTACGGCCTGCCGATCAGCGTTTCACATTCCCTCATCGGGGGATTGGCGGGAGCCGGAGTGATGGCGGGAGGGCTTGAGGCTCTCAATGCGTCGGGAATAACCAAAGTGAGCTTGTTTATTTTCCTTGCCCCGATTATCGGCCTCGTGCTGGGCTTTTCGCTGATGATCCTCGTCACGTGGCCGGCGCGCAAGTTCCCCAATCGTACGGTCGACAAGTTCTTCAGGATTGGTCAGCTTGTTTCGTCGGCGGCGTACAGCCTTGGACACGGAACCAACGACGCGCAGAAAACCATGGGAATCATCGCTGTCCTGCTGTACGCCGGAGGGTACCTTGACGAGTTTATGGTGCCGATGTGGGTCATTCTCTCGGCCCACATGGCAATCGGACTGGGCACAATGGTGGGAGGATGGAAGGTCATCCGCACTATGGGCGTGAAACTTACGCACTTGCGGCCCGTCGGGGGATTCTGTGCAGAGACAGGGGGAGCACTCGTACTTCTGGGAACGGCATTGGCGGGGATTCCCGTCAGTACAACGCATACGATCGCAGGAGCGATCATGGGCGTCGGCTCGACGCGCCGTTTATCGGCAGTGCGATGGGGGATTGCCGGAAAAATTGTTATCGCCTGGGTGCTGACGATTCCCGTCGCCGCCGCAGTGGCCGCCCTCGTCTACGAATTGACGATTCCGCTCTTCTGATCCCTACAGCCAGCCCTTCTCCCTGTACCAGGCCAACGTTCGCCGAAGCCCCTCCTGCGCCTGAACCTTCGGTGTGAAACCGAGTTCCTGTCGCATTTTCAGGGTACTGCAAATCCAATGAGCAGCCAGCAGATCGCGGACCTTATCGATGTTTACCACGGAAGGCTGTGGAAGAAGCCAGGACACAGCCTGAGTCGCCGCCCCAACGACATACACCAGAGAGGCAGGGACCGGAAGGTTACGCGTTCTCTTTCCCAGCAGGGATGCCGCAATGCCGGCCAGTGTGGAGTACGCGTACGGCTCGGGATCGCCGACAAAATAGGTCGACCCCGCGGGGGCCGACTCGAGTGCACAGACGATTGCGTGCGCGAGCTCCGTCACATAGATCACGCTGAGCATCTTCTCGCGGGGACCCATCACAGGCACAAACCCGAACTTGATCCACCGAAACATGTGAAGGATGTCGCCGTCTCTGGGCCCATAGACGGCCGGGGGTCGAAGGATGATCACGCGAAAGGCATCTTCGTACGACCTGCACACCCGCTCGGCTTCGAGCTTCGATGCACCGTATGAGGTGATGGGACGGCACGGAGAATCTTCCGTCACCGGGGCGCCGGCTGGGCTTGGACCGGCCGCGGTGAGACTGCTGATATAACAGAAGGAGCGGACGCTTCCGGCGTCACGGCTTGCGGCAAGCACGGCACGAGTGCTCTCGACGTTTCCCCGAAAGAAATCGGCTCGGCGCCGCGCGCGTGTCACGCCGGCAATATGCACGACCGCCTCACAGCCCTCGAGAGCAGACCGCACTGCGTCTCGATCGAACAGGTTCACCGGCGTGGCGTGTGCCGCGAGGCCCTCAAGCCACCCCAGCGTCGCGCGGCCCGGCCGCACAAGGCATCGGACCTTGTATCCGCGTTCAAGCAATGCTTCAACCGTGTGACTTCCGATGAAACCTGTCCCCCCCGTGACTGCGACGGTGCGATCCCTGTTGTCGATGGCCCGCTCCAAGGTCTGTCTGTCCCGATGGATTGATTGACTTTCCTCTGATATTGAAGTATATTCAAAATTGCTTTGACTTCCAAAAAAATCAGAAGTTGTTCCTCATACAATCCCGGAGCTCAGGTTGGATCTTTTTGAGAAGTGCAGACAATTTACCCGCGCGAATGAAACGAAAGCGATGGGGTTGTATCCCTACTTTCATGCCATCGAGGAAAATGAGGGACCGGTTGTTCGCATCGGGGGACGGACGGTCATCATGGCCGGGTCGAACAACTACCTCGGCTTGACCGCCGATCCGCGCGTCAAGGAAGCCGCCCGGAAAGCCATCGACAAGTACGGAACCGGATGTTCGGGTTCCCGGTACCTGACCGGCACGCTGGATCTCCACGTGGAATTGGAGAAGAGGCTCGCCGCGTTCTTCGGCAAGGAGGACTGTCTTCTCTACAGCACGGGATACCAAACGGCCCAGGGAATCATTCCGACGCTGGTTCAACGAGGCGAATACGTGGTGTCGGATAAAGACAACCACGCCTGCATTGTGGCGGGGAATCTCATGGCGGCGGGAGCAAACGCTCTTGTCAACGGCGAAGCCAAGACCATCGTCCGTTACAAGCACAATGACATGAATCACCTGGAGTCGGTGATTTCGAAACTGCCCGTCGAAGCCGGAAAACTGATTGTGTCCGACGGGATCTTCAGCACATCCGGCGAAATCGTGAATCTTCCGGAAATGGTGCGAATTGCCAGAAAATACAACGCGCGGATCCTTGTCGATGATGCCCATGCCGTGGGTGTGATCGGAAAAGGGGGGCGCGGGACGGCAAGCCACTACGGCTTGGAAAAGGAAACGGATATGACGATGGGGACGTTCAGCAAGACGTTCGCCTCGCTGGGCGGATTTGTGGTGGGAGACAGCGTGGTGATCGACTATCTGAAACACCAGGCACCGGCCCTTATCTTCAGCGCCAGCCCCACGCCGTCGTCCGTTGCCGCGGCACTCGCCGCTCTCGACATCCTTGAAAAGGAACCGGAACGTATCGACAGGCTCATGAAGAACGCCCGGAAAATGCGAACGGGATTGGCTCACATGGGCTACAGGGTAGGCGAACATGACTCGGCCGTGGTTCCCGTCATCATCGGCGACACGGAAAAAGTCCTGAGAATGTGGCGCGGATTGTTCGATGCGGGTTTGTTCGTCAACGCGTTCATCAGACCCGGCGTTCCTCCGGGTATGGAAATGCTCAGGACAAGCTACATGGCTACGCACGAGGACGAACATCTGGACAAGGCTCTCGAGATCTTCAGGAATGTGGGGAAAAGCCTGGGCGTCATCACCTGAACGGACCGGCACTCCATGGACAGCGGCGTCGACGCTCTCCGAGACGGCCACCATTTTCTTCTCCATTTCTCTCCTTACCTCACAATGCTTCGATGACCGGATAACCTGCGTATGAGCTCGTTGATCATCCGGCCTGTCAGAACGGCGGCCGACACAAGGCGCTTCATCGGATTTCTCTGGACGGTCTATGCGGGCAACCCCGCCTGGGTCCCCCCCCTCTGGATGGACCGGAAGAAGCTCATGGATCGGAAGAAGAATCCCTTCTATCAGCATGCTGAGGCAGAGTTCTATCTTGCAGAGCGTGACGGGCGTGTGGTGGGACGGATCGGAGCCATCGTCAATCATCATCACAGCAAGGAACATAACGACAGGGTTGGGTTCTTCGGGGTCTTTGAGTGTCTGAACGACCGTGAAGCCGCACACGCCCCGCCCGACCAGGCCGCCCACGTCC
>BQML01000045.1 GCA_022180565.1 Bacteroidia bacterium
GAAGCAGTTCCGCCTGGTCGAACGACCGGACAATAAAATGCTCCTCGACGCGCTGAAGGAACGATTCTCGATCGAACGACGGCAGGGAGTGAATCACGCGATGCGTCGGGTGGATGATCAATCCCTCGTCATCCACGTTTGTCAGAAACATCATGACATAATTATACGGTTCCGATCCCGTATGGTGAGGGTTCGCCGCCATCTTCTCCGAGCGATAAGCAAGTGCGGTTTCGTACCGATGGTGCCCGTCGGCAATGAGCACTTGTTTTGCCCGCAGTGTCCCCCGAATACCTGCGATCGTTTCAGCATCGGTTGCTTGTCCATAGGTCCAAGATACGGAAAATTCGGCAAAATGAAATAAGAGAGCCCCGGGGTTGCTGCCGGGGCTTTGTTGTTGCGGACACGATTTACAGGATTGGAAACGATGAACAGGATGTTGCGACCTACCACATCCTGTCCATCCGGGTTTACTTTGCCAACACGAACTTCTTGCTGAGTGTCGCTCCTTCAAAGGCTAGCCTGTAGATGTACACACCGGACGGAAGGCGCGATCCATCGAAGTTTGTCTTATAAGAACCGGCAGGCCTCACTTCATCGATAAGAGTGTGAACAAGACGTCCGAGCATGTCGTAGATTTTGAGCAGAACATGTCCATCATGGGGAATGGTGAAGCTGATGATGGTGCTCGGATTGAACGGATTGGGATAGTTGGACACAAAAAGTATCTCTCCGTCTGCCAAAGAACCCTCGCCGGATGCTTTCGCTGCCGTTGGTTCTATGCCAAGCGCAACCAGAAGGCCTTCGTCTAACGCCGAGGCATACGTACTCCTGATGTCATTTCGAGCCTTGGTTGAGATATCCCTGTAATCATTCGAGAATGCGTCAAGCGAAGCAAGCACCATGAGGGCCCTGACAGCTTCAGTGCTGTTGAGGGATTTTGACCGTTCCTGGGCGAGACTCGCGGCGCGATCATAATCACCTGCGATGACATGACTGTTCATCAAAAGCTCTGTGGCAAGAGAACCGAAGCGTCTGTCGGTCTTGAAGCCTGCTATTCCCTGGAAGCTCAGTTGATCCCTGGAATCACGGAAGACCTCATAGAGGCCGACAAGCGCCCTGATTTTATCTTGTTCCAGTGTAGATTCGCTTTCGAGCATCGCCAGGTAAAGCTCCCTGCTCGCGGCATAATCTCCCTTGATCCTGGCGCTGACCGGATCGGTTTCCGTGATGCTTCCATCGCCAACGATGCTCATCCGCGGACCTTCAAGGTCGGCGATAGAAGCACCTCCACCGCCGCCGGGACACTGCTGGGTGGGTGTTCCCCAGTATCCGTATGCGATCCAGGAGGTGCCGTCATAGATCATCTTGGACGGATCGGGAGGAGCCTGTCCCCACCAGTTTCCTGCAGCTTCAATCCAGGAGTACACCGACGCGGCGGCATTTGCGTTGTTATTGTTCAGAATGTTGTTGCAGGCGCCGTAGTAAACAGGCTCACCGTGGAACATCTCCACATGGCCAATTGAAGGATTGCTGTACGATCGGGCGGAAAGTCCCCTGTAGTTGTTCGAGAGGGTATTATTTCCCCCGAACCCCCAGTACGAACCTGTCCACCATGAAGTTGGAGAAGAGTAAGTGTCGCAGTATAATCCCATGTTGCTCTGCTGGACCGTGTTACTTCCGACTTTTCCAGTTGATTGGTAGAAGTTTATGCCGTTGTAAAGAGGCGAACCTGTCGTGTTGCCGTTGCCAACCAGGACATTTGAGATAATAATGGGGCTCGCACTCCCGTTGCTCACGATAATGATTCCGTGATAGAAGTTGTTTTGAATTGTGTTGGATTGGATCCGGGGTGAAGATCCGCCTTGAACGACAATACCGTTGCCTTGGCCGCAGTTCTGGATGGTGCTGCTTGTGATGGAGCCTGTAGAGCCTTGAGCAAACCGCACGCCGTTCCAGGAAACTGTTCCTCCTGTTATTGTGACATAAGTGATTGTTGGCGAGGAGTTATAGAACCGCAACGCGGCAGCATCATTGGGGTTCATGTCATAGAAGGTTGAATTGTCAACCCTCGTGTTGCTAATCGTCAGACTCCCCGCATTGCTTGCAACCAAAGGTTGTTTTGCGAAGGAGATAACGCACTGCTGGAGCGAAGAGCCTGAGGCTCCTGAGCCCGAAAATGAAATCCCGTACCAGTCACTCGAGCCGCTTCGTCTGGTGAAGGTGACCTTCTGACCAGAGGTCCCGGTTGCCGTGATCTTGCCGTTGGCAGTGAGGGTGGCCCCTGATGGGAATTCAAGGGTGGTTCCGGGATTCAATGTCAGCGTTACGCCGGATGAGACGGTCAAGGATCCGGCCATGGGAAAAGTGCCTGCCGGGATGGTGGTGTTTTGAGAGATGGTGGAATTTGTGTATTGGGCCGTGAGCACCGCCCCGGCTTGCTTGAAGATCACAGCTTTCTGGTCGTAGCCGGGCGGGTTGGAGCCGACTTG
>BQML01000046.1 GCA_022180565.1 Bacteroidia bacterium
AACACGATTCAAGAGCAGGCAGAAGCAGTTCCGCCTGGTCGAACGACCGGACAATAAAATGCTCCTCGACGCGCTGAAGGAACGATTCTCGATCGAACGACGGCAGGGAGTGAATCACGCGATGCGTCGGGTGGATGATCAATCCCTCGTCATCCACGTTTGTCAGGAACATCATGACATAATTATACGGTTCCGATCCCGTATGGTGAGGGTTCGCCGCCATCTTCTCCGAGCGATAAGCAAGCGCTGTTTCGTACCGATGGTGCCCGTCGGCAATGAGCACTTGTTTTGCCCGCAGTGTCCCCCGAATACCTGCGATCGTTTCAGCATCGGTTACCACCCAGAGTCTGTTTTGAACATCCTCGTAGGTGACATCCAGGGCCGGATCAGTTCTCGACCAGCCATTGAGGATCCGATCCACTTCCTTTTCCGGATCGGAATAGAGGCAAAATATCTGGCTGAAGTTGACTCCGGTAGCCTTCAAAAGACTCAACCGGTCTTCTTTTGGTCCGGAATGTGTTTTTTCATGCGGAAGGACGACTTTGGCTGAAAATTCCTCAAGCCTGCAGAGTGCCACGAATCCCTTTCGCGTGACCTGCACGCCTCCCGGGCCGTCGAATGTCTGGTGGAGGAGATAGATTCCAGGCTCCTTGTCTCTCACAAGGATTTGGTTCTTCTCCCATTCTGCGAAGGTTTTTGCCGCCGAGGCGTACGGGTCTTTGTCCCTGGCGAGAATCAGCCTCACGACGTTGTACGGATCCTTCTCGTACAACTTCACCTGCAGGGCCGGGGAGATCACGTCATAGGGCGGCGCCACAACGGTGTCGGGACTGACTTTCGACAGATTGTAACGAATACCTCTGAATGGAGCGATTTCGGGCATGGAGAGAAGTTCAGTGTGTTTTGAGAGATTGCATGATGGAAGAATTCAAGAGGTTCAGCGGTCCGCTGATTCGGGACTCGGGCGCGAAAGTCATCCTTTTCCCTCTTCCATGTACCCCAACCTCCGCATCCAGGATTCGCTCTTTCGCCATTGTTCTCCGACCTTCACGAAGAGGTCCAGAAATACCTGACGGCCTGTAAACTCCTCGATGTCCTTCCGCGCGCGCTGGCCCACGGTTTTCAGCGCCGCACCTTGCTTCCCGATGAGAATTCCTTTCTGAGATTCACGCTCCACAACGATATCCGCGCTGATGTACGTTTTACCCTCTTCCCGCTCTTTGTACTCGCGTATCTCCACTGCCGTTGAGTACGGCACCTCGTCATGAAACAGCTCGAAGATCTTTTCCCGGATAATCTCGGCAACGAAGAACCGCTCGGGCTGTTCGCTGACCAGGTCGCCCGGGTACAACGCGGGATGCTCGGGAAGGTAGGCCTTCAGAGCATCAAGGAGCCTGTCAAGGTTTTCTGCCTTCAGAGCCGAGACAGGAACGATCTCCTTGAAGATTCCGGTTTCCGACAGAGCGGCGATCAAGGGAAGGACCCGGTCACGGGGAAACACATCGACTTTGTTGATCGCAAGCAGAATGGGCTTCCGGTCCCTGAGGGGCTCGATCAGTTCAAGCAGAGCTTCGGAGAGCGACGATCCTTTTTCGGCATCTGTCAGCACAAGAATCACGTCGGCATCATCCAGCACACGCCGCGCTGTCCGCATCATCGTTTCCTGCAAGAGGTATTTCGGTCGGAGAATGCCCGGTGTATCAAGGAAAATGATCTGGACGTCAGGCAACGTCAGAATGCCGAGGACGCGTTGTCGCGTGGTTTGGGGTTTACTCGTCACAATCGAGATTTTCTGTCCCAGGAGGGCGTTCAGGAGCGTGGACTTGCCGACGTTGGGCTCTCCCATAAGCGCCACATAGCCCGTCTTCAATGGAACTGCTGAACTGCTCATGAACGGATGGAGAGACAATGAAGGTGCGGAAATCAGAGGGCGTCCTCGCCGGATTCCTCAGTCCGGACTCTGATGACATCATCGACGGTTGACACAAAGATCTTTCCATCTCCCACCTGGCCGGTTTTTGCGGCTTTGAGGATCGCCGTCACAATGTTCTCCGCCATGCCGTCGCTGGCGATGATCTCGACTTTGATCTTCGGCAGAAAGTCGATCTTGTACTCTGAGCCCCGGTAGAGCTCGGTGTGGCCTTTCTGACGGCCATAGCCTTTGACTTCGGTGAGGGTCATACCTTGAACCCCGATTTCAGAGAGTGCCGCACGGACGTCGTCCAGCTTGAAGGGGCGGATGATGGCTTCGATCTTTTTCATTGTTTGGCGGATAGATGATCAATGAATTACCGGGCGAGACGTGAGACGCAAGAGCTAAGAAAGTGGCTATCGAAGAACCAGAATAAGCGAGCCGGCTTCAGGCACCCTCCGGCGACTCAAGAGGCCACTCACTTTCTCGCTTCTCGCGTTTCGCTTCTTACGTCCTCGTTTCTCACGAGCCATGACAGTTCTTGTATTTCTTTCCGCTTCCGCACGGGCAGGGATCGTTGCGGCCGATTTTGGCCCCGACACGGACGGGTTGAATTTTTTGAGCGGGTCTTCCGCCTGCCTGCATTTCCCGGCCGTCGCCTCCGGCAGGTACCGGTTCCCGGTTGGCCTCGAATCCCGCGCCAAGCGCCGAGTCGTGGGTCATAACCAGATCGCGGACCGGTCGACGGGCACGGTGGGTGGGAATCTGCTCCACACGTTCGGGGAAGAATTTGAACACGATGCTCAAAACCTCGTCGGCCACAAGTTCCATAAGATTCATGAACATCTTGAAGGCCTCGGTTTTGTATTCCACCAGAGGGTCCTTCTGCCCATACCCCCGCAGATGAATTCCCTCCTTCAGGTCGTCCATCTCCCTCAGATGATCACGCCACTTCGAATCGATCACCTGCAGCATCGCCATTTTCTCCAGTCGGCCCATCAGGTCGCGGCCGATTTTTTCCTCCTTGCGGCGATAGAATTCTTCCGCGGCGCGAACAATTTCATCCGCTACACCCTGTTCTCCCAGGGTCTGGAATTTCTCAGGCGAGATGTTCAGATCGACAAGAAATCTGGTCCGGACCTCGTTCAGCAGGCCTTCGCGGTCGCCTTCCGGATAGAATTGTTCCGTCAGGCGCGCGGCGACGTCTCTCAGCATATCGAAAATGTCGTCTTTTAACCGCTCGCCCATCAGCGCGTGGCGTCTGCGCGAATAGATGACCTCGCGCTGCTGGTTCATCACGTTGTCGTACTCCAGCAGGCGCTTTCTGATGCCGAAGTTGTTCTCCTCCACCTTCCTCTGCGCACGCTCCACCGAGCGGGAGATCATCGGATGCTGAATCGATTCTCCTTCTTTCATCCCGAGCCGTTCCATGACCCGCGAGATGCGCTCGCTGGCGAACAGACGCATGAGGTCGTCTTCGAGCGAAATATAGAACCGGGACGATCCCGGATCTCCCTGCCTGCCCGCGCGACCCCGGAGCTGGCGGTCGATGCGACGTGATTCATGGCGCTCCGTGCCCACGATGTGCAATCCCCCCGCCTCTGCCACACCGGGACCGAGCTTGATATCCGTGCCGCGGCCAGCCATGTTCGTGGCGATCGTCACGACTCCCGGCAATCCGGCATGCGCCACGATCTCCGCCTCCCGCTGGTGCTGTTTGGCATTCAGAACGTTGTGCGGAACTCCGACGCGCTTCAGCATGCGGCTGATGGTCTCGGAGACCTCGACGCTGGTGGTTCCCACCAGCACAGGCCTCGAAAGCTTCCGCATCTCCTGAATGTCTTCAATCACTGCATTGTACTTCTCACGCTTTGTTCGGTACACCTGATCGTCGAAGTCCTGCCGGATCATTTTCTTGTTTGTGGGGACAACGACAACGTCAAGCTTGTAGATTTCGAAGAACTCCGCGGCTTCTGTCTCCGCTGTGCCCGTCATGCCGGCGAGCTTCTTGTACATGCGAAAGTAATTCTGCAGGGTAATCGTGGCAAGCGTTTGCGTATCGCGCTCGACCTTCACCCCTTCCTTCGCCTCGATGGCCTGGTGGAGACCTTCCGAGTAGCGCCGTCCGGGGAGCAATCGGCCGGTGAACTCGTCCACGATCATCACTTTCCCGTCTTCCGTGACGACATACTCGTCGTCCTTCTCGTAGAGGCAATACGCTTTCAGCAGCTGCTGGATCGTGTGGATCCGGTCGCTCCGTTCCGCGTATTTCTTGTTCACCTCGTCCTTCTTCTGCTGTTTCAGCTCAAACGACATCGAGTCGTCTGATTCGATGACGCTGTATTCCGCGCCGATGTCCGGAATGACGAACAACTCCTTGTCATGTCCCGGATAGACCTGGGCCAGAAATTCCCGCCCTTTTTCTGTCAGGTCGATGGTGTGGGATTTTTCATCGATGCTGAAATACAGCTCATCGTCGATCTCGTGCATCCTCGCAGACTGATCCCTCAGGTAGATTTTTTCTGTTTCCTGAACAAGGGTTTTGTTGGCCGGTTCGGCGAGAATTTTGAGGAGTTGTTTATTCTTCGGAAGCCCGCGCTGGGCGCGCAAGAGCAAGGGACCGGCGTCGTTGTTCTTTCCCTCGCCCAGCAGACGTTGAGCGTCTGCAGTAATCTTGGCCACGAGGCTCTTTTGAGCGTTGACAAGCCGCTCAATGTACGGCTTCATTTCATTGAACTTGTGGTCGTCCACCTCCACCGGTCCGCTGATGATCAGCGGCGTCCTGGCCTCGTCGATGAGCACCGAGTCCACTTCGTCCACGATTGCGTAATTGTGGCCGCGCTGAACCATTTCTTCCGGCGTCACAACCATGTTGTCGCGCAGGTAATCGAAGCCGAACTCGTTGTTCGTCCCGTAGGTGATGTCACACGAATATTGCTTTCGCCGCTGGACGGGATCCATTGACTGCAGAATAACGCCGACGGTCAGTCCCAGATATTCAAAGACCCGTCCCATCCACTGGCTGTCACGAAGAGCCAGGTAGTCATTGACGGTGATGATGTGGACTCCCCGGCCGGGGAGCGCATTCAGGTAGGCAGGAAGTGTGGCCACAAGGGTTTTCCCCTCGCCCGTGGCCATTTCGGCGATCCGCCCCTGGTGAAGCACAATGCCGCCCATAAGCTGAACATCGAACGGGACCATGTCCCACCGGACCTTCGAGCCCGTGACGTCCCAGCTTTGACCTACAAGCCGCCGACAGGCCTCCTTGACAACGGCAAAGGCCTCCGGAAGCAGACCGTTCAGCGTTTCTTCAATTCGGTTATCGAGATCCTTGTTCAGCGCATCGATTTGCTCATAAATCCCCTCGCGTTCTTCAAAGGGAATCGCATCGTCCGCGAGGCGCGTCCGCAAGGAAGCGATCTCCCCTTCCAGCTCTTGGGTCTCCTCCTTAATTCTCGAGCGAAATTCTGCCGTCTTCGCCTTCAGCTCATCGTCCGACAGGCTTTTCAGAAGTTCGAACTGCTTGTTGATCTCTTCGACCACCGGGACAAGCGCCCGAATATCCTTCTCATGTTTGGAAGGGAACAATTTTTTGAAGAACTCGAGCATGAGATTCCTTTTTTTTACCCCTTGACTCACCGGGCAAAAACAACCAAAAACAGCAATCAATATACCCCTTTTTTGAGTCCAGGTCAATTGCATTTGTTCGACTGCTGTTGTTTATTTGTTGGTCTCTTGTTTGTCTCTCTGTGCCTCTGTGTCTCCGTGGTGATTCCATGGTTTACCACAGAAACACTGAGACACGGAGGAATCACGGTCAGAAAAAATACCCTCCGTGCCCCTCTGTGCCTCCGTGTCTCCGTGGTGATTCCATGGTTTACCACA
>BQML01000047.1 GCA_022180565.1 Bacteroidia bacterium
ATGACGGAGTACATCCTCATGGCCGTTTCCATCGGTTTGGCCGTTGCGGGCATTTTGGCCGGCCGTATTCTGTATCTGAGACGCCGCGAGGTGGGCGAAGACTGGCAGAAGCGATTTGCTCGGCTGTACAGACGTTTGTGGAATAAGAACTACGTCGATGAACTCTATAAGGCCGTCATCGTCCGTCCCACGGTGAATCTCTCCGAGCGCTTGCTGTGGAAATGGTTCGACGTGGGAATCATCGACGGCTTCGTGAACGGATCGGCGGCCCTGACTGCAAAGCTTGGTGAGTGGATCCGGCGGATGCAGACAGGCGTGGCACAGGCGTACGCAACAGTTTTCCTCGCAGGCATTCTCCTGGTTGTCACATGGCTCCTTTTCCGATAGGCCTAAGATCATGATTGAGCAATACTTGCTGAGCCTGGCCATTTTTTCCCCCATTGCGGGAGTGATCGCATTGTTCCTTGTGCGTCCCGAAAGGACCGGGCTCGTGAAATGGACGGGACTTGTCACGTCCCTGGTGACGTTCTTGCTTTCCCTGGTGCTTTTCTTCCGATTCGACCCGGAAATGGCGGGATTCCAGTTTTCAGAGTCCGCCGTGTGGATCGAGTCGCTCAACATTGGCTATCGAATCGGGATCGACGGCATTTCCCTCCTGTTGATCGTCTTGACCGCTTTTCTCACACCCATAGCTCTTCTAGGAACCTGGAATTCCGTGACCCAGCGGCTGAAAGAATATACCATGATGGTGCTGCTGCTCGAGGTCGGAATGACAGGAGTGTTCGCGGCCCTGGATTTGTTTCTCTTCTACGTTTTCTGGGAAGCCATGCTGATCCCCATGTACTTCATCATCGGTATTTGGGGTGGACAGGAGCGGATTTATGCTGCGATAAAATTTTTCCTCTTTACCCTCTTTGGCAGTTTGCTCATGCTTGTGGCCATTCTGGCCCTTGGATATCAAGCCTCCATTGCTCCCGAGGGGGTCTTCACGACCGACCTCCTTCGACTTTATGAGATAGGACCGACTCTCCCTGCCACGGTCCAACTCTGGATGTTCCTGGCCTTTGCCTTGAGTTTCGCCATCAAAGTACCCCTGTTTCCGCTCCACACCTGGCTTCCTGACGCGCACGTGCAGGCGCCCACGGCCGGGAGCGTCATTTTGGCCGGTGTTCTTTTGAAGATGGGGACTTACGGCTTCATCAGATTCTGCCTGCCTCTTTTCCCGGAAGCATCAATTGCCGCTGCTCCATGGATGTCTGCGCTGGCCGTTATCGGCATCTTGTACGGCGGCCTGGTTGCGATGGTACAGACGGACATGAAAAAGCTGGTGGCGTATTCGTCTGTCGCGCATCTCGGATTTGTCGTGTTGGGGATTTTTTCCATGACCGAAGAGGGGATGCAGGGGGCGGTCATTCAGATGGTTAATCACGGGCTCTCCACCGGGGCACTGTTTCTTCTGGTGGGAATGATCTACGACCGTGCGCACACAAGGATGATTTCGGAGTTCGGCGGGGTGGCCCATGTGATGCCGGTGTTCGCGGTGTTTCTGATGATCGTCAGTCTCTCTTCGATCGGGTTGCCCGGGCTGAACGGCTTTGTGGGTGAATTCCTCGTGCTCCTGGGGTCGTTCAATTCCGACGTGCTTGGAACGAAGGTTTTCGCTGTTGTTGCGACCACGGGTGTCGTGATCGCTGCGATCTATCTCTTATGGATGTACCAGCGGGTGATATTTGGACCGGTCCGGGAAGAAGGGAGGTATCATGGGCAGGCGCTCAAGGATCTTAATCTCCGGGAGAGCACGACGCTCGCTGTGATCGTGGTGCTTATCGTTTGGATCGGCATCTATCCGTCGACATTCATGTCCAGGTCGGGACCTGCGTCACGCGCCGTTGTGAAAAAGATTGAGCAAGTGCGAAGCGGGTCGGGGTCTGAACTCGCCCGCTCTTCGGAAGCAATCCGAACATCCCCCCCTCAACCGTAGAGTGACCTCGAATATGCAACCAGGAATGAAACGGAACCTTTTGATCTTCGGAGCGGTGGCAGTCGTTTTGGCCGCAGGGCTTAACGCGGCGGAAGGGATGATCTCTGGATTAGAGATCAAACCTGTCGAGGGCTGGCTTGTGATTCCGTTTGTCCTCCTGCTTGGCGCGATCGCCGTTATGCCCTTTATCTCTCGGCATTGGTGGGAGCATCACTATCCGAAGGTCTCCCTGGTGCTGGGCGCGTTGGTTGTTGCATACTATATCTTCGTCCTCGATAACATCCCAAGGCTTCTGCTGACATCCCATGAGTATATCAGCTTCATCGCTCTCATCGGCTCCCTGTTTGTGGTCTCCGGCGGAATTCATCTCGATATTCGCGGGAAATCAGCTCCGTACGAGAACGTTGCACTGTTAGGTTTGGGAGCAGTGATTGCAAATTTCCTCGGCACGACCGGGGCCTCCATGCTGCTGATCCGACCTTTTCTCCGGATCAATCGGTTCAGGATCAAGGCCTACCACGTCGTATTTTTTATCTTCATCGTGAGCAATGTCGGCGGTGCTTTGACCCCGATCGGCGATCCGCCGCTTTTCCTCGGCTATCTAAAAGGCGTACCGTTCTTCTGGGTGGTCGGTCGGGTGTGGCACATCTGGGCTCTGACCATCGGAGCGCTTCTTCTTATTTTTTACCTTGTTGACGTAAGGGAGTTCCGAAAGATACCGGTCTCATCTCAACAACAGGCCAAGAGGCCGGACGAGCCGCGATTCACGGGTCTTCACAATATCGCCTTTCTCGCCGTAATCCTGGGGGCTGTGTTCATTTCGCACCCTGTGATGCTCAGGGAAATTATCATGGGAGCAGCGGCATTTGCCTCGTACTATACAACAAGAGCCGAGATCCATACAAAGAATGAATTTAACTTCATTCCGATCAAAGAAGTGGCGATCCTCTTCGCGGGGATCTTTGCGACGATGATCCCGGCCCTCGACTGGCTCGAGCTGAATGCGGAAACATTGGGGATTGTAACACCAGCACAGTACTATTGGGGTACTGGTGTTCTCTCGAGTTTTCTGGACAATGCGCCCACGTATCTGAATTTTCTCACAGCCGCGTTCGGCCTTCACGGAGCAAGCGTTGACAATCTCCAGCATATGCATGCCATGCTCGGCATCTCGTCTCCGGAGTCCCTCGGCCTTGCCGTACCGCTGATCGAGGGTGCAAAGGCGATCACGGCCGAGTCCTGGAAATACGTCCAGGCGGTCTCTATCTCGGCTGTGTTCTTCGGTGCATGCACCTACATCGGGAACGGGCCGAACTTCATGGTGAAATCGATCGCCGAGCAGGCCAGGGTCGAGTGCCCGAGCTTCTTCGGCTATGTGGCAAAATATACGATTCCGATTCTGATTCCCCTCTATGCCCTCGTCTGGATTCTTTTCTTCAGATAACAGGAGACCTCGTTTCATGGCCATTTCACGCATTCCGCAGACCTCTCTTCTGTTTGTGTTGCTCCTTCTTACTGCTGCGATGGTGCTTGGCGGCTTTGGACCAGCTCAGCCGGATCCGGAACACGCCGCATCGGCCGGCCATCAGGATCCGGTGGCTCCCGTCCTCCTCGCCCTGACCGTTCTCCTCGTATGTGCGAAGGTCGGTGGCGAGCTCTTTGAGAGGCTCGGTCAGCCCGCGGTGCTCGGGGAACTGATCTTCGGTGTCATTCTGGGAAACCTCGTTCTGGTCAACCTTCAGTGGGATTTCTTCGGTCCCCTGCGAACCGATCATATCACAGAGCAATGGGCCTACGCGATCGATATCCTGGCTCGCATTGGCGTTATTCTGCTTTTGTTCGAAGTCGGATTGGAATCCAGCGTGGCGGAAATGCGGAAGGTTGGTGCCTCATCGTTCCTCGTTGCGACCGTCGGCGTCATCGCCCCGTTTGCTCTCGGCTACTTTGCGAGCGCTACCTTCATCAAAGAAGTGCCTCCTGTCATTCTGGCAATGAACGCGAACTTCGATCTCAGCAATATTCATATCTTCATCGGTGCCACTCTGTGCGCGACCAGTGTGGGTATTACGGCACGAGTGCTGAAGGATTTGGGAAAATTGCAGACAAAGGAAGCGAAAATCGTCTTGGGGGCGGCTGTGATCGACGATGTGATGGGATTGATCATTCTTGCCGTGGCAGCGGGCATCATTGTGGCGGCAGAAACGGGCGTGCCGATGGAATTTGCTGAAGTCGTGAAAATCACCGGCGTCGCGCTGGGGTTCCTCGTCGGTGCCATCGTGATCGGTCTGACGGTCGTGCCCAGGATTCTGAAGAAAATTGCTGTTCTCCGCACTCACGGCATCATGCTGATTTCTGCACTTCTCTTCTGCTTTCTCTTTGCGTACCTTGCCAATGCCGCCGGCCTTGCGGCGATCGTCGGTGCATTTGCAGCGGGTTTGATTCTGGAAGAAGTGCATTTTACGGAGTTTCGCGAGGAAAAACATCTGCACGACCTGCTGACTCCCGTTACGACATTTCTCGTCCCCATCTTCTTCGTCGTGATGGGCATCCAGGTGCGGCTTGAGACGTTTCTGAATCCGAGCGTCCTTGGACTTGCCCTGGCGCTGAGTGTCGCGGCATTCATCGGCAAACAGGTCTGCGGTCTCGCCGTGGTGGACAAGGGGCTTGACCGCCTTTCGGTGGGGTTGGGAATGGTACCCCGCGGCGAAGTTGGACTGATCTTTGCGAGCATCGGAAAAGGATTGGGGGTTGTGGATGATGCAATCTTCTCGGCGATCGTGATCATGGTGATTGTGACGACGCTGATGACGCCGCCGCTCCTCAAGTTCTCGCTGGCCCGGTGGGAACGGCGTAGACCCGCGGAGGCATGATCAATGAATGAATTCCGTTTGTCCGATCTCTGGATCATCGCTCCATTTCTGGCGGTCGTGCTCACAAGCATGGCCGTGTTGATCCTTGAAGGCATTCGCCGGAACAATGCAACGGCGTCCTATGCAACGAGCATCACGGGATTGGTGACCGCCCTGGGCCTGACGGCGGCGACGTACGGGTCCGCAGACAGCGGCTTTCGAGACATGGTAAGCCAGGGAGCCTTTGCAACCTACTTTTCAGGGTTGTTCATCGTTGTCGGTCTTCTTACGATCGTCGTCTCCCGCGGTTATCTCCGGCGACAGAGATGGCAGCACGGCGAGTATTATGCGCTGATTCTGTCCGCCGTTTCCGGTATGATTCTGATGGCTTCAGGAACGGATTTGATTGTGATTTTCCTGGGCATCGAATTGATGTCGCTTGCCTTCTATGTTCTTGCAGGGTTTTTCAGAACGAAGGCCTCTTCCAATGAATCAGCGCTGAAGTATTTTCTGCTGGGTGCATTTGCCACGGGGTTCTTGCTGTACGGGGTTGCATTGTTGTACGGTGTCACCGGAAGCACCAACCTGGCGGTTATTTCATCCAAGGCCGGATCGCTGGGAGGAGACCCTCTCTTTCTCCTTGGAGTGGGCATGATTGTCATAGCGCTGGGATTCAAGGTCGCGGCGGTGCCGTTCCATATGTGGGCCCCCGACGTATACGAGGGCGCCCCGACGGCGGTGACGGGATTCATGGCTACGGCGGGGAAAGCCGCTGCCTTCGCCGCGTTTGGATCTGTCTTTCTCAAAGGACTGGCTTTCACCGGCACGGATGTGAACCTGCTCCTGGCCATCCTGGCCGCGTTGTCGATGGTTGTCGGCAATATCACAGCTGTTGTACAGAACAACATCAAGCGAATGCTCGCTTACTCGAGCGTGGCTCATGCAGGATACATCCTCGCCGGTGTTGCCGCAGGAAATGCCGACGGTCAGACAGGCATGATGTTCTATGTCGGAGCGTATGCCTTCATGACGCTGGGAGCGTTCACCATCGTGGGCATGCTGGAGGGGGTCGATGGACAAGGGCTGACGTATGGCGATTATACCGGGTTGAGCGGGCGACATCCGGCGGCGGCCTTTCTGATGGCAGTGTTCATGTTTTCCCTTGCGGGAATTCCTCCGCTCGCCGGTTTCTTCGGAAAGTATTACGTGTTTCTTGCTGCTGTGGAGGCCGGCATGACATGGCTTGCCGTGATCGGTGTTCTGACGAGCCTCGTTTCCGTGTACTACTACCTCAGGCTTGTCGTCGAGATGTACTTCCGTGAACCCGCCACGGGACCCGACTCTCATCCAGCGCCCGGTTCGATGGCGATCGCGGCGCTTTCAGCCTACGCCGTCGTCCAGTTGGGAATCTATCCATCAATCCTCTTGAACCTGATCAACGGTCGGATTTGATCGCCACGCCCATGAGAATCGTTCTTTCGACGGAGGAAATGGCCGAATGTGACAGGGAGGCGATGAGGGCGTTTGGGATTTCCGGCCAGATCCTCATGGAGAACGCAGGAGCCGGAATTGCACGCTGGCTGAGCGATCGCTTTGCTCCGATAAAAGATAAGACCGTCTGCATCTTTTCGGGAAAAGGAAACAACGGCGGCGATGGTTTCGTTGTCGCGCGGCATCTGGCCAATGCGGGGGCCAGGGTCCATGTGTTTGTCTGGTCGCGCTCCCAACGGGGCGATGCGGCAAAGAATTTCGATATTCTCAGGCGCTTTAGCCGGGCAGCGCCGGACGAAGTGTCGATCGCTCCTGCATCACCCTCCAAGTATTCCTCCCTGCGTCCCGACCTCATTATCGATTCCGTGTTTGGCACTGGATTTTCGGGGGCGGTCAAACCCGAATACCGGAAAGTGCTTCAGTGGATGAATGCTCAATCAGTTCCCCGTATCGCCGTTGACATTCCGTCGGGAGTGAACGGCACCACGGGCAAAGCTGATCGCGACAGCATAAGAGCGACGGTGACGTTGACTCTTGGAACTGTGAAGAGAGGATTGCTGTGTAACGAGGGACGGGATCGGAGCGGCGAAATTCATGTTATCGATATAGGAATTCCCCGGAGCGTGTTTCTGGGGAGGAAGCCGCAGACATTCTTGATGGAAATGAGCGATGTCAAAACTGTCATGCCCGCGAGGGCATCTACGGTGCATAAGTATGGCGTAGGCAAAGTATTCGTGCTGGCCGGTTCGACGGGTTATACCGGCGCAG
This sequence comes from Bacteroidia bacterium, assembly GCA_022180565.1. Classification (GTDB taxonomy): domain Bacteria; phylum Bacteroidota; class Ignavibacteria; order UBA10030; family UBA10030; genus JACQPU01. The sequence continues at coordinate 7,090 of BQML01000047.1, forward strand.
CGGCTCTCACAACCCGCGCCGCGCTCCGCTCCGGTGCCGGAGCCGTCGTACTTGGAACACCATCCTCGGTGTACCCCGTTCTGGCAAGAGTTGTGACTGAAGCGATCGTCGTTCCCTTGCCTTCGACACAAGATGGATCCCTTTCGCTGGAAGCAGAAGCTGCTGTTCTCGAGCGGATGGAATGGGCGGACGTGTGCGTTGTGGGTCCCGGACTTTCTCGGAACAACGAGACATCGGCGCTGGTGCGATCTGTGTTGAGGAAGGCGCGAGGGAGGATTGTCGCGGACGCTGATGCTTTGAACATCCTTGGCCGGGATTGGACCAAAACATTGAAACGGTCGTCTGCAAGCTTTGTTTTGACGCCCCATGCCGGCGAGGCATCGAGACTCCTGGGCATCACGTCAGAGGATATCGAAGAACACCGTGTGGATGTCGCCAGGGAAGCTGCACGACGTTTTGATGCAACGTTCGTTCTCAAGGGTGCCCCCACAGCGACGGCATCTCCCAACGGCACCGTGTTCCTGAATTCCACAGGAAATCCAGGAATGGCCACCGTTGGAGCAGGGGATGTGCTCGCGGGAATTATCGGTGCGCTGTGGGCTCAGGGGATGGAACGTTCGTCAGCGGCGTGGGCAGGCGTATACCTGCACGGCTTGGCCGGGGACCTGGCCGCAACCCGCCTTGGAGAGAAGAGTCTTGTGGCCGGAGATCTGATCGACGTTCTTCCGGCCGCCTTTCGTCAGGTAGAGGTGGGCATGTGAACGGGTTTGTCCGGTATCAGCTTCCGGTAGTTCTCTGGATCCTTGCCATCTTTGCCCTCTCGTCGATCCCGACGCTCCCTCAGGTCAAGTTCTTCATCAGCCCCGACAAGCTGGGACACATGGGAATCTATTTTGTGCTGTGCCTGTTATGGAAGAGAGCGCTCCTTCACCAGCGAAGATTCCCCCTGCTGGCTCGGCAGGCAACGGCATTTGCGTTCTTTTTTACCGTTGTTTACGGGACGGCGCTCGAGGCGTACCAAATGCTCGTTCCGAATCGTTTTGCAGATGTCTATGATGCACTCGCCAACACGCTCGGTGCAGGCATGTATGCGGGGTGGAGCTTCTGGCGATGGGCGAAAAATAGAAGGGAGGAGGAGAGCAGCGATCCGGGGAAGAGATTGACATAGGCGTGAATTCTCCCTATATTTTTTCCAGTTCATCAATTCAAGGACGATCAGCATGGTCCGAAAAAATCCCGAAGTTGATCTCCGGCTCCAATACCGGAAGACCTTCGAAGTCGCGTTGATCATTGCTCTCGCGCTGATGATCGTCGCCTTCAAGTTCTTTCCGGATGTCTCGCCTCCGGACAAGATTCTGAAAGTCGAGCAGGAGATTGTGGATGTCGAGGACATTGAGATCACGAAGCAAGAAAACCGTCCTCCTCCGCCTCCTCGCCCACCCATCCCGATCGAGGCCCCGAGCGACGAGAACGTTGAAGACGTGGAGATCATGAGCACAGAGCTTCAGCCTGCAGAGGAAGCGCCGCCTCCGCCGCCCCAAGAGGACGAGGAGGTTTATTTCGTTGCAGTTGAAGAGCTCCCGGAACCCATCGGCGGCCTTGCCGCACTCCAGTCTGCCGTCGTCTATCCTGAGATTGCCAAACGGGCCGGTGTGGAAGGTACGGTGTACGTCGAAGCATTCGTCGATGAAAGCGGGAACGTCACGAAAACGACCGTGGTGAAGGGGATCGGTGCAGGTTGTGATGAGGCCGCGCAAGCCGCGGTGATGAAGACGAAGTTCAAACCCGGAAAGCAGAGGGGAAAGCCGGTCAAGGTCCGAATGTCGATTCCGATCCGGTTTAGACTGCAGAAGTAGCCTCTGTGAAGAATATGATTCACGTGAATCCGCCGCGAGGGGTTCCTTTCGGCGGATTTCTGTTGAGGTGCAGTACGGAAAGGGCCGCATGCCGGTGAATTTCTCTGTAACATCGCGCGAGAAGCGGGCGAGGGCGGGACTTCTTGCAACAGCCCATGGAAAGGTCGAAACTCCGGCTTTCATGCCGGTGGGGACCCAAGGGACGGTGAAAGCTCTGGAGCAACGGGAGCTCGAGGAGGCCGGGGCACAGATCATCCTCGGCAACACCTACCATTTGTATCTTCGTCCCGGCGCCGACATTGTCGCGGGGGCGGGAGGGCTCCAGAAATTCACGGCTTGGAACGGCCCGATCCTTACCGACAGCGGGGGATATCAGATCTTCAGCCTCAGCGAGTTGCGTAGGATTGAGGAATCAGGTGTGGTTTTTCGATCGCACCTCGATGGGTCGGAACATGCTTTCTCGCCTGAGTCCGTCATCGACATCCAGCGGAAACTGGGATCGGATATCATGATGGTGCTTGACGAATGCACGCCGTATCCATGCGAGCGGGAATATGCGCGGAAGTCCGCGGAACTCACGACGCGATGGGCTCGGAGATGCAAAGAGTTCTGGGAGACATCAGGACCCCTTCACGGTTGGGGACAGGCGCTCTTTGGCATCGTTCAAGGATCAGTGTATCCTGACCTCAGGGAACAGAGCGCGCGCGAAATCACGGCGATCGGGTTTGACGGGTACGCGATCGGCGGCCTCGCCGTCGGCGAGCCTGTGGAGTCCCTGTATGCGACGGTGGAGCAGTGTGATGCGCTCCTCCCGGACGATCAGCCCCGGTATCTGATGGGCGTGGGAACACCCGAAAATCTCCTCGAAGCAATCGACCGGGGTATCGACATGTTCGACTGCGTTCTCCCGACACGGAACGCACGCAACGGAATGTTGTTTACTCGGCGAGGCCCCATAAACGTCCGGAATGCTCAGTACAAGACTGATTCTGCGCCACCGGACCCGGACTGCCCCTGCTACACCTGCCGAACCCATTCGCTGGCCTATCTTCGGCATTTGTTCGTTGCCAGGGAGATCCTGGGATTTCAGCTTGCAACCTTGCACAATCTTTCGTTTTATTTGTGGCTGATGCGCAGTTCGAGGGAGGCCATCCAGGCCGGCGAGTACGCACAGTGGAAACGAAGGATGCGGGCACAATTGACACAAAACACGGATCTCCCGGCCGCCAGGGATGTCCGACATATCACGACAGCATAGGAGGTTCCATTGATCGATTTCATCGCTTTGTTCATGCAACCCCAGCAAGGGGATGGAGGGTCCGGTATCACCAGTACCCTCATCATGTTCGGCTTGATCTTCCTTATTTTTTATTTCATGATCATTCGCCCCCAGCAGAAGCGCCAGAAGGAAAGACAGAAAATGCTTGATGCCATCAAGAAGGGCGACAAGGTGATTACGGCGGGGGGAGTTCATGGAACGGTGGTTGGTGTGGAGGACAAGACGATCCTCGTGCAAATCGCCGACAACGTCAAGGTGAAGGTGGAGCGCGGTTCCGTTGCATCGGTTGTGGGAGAATCCTGAGAAAAGGACACCATGGCACAAAAGGGATTTTATTCTATAGAATCTGCCATCGAAGACCTGCGGGCAGGAAAGATCCTGATCGTCGTGGATGATGAAGACCGGGAAAACGAGGGGGATTTTGTCGTTGCCGCGGAAAAAGTCACTCCGGAGGTCATCAATTTCTTCGTAAAGGAGGGCCGTGGCGTGGTCTGTGCCCCGATCACACGCGAACGTGCCGCAGAGCTCCGTCTGGACCCGATGGTCGATGCCAACACATCTCTCCATGAGACGCCGTTCACGGTTTCGGTCGATTACTTGCACGGCACGACGACAGGCGTCTCATCGGCCGACCGCGCGGCGACTGTCAGGGCTCTCATCGACCCGTCGGCGAAGCCCGCTGATTTTGCAAGGCCGGGTCATATTTTCCCTCTCCTGGCCTCCGAGGGAGGTGTCCTCCGCCGTGCGGGGCACACGGAGGCAGTTGTGGATCTTTGCCGCATCGCGGGTTTGTACCCGGCGGGTGTCCTGTGCGAGATTCTGAATGAAGACGGAACCATGGCCCGGGTGCCGGAGCTGATGGAAATTGCAGGCAAGTTTGGGCTCAAGATTATCACGGTGCGTTCGCTCATCGAGTACCGCATGCAGCGCGAGACACTCGTGCAAAAAATCGTCAGTACACGCCTGCCGACGCGTATCGGTGAGTTTCAACTTCATCTCTACAAGAGCCAAACGGACGAAAAGGAACACATCGCTCTGACCAAGGGGGAGATGTTCCCGGAGCATCCCGTGCTGGTGCGCGTACATTCGGAGTGTCTGACGGGCGACGTGTTTGGATCCGTTCGATGCGATTGTAATGAGCAGCTCCTTGCGGCCATGCAGATGGTGGAAAAGGAGGGCCGGGGAGTTGTGCTTTACATGAGGCAGGAGGGAAGAGGCATCGGATTGATCAATAAACTGAAGGCCTATCGCCTTCAGGATGAGGGGCTCGACACTGTCGAGGCCAACGAGAAACTCGGCTTCCGCCCCGATTTGCGCGACTATGGAATCGGCGCGCAGATTCTGAGGGATCTTGGTGTGGGCAAGATGCGGCTCATGACCAACAATCCGAAGAAAGTCGTCGGCCTTCACGGCTACGGCCTTGAGATCGTCGAGCGCGTTCCGCTGGAGGTTGATCCTAATTTCTATAACGAAGGATATCTGAAGGCCAAACGTGACAAACTTGGCCATTTGATCCTGATTGAACCGGCCATGGGCGGGAAAAAGGGCTGACCACCAATCTTTTTTTTTCTTGCGTCTGACTCCTTTTTGCCCTAAGTTCCCTCCATGGAAATCAGCCATCCCGCGGGGAGCGGTTTGGCTTTTCTTTTTTATCCCTTCCGCTTCGTCCAGCTCTTTGAGATGAAGCGATGTGTTTTTCAGGAGGAACCAATGGGTGATAACGGACATGTCTATTTGACACGCGAACGTCTTGTTGAACTGGAGAAGGAACTGCGCGATCTCAAGATCAACGGACGTGCGGAAATGGCGCAAAAGATCGCCGAGGCGCGGGGATACGGCGACCTGAGCGAGAACGCCGAGTACGACGCCGCGAAGGAAGCCCAACAACACTTGGAACTGCGAATCCAAAAGCTGGAGGACACACTGTCGCGTGCACAGATTCTGGAGAGCTCCGAACTGCCGAATGACAAAGTGTACATTTTGTCCGTTGTCAAGCTCAAAGACCTGAAGTCAAACGAAACCATTGAATACCGGCTTGTCTCGCCCGAGGAAGCCGACTTTGAAAAGAACAAGATCTCTGTCACATCCCCCATAGGCAAAGCCCTCCTGGGACGCAAGGAAGGTGAAACGATCAAGATCAAAGTTCCTGCCGGAAGCCTGGAGTACAAACTGCTCAAAGTTTCCCGCTGATCCGTCTGCATGCCTCGCAACCTGGAGCTTAAAGCGGCAACTTCATCGCTGACGCGTGCCGCTGCCACTGCCCGATCCCTCCCGGCACGAAGAGCAGGAGTGTTCTTCCAAACCGATACCTACTTCAATGTTGCTGCCGGCAGACTGAAGCTCAGAGTGGTTCGAGGATCCGGAGCCGAATTGATCGGCTATAGAAGGCCTGATCGTCGAGGACCGCGAATCTCGAATTACAGGAGAACTCCAGTCGCCAATGGTTCAGAAATGCGAAAGATCCTCGGAAGAGCCCTGGGCATCAGATCAACCGTCCAAAAGCGCCGCGTTGTGTTCCTTTATAAGAACGCGCGGATTCATCTCGACAACGTTCGAGGTCTCGGCACATTCATCGAATTCGAGGTTCTTGTGCGGCGGGGAATGCCTCAAGCAAAAGCGCTGATGAAGCATTTGAAGTCGATGTTTCAGATTCACCCGACAGACGTTCGATCAGGTTCCTACGGTGACCGGAACACAAGGAACATTGCATGACACTACGCTCAACGACATTTCTTCTTGTTCTGCTTGTCACGGCCTCTTCGGCGCAGGAGGTTTCTGCTCCGCCGCGGAACATCATTCTGATGATTGGGGATGGAATGGGCGTCTCTCAGGTGACGGCCGGGCGAACAACCAAAGGGCACCTCGCGTTGGAACGATTTCGTCATCTGGGGTTGCTTCTGACGCATGCCTACGGCGATGAGTATGTTACCGATTCAGCCGCCGGTGCCACGGCGCTGGCAACGGGTGCCGCGACCCGGAACGGCATGATCGGCATGGGTCCCGACAGCCTGCCCCGCACAACAATACTTGAGCGCGGGCGTGCTCTGGGGAAGAAGACCGGGGTGGTGAGCGTTTGCAGTATCACACATGCCACGCCTGCTTCGTTCCTTGCCCATGTTCCGTCGCGTGCGATGGAGCGTGAAATCGCCTTCCAGATTGCGGAGGCGGATGCTGACGTGCTGCTGGGGAGCGGATGGGGGTGGTTTCTTCCAAAGGAAAAGGGAGGCAGGCGAACAGATGGGTTGGATTTACTGGAGCGCATGAAAGAAAGGGGGTTCAGGATTGTTCTGACCGAGGCGGCGCTTCGGGAGGCGGGCGGCGGGGGGATTTCAAAGATCGCCGGATTCTTTGCGGAGAATCATGTTGGACGCGCACAGGATCGACGACCTTCCCTTGCCGATCTGACAGAGTTTGCCCTACGAACACTGGCTCAGGGAGAGAGGGGATTTGTCTTGATGGTGGAGGGGTCTCAGATTGATTGGGCCAGCCACGATAACAATTCGGACCAGACGGCCATCGAGATGGCAGATTTCGATGATGCCGTGAGCGTGGCAGTTGGTTTTGCAGAGAAGAATCCGGCGACGCTGGTTATCGTCACAGCGGACCACGAAACAGGCGGCTATGCTCTTCTGGATGGATCGTTGCGGGAGAAAGCTGTCCAAGGCGGTTTCATCACGAAGCATCATACGGCGGCAATGGTTCCTCTGTTTGCTATGGGTCCGGGGGCCGAGAAGCTCACGGGAATCCGACCTCAAAGCGAAGTGGGAGCGCTGCTGATAGATCTTGTCCGTTAAAGCAGGGTCTTGCGGACAGTATGGTTTTTTGATATATTGGAAGTGACAAGAGTGCGGGAATAGCTCAGTTGGTAGAGCGCAACCTTGCCAAGGTTGATGTCGCGGGTTCGAGTCCCGTTTCCCGCTCGATTGGTCGGAAGACAGAAAGGTTGATGTCGCGGGTTCCCCGCCCGACCGAACGTAGGAAGAGCAATGGTCGGTCGTTCGGGCGGGGAGTCCCGTTTCCCGCTCCAAACAGATAGAAGGTAGACGCGAGAAGGGTGAGGGACAAGAGAGAAACCCGGCTCTCATCCTTACTTCTCACTTCTACCTTCTCACTTTTTTTGGCGCCGTACCCAAGTGGTAAGGGAGAGGTCTGCAAAACCTTTATGCGGCGGTTCGAATCCGCCCGGCGCCTCAACAGGGAAAATGGGAAATGGAAAAAGGAAAAATGGAAAACGGGAAAATGGAAAAATGGAAAGCGTAAAAAGGGGATAAAAAGGGGAAGGAAGCGACAGGAGCATCGTCGGACAGTTGCTGCACAATTTTCCATTCACCCTTTCCCTTTTTTCCTTGTTAGGCCGGGGTGGCGAAACTGGTAGACGCTTGGGACTTAAAATCCCATGAGGACAACCTCGTTCGGGTTCGAGTCCCGATCCCGGCACGTTAGAACAAGGCCATGACTCGTTCCGAGCAACACAAACAAATTGAAGAGTTGAAATCCTCGGTCGGTTCGATGAGCCGGGAAGACCGGTATGAATTCGACATGCTGGTAAAACGGGACAAGGACGACGAGGATCTCGATTCAGTTGCCCGCGAAACCCTCCGGCGGCTTGCCGAACGCTACATTCGAAGGAAATCAAGGCAGGACGTTGAAGAAATGTGGAAGAAACTGACGCGAAAAGACGGGGGATCGGTTTGAAGATTGCCACTCTGCCTTGGGGGCCACTCTGGTTGATTTTCCGGACAATTTTTGATAGTTTTCGTTCCCTTCCCGCGTTCAGGGGCTCTTAGCTCAGCTGGCTAGAGCGCTACCTTGACATGGTAGAGGTCATAGGTTCGAGTCCTATAGAGCCCACCACGGGCTGTTGCACCTGTGCCGGGAGCACGGGCCGGTGAATCGGACACTGTTCCGATTTTTTTATTCTCTCATGCATGAGCCAGATTCAGATTACATTTCCGGACGGATCAATCAGGAAGTTTGAAAGCGGTGTTTCCGGATTGGACATTGCCCGCAGTATCAGTAAGGGACTTGCCAAGGAAGCCCTTGCCGTTGAGGTCGATGGTGAAGTGTGGGATCTCAGCCGGCCCATCACAGCGGACGCTACGGTGAGAGTGCTGAAATGGTCCGATGACGGCGGGAAGTATGCGTATTGGCACAGTTCGGCGCATTTGATGGCGGAAGCGGTTGAAAAGCTGTTTCCGGGAACGAAATTCGGGATCGGGCCGCCGATTGAGAACGGGTTTTACTACGACATCGACGTCGGTGATCATTCACTGACGGGAGACGACCTGCGCCGCATCGAAGCGGTGATGAAAGAACTGGCGGAGCGGGATGTACCGTACGTCAGGGAAGAAAAGCCCTGGGACGAGGCGGTCGCCTATTTCAGAAAGAAAGGCGACCCTTATAAACTGGAACTGCTCGAGGAACTGAAGGGAAGAACGATCACGTTCTACCACCAGGGGAATTTCACCGACCTCTGCTACGGTCCGCATATTCCCTCGACGGGACGGATTAAGGCCATAAAGCTTCTGAATGTTGCAGGAGCCTACTGGCGCGGAAGCGAAAAAAACAAGATGCTCCAGCGCATCTATGGGGTGACATTTCCCACCCAGAAAGAACTGGACGAGCATCTGTTCCGCCTTGAGGAAGCCAAGCGAAGGGATCATCGTAAGCTTGGACAGGAGCTTGATCTCTTTGTCATCACGCCGAAGGTAGGCGGAGGACTGCCGCTCTGGCTCCCCAAAGGGACCGTGATCCGCGAAACGTTGGAGCGATACCTCAGGGAAGAGCAAAGAAAGCGCGGATACTTTCCGGTGGTCACACCGCACATCGGGAACATCGAACTGTACAAAACGAGCGGACACTATCCGTTTTACAAGGATAGTCAGTTTACACCGGTTCAGATCGACGAGGAGCAGTACCTTCTGAAACCCATGAACTGTCCGCACCATTTTCAGATTTACGCGTCCAGGCCGCGCAGTTATCGGGATTTGCCGATTCGACTGGCAGAATTCGGGACCGTGTATCGTTACGAGCAGTCCGGCGAACTCAACGGCCTCATCCGGGTTCGCTCGTTCACGGTGGATGATTCCCACATCTTCCTGAGACCGGATCAGGTGAAGGATGAGCTGGTGGATGTGATTGACCTGATCAAGGAGATCTTTGCGACGCTGGGGTTCAAGGATTTCCGGACACGGCTCTCTTTTCGCGACCCGAAGAACAAGGAGAAATACGCGGGGTCCGATGAATCCTGGATCGAGGCGGAGCGTTTGATTCGGCGTGCGGCGGAAGAAACGAACCTTGATCATTTCGTCGGAGTTGGAGAGGCGGCGTTTTACGGTCCAAAAATCGACTTCATGGTGCGAGATGCCCTTGGGAGAACATGGCAGTTAGGGACGGTGCAGGCCGACTATGTCATGCCTGAGCGGTTCCAGCTTGAATATGCGGGATCCGACGGGCAAAAGCACCGGCCGGTCGTCATTCACAGGGCTCCGTTTGGCTCCCTGGAACGCTTTATCGGAATCCTCATCGAGCATTTCGCGGGCGATTTTCCGCTCTGGCTTGCACCACTCCAGGCCGTCGTGTTGCCGCTGGCCGACCGGCACCATGAGCATGCGCGGAAAGTTGCGGCACGGTTCCAGGAGGCAGGTTTACGCGTCGAATGCGACGAGCGAAACGAGAAGATCGGTTACAAGATCCGGGATTGGGAAGTGAAAAAGGTCCCCTTTATGATTGTCATCGGCGACAAGGAATCCGGCTCATCCAGCGTTTCGGTGCGTCAACATAAGAAAGGAGACCTTGGGCAGATGACCGAAGAGGAATTCTTGAGGCTGACAAAACAGGCAATCGATTCCAGAGCACTCACATTGTAGGAGAAAAGCCTATCAAACAACAGCGCGCGCGTGTGAATACGGAGATCCGGGCCCCCAAGGTTCGGGTCATCGCCCCGGACGGACAGCAATTGGGCATCCTTCTGACGCAGGAGGCAATCCGGCGGGCCACCAACGAAGGACTGGACCTGATTGAGATCGTGCCAAACGCTGATCCCCCTGTCTGCAAAATCATGGACTTCGGGAAGTACAAGTACGAGCTGTCCAAGAAGGAGAAACTGCAGAAGAAGCATCAGCATGTCACGCAGGTCAAGGAAATCCGCTTTCACCCGAATACCGACACCCACGATTTTGAATTCAAGGTCCGGCACGCGCGGGCGTTCCTGGAAGAAGGCGACAAGGTGAAAGCGACCGTGGTTTTCCGCGGGCGGCAGTTTGCCTATCAGGATCAGGGTAAGGAGGTGCTCGATCGGTTTACGGAACGATTGGCGGATATTGCCAAGATCGAGCAGATGCCCAAGATGGAAGGGCGACAGATGATCGCGGTGTATGTGGCAGACAAGACCAAGAAGAAGAGCGGCGAGAAACAACCAAAGATCTCACACAAGGAAACCTGAGCGATGCCTAAAATGAAAACCAGGCGGAACGCAAAGAAGCACTTCCGCATCACCGCAACGGGAAAGATCAAGCGAAGGAAAGCCCTTCGACGGCATATTCTGACGCACAAAACGCGCAAGCGCAAACGGCACCTGCGAAAACCCGGACTGGTGCACTCTTCCGAAGCATATAAGATCAAACGATTCTTGTCAGCATAGCGAAAGGATGATGTTCTCATGCCACGTTCCCAGAACAAGGTAGCATCCCACCGGCGGCGAAAGAAGATCCTCGGCAAAGCGAAAGGGTACTGGGGCGCCAGAAGCAAGGTTTACACGGTCGCCAAGCATCATGTGGAAAAGGCTCTGACCCATGCCTATCGCCACCGAAAAACGAAAAAGCGTGAGTACCGTACACTCTGGATTGCGCGGATCAATGCGGCGGCTCGGTTAAACGGCACAACGTACTCACGTCTCATGGCCGGGCTGGAGAAGAAGCAGGTACTGATCAACCGGAAGGTTCTCGCCGATCTCGCTGTCAACAATCCGGCCGCGTTCTCAGAGGTCGTGAAGTTCGCTTCCGCGTCTTGACGACACTTCAGGGGTGAATGCCCCGACACACCACGCCCTGTCCATGCTCGAGCAGATCCGTCACATCAGGGAAGAGTTCGAACGCGAACTCCGTGAATCCGCCGACGCCAAGGCCCTCGAAGCGCTAAGGATCAAGTTTCTGGCGCGCAAGGGTCTGATTGCGCAACTGTTCGAACAATTGCGAACAGTGCCACCGGACGAGAAACCTGGTGTCGGAAAGGCCCTGAACGAACTGCGATCGTACGCGCAGTCGGCCTACGATGAAGCGATCGGCCAAAAAAAGAGCCGGTCCGCCGATGTCCGGCTCGATCTCACCCTGCCGGGCCGCCCCAAGCCCGTCGGCACCCGCCATCCGATCACCCAAACGATTGAAGACCTTAAACGCATCTTTGCCGGAATGGGCTTTGGGATCGCCTACGGGCCGGACATTGAAGACGATTATCACAACTTTACCGCCCTGAACTTCCCGCCGGAACATCCTGCAAGGGACATGCAGGATACGTTCTTTATTTCAAAGAACGTTCTCCTGCGTACCCATACATCACCGGTTCAGATTCGCGTCATGAAGGCTCAGCCCCCGCCGGTGCGAGTCATCATACCCGGACGGGTGTACCGGAATGAGGCCGTGAGCGCGCGAAGTCACGTCATTTTCCACCAAATCGAAGCGCTCTCCGTCGATCGCAACGTGACCTTCAGCGAGCTCAAGGGAACGCTTGTATCGTTTGTCCACCAACTCTATGGAAGCTCCGTCAAATACAAATTTCGCCCCACATTCTTTCCGTTCACGGAGCCCAGTGCCGACATGTACATCTCCTGCTTCATCTGCAATCAGAAAGGCTGTCCGGTGTGCAAATACAACGGATGGTTGGAGATTCTTGGTGCGGGGATGGTACACCCCAACGTGCTTCGTCATGGCGGCTATGACCCGCGCCGTTACAGCGGCTTTGCTTTCGGTATGGGCATCGAACGGGCCGCACTCCTGCGCTATGGCATTGATGATATCCGGCTGTATTTTGAGAACGATGTCCGATTCCTCCGCCAATTCTAACCGGTCATGAAGATTTCTCATGCATGGCTCCGCACCCTCGTGCCTGTGCGGCTCTCTCCCCGAAAGCTTGCCGACGGTCTCTCCATGCTCGGTCTGGAAGTTGAACGGGTGTCCGACGAAGGTGCACGGTATGAAGGGTTTGTCGTGGGAGAAATTCTGACAAAGGAGAAACATCCAAACGCCGACCGGCTGACAGTCTGCCGCGTGTCTGTCGGAGACCAAGAATTGCAGATTGTTTGCGGGGCGCCGAACGTCGCCGTAGGGCAGAAGGTGGCCGTGGGCCTCGTGGGATCGGTCGTTCCGCGGAACCAGCACGATCCTCACGGCGGTTCGTTTGTGCTGCAAGAGACAGCCATCCGGGGCGTGACATCCCGCGGTATGATTTGCTCAGAATATGAGCTGGATCTGGGTGACGACAAGGACGGTATTCTTGTGCTGGATTCCTCCGCGAACGTGGGCACCCCCTTGGCGGCCTATCTGGGAAAAACCGATGTCGTGTACGAGGTGGAGATCACTGCAAACCGCGGAGATTGGCTCAGCCATCTGGGCGTGGCGAGGGAAGTTTCCGCGATGACCGGGGCCCGAGTCTCGCTTCCGAAGGTCAGGGTGAAAGAAGATGCAGAACCGGCACATCTGCATGTGCGCGTGAAGGTTCAGGATACGGAACAATGCGGACGATACGTGGCGCGCGTAATTCGGAATGTGACGATTGCACCGTCCCCGCCGTGGCTCCAGCAGAGGCTCCGCTCCGTGGGCGTACGGCCCATCAACAATGTCGTGGACATTACGAATTTTGTCATGCTTGAAACAGGTCAGCCCTTGCACGCTTTCGACTACGACAAGATCGCGGGGGGGACGATCACTGTTCGGGGCGCGCGGGAAGGAGAACGGTTTACCACTCTTGACGGTGTGGAGCGGACGTTTCGGAAGGACATGCTTCTTATTTGTGATGCGAAGCACCCTCTTGCCATCGCGGGCGTCATGGGTGGCTCGGATTCGGAGATCAGTGCGGAAACCACAAACGTGCTTCTGGAAAGCGCGTGGTTCGCTCCTGTCGGCATTCGAAGGACATCCAAGCAACTCGGCCTTTCCACCGAGGCATCTCAACGATTCGAGAGATCTGTGGACATTGAAATGACCGACTTTGCGTCTATCCGCGCTGCGGCTTTGATGCAGGAACTGGCCGGCGGCAAGGTATTGAAGGGATGCGTCGACGTCTTTCCCCGCCGCACAAAGCGTCGGACAGTCCGTTTGAGTGTGAGCAGAGCGAATGCCTTGCTGGGGACGTCGATTGCCGCGTCTGCGATGGCCGGGTTCCTTCGAAGATTAGGAATGGCGGTTCGGAAGGGTCCGGGCGATACGCTGAACGTTGTCCCGCCGTCGTATCGCTCAGATATTGCGGAGGAAGTGGATCTGATCGAGGAAATCGCCCGTTTGTACGGATACGACAGGATCGAACCCGATACAAACGTGAGGGTGGGATCGGTCGGCACGGTTGGGCGCGGCCTCGGTGACGAGGTGCGGGATTTTCTGATCGGAGCCGGTTTCCAGGAAATCATGACGAACAGCCTGCAGAACCGTGCTCATGCCGCGTTGGCGGGGGGGAACCCGGTGGCAGTGCTCAATCCGGTGAGTGTGGAGATGCAAGTGCTCCGCACAAGTCTAGTTCCGGGAGCACTGGATGTGATCCAGCATAATTTCAACCGAGGTGCCAAAGGCCTCAGATTGTTTGAAATCGGCAAGGTCTATTGGAGGGATCCTTCTCAATCTCCTGAATCGCTTGATGCCTTTCACGAAGAAGAACGGTTCATGATGATTGTTAGCGGAGATCATTTCAACCAACACTATACTGCGCCGTCCCGAAAGTACGACGTGTTTGATCTTAAAGGAGAGCTTGAAGCCCTTCTTTCCAAGTTTTTTCTTGACAAATATCGCTTAATTCTGTATGATAACGGCAGCCCTTTAAGTGTTGACACTCTTGCCGTTGAAATTAAAGGTACTTACGCAGGTCTTCTTGGATGTTTGAAGAAGGAGGTCGCGGCAAAGTTTGACATCAGGGAAGACGTGTTCTTTGCCGAGGTGAGTCTTGATTTTCCTGAGGCAAGGGAGGTCTGGAAGAGACGGTATGAGCCTCTTCCGCGATTCCCGAGCGTCACGCGTGACTTGGCGTTCATCGTCGATGAAGGGATTCCACAGGGGAAGGTTGTGGATGCAATTCGTGAGGCGGGAGGTGAGCTTGTCCGTTCGGTGACACTCTTCGATCTCTACAGCGGGGAGCAGGTGGGTTCCGGCAAGAAGGGACTTGCCTACACTCTTGAGTTTCAACCTGTTGACCGGACGTTGACGGACGAAGAGGTCAACGGGAAGATCAATGCGATCATTCGCCATGTGGAAGCCACCTGCGGTGCGCGGCTTCGCAGGTGACCCCTCGAGGGACCATGGAAGGAGATCACCGGTTGTCAGAGTCGCATGTGGAATCTGACGTGACCAATGGGAGAGAGATTGATCAGGTTGAGTCTTCTCTTCAGAAGCTTTGGGAGAAGGCACGTCGACTTTCAGACTTTCTGCTTCGCCTGAAAGAGGAGAACCAGTCGCTACGTCGGCGGCTGGAAGAGTCCGAGAAAAGGGAACGAGACCTCACGGACGAGTTGAAAGACAGGGAGCAGGAGATACTGAAGCTTCAATCGAATGGATCAGGTATGTTCACTCATGAAGAAAAGGAGGCACTCGCTGGAAAGATCAGGGAACTCATCGCTAAGTTGAATGCGAGGTTGTAGGTACTGATCTCAGTTTTGATTCGGCATCATGAGCATTCCAGTCCGATAAAGGTTACGAACAATTCAGTACGCAATGAACGGTAAGAGCATCAAAGTCAAGATCTTCGGGTCGGAGTATCCGCTGAGGGGTGAAAACGAGGACCTGACCAAACGGATTGCTTCCTATGTTGACGCCATGTTGACCAGGATCCATGACAAGATCCCCGAACAACCGCCGCTGACCGTGGCGGTTCTTTCAGCGCTGAACATTACCGAGGATCTCATGAAGGAGCGGGAACAGCATCAGCAGACGATGATGCATCTGCAGACAGAGATCGTAAAGCTGAACAATTATCTCGATACATGTCTTGAATCTGCAGGGGACGCCGCGTCGTAACCGGCGATTGGTGTGTTCTTTTCCATAGGAGCGGAGACCTATGCACAGCAAGTCACCGCACCGTCAGCCGTAATCAAGACTATTAAAGAACCTTACAAGTAACTTTAATAGGGAGCTTGACTCATAAGCGTGGAGCGCATGCCACGGGTACCTGCGATGACGCTGAGTTCCTCAGAAGAGCGGGAGTGGAAGTGTGAAATGCTTAGGCAGGCACCCACTGTGTTTGAAGAGAGGTTCTTCGAATACAATTGATTCGGCCGGCGAGTGCGGTTTTTTTTGGTGCGGGCACGGAGGAGCGACGTATGGATCTGATGATATTCATTCCCATGGTGGTTGCGATTGCCGCGGCGGCGTTCGCTGCGGGATGGTACGTCAACGTGCGGAGCGGGCGGAAGAAGATCAACAGCGCCGAGGAGCGGGCAAAAAGAATCCTGGAGGAGGCTGAGCGCGATGCGAACGCGTTGAAACGCGAGAAACTTCTCGAAGTGAAGGATGAATGGTACAGGAAGAAAAAGGAAGCAGATGCCGAAATTCAATCGAAACGCAACAAGCTTCAAGCGTTTGAGAAGCAATTGGAAGGACGAGAGGAAAACGTCGACCGCAAACTTGATCTTTTGAACAAAAAGGAGTCGGCCCTCCAGCAGACGGAAAGAGAGCAGGCGGAGCGGCGCAAGCGGCTGGAAGAACGCGAGGGGGAGCTGAAGAAGCTCCTGGAGGAGCAGAATATCAGGCTGGAACGCATCGCGGGGGTTACGAGGGAAGAAGCAAAGAAGCAGCTGATGGATAATCTGCTGGAGGTCGTCAAGACTGAGTCGGCGCAGATGCTGAAAGAAATCAGGGATCAGGCGCGGGAGGAGGGAAAGAAAGAAGCGCAGAAGATCATCATTCAGGCGATCCAACGTACGGCGGCTGACCATACGGTGGAATCAAGTGTCAGTGTGCTGACCCTGGAAAGCGATGAACTGAAGGGAAGGATCATCGGAAGAGAAGGGAGGAATATACGGGCCTTCGAAGCAGCGACGGGTGTGGATGTCATTGTGGATGACACGCCTGAGGCGGTGATTCTTTCCGGATTCGATCCGTTCCGACGGGAAGTAGCCCGTCAGGCACTCGAACGTCTCATCGCCGATGGCCGAATCCATCCTGCGAGGATCGAAGAAGTCGTTGAAAAGGTGAAGAAGGAGCTTGATGAAGAGGTCTTGCGCCTTGGTGAAAACACGCTTCTTGAAATCGGGCTCCACAGCGCTCACGCCGAAATCTGCCGGCATATCGGACGGATGAAGTACCGATCGAGTTACGGCCAGAATCTGCTTCAGCACAGCATCGAGGTCGCCTACCTCATGAGCGTCATGGCGGGTGAACTGAGGCTTGACCCCATGCTCGCAAAGCGGGCGGGCTTGCTGCATGACATCGGCAAGACGGTGGACAAGAGTGTCGAAGGTCCCCATGCCCTCATCGGATACGAACTCTGCAAGAAGTACAATGAGCATCCGATTGTCTGCAATGCCGTCGGATCGCATCACGAGGATATTCCCATGGAACACCCGATTGCATCGCTCGTACAGGCGGCGGATGCGATCAGCGGGGCCAGACCGGGCGCCAGACGAGAATCGGTGGAAGGGTATGTGAAGCGATTGGAAAAACTCGAACAGGTTGCAAAGTCCTTCCCGGGTGTCCTGACGACCTATGCCATCCAAGCGGGCCGCGAAGTGCGTGTGATCGTCAATCATGATGCCATCGATGACGCCAGAGCGGATCAACTGTCGCACGACATTGCCAATAAGATCCAGCAGGAGATGGAATACCCCGGGCAGATCAAAGTAACGGTCATTCGGGAGTTCCGCTCCGTGGCCTATGCCAAGTAATTTTCCCGGACGGTCACCCCGCCGAACGATCCCCGCCCGGATGTACAGCATCGGTGTCACAGGAGCCATCGGCAGCGGCAAGAGCACCGTATGCCGCCTCCTCAGGAAAAAGGGATTCCCGGTGCTTTCGGCAGACGAGATCGCCAAGGAACTGCAGGAACGGGATGCAAAACTTCGCAGGAAGGTGGCACACCTCCTCGGATCAGACGCTTATGCCTCGAACGGACGACTGAACCGCAGGTTGGTGGCTTCGAGGATCTTCGGAAGTGCGACGGTACGGAAGAGACTGGAACGAATCGTCCACCCCGCGGTGCGGCGGGAGCTCGAGAGGCGCTTGAAGAAACTGTTTGCTGCCGGGCACCGCGTCGTGATTGTCGAGGCGGCGCTGATCTTTGAGTCGGGACTCGATGAGATGCTCGACATGATCGTCGTGGTGGAGACGAGACGCGACCTACGGCTCGCGCGTCTGCGGAAGCGCGATGGAGCCGACGCAACGGTGCATGGGAGAATGGCCGCGCAGTGGTCCCCGCGGGAAAAGGCCGCGCGTGCGGACATTCTCATTCGCAACAACGGCGGCCTGATTGACCTCCGACGCAATGTCGCCCTCCTTACATCCATCCTCTCTGCATTCGCCAGACGGAGCTGATATGCCGACGTTATTCGAACAGGAACAATCTCTCTTCTTTCAAACTTATAAACGCCTTCCGCTCGATATAGTTCGAGGTCAGGGATGCTACCTGACAGACCGACAGGGAAGGCAGTATCTGGATTTCTTCGGTGGGTTGGCCGTCAATGCCCTGGGATATTGTCATCCCCGCGTCGTGAAGGCAATCAAAGACCAGGCTGATCAGTACATCCACTTGTCGAATTTCTTCGTCCAGGAACCTCAGGTGAAGCTTGCCGAAAGACTCCTGGCGCTGTCCGGCTTTGCAAGGATCTTCTTTACCAATAGCGGAACGGAAGCGATCGAAGGAGCGATCAAGCTCGTGAGAAAATGGGGTACCCCTCGGGGGAAAAAAAACCTCTTCGGCCTTTCCAACTCCTTTCACGGACGAACTATGGGAGCCCTCTCGCTCACGGAGCGAGCAAAATATCGGGAAGGATATGAACCGTTTCTTCCCCATACAGGCCACATACGCTTCAACGATGTGGAGGATCTTCGCGCAAAGGTCAACGATGAAACGCTCGCGGTCTTTGTTGAACCGATTCAAGGCGAAGGGGGGATCAACGTTCTGAGCCGAGAATTTTGTACGGAATTATCCACGCTCCGGACCAAACATGGATTTCTTCTTGTGGCGGATGAGATCCAATCGGGAATGGGGAGAACTGGAAAACTCTTCGGTTACCAACATCTCGGTCTGCTTCCTGAAGTGGTCGTGGTTGCCAAGGCGATAGGTGGCGGGCTGCCTCTGGGAGCAATTCTGGGCTCCAGCGCGGTAGCCTCTGTTTTCACTTACGGTGTCCATGGGACGACATTCGGCGGAAATCCTGTCGCATGCGCTGCCGGCCTGGCTGTGATGGAGGAAATCATTGACGGCGGGCTGATGACGAGGGCCGGCGCCATAGGGGAAAGGCTTCTTGCAGGATTCCAGGAGCTCCGAAGGCGCTACCCTGCTATTGTGACCGAGGTGCGGGGGTTTGGGTGCATGCTCGGTGTCCAGCTGTCGGTGGAAGGCCAATCGGTGGTCGACCGGTTGATGGAACGGGGAATCCTCGTTAATTGCACAAACACGAACGTCCTCCGGTTCCTTCCACCCTACATCGCCACGGATGAGGAATGCAAGAGGGTCGTGAACGAGCTTGGGGAAGTTCTGGGATCTCTCTGAAAGCAGGCCGGTACTGCGAGGTTCCCTCCTCGTTGAAGTCGTCCCTTCATTCTTCACTATTTTTTTCGTACTTTCCATCGTGACTCTCTCCCCGCATAGCGAAGGAAAACCGCGTTGCCACTGTGGAATCTTTGGAATCTACGGCCATCCGGAAGCGGCCGTCATGACCTACTATGGTCTGCACGCGCTCCAGCATCGGGGCCAGGAAGCCACGGGCATCGTCACCAGTGAGTTTGTCCCGCAGAAGAATCGATACCGGTTTAACGTCCATCGTGGAACGGGGCTCGTCGCCGACGTCTTCAGGGACGAGAAGATTCTGAAGTCTGTTCTTCGGGGGAATGCTGCCATTGGCCACAATCGCTATTCCACCACCGGCTCGACCGACAACAAGGCCAACATCCAACCGTTCACCGTCCACTACAGGGGCGGGAATCTCGCCGTGGGTCACAACGGTAACCTGACGAACTTCCACACGCTTCGGGATACCCTTCAGGCCGAAGGCACCATTTTTCAATCCACATCGGACACGGAAATTATTCTGCATCTGGCCGCCAAGAGCAGGCATACGGATCAGGTGCTTCAGGTCAAAGATGCTCTTGACGCGGTCGAGGGCGCCTATTCACTGGTCATCCTCACGGACGATGCCCTGATCGCCGCACGGGATCCGCATGGATTCCGGCCTCTTGCAGTGGGCAGGCTGGGGGATGCATTTGTTGTGGCCTCGGAGACATGCGCATTCGATATTCTGGGTGCCGAGTACCTTCGCGATGTTCTGCCGGGCGAGATCCTGGTGATTGACCAGAAAGCGGTGGAGTCGGGACGAATGAGATCACTTTGGACCTCGCGCCAACCGGCCAGATTCCATCACTGCATTTTTGAATTCATCTATTTTTCACGTCCCGACAGCAAAATTTTCGGAGAGAACGTCGACAAGGTTCGCCGGAAGCTTGGGAAGCTGCTCGCCCAACAGGCCCCTGTAAAGCCCGACCGTGAGGGCGAGGACGTTGTTGTGATCAGCGTCCCTGATTCAAGCAATACCGCGACGCTGGGGTACGTGACCGAGAGCGAGGAACAGGGAACAAACGTGAAGCTCGAAATCGGATTGATCCGAAGCCACTACGTTGGGCGTACCTTTATTCAACCCGACCAGAGCAGTCGTGAAATCAAGGTCAAGACGAAGTTCAACACCGTCAAGGGAGTTCTGAAGGACCGCAAGGTGGTCATTGTTGACGATTCGATTGTCCGAGGGACGACTTCCCGCCAGCTTGTGAAGCTGATCCGTGAGGCCGGCCCAAAGGAGATCCACTTCCGCGTGACGTCGCCGCCGATCAAGAATCCCTGCCATTATGGAATGGATTTTCCGAGCAAGAATGAGCTGATCGCAAACAGGCACAACGGGGATCTGGAAGGGATCCGGAAGGAGCTGGGTGTGGACAGTGTGGAATACCTCTCGTTGGAAAACCTGCTTGAGGCGGCGCCGAAGGACCGGGGGCGCCACTACTGCACGGCATGTTTCAGCGGAGAATATCCGGTTCCTCTGGACCGCGAAACGTCGAAGGACGCCAACGATACCTGACCGTGGCTGCGAAGACCTGGACTCTCGCCAATGCCATCAGCGGCGCACGCCTCGTCCTCCTTGCTCCTCTGGCGTACTGCCTCTTCAACGAATTTGAAGGCCATCGCCTCTGGGCGGCGGGAATTGTCGCCCTCGGGGCCCTCTCGGACTTTGCCGATGGATTCCTTGCGCGCCGACTGCATGAAGTTTCCGAATTGGGAAAAGTCATCGATCCCATCGCGGACAAAGTCGGGATCGGAGTGCTGGCAATTTTCCTTGTTGTGCTCGGGGATATTCCTCTCTGGTACGTCGTTGTGGTGCTGGTCCGGGATATTCTGATCTTGAGCGGAGGACTCCTCATCAAATCGAAAAAGGGCATTGTCGTGCAGTCCAACTGGCCCGGGAAAATTGCGGTCAGTCTTATCGCTGGGTATCTTCTGCTTTCCCTCCTTCGAATGGAGGGCCTTACAGCGTGGCGCGATGCCTCCCTCTGGAGCAGTGTAGCCTTCATGACGATTTCATTGGGTGTGTATGCACGAAGGTTGTTCATCGGGAGAAAGGTCGACGCAACAGGACGCGAATGATCGGAACCCTTTTCAACAGAATGACCGCGAGTCTGACGAAGACCCGCGATTCGCTTATCGGCGGCATCCGGCGCATGGTAAGCGCGAGGGGAACCATCAGCGCGGATGCACTGGAAGACATCGAGTACGCTCTCCTGGCAGCCGACGTCGGCACCGGCACGACCAAACGATTGCTGGAGAACATCACAAAGCGCATTGCGGCAGACCGATACGAATCCATCGATGAATTCATGGAGTTGTTCAAGGACGAAGTGGCACGTGTCCTGCGCTCAACGGCGTCGTCTGTCGACGAGAAAGGAAAGGTGGGGATTGCCAATGCTCCCCGGCCGTACATCATCCTTGTTGTGGGAGTCAATGGTTCAGGCAAGACGACCACGATCGGCAAGCTCGCTTACCGGTACAAGTCTGAGGGGCTCAGCGTTCTCCTTGGAGCCGCGGATACTTTTCGGGCGGGGGCGAACGAACAACTGGAACGATGGGCCCGGCGTGCCGGTGCGGAGATGGTTCGCCAGGAAAGGGGAGCCGATCCTGGCTCGGTTGCCTTCGATGCCGTACAGTCCGCGCGCTCGCGCGGGGTAGACGTTGTTCTCATCGATACCGCGGGAAGGCTTCATACGAGCGTCAACCTGATGGAGGAACTGCGTAAGATCCGGAGAGTGATTAGCAAGGTGATGCCGGACGCACCGCACGAGGTGCTTTTGGTGCTCGATGCCGCCACCGGGCAAAATGGCCTCCAGCAGGCAAGGCAGTTCTCCGAGGCGGCCGGCGTAACGGGTGTGGTTTTGACGAAGCTGGACGGCACGGCCAAAGGCGGCATCGTGCTCGCGGTCGGCCATGAGCTGGGAATCCCGGTACGGTACGTGGGGGTAGGGGAAGATCCCGAGGACCTTCAGCCGTTTGTTCCGCAAACCTTTGTTGACGCTCTTTTTGCTCAAACGTGAAAACAATCCCATGAAACTTTCCTTTTGGCCCTTCGATCTCAAGCTCAAGCACACGTTTACAATCTCGCGAAGCTCGCGGGATGTCTCACCGGTCGTGCTCGTGGAACTTGAACACGAAGGGATTGTAGGTTACGGTGAAGCCGCTCCGACCAGGAGATACGGAGAGACCATCGAGACGGTCATGGCGTTTCTCGGATCACTTGACCTCTCCGGATATTCGTCGCCGTTTGATCTGGAGAATATCCTGAACGCTGTCGACTCCAGGGCACCCGGAAACACTTCCGCCAAAGCCGCGGTAGACATCGCGTTGCATGATTGGATCGGAAAGAAGCTGAATATCCCTCTGTATCGGTACTGGGGGCTTGATAAGTCAAAAACGCCGTTGACCTCGTTTACCATAGGCATCGACCGGCCCGAGATCATTGAACAGAAGGTCCGCGAGGCAGAGGCGTTTCCGATCCTGAAGGTGAAGCTGGGGGGACCTAACGACGAAGAGATTATCAAGACGATCCGCGGCGTGACGAGAAAAACGATCAGGGTGGACGCAAATGAAGGATGGAAGACAAGGGAAGTCGCCGTCGAGAAGATCAAATGGCTTGAACAGGAAGGGGTGGAATTCGTCGAACAACCGATGCCGGCGGAGGACCTCGAGGGAACGGCGTGGGTCCGGGAGCGCGTACATCTTCCGTTGGTAGCGGACGAGAACTCTCTTCGCCTTCATGACGTTCCAAAGTTGCAGGGAGTTTTCGACGGCGTGAACATCAAACTCATGAAATGCACGGGCCTTCGGGAGGGAATGCGAATGATTGCAGCGGCGAAGGCCTGT
Source organism: Bacteroidia bacterium (assembly GCA_022180565.1). Classification (GTDB taxonomy): domain Bacteria; phylum Bacteroidota; class Ignavibacteria; order UBA10030; family UBA10030; genus JACQPU01. The sequence goes on from BQML01000047.1 coordinate 30,034, forward strand.
GGCCTGAGAATTATGGCCGGTTGTATGATCGAAACATCGGTGGCGATTTCAGCCGCGGCCCAACTCTCGCCCCTGATCGATTGGGCGGATCTCGACGGCGCGATCCTTACGACCAACGACCCCTTCGACGGCGCGAACATTGAAGAGGGGAAGTTGATCTTGCCGGAAAGGCAGGGCATTGGGGTGGAGAGAAGGAGATGAGACCATGTTCTTCAGGCGCCCGAGCATCCGCCGATTTGAATACCTTCCGCGATACTACGATCCCGAGAAAGATCCGGCGGAGAAATTCAAACAGCGCTTCGAGCGTCAGCGACATTCGCGCAGTCGTCCGCAGCGGTCGATTCTGCGCTGGATGATCGTCTTCCTCCTGGCGGTCTACGCGTACCTCTATCTGGCAGGCCTCCTGCGATCATGACAGGGAAGATTCACATACTGCGAAGCGATCTGGCAAACAAAATCGCCGCGGGTGAGGTCGTTCAACGCCCCGCGTCGGCAATCAAGGAGCTCATTGAGAATTCCCTCGACGCCGGCGCCGCCTCTGTCTTTGTGCGCATCGAGGATGCCGGAAAAACAGTGATACAGGTTGTCGATGACGGAGAGGGAATGTCCGAAGAAGATGCCACCATGGCCTTCCGGAGACATGCAACGAGCAAGATCAGCGTTCCAGAGGACCTCGAGAACATCCAGACCCTTGGCTTCCGCGGTGAAGCGCTCGCTTCGATCGGTGCTGTTTCGCAGGTGGAGCTGAAAACCCGTACCGCGCACGAGGATGTGGGGACCCTTGTCCGCGTCGAAGGAGATGAAATCAAGGAGGCCACACGGATTGCCTGCGACCGCGGAACCTCGGTAACGGTGCGAAACCTCTTTTATAATACCCCTGCACGACGAAACTTTCTGAAATCCCAGCAGACGGAGCGAAAGCAGGCAACAGACGTGGTAACGCGCATGGCGCTTGCGTATCCGAACGTATCGTGGAAGTATGAAAGCGACGGGGAAATCATGCTGAATCTCGCGCGAACCTCGTTTGAAGGGCGTGTCCAGGATATTGTGGGAAAAAAGGCCTTCGATCAACTCGTTCCGGTGAGGGAGACCACAGAGTACGTGAGCATCGATGGATTCATCGGAAGACCGGATTTTGCACGCAGGAATCGAACGGACCAGTTTCTGTTTCTCAACGGGCGTTTCATTGTGAACCGGGCCATCAACCATGCCGTATTCCAGGCGTATGAACATCTTCTGATCAAGGGTTCGTTTCCGTTTTTCATCCTGCGATTACGCGTGGATCCCCGCCAGATTGATGTGAACGTCCATCCCTCGAAGCTGGAGGTCAAGTTCGAAAATGAATCGAATCTGTACCGGTTCGTTCTCTCCGTCATTCGGCGGACCTTGGCTACCCATGATCTTGTTCCGAGCGTCGAGATGGCTGATGCGGAAAGCGGCGCCATGAACGCCCGGTTGCGCTTTGGCGGTCAGGCCCCGGATCCGATGGCGATACCGGGACAAATCGATCTTGACCAGCTGTTCCGGCGGGCGCGCCCTCTGCAGGAAGGCGTGGCGGTGAATTCGTTTGGGCCGATCGTACGGAGGGAGCCTGCGGAGAGGATTGTGCCGCAAGAGGCTGAACATTCGGCCGCTCAGGATGGACGCGCCATCTGGCAAGTGCACAACAAGTACATTCTGTCGCAAATCAAAACCGGCATCATGATCGTCGATCAGCACGTTGCTCATGAGCGCATCTTGTACGAAAGAGCGATTGCAAGTTTCGAGAACAACTTGCCGGCGTCCCAGCAGTTGCTCTTCCCGCAGACGGTGGAGCTCACACCTGGAGACTCTGCTCTCGTTCGCGATCTGCTTCCGCATCTCGAAACTCTTGGTTTTGTGCTGAAGCCGTTCGGCAGGAACACCGTCGTCATCGAGGGCATCCCCGCAGACGTCCGCGTGGGAAGCGAACGAAAGATCCTTCAGGATCTTCTGGATGAGTACCGGAACAACGAGCACCATGCGACGGTGGATGCCCGGGATAATCTTGCGAAATCCTTCGCATGCAAAGCCGCGATTAAGGCGGGCGACAGACTGAGTGTGCAGGAAATGATCGGCTTGATTGATCAGTTGTTTTTGACTACCATGCCGTATGTCTGTCCCCACGGCAGGCCCGTTGTGGTCAAGATATCGCTGGAAGAGCTCGATAAGCGTTTTGGCAGAACTTAGGTGGAGGAAAAATGAGCATGAACATCGACCAAAGCAAGCTTGAGGAAGCGAGGAAACGTTGGGAAGACCGCGCGCGGTCGAACGGACGGATGCGTGAGGTGAAGTTTACGACCGTCAGCGGCGAGCCTCTTGAAATGCTCTATGGGCCCGAACATCTTACGGATCTGGATTTTGTCAAGGATATCGGTTATCCGGGTGAATTCCCGTTCACACGAGGCATTCACTCCACCATGTACCGCGGAAAGCTCTGGACCATGCGGCAGTTTGCGGGGTTTGGAACCCCGGAGGATACGAATGCACGGTATCATTATCTGCTTGATCACGGCCAAACAGGCCTCTCGGTGGCGTTTGACCTTCCCACGCTCATGGGCAGGGATGCCGATGATCCGCTCTCGGAAGGGGAGGTGGGAATTTGCGGGGTGTCGGTAAGTTCGCTGGCCGATATGGAGATCCTGTTCAAGGGGATTAACCTCGGCGATATCTCAACATCCATGACCATCAACGCCCCTGCAGCGATGATGATGTGCTTCTATTTGGCGGTCGCGGAGAAACAGGGGGTTCCCTTGAGAAATCTGCGCGGGACCATTCAGGCAGACATTCTCAAGGAGTATATCGCCCAGAAAGAATGGATCTATCCGCCCGGCCCATCGATGAAGCTGATCGTCGATATGTTTGAGTTTCTCGGGATGGAGGCGCCACAATGGAACCCGATCTCCGTGAGCGGATACCATATTCGGGAAGCGGGGTCGACAGCGGCGCAGGAACTCGCCTTCACTCTGGCCGACGGCTTTGCGTACGTGGAAGCAGGGATCAAACGCGGCTTGAAGATCGAGGAGTTTGTTCCCCGTATTTCATTCTTCTTCAATTCGCACATTGATTTCTTTGAAGAGATTGCCAAGTTCCGCGCAGCAAGGAGAATCTGGGCGCGGCGGATGCGGGATAAGTACGGAGCGACGAACCCGAAGGCGCTCATGCTTCGTTTTCATACGCAAACAGCGGGTTGTTCCCTCACCGCACAGCAGCCGGAAAATAACATCATTCGCACAGCGTTCGAAGCACTCGCCGGAGTTCTGGGGGGCACACAATCGCTCCATACGAACTCCATGGATGAAACGCTCGCCCTCCCTTCAGAAAAAGCGGTCAAGATCGCCTTGCGCACGCAACAGATCCTTGCCTATGAAACGGGCGTGGCCAACACGATCGACCCGTTGGGGGGAAGCTATTTCATCGAAGCACTGACAGCAAAAATGGAAAAACTCGCGGAGGACTACTTTGAAAGCATCGATGCTCTGGGCGGGGTGATCCCGGCCATCGAAGCGGGATTTTTCCAGCGTGAAATCGCTGATGCCGCATATCGGTACCAGCAAGAGCTGGACAAAAAAGAAAAGATCATCGTCGGCGTCAACGAATTTATCGACGAAGATGAACGGATCGAGATACCGATTCTGAAGATCCCGCCCGAAGTGGAACACATCCAGAAGCAACGACTCGCGGACGTCCGACAGAGCAGGGACGAGAACGCCGTACAGACCGCGCTCCGGAACCTCAAGACGGCGGCCAACGACGACAAGAATCTCATGCCCTTCCTCCTTGAGTGCACAAGGGCGTATGCAACTTTGGGCGAGACTTGTTCCGCGTTGGCCGAAATCTACGGCGTGTACGAAGAACAAGCGGTATTTTAGTGCCTGTGAGCGTGAAACACCTTCTGACCCTTCTTCGTCCCCGCCAATGGGTGAAGAACCTGTTTTTGTTCGCGCCGCTCATTTTCTCGAAGCATCTCTTTGAGGAAAACTCCTTTCTCACGGCCTTGGCGGGGTTTTTCTCGTTCTGTTTTCTCTCGAGCGGCGTGTACGTTGTCAACGATATCTTTGACCGCGAGGCCGATAAGAGCCATCCGATCAAACGGAACCGCCCCATTGCCGCGGGGCTTGTCCCGGTCGGATCGGGAATCGCCGTCGCCGCAATCCTGATTCTCCTGGCCGCCGCGATCGCTTCGTTTCTCAACTCCTCCTTTCAGCGTACCGCAGGCCTCTACCTCCTCCTGAATCTCTCGTACTCCATGCGCCTGAAGCACGTCATTCTCCTCGATGTGTTTATCATCGCTGCAGGATTCATGCTTCGCGTTCTCGCAGGCGCCTTTGTCATTGAGGTGGAGGTCTCCCATTGGCTCGTGCTCTGCACGCTGTTCGTCTCGCTGTTCCTGGCCCTGTCAAAACGCCGAGGGGAGCTCCTCCTCGAACGCGTAACGGGGGAAGTGTCCGGAAGAGAGGTTCTGAAGGAATACGATACCGCATTCGCGGATCAAATGATTACGATTTCCGCCTCCGGGATGGCCATCTCGTACGCCCTCTACACCGTAGCGGAGAGGACCGTCACAATGTTCAAAACGGAAAATCTTATCTTTACAACGGTCTTTGTCTTGTTCGGCATTTTTCGGTATCTTTATCTCCTGAAGAAAAAGAGCACGGAGGACAACCCGACCTTGATTCTGGTGACCGACCCTGTGATGATGATCAACATCGCGGCATGGTTTCTTGCCTGTGTGGCCATCATCTACTCTACCGAACTGCAGACCTGGTTTTAACGCAGATGAAATTCCCTGAACCGAAATCCCCGACCCGCGTGAGCGGTCTTCCTACGGTGGCTCCTCGTGTTGCGGTTGTCCGCACCACGCCGTCGACCGTTCTGGAGGATGTCCAACGAGCGATGGAACTGGCAGGATTGAAAGATGCTCTGTCCCCAGGAACGAAGACAATCCTGAAAGACAATATCTCCTGGCATTTTCCGTTTCCCGGCGCCAACTCCACGCCTTGGCAGATTGAGGGAACCATCCTCGGATTACACAAAGCAGGGCTGAGAGATCTCGTTTGTGTTCAGAATCAAACGGTCGTGACGGATGCCTTCAAGGGCGAGGATCTGAATAAGTACGTGCCGATCTTTCAGAAGTACAACATCCCCGTCCGGTTCAACTTCAAGCCTGAGGACATGCAGTGGAACGTGTTCTCTCCGCGCACCCCCCTCCTGGTTCTCGATCAGATTTACCCCGATGGAATCAGGATTCCCGATGCATTTCCCGGAACAAACATTGTTCATTTGCCAACAGTGAAGTGCCATATCTACACCACAACAACCGGCGCCATGAAGAACGCGTTTGGCGGCCTCCTGAATACCCACCGCCACTATACGCATTCATGGATCCACGAAACACTGGTGGATCTCCTCGTCATTCAGAAAGAAATCCACGCCGGGATCTTTGCCGTCATGGATGGGACCACCGCGGGGAATGGACCGGGTCCCCGGACCATGATGCCCGAAGAGAAGAATGTCATTCTCGCAAGCGCCGATCAGGTTGCGATCGATGCTGTTGCCGCGACCCTGATGGGATTTGATCCCCTCAGCATCAAGTACCTCCGGCTGGCGCATGAGCGAGGCCTGGGGAAAGCGGATCCAAGGGAAATTGAAGTCGTGGGGGAAAGCATCGCAAACGAAAACTGGCACTTTTCCGTGGGAGACAACGGTGCCAGCCTCGTTGGCGATATCCTTTGGTTCGGCCCGCTCAAGCGGCTCCAGAGCCTCTTTTTCCGTACACCGCTGGTGAATTTTTTCATCCTGGGTTCGGAGGTCTATCACGACTATTACCGCTGGCCTCTGAGAGACCGGCGTGTCTTCCGGCGCTGGCTGAAGAACTCCCCGTGGGGACGCCTCTTCAAATCGTATCCTCCGGCGACTGAATAGACCCTCCGTTCGGTCAATGACTTCCCGAACACGGGCGGAACTGCTCCTTCTTTCCTGCACCCTCATCTGGGGCGGAACCTTCGCCGTCACGAAATCGGGCCTCGAGGAAATCTCTCCACTCCTTCTGATTACACTTCGTTTTGCCATTGCCGCTCTGCTGTTCCTGCCGTTTGCGAAACTGGGCAGTGTTCCCATGACGGCAGTGACGATGAAGGGCGGTGTCATCATTGGTATTCTTCTCTTCATAGGATTTGTAACACAGACGATCGGGCTGGAGTACACGACGGCTTCGAAGTCGGGATTCATCACCGGCTTACTTGTTGTCTTCACGCCTCTCTTTCAGATTCTGATAGAACGGAAGCCCCCACGGGCAGGAAATATCGCAGGTGTGGTGCTGGTAACGACGGGGCTGTATTTGCTGACGTCTCCGGGAGGTTCGGAATTCAACGTGGGCGACGCTCTGACACTGATCTGCGCGGCGGCATTTGGCCTCTATATCGTCTATCTTGATCTTTACACGAAAGAAGGGAACGTGCGGCAGATCGCCTTCCTCCAGTTTGCCATCACAGGATTTGGATCCCTGGTGGGGGCTCTGCTTTTCGAAGACGTGTCGCTCACCGTGGGATGGAATACGATCGGAACCGTGGCATACCTCGCCTTGCTTGCAACACTGTACACACTGACGGTTCAAACGCGCTATCAGAAAGAAACCACACCGACGCGGGCGGCAATCATCTTTTCCGTCGAGCCGGTGTTCGCGGCCTTCATTGCTTATCTTGCTTTGGGGGAGAGGATTGGGGCTGTTGGAGTTGCCGGAGGAGGATTGATCGTTGCGGGCTTGCTGGTTTCCGAACTATCGGATCTGATGTTCCGGTCCCGATCTCAATAGAGACCCGGGGGGAGAGACCGTTCAAGGGTTTCCACGGTATAACACCCCACCACCCCCTGCCCGCCCTGGACATTCGTGTATCCGGGTTCGTCCACCCGAATCGAAAATTCATCTCCCCAAGCATTGACGATGCTGTAGTACCGATACAAGTGTTCCTCGATCTGGTTCAGGACAAACACGGCTCGCCGTATGGTTACGGAACCCGGGGGATGCTGGAGGCGAATGGCCGAAGCCGTAATGCTAAACGCGGTGACCGCAAAGCGATTGCGAAATGGACTTTCAGCAGTCCCCGGCTCTGTACTTTCCCGCCGTTGAACACCGGGGTACTCGGGTTGTGTGGGCTGACTGCCGGGAGAGACCGATCGGTAGAAT
>BQML01000048.1 GCA_022180565.1 Bacteroidia bacterium
GAAGAAATAGCGAACAGGAGAGAAACCATCCATGGCCATGCTCAGAAAACGCGCCAGCAGGGATGTGGAAATTCCGACGAGCTCCATGGCGGATATTTCCTTCCTTCTCCTGTTGTTCTTTTTGGTGACGACAACAATCGACGTCGACACCGGAATCGGTCTCGTCCTTCCTCCTCCTGTGGAGGAGACCGACATCGTGAAAATGGATCCGGACCGCATCATCAAAGTCCTCGTCAACGCGGCAGGAGATGTCCTCATTAACGATGAACTCGCATCCTTGCCTCAAATTCATGAAATCGTCGCCAACAAGTTGCGGGCGAAACCTAAGATGATCATCTCCATCAAAACAGATCGGGAGACTCCGTACCGCATCTACATCGGAGCCCTCGATGAAATCAAGCAGGCCTACAGCACCCTCCGTGAAGAGTATGCCATGCAAACGTTCGGCGTTCCCCTGAAGGAACTTACGAAGGAACAGATGGATCAGGTCAGGGAAAACGTAAAGCAAAGCATCTCCATTGCAGAACCCGAACGGACACGATAGGGGATTCTGAGGATGAAATTCAAAAAGAAACAGGCATCGACAAAACAATCGATCCCGACGGCATCCCTGCCGGACATTATTTTCATGCTGTTGATTTTCTTCATGGTGTCGACTGTCCTGCGGGAATACGACATCAAGGTGCAATACACTCTTCCCTCCGCGACACAGATCGAGAAAATAGACAACAAGCGGATCGTCAGCTATATCTGGGTGGGAAGAGATGGACGGGTGCAGATCGATGACAACATCGTGCTCATCCCCGAGATCCAGTCGATCGCAGCAAAGAAGCGCCGCGATGTTCCCCAGGTCATTATGTCTCTCAGGATCGACGAGGGATCCCGCATGGGAATCGTGACCGATATTCAGCAGCAACTGCGCAAGGGAGATGCCCTTCGGATCAATTACTCGGCACTTCAGAAACTCTGAACACGTTTTCATAACGGCTTTCCGCACGAGGCACTCTCTGAGAACGGGATTGCCTCGTTTCATTTGAATCTTCACCGAAAGTGTGACGACGATGACACTCAGCGAACGCATCGCAGAAGACCTGAAAACCGCTCTCAAGGCCGGAGACAAGACCAGACTGGAAACGCTCCGGACCCTCCGCGCTCAGATGGTGGAACTCTCCAAACGCGGCACCGATACGCGGGTGACGCCGGACGATGAGCTCGCCGTCCTGAGGTCCGCGATCAAAAAGCGCAAGGAGGCCATCGACGTCTATTCCAGAGTCGGAAGGGAGGAACTTGCCGACAAGGAGACCCGCGAGCTGAAGATCATTCAGGAGTATCTCCCTCAACAATTGAATCCGGATGAGACGGAGAAGGAAGTCGAAAGAATCCTCACAGCCGTCGGTGCGATGTCGCCAAAAGATTTCGGCAAAGCCATGGGCGCCGTCATGAAGGAGCTGAAAGGGAAAGCCGACGGCGGACTCGTCCAGGACATCGTCAAACGCCGCCTCGGTGCATAACGTATGGTCATCGACCTGATCATCATTTTCCCGGTTATCACCCTTTGCGTGTTGGGGTTCAGGGACGGCCTTGTCAAAAAAGGGATCGGCCTCACCGTGACCATCATTGCCCTCGTCGTTGCCCAGCTTCTCACAAATGACATGGCGGAATTCTACGTCAATGAATTCGACACGGACCGCAGTGACGGAGTGATTTTCGGATTCTATACGGTCTTCTTCGGACTGATTTTCCTGCAATCCCTTGTGTACAGGCTTTCGGGTTCCGAATACAAGATCGGAGGAATCGCGGACCGTATGATCGGCTCATTCCTCGGCCTCCTGCAGGGCATCATCATCATGAGCGCTCTCTTCATGATGCTGGGTCTTACAGGGTTTCCGTCCCGCACCTACCGCAACGACTCGCGGCTCTACAAACCCGTGGTCAATACGGCCCCCCAAATCCTTGATTTCTTCCTCGAGGTTGTTCCGGAAAAGTCCGAAGAGATCGAGGGCAAGGCCAGAGAACGCCTGGACGAATTCACCAAGCCGGACAAACCCGAACAAAAGAAGAACCCTACCGGCAAACAGACACCATGAGCCCGGATTTCACCTCCGCCATCCGAAAGCTGGACTTCGAGAAGATCCTTCTGCAGATCGGAACCCTGGCGGCGAGCGAACCCGGCAAAACCCTGTGTCGCGCCATACAGCCTTCTACCGATCCTGTATGGATCGAGACCGAGCTTCGTCGCGTCGATGAGGCAAAGCAACTTCTCATAGCCGAAGGATCGGTACCCCTCGACGGTCTCAAGAACATCGTTCCTCATCTGAAGAAGACCTCCGTTGAAGGCCAGGTTCTTACAGCCGCCGAACTCCTCGATGTGGCTTCTTCCCTGCGTGCGGCTCGAGCGATGCACGCCTTTCTTCGAAAACGCGCGTCCACCGCTCCCTTGCTCGCCGCCGATGCATCCGGGCTCTTCTTTGACCGGGTCGTGGAATTCAACATTGCAGAAGCCATCGACGAATCGGGTTCTGTGCGCGATACCGCCTCAAAAGACCTCCTCACGATCCGACGAGATATGGCACAGCTCCGGGAACAACTTCGTAGGCGCCTCGCGGCCATTCTCAAGGAAGTTGCCCAGAAGGAAATGCTTCAGGATGACATCATCACGACACGGGATGGACGCCTCGTCATCCCCGTGAAGGCGGAATTCAAGCACAAGGTGGCGGGATTCATTCACTCCACTTCGGCCAGCGGTGCCACCGTATTTATCGAACCGGCCGAAGCGCTCGATCTGAACAACACCCTGCGGGAACTTCAATTCGCGGAACAGAGGGAAATCGAGCGTATTCTGAAAGATCTTTCCTCACAGGTGGCGGGCATTCGCGACGAATTGGAGAATTCCCTCAATATCCTCGCCCACCTCGATCTCGCCTTCGCCAAGGCCCGTTTTTCGATCCAAATCATCGGCTCTGCGCCCAGAATCGGCGGCGGAAAGCTTCTGACCCTTAACGCCGCACGGCACCCGATTCTCCTTCAAACTCATCCCCACGATCAGGTCGTTCCCCTGAGCGTTGAGCTTGGGGGAAATGTCCGCACAATGGTTATTACAGGACCGAACGCCGGCGGAAAAACGGTTGCTCTGAAAACTCTTGGGTTGTGCGTTCTCATGACTCAAGCCGGAATTCACATTCCCGCTTCGGCGGATTCAGCAATACCCGTCTTCGAACAGGTGTTCGTGGACATGGGCGACGATCAATCCATCGAACAGGATCTCAGCACCTTCAGCTCCCATCTGACCAATCTTCGCACAATCCTCAGCGGATCCACAGACAAGTCCCTGATTCTCATTGACGAGGTTGGGGCGGGCACGGACCCCGTCGAAGGAGACGCCCTCGCCGCAGCGCTCCTGCTCAAGCTTCAGGAACGAGGTGCCATCACTGTCGCCACCACCCATCACAGCGCCCTGAAGGTTTTTGCACACGAAACACCCGGCGTCAAGAATGCCTCCATGGAATTTGATCAAAAGCACCTCCGTCCCACGTACAGATTCCGGGCCGGGATTCCCGGAAGCAGCTATGCTTTGGAGCTTGCAGAGCGGATGGAACTGGATCGCTCTGTCATCGCCGCAGCAAAAGCGCGTCTGGGCGCTCAACAGACCAGACTGGAATCGTTAATCACCTCGCTTCAGGAGGAGCTGACAACGGCGCGGAAGGCAGCGGAGGAGGCCGAACGGGACCGAGCAACGCTCGCCCGACTCATTGCGACGTACGAGCAGAAGCTTGCAGAAGTACGAAATGAGATTCGCGACCTTCGCCGGTCAGCCCGCGAGGAGGTTCAGCGCATTCTCACGGAAGCACACTCCACCGTGGAACGCACGGTTCAGACCATACGCGAATCGGCCGCCTCCCGAGAGAGCGTCAAGGCCGCGCGCCAGGAAATCGACGCCTTGCTCAGAACGCATCGTGAAGCTGAAGCGGAAACTATGGAAATCCCCGCCCTTCAGGTGGGCCAACAAGTGCGCCTGAAAGGGACGACGCCTGTGGGAGAGCTCATCGCTGTGAACGGTACCGAGGCAACCGTCCTGTGGGAAAACGGAACGATGCGGGTTTCTCTCCGCGATCTTGAACCCGCGGTGGGACAAAGGACAGGTTCACGTGTTTCCTTCTCGTTACCTCCAGCCCGCTCGGAGCTTGATTTGCGAGGACTGACAGGCGATGAAGCTGCCGACCGCGTCCAACGGTTCCTCGATGAAGCCTATGTGGCAGGCCTGCACCGTGTGGACATCATTCACGGCAAAGGCACCGGAGCGCTCAGGAAACGAATAGCGCGACTCCTGAAAGACTACCCCCATGTGAAATCGTTTCGCCTCGGCGAATGGAATGAAGGCGGAAGCGGCGTGACTGTTGTTGAGCTTGCCGAAGGATAAGTCGGTGGAAAAGCGAATCCAAAAAGTGCTGGTTGCGAACAGAGGAGAGATTGCCGTTCGAGTCCTGAGGACATGCCGCGACATGGGCATACGCACCGTGGCGGTCTTTGCCGATCCCGACCGCTCAGCCCTGCATGTTCAGTTGGCAGACGAAGCCTATGCCCTTGATGGAGTCACGGCGGCGGAGAGTTATCTTGATCAAAACAAGATCCTTGCCATCGCCCGGAAAGCGTCCGTGGATGCCATCCATCCAGGGTACGGGTACCTGTCTGAAAACCACACCTTTGCAGCAGAAGTGGAGAAGGCAGGAATCGAGTTCATCGGGCCCCCTTCAAGAGCGATTGCCTTGCTCGGGGAAAAGACAGCGGCACGGAAACTCGCCCGAAGTCTCGGGATTCCCATGGTGCAGGGGTCAGCAGATGCCTTCAGTAAGGCGGAGGATGCGTTGGCCTCTGTCGGTGATCTCCGTTTTCCCCTGCTCCTGAAGGCCGCCGCCGGGGGAGGGGGGAAGGGGATGCGGATCGTTCACGACCGGAGCGAATTCGCTTCTGCATTCAAAATGGCCTCGTCCGAAGCTCGAAAGGCTTTCGGCGACCCGAGAGTATATGTAGAACGGTATCTTGTCAACCCGCATCACGTCGAGATTCAGATTCTCGGAGATAAGTCGGGACAGGTCGTCTATTTCCCGGAACGCGATTGCTCCCTGCAACGAAGACATCAGAAACTCGTCGAAGAATCCCCGTCTCCCATCGTCGATTCCGACCTCCGTGATCGTATGGGTAAGGTGGCCGCTTCGCTCGCGTCCGCTGCCGGATACTTCAACGCAGGAACTGTGGAATTCCTCGTGGACGACAAGGGAGAGTTCTATTTCTTGGAAGTCAACACCCGATTACAGGTCGAACATCCTGTCACCGAGGCTGTCACTGGATTCGACCTCGTCAAGGAGCAGATCCTTGCGGCGGAGGGGCGCCCGCTTTCCTTTCGGCAGGAAGACATTCCTCTCAAGGGACACGCGATCGAATGCCGCATCTACGCCGAAGACCCCGCGAATGAATTCTTTCCGTCGACGGGAAGGTTGAGCGTCTTCCGGCCACCCTCGGGACCCGGCGTACGAGTCGATACGGGAGCACGAGAAGGGGATAGCGTCGATGTGTATTTCGATCCACTCTTGGCCAAGGTCATAACGCACGGATCCGACAGAAGGGAATCCCTGCAGAGGATGTCCCGGGCCCTTCAGGAATTCGCGGTTGCCGGCCTTCACACCACGATCCCGTTCTGTAAGTATATACTCGAGACCTCGATTTTTGTTGAAGCAAAACACACAACGCAATTAATAAATAAAGGAGTTCTACAGGAGTTTCTCAACCAGTCTCTTGACCCAATCCTCCTTGATGCGGCAGCTGTTGGTTCCGTTCTTCTTGCGAGCGACCAACGAACCGATGGCAACATCGCTGGCGCGGGTGCGCAAACAGCCTGGCGCTTACGCCGGAAGGAGCAACATCGGTGAATGAACGGACGGTGACAGCGACACGAGGAGGAGTGCGGAGAACCATCGCGCTTTCCGACAGAAAAGCCGTCATCCAAGACCGCTCCTACGAGCTCAATCTCACACACTCCGACCCCTTCAGCGTCTGCTTCCTGATGAACGGGTCCGTCTTCAACGTTTATTGTATTCGTGTTATGCGTCTCCCCAGCGGCGAGGCGGATGCCGAAGTGCTCATCAACGGAAGCTATATAAAATATCGGATCTCCGATCATCGGGCAGATCTTCTGAAATCGATGCTCAAAACACTCCCCGGCAATACCGGCATCGTTGAAATAAAAGCGCCTATGCCGGGCTTGGTTTCACGGATTGAGTGTGCTCCCGGCAGTTCCGTGGAGCCCGGAACAGCAATTCTGATTCTCGAAGCAATGAAAATGGAGAACGACATTCGCGCATCCTTTCATGGAACACTCAGGGAAGTGCGTGTCCGACAAGGACAAAACGTGGAAAAGGATGAAGTCCTTGCGGTGGTCGAAATATCCTCATCTGTAGCATCAGGTCCAGAGCCTTAAAACATTAATTTATCATGGATATAATACATAGGATATGAATTCATCCATAGGAATTTCAGAACCTCAGGTTACGCGCGAGCTTGCCCTTGATCACGGTCTTACCGAAGAGGAGTATGACCGCATCCTCGAGATTCTGGGGAGAACGCCGACGTATACTGAATTGGGCATTTACAGCGTGATGTGGAGCGAGCATTGCAGTTATAAGAACTCCATTGCAGTTCTCAAAACCCTGCCAAGAACAGGGGAGAGGCTCTTGGTTGGAGCAGGAGAGGAGAACGCAGGCCTCGTCGATATTGGTGACGGACTCGCTGTTGCGTTCAAGATCGAAAGCCATAATCATCCTTCAGCTGTCGAGCCTTATCAGGGGGCCGCAACCGGAGTCGGCGGGATCATGCGGGATATTTTCACCATGGGGGCAAGGCCGATTGCCGGCCTCAATTCTCTGCGCTTTGGAACGCTCGACGATCCACGAGCCAGGTACCTGCTGAAGAACGTGGTTCGCGGAATAGGCGACTACGGGAACAGTTTTGGTGTGCCAACGGTGGGCGGAGAGATCTACTTTGATGCTTGCTACAGGGATAATCCCCTTGTCAATGCGATGTCCGTAGGCATTGTTCGGCAGGGGGAGACTGCCCGGGCAATCGCGGCTGGAGTGGGAAATCCCGTGATGATTGTGGGGTCGGCAACAGGCCGCGACGGAATCCATGGCGCGACATTTGCCTCGGAGGAGATTTCTGAAGAATCCGAATCTCGCCGTCCGTCAGTCCAAGTCGGAGATCCTTTTACGGAAAAGCTGCTGTTGGAGGCAACCCTAGAGGCAATTAGGACAGGGTATGTCATCGGGATTCAGGACATGGGAGCAGCCGGATTGACGTGCTCCAGCATGGAAATGAGCGCCAAAGGGAGGGTCGGAATGGATCTTTATGTGGATAAAGTTCCTGTCCGGGAGACGGGCATGTCGGCATATGAGATCATGCTCTCCGAATCACAAGAACGGATGCTATTGGTGGTTCAGAAGGGACATGAGGACGATGTGCGAAAGGTCTTTGAGCAATGGGACTTACCGGCAACCATTATCGGTTATGTCAAGAATGGCGGACGAGTGACTGTATACGAAGACGGGCAGGTAAAGGCCGACGTACCGGCGGAGTCGCTGGTCTTGGGTGGTGGGGCACCTGTATATGTTAGGGAAACGCGCGAGCCGTCGTATCTGAAGGATGTGAGAAATCCTGATTATTTGAACTTCCCGGAGCCGGAGGACTACAATAGTGTATTCCTGGACCTGTTGGCCAGTCCTGTTATTGCAAGCAAGAGGTGGGTTTGGGAACAGTATGATTCGATGGTGCGTACAAACACCGTCTCAACACGCGGTGACGCCGCGGTTGTCCGAATCAAGGGAACGTCAAAGGCGCTGAGCTTGTGCACAGATTGCAATAGCCGATATGTGTACCTGAATCCCAGAAGAGGCGGACAAATTGCTGTAGCCGAAGCCGCCAGAAACGTTGTATGTACAGGAGCTATACCGATTGCAATAACAAACTGCCTGAACTTTGGGAATCCTTACGATCCTGAAGTCTACTGGCAGTTCAAGGAGGCAGTAGCGGGGATCGGCGAGGCCTGTCGGGCCTTTGATACGCCTGTGACCGGCGGTAATGTGAGCTTTTACAACGAGAGCGGCTCATCGGCAGTTTATCCAACCCCGGTGATCGGGATGCTTGGGCTCCTCAACGACGTTTCCGGCAAAATGCAAGCCGGATTCCGTGCTCCCGGTGATCACATCTTCCTTCTGGGCACAAACCGCGGGGACATCGGGGGGTCAGAATACCTGAGAATCCGAACCGGTCGTATCTCAGGTGATGCACCAAATCTGGATCTTTCGCACGAGAGACGCCTCCAGCAACTGTGCTTGGAGCTCATTGAAAAGAAGCTCATACAGTCTGCACATGATGTCTCGGAGGGCGGGGTCGCCGTGGCTCTGGCCGAGGCCTGCCTCTGGTCCGACGTTGCAAATACCGGAATTCAGAGCGGCGTCGAGTTGTTTGGCTCCGTGCGTGCTGATTTTTGGCTCTATGGGGAGACGCAGTCGCTCATCGTTATCAGCGCGTCGCCGAGCGCCGCGGCGGATGTTCTCGGCTTGTCACGACAACGCGGCGTACCGTGCCAAAGCATCGGGCAGGTAACCGACAAGGGCATGGTTTCGATTGGAGGGAAAATCAGCCTTCGGACGCAGATTCTGAGGGAAGTGTATGAACAAGGTCTGGCTAGTGCGTTAGGGGAGTAATTCGAATCAAGAAAGACTGATGAAGTCGTGTAGGTAACTTTACATAATATATATTATACGACATCCTGGAGATCAATCTCGCCCCTAAAAACGGTCTTTACAGGACCTCTCAATACGACCCGCCGAATCCCACTCTCAGAAGTCCTATCGAAATCTACACGCAATCTCGCTCCGCTACGCACCTGAACATCGATCGGCCGGTCTAAACCCAGAACCAGAGTCCCGATCACAGCGGCCGCAACCGATCCGGTTCCGCATGCCAAAGTTTCATCCTCGACACCGCGCTCATACGTTCGAATTCTTAGAGCATGAGACCCTGTTACCTGAACAAAATTAACGTTTGTCCCGGAAGGCCTGAAGACCTCATGAGCGCGAATCGCCCTGCCAAGCGGGACCACTTCTCCTATCGCATCCACATCCTCCACGATCAAAACGACATGCGGCGCCCCTGTATCCACATAGTGTACCGCATGGTTGACCCCCTGAACCGTAAGCGTCACATTCAGGCGTATATCCCTTGGATCCTTCATCTCCAGCGAAACATCTTCACCAGCAACACTCGCCGTATACTTGTCCCCCAAGGCCTCAAATGAATGGACCGGAGGAGCAATCTGACGTTCCACGGCAAAAGCAGCTATGCACCGGCCGCCATTCCCGCACATCCCCCCGTGGCTCCCGTCTGCATTGTAGTATTCCATCCTGTAGGCCGCTCCTTCGGCGTTTTCCAAGAGCAGAAGGCCATCACCGCCGACTCCCCAATGACGGTCGCAGAGCCGTCGGGCAAGGTCGGCTCTTTTTGCAAAAAAATTCTCACGATTGTCGATGACAACAAAGTCATTCCCCGCACCTGTCATTTTCGTGAACGAAACTCTCATGCGCCTATGATACGGCTTTTTGTTCCGTCATGCAAAGGAACTACTCGGACACGCTCCACACAACGGTAAGACGACCTGTCATCGACGCTTTGATCGACCGTTGGGCGGTTCTTTCAAACGTCTCTATCAGAATATTCGGTATGACCGCGACATTCGGCGATGGCGACCATGACATACCACCCACGACATAACCCCTCCTATCCTTTGTGGCATTTGTATGCACATTCGGATCAAAGAGGTCATAACGGCCGATAATCTCGACGGTTTCCGATGCGGCCCACCGGGCGAAGACCGAAATTCCCATCTTGTTCCGTGATAGAAGTTCCGTCCCCGTATCGTATCCGTTCATCGTGCTCTGAAACACGCCTTCAATGCCGATTCTCATCTTTTCAGCAAGAGCCAACCCGATAAACGCTCCGCCGGTGACCACCGAATTCGCCACGTTCCCGCCCGAGTAAGCGCTCACAATGTCGGGTTGGGCGCTGTAATCGCCGTACAGCGTGATCTCCATCTCGTCCGTCGGCTTGGCACCGACCCGTGCATACAATCGCTTCCCCGTATCTCCCTCCGGCCTGATTCCACTCCCATTGGCGACCAGAACAACGTAATCAATATTTCCGCCCGCGTCGATCGGTCCGCGCAGGCTGATCCCGAAATCCCTTGATCCGACGATCCCTCTGAGGTCCATGATCGTCTTCTCGAGGGATCGGTATCCCCAGAACCGTTCCGACACCTCAAACGCCGGCGTGGGCTGAATCCCAAACACCAGATCCTGCCTGCCGAACATTCTTTTCCAGGTCACATACGCGTCCTTGATAAACAATCCAATCTTTCCATCGCTCGTCAAAGCGGCCTCGTCGGCTTCCAGACGCACTCTCGTTGCAAACTCTTTGGAGAGCTGATGGTCATAGGTGAGGTAAATGCGCCGAAACTGAAACGCGTTGTATCCCTCCTCACCGCCCAAAACGGCGTTCGTCAGGGCGGTATCGCGTTGGAGGTTGTAAAAGTAATCTGCAAACACAAGTACCGACACTGTTCCTCTGTCTTGAGCGTTCCCTGACGTAATTCCGCAGACCATGCACCATACTCCGAGCAATGCGTTTCGCATGCGGGTCTTCTCCTCCGATGATGTAGTTGAATAGTCGGTCTCGCCGTGCGGGGCTGCACAGTGCGATCCCTCCGCGCATTACGGCTTTTTGTGTTCCTCGGCGTGATGTTTGATGATGCGCGCATTAATGATGAATATGACATCCTCTGCAATATTCGTTGCATGGTCCGCCATGCGTTCAATGTGTCTTGACACCATCATGACATGGGAGGCAGGAAGAATGTGCTCGGGTGATTCCTGCATGGCCTCAATCATCTTCCGAAAGTTTTCAGCGTCAAGAGAATCGATCCGATCATCTTCTTCCAGAATTGCACGAGCCAGGTTGGCGTCGCTGTTAACGAACGCGTCGATGGCATGTTTGACCATCGTGCGCGCTGCGTTCGCCATTTCGCTGATTCTTGTTTTCTTCACGAACGCCGCGTGCCGCGCAAGCGGTTCGACCCGTTCCGCGAGGTTAACAGCGATATCCCCGATTCTCTCCAGCTCATTGTTGATCTTCAGCGCTGCCATGAGGAGCCGCAAATCGATAGCGACAGGTTGCGTCAGCGCGAACATGCGCATGCAGAGATGGTCGATGTCGTTGTCGAACGCATCCACGTCCTGATCGCGCTCGATCACGCGCCGGGCAAGATCCACATCAGGCTCAAGGATCGCGCGCACGCCGGCATCGATCTGTTCGTCCACGAGGCTTGCCATCCGGATGATCGTTGTTCGCAACTGCTCCAGTTCCTGTTCGAAATGTCTCATGGCCTTTCCTTCTGACGGCAGGTTACCCGAATCTTCCGGTAATGTATTCCTCCGTCTGTTTCTTTTCCGGACTTGTAAAGATTTTACGCGTTTCGCCGACCTCGATGAGTCGGCCCAGGTAAAAAAACGCGGTCACATCGCTGACCCGCGCCGCTTGCTGCATGTTGTGGGTTACAATGATAATCGTGTATTTTTGTTTCAGTTCCACAATCAGCTCTTCGATCTTCGCGGTCGCGATCGGATCCAGCGCGCTGCTTGGTTCGTCCATCAACAGAATCTCCGGCTCCACCGCCAGCGCCCGAGCGATGCACAAACGCTGCATTTGACCTCCGGAAAGACTTAACGCCGGCTCCTCCAAACGATCTTTGACCTCATCCCACAACGCCGCCTGACGTAAACTGCGTTCGACAATTTCGTCTAACACCCTCCGATCACGTACCCCCAACAGCCGCTGTCCGTATGCTACGTTCTCGTACACAGTTTTTGGAAACGGATTGGATTTCTGAAAGATCATTCCGACATTCCGACGCAGTGAAACCACGTCAACGGAATCAGAATAGATATCGGCACCGTCAATCACCACCTTCCCGCGTATGCGAACGTTGTCGATCAGATCGTTCATCCGGTTCAGCGTGCGGAGAAACGTGGATTTGCCGCAGCCCGAAGGACCGATGAACGCGGAAATGCGGCGCGCATGAAGATTGATGGAAATGTCAAAAAGCGCTTGAACATCCCCATACCACAAGTTCAACGCCTCCACCCGAATCTTCGTCTCCTCAGAAACCTGTTCTAGGGAGGTTGCGGAAGAGAGCCTCTCATCCACGCCCGTCAGCATGTCCTGCGTCTTCATGGTCATCCTGTCAAAAGCCTGCCGTGCGGTAGCGCTCGCGCAACCGCGCGCGAACCATAATGGCGGCCATGTTGAGAAACAGAATTATTCCGATAAGAAGGAGGGTCGTCGTGTACACCATGCCGATGTTCGCCTCCACGTTGGAAGTCTGAAATCCAATGTCGTAGATATGAAACCCGAGATGCATGAATTTGCGATCCAAATGAAAGAACGGGAAGTGTGAATCGAACGGCATCTCCGTCGCCAACTTCACAACACCCGTGATCATCAGGGGGGCGACCTCCCCTGCCCCCCTTGCCATGGCCAGAATTGCGCCCGTCATGATCCCGGGAGTCGCGCTCGGCAGAACGACCCTTCGGATCGTTTCCCACTTTGTAGCGCCCAGGGCCAGCGATCCTTCACGGATCCCGCGCGGAATGGCCGCAAGCGCTTCTTCCGTCGCAACAATGACAACCGGAACCGTCAACAGGGAAAGCGTCAGCGAGGCCCAAAGGATTCCGCCGGTCCCGTACGTCGGCGCCGGCAGTCGCTCGGGGTACAGCAGGGCGTCAATCCCACCTCCTACAAAATACACAAAAAAGCCCAATCCGAACATGCCGAAGACAATTGACGGCACCCCTGCGAGATTGTTTACGGCAATTCGCACAATCCGGACCATCGCACCGCCGCTCGTATACTCCCGCAGATAGAGCGCCGCAAGCACGCCGAACGGAACCGCAACCATCGTCATCAAAAGCACCATCATCACGGTCCCAAAGATCGCGGGGAACACACCGCCTTCCGCATTTGCTTCGCGCGGATCATCGGAAAGGAACTCCCACACCTTCGAGGCGTAGAATCGCAAAGTTGCGGTCGCGGTCATGGAATTGGGCTTGTACGCCCGTACGATCGACGCCACCGGGATATCCACAAGGTCCTCCCCCGATGAACCCAACGCTCGAAGAACAAGAACCGGCTCACGTGCAATGCGCCGCATGGAATCGAGAGCGGCTTGATGCAGACGCAGTGACTGTTCCAGATTCGCCATTGCCGCCACTATTTCGGTTTTTCTCGTTTCGTAGGACGCACTGTCAATTCTCCCATTTGCCAGCCGGTATTCGAGTGCCTTCACCTCAAGCCGGTGCTGTTCAAATTGATAGTTCAGCTCACCAAGCTCATCCTTTTCACGAGCCTTGATCTGTTCCAGAAGGCCTCTTAACGTCTCATGAATCTTCTGAAACACATCCCAGGCATCAATTTCGCTGTCGATCACACGGTTCGCTCCGAGACGAAGAGAATGAACAAACCCATAGGCATTTCCGTACTCAACTCTCTCGAGACAAACAGCGTTTGCCGGGCGTGTCACCATCCCCACGTCAGGGCCATTGACCCATCGAAAATCCTGGGCGAACAACTCCCGGTTCCCGACCCGAACCAGATACCTGACAGGTCTTGCGGCCGGATCATAACCGAGCGTCATCGCGACATCACCCGGAATATCCTCTCGAGAATATACCTGTCCAAGAATCGTTTCCGCCTCCGCATCTCCTTGCAGGGCAAATTGGTCGATCGGGCGAGGCCGGAAGTAACCAATACCCTGCACAACAATGAGAAGGAGCATTCCCGTGATCATGATAACGCACAGAGCCAGGAATCCGCCCGTCATCCAAACATATGTGTCGCCGCGTGGAACGGAATGTTTCATAGACTCAGATCGTGCTGTAACGTTTCCGCAGCCGTTGTCGGATGATCTCAGCGACTGTGTTGACGAGAAAGGTAAAAGCGAACAACAGGAGTCCGGAGAAAAACAGAATGCGGTACAGAGTTCCGAGATACGGGGCTTCAGGGATTTCCACGGCAATGTTGGCCGACAACGTCCGCATCCCGACGAAAGCGCTGAAATCCAGAACCGGCGTGTTTCCCGTTGCCATGAGAACGATCATCGTCTCTCCCACTGCTCTGCCAAACCCTACCATGGCCGCGGAGAATATTCCGGGACTCGCCGTTGGGAGAACAACGCGGGTTGCTGTTTGCCAGCGCGTCGCCCCCAGAGCAAGCGAGCCCGCTGTCAAGTGCGCCGGGACACCGGACAACGCATCCTCGCTGATTGTGAAAATAATCGGAATGACGGCAAACCCCATGGCGAATCCGACCACAATCGAGTTTCGCTGGTCATAGGCAACGTTTGCAGATTCATAGAGCCACTGGCGGAAGGATCCTCCAAAAAGGAAAGCCTCAATTTCCGGAGCAATGTACGTTCCCAGAATCATAAAGAGAACAATGGCCGGCACGAGCACGATGAGTTCCGACCCGGACAGGAATCCATTCTTCGCCGCGTGCGGCAGTAACCTCCACAAAAGGGAGGCAGCTAATACGGAAAGCGGAAACAATACAACAATGACAACAGCATCGACAAACCGGGTCTCGAGCAACGGTGCGAGCCAGAGGGCAGCTATAAACCCTATGACGACGCTCGGAAGGGCCGCCATAAGCTCGACAATGGGCTTGACGATGTTTCTGATTCTCGGATGTGAAAAGAGCGCGGTGTAGAGAGCTCCGAGGATCGCTACGGGAAGGGCAAAAACCATCGCATACAACGCCCCTTTGAGTGTACCAAACAGCAAGGGTACGAGACTAAATTTTGATTCGAAATCATCCGTCCCCCCTGTCGACTGCCATGTGTACGTCGGATGATCGTAACCTTCATATTGGATCTTGCCAAAAAGCGTCCGGAGACTCGCCTCAGGGTAAGGATTGTAAAGGGAATCAATACTGATTGATCCGTCCGCAGCCAGAATCAAAATCCCATCTCCTCTCGGGGATATCGTAAGTGCTCTCGTACTGGCCGAACCCCGGGACTTCAAAAGTGTCCTCCCCCCTGTTTGGTAATGCAAGAAGACTTCACCGGTCGCATCGCCGGTAATGAACGATTTATTGCGGAGAGCCGAGGCAATAGCTGTAACTCTCCCGGTGTGGCCATCAAATTCATTGAGGCGGACCATGCTGAGGCCGTTCACGCTGGCTGAATCAAGAGCCCAGGTCCACGTCGTGATCCTGCCCTTTGCGTCGCCGACAATCAGCACCTGACCGCCGAGAAGGAACTTCGTAGCGGTTATTTCGGTGTCAGAGAGGGCAATCGACTGAACCATAATCGGATTGGTCGGATCTCTTACATCCCAATAGAACGCCCTTCCCGTTGTCGTGCTGACAACAACTCGCTCGCCAAACTTGTCAACGGCAACGCTGGATACTGCCGCCGAATAGTCCCAAGAAAGCTTCGCCTGCACAATTTCCGGCGTGCTCCCGGCAAAGAGAGAGGCGCCGCGAGATGTGACAAGAACAGGAGGAGATTTATCACCGGCTATGACGGCATAAAAATCGTCCTGTCCCGACACGGAAAAATCCGCGATTGGCGCGGTGAAAGGCTCAATCAGTGCAAATGGGGTCGTTGTAATACCCCTCGAATCTAAATCCGACACCTGTGTATAAGTCGTTGGAAGAGAAAGAATAAGGCCGAATTGATTCGAGTCTATTGCCAGAATCTTTTTCTGTGTAGGGTCGATCGCCGCGAACGTAACATTTGTCATGGACGGAATGCGGTGCCGCGCAAGTTCAGTGCCATCGGATGGGCTGAAAAAGATAAGTTCCCCCGTGCCCGTGACAGCATATCCAAGGGAACGATACTCATTCTCGCCCATGATCAGCACTTCGTCAGGATGACTGAAATGGAGATCGGCGATTTCGGTTAAGGAGGGTTGTGTCCACAGCGGTATCGTCTCATAGCCGATGAAGACAAAAATGGCCAGGACAACGATGATTACACCCACACCTCCAAGGGAAATGAAAAAACCGGCCGCTCCGTTTGACCAAACGCGGCGAACGCGACGCCGAACAGCCGTTTGGTCAACCAGAGAATTATCCCGGAACATTACCCTAGGCTTTCCTCTTTAGTCAAGCTTCTTTCTTTCGGCCATAACTCGCTCATATGAAAGGGGATAATAACCGTCTTTCAATACATCACTTTGGCCTTCGAAAGACAGGATATAACTGAGGAACTCTTTGACCAGTGGTTCAAGCGGTTTCTTTGGGTCCTTGAGGATGTAGATAATCAGAGTTCGTGCAATGGGATACTTCCCGGATTCTGCATTCTCCAGTGTTGGCTCAAATGCTTGTGCTCCCGGTCGCAACGATATGGGGACAGCCCTCACACCGGATGTTTTGTACCCGATGCCACTGTATCCGATACCGTACCGATCCCGCGAAACCCCCTGAACAACGGCCGCTGATCCCGGTTGTTCCTTCACAGCATCCTTATAGTCCCCGCGGAAGAGAGCATGCTCTTTGAAAAATCCATAAGTCCCTGAAGCGGAATTTCTCCCATAGAGGCTGATAGGCCTGTTTCCAATTCTGGAATCTATCTGATTCCAGTTCGTAATGTCCTCCCGATACCCACCCCGTCGGCTCTTTGAAAAAATGGCATCGACTTGCTGAAGTGTGAGCGATTTGACGGGATTATCTTTGTGGACATAGACCGCAAGAGCATCCACTGCCGTATTGAGAGGCGTCGGCTTGAATCCGTACTTTTGCTCTATGCCATCGATCTCTTCTGCCTTCATGGGACGAGACATGGGCCCAAGTTGCGCTGTCCCGGAAAGCAACGCCGGCGGGGCAGTTGAGGAACCTTTTCCCTCAAACTCAATAACAACATTCGGATAGATCCGCTTAAACGACTCTCCCCAAAGGGCCAGGAGGTTATTCATGGTGTCAGACCCGATGGACGAGATCTTCCCCGACACTCCCTCCTTTTTCTTGTACTTCGGGATTTTCGGATCAATTTCAACGGTCTGACCCTTCAGACCTGCGGCCACCATCATCGCAAGCATCATCACTGAAATCCGCCTTCGAGCATTCATGAGAATCTCCTCGTTCATAATCAACTGTGCGTCAAGTTAACATTTACGGTTACTCTCGTGTTATGCTTATGTTACCAAATTGTTAACTGCCCGGCGTTCCCCCCTTTTCTCCCGAGCTTACGATTTCATAATCCCCCAATAATCGCTCTTTAACTCTGGGTTTTATCTTGCAGGCCAAGAATCATGCCAATGACCCAGACATCCCCGAAGTCATTTTTCTCAGACACCAGCCCCTCGGAGGAGCACCGATGAGACGATTCATTTTCCTTCTTTTTCCCGTTGTTGCCGCTTTTAGAGCCCTCTTTTTCCCCACGGACGTCTTTTCGCAGACCACACTTGACGGATCGATTCAGGGAATCGTGGTTGATTCAACGACTGGTGAGCCGATTGTTGGGGCCAATGTCTTTCTCCAGGGAACGACACTGGGCGCTGCAACCGGCCTTGATGGATCGTTCTCGATTCGGTCACTCCCTCCGGGCCGTTACACCGTCATGGCATCGTTTGTTTCCTATTCGAAGGTACGGATTGAGAATGTGATTGTCGCCGCAGGTCAGGCTACACGGCTGAGGGTCCTCTTGCAGGAAGAGGTAATTCAAACAAATGAAGTCGTTGTTGAGGGCAGGAGTCTTATGTCGTATGAAGGGGCTCTTCTGGCTCAACAAAAAAAGGCATCCGCAATTACTGACGGTATCAGTGCAGAGCAGATCAAGCGCTCCCCGGACGCTACGGCAGGCGACGCGTTGCGCAGGGTTGCCGGAGTGACTCTGGCAGATAACAAATTTCTGTACGTTCGCGGGACGAGCGAGCGCTACAGCCGTGCCCTCCTGAACAATGCCGCAGTTTCAAGCACAGAACCGGAGAAGAAGGCCTTCGCGTTTGATCTTCTGCCTGTCAATCTCCTGGAAAGTACGGTTATCGCCAAATCATTCACACCTGATGTTCCGGGGGATTTTTCCGGCGGCCTCCTCCGCCTCAACACCGTCGATTTTCCGGAGGATCTCATTGTCACCCTCGGAGCAACGATAGGGTATGTTCGCGGGACGACCTTCAAAACCATTCAACGCTCGACCAAGGGTACACTGGACTTTCTGGGGATCGATGACGGTACACGGTCGCTCCCGCCAGGTCTTCCCGCGAATCTGAATGATCGACTCTACCCATCAGAGCAACTGCTGGTGTGGGCGCGGCAATTTCCGAACACCTGGGCCCCCTTGCGGTCCCGCGCAGGTACCAACAACAGCCTGTCACTATCGGTCGGAGACGGGACACGTCTGCTCGGACAGGATTTCGGGTTTGTCGCCGCCCTGTCCTATCGCAACAGCTTTGAAAATGCAGGAACAATTCGAAAGGAATACGAATCGGGCGGGGAACCGCGTTATTCATTTTCCGGCTCCCAATCGACCTCGTCCGTACTCTGGGGCGGCCTCCTGAACCTTAGTTACGCAGCAACACGTTCTGACAAGTTCACGATCCGGAACAGCTATACACGCAGTTCCAGCGATGAGGTCGCACAGTTCTCCGGATTCCAGTATTCTGACGCGGGAACCGAGCAGGTGCAGACCGCCATTCGATTTGTTTCCCGGTCGGTTTTCTCGACACAGATTTCGGGTGAGCATCGGGATCTCGCGGGAACAAGCATGCAATTGTCATGGCGAGCCTCCGGCTCCTTAGCCACACGCGACGAGCCGGATTACCGCCGCGTGATTTTCGCACGTCCCATGGGGTCATCGGAACCCTTTGCGGCGGTGCTCGGATTCCAGGCTAATTTAAAAAACGGGGGCAGATATTTCTCCCAACTTGAGGACCGATCCCTCGGGGCAGGAACGGATCTGATTTCCCCCCTGGCCGGGGGTACCCTCAAACTGGGCGGACAATTCGAAGGAAAGGCACGCGCCTTTCAGTCTCGCCTGATCGGCATCATTGTCAATGGCAGGAACAACGGCTACACCGATCCAACCCTGTACACGCTCCCGATCACGGACATTTTCAATCCCGAGAACTTCCGCTTCAACGGATTCTCCATTGACGAGTACCAGAACGGTACGAATAACTACAATGCCGAAGAGTACATCACGGCGGCGTACGCCATGGTTGATGTTCCGCTGCCCTTCCTGACGGATCGTCTGCGCTTGATCGCGGGGGCACGGTTCGAACGCGCGACACAACGCGTGAAGTCCTTCGATGTCTCCGGACGGGTTCCCCTCTCGTTTGAATTGTCGACTCCCGATCTCCTCCCATCCCTCAACATCATCTATGCCTTAGGGGCAGGTTCCAACCTCCGGCTCGCCTACAGTGAGACCGTCAACCGCCCTGAGCTCAGGGAGCTGGCGCCTTTTGCCTACTTTGACTTCAACACGCAGACTTCTCTCCGCGGGAACGAACACCTCACAAGAGCCCGGATCCGAAACTACGACATTCGTTACGAAGTGTATCCAAAACCCGGAGAAGTTCTGTCGGTGAGTCTTTTTGCAAAGAACCTCACAGATGCCATTGAGCAGGTGGTCATTACCGGAAGCGCGCTTGGATCGGAGCGGACATTTGCCAACGCCGACCAGGCTCGGATCTACGGAATCGAATTCGAGGCGCGTGCAGGACTTGGTTCACTCCTGGAAGCGCTCTCTCCTTTCACCATACGCGGAAACCTGAGCCTCATCCAATCCAGCGTTGACGTGAAGCGAACCGAGTCCACTATTGCCCGCGAAGGCAGGCCCCTCCAGGGACAATCGCCCTATGTTGTCAACCTCGGACTGCTCTACCTTGAACCTGCCTCCGCGATTTCCGTCAACCTTCTCTACAACACCTACGGGAAACGCGTTGTGGAGGTAGCCACTGCATATGAAGAAGATGTCGTGGAAGAGCCGCGCGAGGTGATCGACCTGAGCATCGGCATACCGTTTCGCGCCGGATACGAGCTGAAGTTGCAATGGAAAGATATTCTTGAACAGCCTCGAGTATACCGACAGGGCGATCGCATCGCCAGAAGCGACACCAAGCCCGGATCCATCTCTGTCGGACTTTCCGTAACCCTGTAAGGAAAAAAGGTTTACAGAAACAATTCACTCAACAAACCCTGGAAAGGACCACTCACCATGCATTGTCTTGGCGTTACGATCCCCTGTTCGAAAACAGGCCTCCTCGCTCTGAGCGTGGCAATTCTTGTCAACCTGATCTCCGGCTGCTCAAAGGACACTGTTATTGACCCCCCGCCTGATGATTCCGGCCTGGTAGTTCTCGAGGGAACGATCACCGCCGACCAGACTCTCACAAGCAACAAGAAGTATCTGCTCCGAGGATTTGTGAACGTCAATCCGCCTGCAACCCTGACGATTGAGCCGGGAACGGTCATCTTTGGCGAAAAGAGCTCGAAAGGCACCTTGATTATCAATAGGGGGGCAAAAATCAACGCCTCCGGCACATCAAATGCGCCTATAGTCTTCACCAGCGAACTGCCAGCGGGAAGCCGGGCACCCGGAGATTGGGGCGGAATTATCATTGCAGGCAACGCGTCCATCAACGTTCCCGGTGGAACGGCCACGCTTGAAGGCGGAACCGGAACAGTCTATGGCGGCGGCGCGTCACCGAACGATGCCGACAATAGCGGAATTCTCCGGTATGTCAGAATAGAATTCCCTGGCATTGCCTTTCTTCCGGACAATGAGATCAATGGTCTGACGTTGGGTGGTGTTGGGAGCGGGACAACCCTTGAATACATTCAGGTGAGCTATTCCGGGGACGATTCTTTCGAGTGGTTTGGCGGCACGGTCAATGCCAGATACCTGATATCGTTTCGCGGCGTTGACGACGATTTTGATACCGATTTCGGATTTTCGGGAAAAGTCCAATTCGCATTTGGACTCCGTGACCCCCAGGTTGCCGACATATCGGGAAGTAACGGTTTCGAGTCCGATAATGACGGGACCGGCACAACGAACACCCCCCGCACCTCCCCCCTCTTCAGTAATGTCACTCTCGTGGGGCCGATGGCCGACACAAGCGCGGCCGTCAATGCGAACTATCGCCGCGGAGCGCATTTGAGGAGGTCCACGTTGACGTCCATTTACAACAGCATCATCATGGGATGGCCGACAGGGTTGCTGCTGGATGGCGCCAATGTTGTCGATGCCTGCACAACAGATGTTCTGCAGATTCGCAACAGCATCTGGGCCGGCCTGAAGGCTGGGAACTCGTTTACCTCAACGGTCGGAACCTTCGACGCTTCGGCATGGTACGCGACTGCAAGCTATGCGAACAGGTCGTATGTTCAACCCATTGAAGTTGGTCTGGGAAATCCATTCAATCTCACTAATCCAGATCCCGTCCCGGGAGCGAGCACGCCGGCGACATCCGGAGCAGATTTCACGAATAGCCGCCTGACCCACCCGTTCTTCACTGTCACAACGTACGTCGGTGCCTTTTCTACGGGTACCCGATGGGATGCAGGATGGGCAAACTATAATCCCCAGGCGACCACGTATTAATCGGGAATGGTGTCGGAGAGCAAGAATCATGATGAAAATCGGAGTTCCAACCTTTGCCGGCGGTTTCTATGCGGTGGTTGCATACCGGTGCCTTATGGACGCGAAGATTCCCGAGGCGATGCTTCTTTCGCTGGCTGCTCTGGCACTGGTGACTTCGAGCCAACGCTTCGGCAAAGTAGTATGGAACAAGAAAGGCTCGAGGAGAATTTTGCTTACCATTCTTGCGATCTCCTGCCTCTGGCTGGGAAGTTGGTCCCTTCACACTATCATTGACAACCAATCTGCCGAGACCGACATGGCACGGGAGCTGTTGTTCACTCCACACTAAGATGCGTATTAAACAGGGCTCCTCTCCTCGCGAGGGGATCTCCTCCGAGGCGCAAGTACCCGGGGCTGGGACTTGCGCCTTTTTTCTCCCGGCAGAATCCTCCCCATCGCATAAGTCCTCACGTCATTCTTGAAACTTTACTTAAGAAAAAAAAGAGAACTCCGTTTCATTTCTTCAGTTCAAACAGAAATGTGCTTCCCTTCCCCACCCGGCTCTCGACACGAATCTGACTCCCATGAGCCTCGACAATGTGCTTCGCAATGGCCAGCCCGAGTCCCGTCCCACCCACTTCACGTGATCGATCCTTGTCAACTCTATAAAACCGTTCGAAGATCCGAGGGATGTGCTCCGCGGGGATCCCCGGACCGTCATCAATGACAGCGATGCGCACAGACGACGGCCTGTCTTCCGCCTTCAGCGTAATGTGGGCACCCTCCTGGCTGTATTTTACGGCGTTCTCCACCAGACTGTCCATCGCCTGACGAAGCCGGTCCTTGTCGCCAAATGCTTTCACATCCGCCCCGATCACCTCTACCATCAGCGATTGACGCTTTCGTTGAGCTTCGTCGTTAAAATCGATTTTGATCTGATCCAGGAATGCCGGTACATCAAAATACCGAAAACTCATCCGCATGTCGCCTGACTCAATGCGGGAAATTTCAATGAGGTCCTTCAGGAGCGCGTCCAGTCGGCTTGCATGATGATACGCTTTTTCCAGAAATTGTCGGCTCACCGTAGCGTCGTCCATCGCACCCTCCATCAGGGTCTCCAGAAATCCCTTCAGCGAAAAGAGCGGCGTTCGTAACTCGTGTGAGACATTTCCCAAAAACTCGCTTCTGAACCTCTGCAGCCTCTTCAATTGGGCGATATCGTCTTTGAGCTTGTCGGTCATCTCATTGATTGCCCCGGCCAGCCGCCCGATTTCATCGTCCGACCTGACAGGAAGCTTCCTCTCCAGATCACCCGTTCTGATCGCGGCCACAATGTTTGCAATCTCCACAATCGGGCGGGCGATCTTCGCTGAAACGATACGGCTTGCAACCAGAATCAACACCACCGCTCCAAGCCCCCCCACGGCGAGGATCCATCTGATTTCTGCGATCTGCCTGGTCACGTCAACGGAAATAATTCCCGCGCGGATGAACCGGAGGCGCCCAAGGAACGGGTGTCGAAACTGAGACGGCTCCACGGCACGCGCGACATAGAGCATGTCCAATCCCAGCGTTCCGCTCGGCCTGGTATTCGTACCGATCCCGGAGCGAAGGGCCTCCTGAACTTCCGGCCGGGAAAGATGATTTTCCATTGTATGCCATTGACTGTCAGGAACAGATGATTCGAAGATGACAACCCCCGTACTGTCGATCAGCGTAATGCGGGTTCCGGTCATGGAGGATACCGCATACAGGGAATTGATCATCCCGCCGGGATTACGCTCGTCGGCATCATACTCACGCAGGAGGTGCAGAAGCATCCCGGTTTCGGTTTTCAGCTCAGTGAAAAGCCTGTCGTAGAAATAATTCTCGATGGAAAGGGAGAGCGGGAGCAGAAGCAGGAGAATGACGGCAACAGAAACGAAAATGTACGTACGGGTGATCTTTTCCCTGACCGATGTCATCAAACCTCTTTGCGCAATCGGTACCCCACCCCTTTGACCGTTTCAATCAACGAAGAATACTTGCCGAGCTTTTCTCTGATTTTTCGGATGTGCACGTCAACGGTTCTGTCAACAACGAACACGTTCCTCCCCCAAACCTCGTTCAGGAGAGTTTCTCGTCGGATCACCCTGTCCGGATGGCGGGCCAAAAAGAGAAGGACCTCGAATTCTTTCCGCGGGAAGGGCACCTCCTCCCGGTCAATCCGAACAACATAATTTGCCGGAAGGATTTCCACGCCTTCGAACTGAACTGTCTCCCCTGCAGAATGTTCGACACTCCTTGAACGCAACGCCTTCTTGACCCTTGCCATGAAGGTTCGGATCCTGACAGGCTTAACGATGTAATCATCGGCGCCCAATTCAAGCCCCACGACCTCATCGATTTCATCATCCTTCGCGGTGAGAAAGATTACCGGAATGTGGGACGTTGCGTCGGTTTTTCGAAGGATTTTGCAGACTTCCCAGCCGTCCATTTCCGGCATCATGACGTCGAGCACGATCAGATCAGGCGCAGGCGTCCTCGATTGAGCGAGAGCCAAGGCCTGCCTACCGTTCGCAGCAGTCAGCGTTTGGTAGCCTTCTTTTTGGAGATTATACTTCAAGAGCTCCAATATGTCCTTTTCGTCATCAACCAAAAGAACGGTGGGGGGCATGAGGGGTTCAGGGTAAAAGGCTACCGGAGAGTCCTTCGAAATTCAGAACATGATTATCGAATGGCCGACATCGAAATCACGTCGCTCCAGCCAAGGTGTGGAGGTGCGGGGAGTCGAACCCCGGTCCGAAGAGAAGATCCTCCTGACGTCTCCATACGAAGTCCGGCGTTTCGTCTCGCGGGCGGAAACTCCGCCGAACAGGATTCACCACCCGCCAGCCCCGGTGCTCCCGTTGCCGGGATTCACGCTCCTCCCCGGGACGAAAAGGAGCGCTAATCCACCTGAGCGACGTTCTTCAGGCCGCCGGTGGATGAGCGACCTGAGAACGGGTTGCCTAATGAGTATTAAGCAGCCAGTGCGTAGTTGTAGTTGGCACTTGATGTTTTTCCGCTTCTTTAGCGTGGACACGGAGACCACGGTATGCAGTCAAGAGCGTCCTCATCCCCGTCGAAGCCAAGTCACCCCCAAGCTGAGTTGCTCGGTACTTAATATACGAAATAGACTCTTCAAGCTCAAATATCGTCAAATGCGAAGGTTAATGCTTCTTGATTCACGAGTTTCGTCCGGGTAATTCTTCCTTAGTTCCCGTGTCAGAATTCGATAGGCATCCTTCGGAGTGTCGGCAAACTCGAACAGATCCAAATCGGCAGGAGCAATGACCCCCCGCTTCACCATCTCCTCGAAATTCACAATCTGCCTCCAATAATCTGACCCATAGAGTAAGAGAGTCATTTTCTTCTTGATCTTTTTAGTCTGAAGTAATGTAAGGATTTCCATCATTTCATCTAAAGTGCCGTACCCGCCCGGAAACATCACAAAAGC
Source organism: Bacteroidia bacterium (assembly GCA_022180565.1). GTDB lineage: Bacteria > Bacteroidota > Ignavibacteria > UBA10030 > UBA10030 > JACQPU01. The sequence continues at coordinate 25,161 of BQML01000048.1, forward strand.
CTTCCCAAGATAGGCAAACCAGAACTTCCGCATAAAGAAATAATGAAACTCGAAATTGAATTCTTTGGATATGTAAGGATTGGGGTACTGCTCAAACGGAAGACTGATGTTCAAACCTATCGACTTCCCTTTGGCCAGATATGCACCCTTGTTGGCCGCCTCCATGATGCCCGGGCCGCCGCCGGAGCATACGACGAACCGGTTGTGATGAAAGAGCTTCTTTGACCAGATCGTCAACATTCTCGCAAGCTCCACCGCATCCTCGTAATACCGGGA
>BQML01000049.1:0-352 GCA_022180565.1 Bacteroidia bacterium
CCCGTTGAGCACATCTACGATGGCGGGCCGGGCAAAGACGGAATACCGGCCCTCTCGAATCCTGATTTTGTTAAGCCGGAATTTGCCACTTATCTGGCGGACGAAGATCTTGTTCTGGGAATGGTTCTGAAGGGAGAAGCGCGTGCGTATCCCCATCCGATTCTCGAGTGGCACGAAGTGGTGAACGATGTGGTTGGTGGAACATCGGTTTCTATTACATATTGCCCGCTTACAGGGTCCGGAATCACATGGGACAGGACACTTGCGGGCAATAAGACGACCTTCGGGGTTTCCGGGCTCCTTTACAACTCCAACCTTATCGCCTTCGATCGCGAAACCGGAAGCCATTGGT
>BQML01000049.1:398-1441 GCA_022180565.1 Bacteroidia bacterium
AGTGCGTCAACGGTCCGCTGATGGGCCGGTATGCGCAAACTCACCGAATGCTAGAGACAACGTGGAACATGTGGAAAAAACTCTATCCGGAGACGCTCGTGTTGTCTTCTCACACCGGATTTGCCAGACCCTACGGAACGTACCCGTACGGAGATTACAAGGAAAGCGATCGACTGATCTTCCCCCTTAGCAACGATGACAGACGATTACCGCGCAAAGAACGAGTGCTGGGCGTCCTTGTGGGTGAAAAGGCCAAGGTATATCCCATCGCAGGGTTTTCCCCTGGTATCACGGTGGTGAATGACACGTTCAACAACACCTCGCTCGTTGTTGTCGGAAGCATGGCCAGGAACTTTGCCGTCGCCTTTGAATCCACCACAATCCAGGGAGAAGAACTTCACTCTTTCACGGCCCTGGAAAATGAACTTCCCGTTGTAATGGTTGATGCTGGGGGGACAAAATGGGACATCTTTGGAAGAGCGGTCGAGGGACCCCGCCGCGGCGAAGAATTACAATCCGTCCGGTCCTTCACGGCCTATTGGTTTGCTTGGGGAGCCTTTTACCCCGGTGTGGAGATCCACGGCCAATAACTCCGGCAGGAAAGATCGTTCAAGATTCGGTGATGGACCTCCCTTCGGGAACCCTCGCTTGCTCGATCGCCATCGAAAACAAGCCGCAGGAGCTTTTCTGCCCGGTCGTCCCATTGAGAAACCTCCAGAGTTGGGGGGTCGCAGTGCCTCTGCGGATCGGCCGGTCTCACACACACTTTCTTTCGGAAAACGTGATTTCGTCGTTTGTTCGACAAGAGCACGTACCCTTAGCGTCTGAGATACTTCTTCGCCCGCGTTTCATACATCATCCTGTTCATGTCCGCAGGAGGGGTCTTGACATCCGTTGGATCAATGCCTTCCACGACACCAAGGCCCGCTTTCCATCCACCCTTACATTCATGGCAAACCGCATCCCCTTTGGACAGATTTTCATTGCAAGGGCATTTTCCAACAGAAAGCGCGCAAAAATCACATGATGGTGCAATACAGCAC
>BQML01000050.1 GCA_022180565.1 Bacteroidia bacterium
TGCCTCCGTGGTAAATCTGTGCTTTCACCACGGAGACACAGAGACACAGAGAAATCACGGTCAGTAAAAATACCCTCTGTGTCCCTCCGTGCCTCCGTGTCTCCGTGGTAAATCTGCGCTTTCACCACAGAGACACAGAGACACGGAGAAATCACGGTCAGTAAAAATACCCTCTGTGCCCCTCCGTGCCTCCGTGCCTCCGTGGTAAATCTGCGCGCTCACCACACCCCGTACTCAACTCCAAACCTGAATTCCACCCTCCTGCTATCGTTCAGAGTCGGGTTTGCTTCGTCGGTGCGGTTGATAAGGCGGACGTTGCCAAAAAGAAATGCATCACGGGCAAACTGATAGCGGCCGGAGAATCCGATCGTTTGCTCCCTGTGGACCGGTCCGTAAAGAAACGGTTGGGACGGCGTTTGGTATTGGAACGCTATATCCTTCAATCCTCCCTTCCGGTACTTTTCAAAAAATCCTTCCAAACGCACCTGTCTCACGGGCGTCAACACAATCGCGGCATACAGCAGGTCCGCGTTTTGTCCGATCCAGTGTCCCATGTCGTAGCCGTTGTTCGTGAACGTAGCGGCAGGATACTTGTGCGTATAGACCCAGGGATTCAGGCGCGTGTATTCGAGGGCGATTTCAATGTTTCGCAGGGGAAAGTCGTACACGCGGCCTCCGATAGTGTATCCCAGCTGGTTGCGCGCCCGGCCGGGATTCAGAAGGTCATCCGTCGAAATCTCGTCGATGAGGACAGAAAGGTAGAGGTTGGTGTTGTGAATGAGATTGACATCCAGCGATCCGTACCATTGGATATTATCCGTATCCCTGTTGTAATGTTCTCCGGACTTAAAGAACATGACCGGAAGGAGGTACAGGAGTTGGATGTTCTTGTCGCTATAGATCACGGTTTCGCCGAGAGAAAGATCGAGCCCCTCCACGATTGATATCTCCAGACCATGTCCCGCCATGTATTTCGACCGATAGACCGGCCTGTAGAAGTCTGTCAGGGTCGATGAATACGTATGATAGGACCGCGTTGAATCGATAACGTTGGAGTGCAGGTCGGCGAGGACATAGACGAAATCCAGCCACGAAGCGATCGGCACCCGGAGTTTGAACTGCGGGGGCGAGGGCGATTTGCGCGACAGAATGACGTTGCCTCTGCTCCCATAGCCCCAGACGTTCTGCAGTTTCTCGAGCGACAGCGTGAACTCCCCCACCTGCCAGCTCAATTGGGCTTCCGTCGTATTGTATTCCAGGTATTCCGGACCCGATCTCGTATGGACAATTCCGGATTCGGGGGTGTTGGTTTTCCCAAAGTCGATGGCGTTTCCGGCTTCGCGGTAGTCCACAAAGTTGAAGGAAAATCCGACGTCCTTGAACGCATAGCCATAGAAGCGTGCACCCTGGGCCCGGAGGCGGACATGTTCGTTGCCCGATTTGAACCACTGGAGGCGTGCATTCAGATCAACGTTGATGATGCCGTCAGTCAGATCCGCCGAAAGCAATCGCCAGCGAAGGTCGGTGGGATCCGGATCCCCTGCGAGAGATCCAAGCTCATAACTGAATTCGGACTTGAGGTACTCGTAGGTATCGCGTTCGTATGGCGTGAGCTGATCGAGCTTTGATTGGACGGACGCCAGCTGTTTGGCGATGGTCATGCGCGAGAGGGGCTTGAATGCATCACGGTATTCGTGCAGGATGCCCCTCGCCTCGAGGCGTTTCAGGAAATCGTAGACCTCATGCGTGGTTGGAAGAGAAACGGATTGTGCAAATGCCGCGGAGGCACAAACGAACAGGGCGATGACGAAGCGGGGAAATCGGTGTGTGCGCAATGGGATTTATGTGTCTAATGAACGATGCGAATCGGAATATCCTGAAAGGTCAGGAGAAAAGCCAACGTGTTATGGCGTTGGTTGGAATAATGGTACAATGGAATGATGGAATAATGGAATTTCCTCTGTCGGTAGTAGAAGACTTCGATGTAGTCATGGAGGACGCTTTCTGCGACAGCGTTATCGGCGCAACTATTCCCCAAACCTTGGAAACGTCGTTGCACACGATCTTATCGCTGTGCTGTGGCAACGACCCGCCCATTCCATCATTCTATTCTTCCTTTATTTATCACCTCATCCTTGCCATTTTCTCGACGACCTCGACCTTCTCCCCTCCCTGTACAGCCGTCACCTTATAGAAATACACTCCGTTTGCCACGGGATCGCCGTTCTGGTCCCTACCATCCCAGACGATTCTGTTGAATCCGATGTTGACCTGGCCGGGATAATATTTGCGTTCGTAGATGAGCCTGCCGGAAACCGTGTAGATCCGCAAATACACTTCATCGGGTGGCAAGGAGCCGGTCAAATGGAAGGTAAAAGCCGTCTCATGGGAAAAGGGATTGGGGAAATTGAGGACATTCAGCAAGCGGGTGCTGGTCTCAACGTTAAAGCGGAGCTGGTAGTCGACTGTGTCCGCGGGATTGCCTGTGGCATCCAGAACCTGGAGTGACAGCGTGTGCGGACCACGCGTCAAAGTTGGCCTGACGATAACCTGTGCCTTCTCGGGCCCTGGCAGGGCCTCAAACAGACTATCTGCTGAGGCACCCAGGGATATCCTCCGGCCATCCAGCATAAAAACGACATTGCTCGGATCGGTGATCGGAAGGGGGCTGTTGTCGCGGATGATCACGCGAATCTCCGGTTCAGGCCGGACGTAGTCTCCGTCAAGCACCCGCAGACCGTCAAAGCTGACTTGGAACATGGGAGGGATGGTATCGGTCCGAACGATCAGCGGGAGCGAGACCGCATTGTTGTTCGAAAACAATTCCCTCTGCCGGCGCCCGGGATCAACGAAGACCAGGACCGGCACGGATCCAGCCAGTCCTGAAGTCGACAGTGGAGCAGACGTAAAGGGAACAGATGCTCCCGGAGCCAGGAAGGGAACCAGGACGCGGGAATACTCCACGTAATTGTTGTTTCGAAGAACCGAAAACGCGACCTCAACACTATCGGCTGGCGCTTCTCCAATGTTGGAGACGGTTCCCTCCACGAAGGGCTGTTCCCCTTCGAGGACGGAGTCCGGCCGGAGGGTGATCGTCTGGTAGTTCACAATGAGTTCAGCAGGCGGATCAAAATCGACACTCCACGCGTTGAGCAGAGGGCTTAGACCGGCTGAGTCCGATTGCAAGGTCGCGGCAAGCTGTATAGAGTGGACAGATTGTGGAAGAATGTTTTCGATCGGGATATCTCCCGGAATCACGTTCTTCAGGGTATCACTCCCCCCATCGTCGTACAAGCGCACAACGTCCAGCAAGATTCGTGTCCCCGCCGTTGTCGTATCCACGTTCCAGTCGATCCTACGCCATCGTGCTGCGGGTCCGATGCGCTCCGTGAGAACGGTACCCCGAATGCTCGCGAAATGCATCGTGTCTCTCAGCGTAATTGGTGTTCCGGACGACTGAATCTCCTCCAGCACCGAACCTCTTGGGGCTCCTTTACGCCCGATGATCGCCCACGATGCGCGAAAGGTTACCGACCGAATTGCTGCGCTTCCGATCGACTCGAAGGCCTTGTTGATGCGCTCCGTCTTGTTCACCGCGCCTTCATCAGAAATCCCGGCAATCACCCACCGTCCTTCGGGTACATTTTCCAGAAACTGCGCCAATGCTGTCGTATCCGGAGCTCCACCTTCAAAAGCCCCGATGTCGAAGGCCGCAAATGCCTCAACAGCGCCGGAATACTGATTGATGATCGCAATATTATAACCGCGATTTCTGAATCCGAGCGAAACGTCCACTCCTCCCACGTAAACCCAGACATCGCTCCCATAGTTGAATCCTGTCGACCTGACCTCCAAGTCGATGTTCCGCTCCAGAAGCCTCATGGAACCGTCGGCAGAGACCTCGACGCGTTCGTTTCGTCGAAATGCCTTTCCTTCCTGCGCCCAGGAATGACGTTCACTCTGCGATGTCCGAAAGAAAGAAGTAACCCAATCCGTTGAATCACTCCCCTCATGAACCCGCGCCCGCCAGAAGTAATCCGCTGCGTTGTCAAGCATCCCGGCGGGGACGGTCCACTTTGTCACCACGGACCCGAGCGGAATGTCTCCGATCGTCAGCTTTGAGGGGCCCGAGAAACTCTCCGACGTGTCGATCTCAATGACGAGGCGGAGATCGGGAGACAGCCGGATGTTGGGGTTCTGAACGACAAGGACTACGCTGTCCGGGTGCATGACGGCCGAGTAGAGCGGTTTGATGATCTGAAGCTGTCCGGATGTCACAAAGAACGATGTCCCGCTTGCGTTGTTTGCCTCCGATTCCTCAGGAATCTCATTTCCGGAATCCACCACAAGCATAAGATTGTGTGCACCGCCGCGTCGCAATCCCGGAACCGTCAGCCGGACCGTGTCCGCCAACCGGGGAGCGAAGATGCGCCGGTCATAGACTTCGGGGGGGCCTCCTTCACGGGAATGGGTCCATCGAATCGTCAGAGAATCCACACCGGCGAGGCCGAAGTTTAAGATGGGGACCGCCACAGAAACCGTCTGGTCCGCCTCACTGGGACTCTTCGGCTCCGTCACAATGGTTCCCGGAACAACCGCGAAATCGGGCTTCCGTCCGATTCTTAGCTGCATCGCCGGGTCGCCGAGGAATGAGAACTGCCTCAATGCTTGCCGCGAGAGCATGCTTCCGGAGGACACCTGCCACAGATGTGTCTTCGCATTGAGAACGAGGATTCCCGTTTCGCGAATCGTATCCCGCGAGACGCCCTCGAAGATCCGCTGGGCCAGTGTTCGAAGGGGGGATTCGTACCCGAAACCGCTGCTCCCGAGATATCCCACCGCCCCTCCTTCGTCGGCCGCGAGCAATCGTTCAGAAAAGGAATCGGTCAGCGGCTCTGCAAATCGCACGGTGCTGCAACTGATATCGGACACAAGATGCCTCTTTCCCTCTCTGTTCTTCAATTGAGCCGCACTGCTGATGCCATTTCCCCAGAGTTCGGTTCCTGCGTGACCATAGAAGTTAATCCACACAGCCCCCTCGTCAAGCATCCTTTTGACTTCCGCTGTCTGTTCGAATTCAACAACATTGGTGACCGTTTTGTAGAGTCGTGATGCCCTCCCTGCGATCGGATTCGCTGTGAGTGAATCAATCAATCCGTCGGAAAAAAACTGAAATCGTGCAGTCTCGGTCGAATTAAACCCCGAAGCCATGAACATGAAAGTTTTATTCCACATCGACAGGGGTTCCGTCTCATACGCAAGGACCATATCAACGAAGGCTTTCGCGGCAGCGAAGGTCCTGACGGGGATTCGGCCGATGTTTTTCTGGGGAAGAAACGGAGTCGAGGGATACTCGACAAACCAGCTGTCCGAAGCGGGGTTTCCATAGGACGGGACGATATTGTTTTTGCCGGTACCCAGGTTATCCTTGTAATCCCAATTCGCATCTCCGAAGAGAACAACGTAGGACGGCTTGGGCGGAACCCAGAGGGAATCGGCCGCCAGCAGAAAATCACGGATTGCCTCCGGGCTCACGTGTCCCCCATTGAATTCATCATAAATGTCCTCGACATCAACGACGAGTGTCCTAAACCCGGCCTGCTGACCTCGATACTGAGCCAGTCGCAATGCTTGCGTCAGCAGTTCCCCACCCGAAATGACGAGATAGTCTGCGCCCAGAGTATTTGAACGAAGATTCTGAAAGGCTTTCTTTGTAATATGTGCGGGACTGTTTTTGCCTGATTCCGTCGAAACAAAGTATGCGCGGCCCGCGAGCAGCGTGTCGTCATACGTGACGGAGACATTGCCCGCACCCCCCGAAATTGCTCCCTCCAGCCTCTTCTCCAAGCCGCCCAACGCACTCACGCGATAAATGGAGATATCTGGTCCTGAGAACCCTGAAATCTGAAACTGAGCGACTTGACCGGGTGCGCCTTCACTCGGAACGACAAGCAATGTGTCTCCATCAGCTACCAGGTTCTTCATCACCGCCGCCTCCACCCAATCCAGGAACACTTCGTTCACGCTGGCGCCGGTCGGGATTGACCGGACGCGAATAGTATTCGCGCCTTCCAAAAAGAGGTTTGAAGGTGCCGGCAAGGCAAACACGGTATCTGAGTTCCCGGGAAACTGAATCGTTCCGAGCGGGGTTCCGTTGAGGCTGATCTCAACCTCGTGGTTGGGAGTGCTTTGCTGTACCACGGGGCTATGGAGCCTTCCCCGGACGACAAAAGTCGGATTCCCAGTTCTGTAGAAGTTTTTTGACGTCACGATGATCGTGGTGCTTTGCCCTGCCAAGAGTCTTCGCCAATACCACCCTTCTCCGGCAACTTTTTCCGTTTGATTGTTGGTTGGAAGACCGAAATCGCCGAAATAGTAAAAACTGTCCTTCTCCGCACGAAGAGTCTGGTTCGATCTGGTGATGATGACGTCCGGCGTCACCTGCTGAGGTTGAACAAAAGCCGTGCGTGACGAACCTGTCCCCGAAAAACTTAGCCAGTATGTGCTCGTGTCACTGTACTCATCGGCATTTCCAAGACTGTCCTGGAGAGATGTCCCCCAGAATTCGATGGTGTCTCCTGCCGCGAAAACCCCATCACTCTCCCCTATTATCCTTATGGGGACTTTAGTCCCTTTGTAGAACAGATCAAATGTCCGGGGATCACTTGAGGGGGGGACCAATGATTGAACAGTTTCAAAGGGAATCCGGAAAACCCCCTCGCGCGCGACCTTGATCTTGAGGTACTCCGTGCCCGGTACAAACCAATAAGAAGAAAGGGTTGGAGTAGATGGGAGTTCTAAAGACGACACGGCCGATCTTCGCCATGGCAGGGCTTGAGCGTAGTTCACGACAAGACTCTGATAGACTGGCTCGAAGAGCGGGTCTGCGGAGGTACCTCCCGCGGCCGTCGGATCCTCGAATGTCAACCTTATCGTGAGAGAATGGTACTTTGTCAATTGCCCGGTAGTCTCGTATGCCAACGGATTGATCCGGATGACTGCAACGCGCTGATCCCTGAACCAATGGATCCCCGCAAGCTCGACCGGTCTTGGTGCTTCCATTCTACCATACAATTCCCCCTCAAACTTCCTCACAATCACTTTCTGCTCCCCTTCAGCCAATTCCATGGATGCGACAGGGGCCGGAGGCAAAGAGGGATTTTTTTCTAATCGTACATCGAGCAGCTCGAGTTTGAGGGATCCTTTCGGCGGAATTCCGACCATGAACGATTCCTGTGGGAGAGCTGCAGCGCCGATGGGCAATGCCGTTTCAGACTCGGCGAAATAGACATGCGAAGCGCCGTGAATCGAGACAATGCTCGGCCGGTATGATGCGGGGGAATACTCGATAACGAGGCCGTCTGAGGATGTCGAAACAACCGTCGCCTTGCCCTGACCGAGAGCGTGAGAGCTGATGAAGAATAAGACCAGGCTGAGGCTTCGGACAAAGCGCATGGCGGGTCCTCTACCTTTTGCCACGGTTTTGGAGTTTCTCGTAAACGGCAAGAATATGCTCGATGGACCGGTTCTTCAAATGGAATTGACGATACCTCACCAGTGCCTGACGGCCCAATGTTTTTTTCAGCGATTTGTTCCGAATCAGTTGCTGGACGCAGTCCGCAAGTTTTTCTGCATCGCCAACGGGATACAGCATGCCGTTGTGATCATGATGAATGAACTCCATTGCTCCGGAGGTGGCAGTGGCGACAACCGTCTTCCCCAGGGAAGCTGCTTCGAGCACAACATAGGGAATTCCGCCCTCGGTTCGAGAAGAAAGAATACCAACATCACCTATGCTCATCACCGCGCCGACATCGGAGGTTGCCGGAAGGACGTGAACCCAGTCTTCGAGCCCGTAGGCCTTGATCATGTCGAGAACCGACCCATGGAGTTCACCGTGGCCCACCAAGAGATACTTCACGTTTTCAACACCCCGTTGCTTGAGGATCTTCAGTCCCCGGAGCGCGGTTCCGATATCCTTTTCGGGAGCGAACCGGCTGACACTAAACAACACGGTTTGCGTCCCAATGCCGTACGTCTTCTTCAGCTCTCGCCGACGCTCGGAAGAAATCTTCTCCATCGGCTGGGGATCGTTGTAGATGACCGTGACCGAATCAGGGTGTTTTCCGTACGATGTAAGTAGCATTTCTTTCACCGCGCGCGTCGGAGCGATCGTTTCGTTTCCGAAGACCGAGATCCACCGGTGATTGACAAACATGGAATGACACGTTGAGACATGACCGATTCCTGCAAGCAATGCACATGCCCGTCCAAACACATCAGAATAGCGCATATGAGTGTGAACAATGTCGAAATTGCCGACCCTGACAATTCTCATCAGCGTTATTGCGGCGCGGACTGCGCTCCATAGCGTTCGCCGGCCCTGACGCGCCAGGGGAACATGAAAGAATTGGACCTCGTGGCCCAACCTTCCTCGAAACGGTCCCTCAGCAGCCGCGACGGCAACATGATGCCCGCGTTCCGACAATCGATTCGCCAGGTCCGTTACATGGCGCTGGACGCCACCCGGAAACAAATCATCGGTGATGAGGAGAACGTTCATCCACTCCCGCCGTCATTGTTCTGCGAGAACATCGTAAACAGCCGCCACCACACTCTCCGTCGAGATGTCCGTGACACAATATGGCCGCCGGTATCGACATTTCCAATTGCATTCAAAACAATCGAGGGGATTTGTGACGACCTTCATTCTGCCGTAAGGAAAATAACGACTGAAATGTCCACCGCCCACGATCCCAACCGCCGGAGTGTTGAGAACCCCGGCGACATGGAGCAAACCTGAATCATTGCCGATCAAGAGGCGACTTGAGCCGATGAGGTCGACAACTTCTCGCATCGGAGCCCCTTCCATCAGCTCTCGGGGCCAAGACATCAAGGACGACACTTTTCTGAGAAGTTTGCCCTGACTACCATCACCGCAGAGCACTATCTTGAAGCCGAATGTACCTGCTACTGTATCCGCTACTTCGGCAAATCGGTGTGCCGGCCATCTGCGCATGGAAGACGTTGAACCCGGTGCGATGACGGCAACCTGTTTTGGGTTTGCCTGACGCGAGGTTGACCACACGTTTGATGCATACAAGGGCACTCCAAGAAACTCCGCCAATCGAACGTAACGCATTTGCTCCGGAACGTGGTCTGGAACGTCCACCAACGCGGTATAATATTTGTCGTTTCGTGATTTTGTCCCGGCCCTTATGATTTCCGTATTTCCGTTGAACGCCACGACGGTCGGAGCGCCTGAGAGCAGAGCGATCTCATCGCCAATGTGGCGCCGGTGGTAGCTCAGGTAGATTGTCATATGCGGCCGGTTGCTACGGAGGCGGGAAAGGAAGCTGACACGGTAAGCATAATTCCATTGGTATTTTCTTGCCTTAAGGGGGAGGACTGCATCAAAACCGTTAAGTTGTTCGGCAAGTTCTGCAACTTCTTCACGGCAAACTAGGATTACTTTATATCCGGAAAACGCCTGTCGAAGAGATTCGAGATATCTCGCGAAGAAGAGGAGGTCGCCGATGCCATCCAGACGAAGAAGGAGGAGGGTTTGAGCAGGGGTACGGACCTGCGAAAAGAGGAGCCGCAGGATGCGGAAGGCAACACTATCGAGAGGGGCTTTGAGGAATCTCCCCAGCGACCTCCAGAGATCCAACAGCATCGCCCGATTCAACAGCCAGGAAAGCCTGCTTGGACGCGGGAGGCTCATGACACATTGGAGGGATCCCCGGGGCCGCCTTGTTCAAGACGAAGTTTCAAGATTCGAAGCAGGAATTGTGGATTCCCGACAATGTATCTCCGCCACAACCTCCGCGGTTCCTGGGCCAGCCTGTAGAGCCATTCGAATCCTGATTTCGCCATCCATTGCGGACAGCGCTTGCGGGATCCGGCGAGGAATTCGAACAGCGCGCCGGCGGACCAGAACAGGGTCGCATCGAGATTTTTCCAGTTCTTCCTGATCCACGCTTCCTGCCGCGGCATCCCCATCCCCACAAAAACGATGTCGGGTTTTACCGCGTTGATCTTCCGTTGAATGTCGATACCATTGCTCAGATCAAAAAATCCATGCGAGTATCCGCAAATCGACAATCCGGGAAAGCGCCGGCCCAGGGCGTCCACAGCCTTCGCGACGGTTTCATCCGACCCGCCGAGGAGGAACACCCGCGCATTCTCCTTTTCCAGCATTCTACAAAGCTCGTCCATACAATCAGCCAGCGTTATACGTTCGGGAATGCGCTCGCCCAGCATGCGGGCGCCAAGAAGAACACCCATGCCGTCACAGTACGTAAAAAGCGAGGCGTTGATGAACTCCCTGAGCCAGGGGGCTGCGATGGCCTGATTGACCGCGTCGATGTTCACATAACTGATCCAGCCTCTGATCCTCTGCCGGACAAGCCTTCTCACCGTTTCAATCAGAGCTTGCCGGTCAAGAGCACCCACCTTGACGCCAAGAACGTCGACGACCGGGACGGAAAGGCGGGCAGAAACTGCTTCAGGAGAGCTCGGGATTTGGACGGCGTGCGATTGGGAGGATAATGATGTCATGCGAATCGGCGTACGTCGGTTTGCAAGATGCAAAATTCAGGGAACGATGTCAATTCCGATTTTGAGCACGGCGAACTGTGATCGGATCGGAGCGAGCAAGCTTTCACGTCTCTTCTGTTCATCCGTCTCTTCCGCAACCGTTCACCCGGCCCCGTGACCGCGGTTGGGTTGGCGAACGACCCTGGTAGGGATCAATCACGTTCAGGTCGGACGGGCCGGACACCCCGCCCGAACGACCGCACATGATCTCGCTATCGTTCGGTCGGGCGGGCGTTCACTCCCAGCTCTTTCCTGAAGTACTCCATCGTTTTCTTCAATCCCTCCTTCCGCGGCACCTTTGCCGACCAACCAAGAACCTTCCTTGCCAGAGAAATATCCGGCTGACGCACTTTCGGATCGTCCTGCGGAAGCTCCTTGAAGACGATCTTGCTCGTGCTTCCCGTCAGCTCCACGATTTCCTTCGCCAACTGAAGCATGGTAATCTCATCGGGATTGCCGATGTTTACGGGATCGGAGTAGTCGGACATCATTAGCTTGAAAATGCCATCGATCAAATCTAGTACATAGCACACACTGCGGGTTTGACTGCCGTCACCAAACACGGTGACCGGCTCACCGCGGAGGGCCTGAGACATGAACGCCGGAATGGCTCGCCCGTCTTCGATGCGCATCCGCTCGCCGTAGGTGTTGAAGATGCGGACGATACGCGTTTCGACCTTGTGATACCGGTGGTACGCCATCGTCATGGCTTCGGCAAACCGTTTGGCCTCGTCGTACACCCCGCGGGGGCCAACAGGATTCACGTTTCCCCAGTACGATTCGGGCTGAGGATGGACAAGCGGGTCGCCATAGACCTCCGATGTCGAAGCCAGCAGAAAGCGGGCTCCCTTAGCCTTCGCAAGGCCGAGCGCTTTATGCGTGCCGAGCGAGCCGACCTTGAGGGTCTGGATCGGAAGCTTCAGGTAATCAATCGGACTTGCCGGCGAGGCAAAGTGCCAAACGTAGTCCACCGGACCGTCGACAAAGAGGTAGTTCGTGACGTCGTGCTGAATGAAGAGAAAATCGGGATTGCCTGCGTGCTGGGCGATGTTGGCGGTTTTGCCGGTGATGAGGTTGTCGATGCAGAGGACACGATGACCCTCCGCGAGCAACCGGTCGCAAAGGTGAGAACCGAGAAAGCCGGCGCCACCGGTGACAACAGAGTTAAACATGTGCAGGAATACTGGAATGGTGGAATGTTGGAAAATGTGGCTTTGATGCAGTCGTCATGATCGAAACTCTTCTTCCCACGTCCGCTCTCGACGTTTCGCTTGCAAAGACCTTACCAGAGCCACGAGCTTGTTTTCGACGGAGTAATGCTTCTTATCGATGATCTCGAAAACCTCCTGGCTTAGCAAGTTGACTGAAGTAAGTCCGATGAGTCGTGTGAGGCCCTCTCCCAAAGACCCAAGGGCAATATTCAGATATTGCAAGTACTCGTTGATCGTTCTCCGGCAGTAACCTTCAGCTATGTTAGCTGAAACGGATTGAATTGCATCATTGATCTGTGACCTAAGACGGAAATCGAGATCAGGTATCTGTTTAAGGGCAACGTACACTTCGTGAAAGAGTTCCACAGACTCTTTCCAAACATCCAGCTTCATGTACCCCCGATTGACATTATATCGTTTGGTCATACCCCCCCAAAGGTTGTTATTCCATCATTCCATCATTCTATCTTCCATCATTCCATCATTCTATCTTCCATCATTCCATCATTCCATCTTCCATCATTCCATCATTCCATCTTCAATCATTCCATCATTCATTCCTCCATCATTCCATCATTCCATCCTCCATCATTCCATCATTCCATCTTCCATCATTCCCCCATTCCATCTTTCTCTATCCAT
>BQML01000051.1 GCA_022180565.1 Bacteroidia bacterium
TCTGGGTTGGAATCCCGGCGACGAACGCGAGATCTTCACACTGGAGCAGTTAATTCAGGAATTCTCGCTGGAACGCGTCGGCAAATCGGGTGCTGTGTTCAACATTGAGAAGCTGAATTGGATGAATCAACAGCATCTGCGGCTCAAAACGGACGAGGAGATCGCGGACCTTGCTGTCCCGATCCTTGAGGCGGCCGGGTTGAAAGACATTGAGTATCGGTACCTCGTCTCCGTCGTGAAGCTGATGAAGGAACGCATCACCCTCCTTCCGGATTTTGCGGATTTCGCCGGCTATTTTTTCCGCGATCCGGAGATGTTCGATGAAAAAGGAGTGAAGAAGCACTGGAGCGATGAGGCGGCAAACGCTCTGGCGTTGCTGGCGGACCGTCTGGAGTCCGCCTCGCCGTTCACACATCAGGTGATTGAGGAGATCCTGCGGGGTCTTGCAGAGGAACTGATGGTCGGTGCGGGGAAGTTGATCCACCCTGCGCGCCTCGCTCTTTCCGGAAAGGTGGTTGGTCCGGGCCTCTTCGAGATGATGGAACTCTTGGGGAAGGAGACAGTCGTACGGCGACTGAGGAATGCTGTGGGGTTGATCAGAAGGGCGGAGGCGTCTTGATATTCTGATTTCGAATTTCCGCCAGTTGCCTTTCGTCCCCCCGTTCGATATATTCGATGGAATGCACTCACCGCTGATTTGACAGGAATCCCGTGCCCCCCCGGCCTCAACCCTCTCTCGACGTCATTCGCATAAAGAACGCGGTGTTTTATGCTTACCACGGGGTGCTTTCGGACGAGCAAAATCTGGGGGGGCGATTTGAGGTCGATGTGGACTTGTACACAGACCTGAGGAAAGGCGCGACGTCGGATCACCTGCGGGATACGGTTGATTATGAGAAAGTGTACGACTGTGTCCGTTCATCGGTTCTGGGGAAGAAATACTTTCTCCTCGAGGCGCTCGGGAACGCTATCATCCGGGGACTCTTTGGGAGATTCAAACAGGTCAAACGGGTAACCGTTCGCGTGAGGAAGCCGAACGCCCCCGTCAAAGGGGTTATCGACACAGTGGAAGTCGAAATGACCCGTTCACGCTAAGCCATGCCACGCGTGTTTCTCGGCCTTGGTTCCAACAAGGGGGACAGGCTTCACTTCTTGCAGGAAGCTTTTGCGAGACTGGCCTCAGTCCATGGCGCGGAGACGAAGGCATGGTCGGGGATATACGAAACAAGCCCTTACGGCTTCAGGGATCAGGGGGATTTCTTGAATGCAGTGGTCGAGATCCTGACCGATCTGGAACCGGCAGCATTGCATGCGGAAATCAGGATGATTGAATCGCTTGTCGGCCGGACGCCGTCCATCCGGTGGGGTCCACGAGAGATCGATATTGACCTTTTGCTGTACGGCTCCGCCCTCATGGAAACACGTTCCCTGGTGATTCCGCACCCCGGACTCGCGGAACGGCGGTTCGTGCTTGAGCCGCTGGCCGAAATTGCTCCGGATGTTGTGGATCCCAGGTCCGGAAAAGCCGTCAGAGTTCTTCTGGAGGAATGCCCGGATCGTGGAACGGTTGTGCGTACGTCCTGTGCATTGATCACTCACGAACAGGAGCAAACACTTGCACGCAGGAAATGAGGAACTTCGGCATATCGCCATCGAAGGCGTCATCGGTGCGGGGAAGACGACGCTCGCCACGATGCTTGCCGAGAGGCTCGGAGGAAAGCTTGTATTGGAACGGTTCGAGGAGAATCCGTTTCTGCCGAAGTTCTATGAAGATCCGGAACACTACGCATTTCAAACCCAGATCTTCTTTTTATTGAGCCGTTTCAGACAACAACAGGAGCTGTTTCAGGCTGATTTGTTTCACAAGCATGTCGTGTCGGATTACATTTTTGAGAAGGACAAGATCTTCGCGTATCTGACATTGCAGGACGACGAATTGAAGTTGTATGAAGCCGTCCTGGGCGCTATTGAAAAGAACATTCCCGTGCCCGATCTTGTTGTCTATCTCCAATCCGGCGTTGAACGGCTCATGAGCAACATTCGCCACAGGGCCCGGGAATACGAGGAGCATATCACGGAAGAGTACATCCGTGAGCTGAACGAGGCGTACAACTATTTCTTCTTTCGCTACAAGGCATCTCCGCTCTTGATTGTGAAATCGACGGAGATCGATTTTGTGAACAACCCGCAGGACTTTGAAGACCTGCTCCAGCAGATCCTCCGCCCGAACCGCGCCCCGGTCGAGTACTACAGTCCTGCCGCCAGGGAACGATAACGGTGTTGCTTCGCATTCTCCTCTGGACGCTGATCGTCATGGTCCTGATCCGGTTTGTTTCCAGGGTCGTGACAACGTTTCTGGGTTCGTCCGCGCGAACTCCCCACCAGCCTCAGTCTCCCCGTCCCGACGAGAAACATCCCCCGGTGTACAAGGATGTCAGGGATGCAAGGTACACGGATATCCCTGAAGACAAACATTCCTAACTTCCGGCGATTTCGTTTGAACCTCTGGCCTTTGTTTGATATATTGAGGCCATTTGCAAATCGGTTTCCGACTTCTCTTTGACTCCAACTGACCGCGAATGACCCGAGCGTACGTAGAAGAGCTCCAACAGCAGCTAGGGAAGGACGGCCAGCTTCAAGGGTGGGTGTACAACAAACGATCGAGCGGCAAAATCCGGTTTGTCCTTCTTCGTGACGGGACCGGCATTGTCCAGTGCGTCA
>BQML01000052.1 GCA_022180565.1 Bacteroidia bacterium
AATGGGGGAATTCCTTCCGATTCCAGTCAGGCTGAATGAAATCGGGACGGCCATCGTGGAGGCCTCTTATGCTGTGCATTCCACGCTCGGGCCTGGGCTCTTAGAGTCGGTTTACTCGCTTTGTCTAACGGAGGAACTCAAATCACGGGGCTTGCAGGTGCAGTCACAACAACCGCTGCCGGTTGTATACAAAGGAATAACGCTTGAGGGCGGGTACAGAGTAGATCTTCTTGTGGAAGGCGAAGTCATTGTTGAACTCAAGGCCGTTGAGATCATGCACCCCGTATTTGAGGCACAGCTGCTTACTTACCTCAAGCTTTCCGGGAGAAGGCTCGGGTATCTTGTAAATTTCAATGTCCCTTTGATACGCGATGGGATCAAGCGAATGGTCTTGTAGAGCCCGTTGAACTATCGCAAAGGTACAAAGAAATATGCTGAGAGGTGTCTCTGTGTCTCCGTGGTGAAAGCACAGATTTACCACGGAGGCACGGAGGGACACAGAGGGTGTTTTTTCTTGACCGTGATTTCTCCGTGTCTCTGTGTCTCTGTGGTGAAAGCACAGATTTACCACGGAGACACGGAGGCACGGAGGGACACAGAGGGTATTTTTACTGACCGTGATTTCTCCGTGTCTCTGTGTCTCTGTGGTGAAAGCACAGATTTACCACGGAGGCACGGAGGAAGGTTTTCTCCGCCAGCCTTTGCATGCTATTTGAAATCCTTGTATACTTCCTACCTCATGTCTGCAAAAGGCCGCAAACGACTGCCGGCAACCGACCGTAGCTATATTCACCGGCTCGAATCTCTGATCGAGGCTTCGAAACTGCTCAACACCACCCTCGATCTTGATGAACTCCTCAAGGTTATTCTCAATCTCGCCACAAAAAACCTCAACGCCGATCGCGGAACGATCTACCTGATTGACCAAGAACGCAAGGAACTCTGGTCCCGCGTTCTCAAAGGCAAAGAACTCGTGGATATCCGGCTTCCGCTCGGAACCGGGATCGCCGGGTCTGTTGCGGAAACCGGGGAGACCGTCAATCTTGAGGATGCCTGGAAAGACAAACGCTTCTTCTCGGCCTTCGATGTCCGAACCGGCTACGTGACAAAAACGATGCTCTGCATGCCGATGTTGAACCGTGAGCGGAAGATCATCGGCGTCTTCCAGATTATCAACAAACACAACGGTGTCTTTGACAAGGAAGACGAGCAGTTCCTCGCGGCGTTTTCTGACCACGTTGCGCTGGCGATCGAAAATGCATATCTGCTTCAGACCAGACTGGAACAAGAACGCGTTCAGCGCGAGCTTGAGATCGCGGCGGAGATCCAAAACAAACTCCTCCCCAAGGAATTGCCGGCCATCAAAGGATATCAGATCGATGCGATTGCCATTCCCTCCAAAACGATTGGAGGGGATTACTACGACGTGATTCCAATCGATGATGAGAACGTTGTGCTCGTTGTGGCCGACGTGTCCGGAAAAGGGATCCCCGCTTCCTTGTTGGTGTCCACTCTGAACGCGGCCCTCTATGCCTATATCCAGACAAGCATCTCGCTGGCCGATCTTGTGCAAAAGCTTAACGCCATCGTGTACAAAAACACACCGTCAGAACGATACATCACGTTCTTCATTTCGATTCTCAACACCCGACGGCATCAACTGATGTATGTGAACGCAGGACACAATTTTCCCTACCTCTTCAAATCCGGCAATCCCGAAGTCGCAAAACTCAACGTCGGGGGACTGCCCTTGGGAATGTTCGATCAGGTCGAGTACAAGACCGAAATCGTCCCCGTCGACCCGGAAAACGTCCTCGTTCTCTACAGCGATGGTGTGACGGAGGCGATGAACCAGAAATACGAAGAGTATGGTGAGGAGCGATTTATCGACTGCATCGCCAGGAATATGAAGCTGGAAATCCCGGCACTCCGAAAGACCATCGTCGAGGATATCCAGAAATTCGTCGGATCCGAGCCCCAATCGGATGATTTGACATTAATGGTTGCGAGGAGAATGGCGTAGAGGCTAAACCCGCCGGGGGTTTTTTGTGTCTAACCAGTGTAGTTCAATCCCCTGATGAATGACCTTGAGCTCGTTGAGCGGTTCCAAAAGGGCGATGAAGCGGCATTTAACGAATTGGTGCTCCGGTACAAGGAAAAGATCTACTGGACTGCCCGAAGGTTTCTTCAGGACCATGACGAAGCCGACGAGGTCGTCCAGCAGAGCTTCCTGAAGGCCTACAAGGGGCTGAAGACGTTCCGGAGCGACTCCGGCGTTTTTACATGGCTCTATCGCATCACGGTGAACACCGCGCTCAACGTCCTGCGAAAACAACGGGCGAGGGAGTTTCTGGGGATCGACGAACTGACGACAGAGACCGGCCCGGAATCGGACAGACCGGATGAGCAGTATGAACGCAGGGAGGAAAAAGCTCTCGTGGAAGAGGCCATCAGGCGCCTTCCGGAAAAACAGCGAACAGTGTTTATATTGAGGTTTTATGATCAACTCTCGTACGAAGAAATTGCGGATATTCTGAACACATCGGTAGGCGGACTGAAGGCGAATTTCTTTCATGCGATGCGAAAAATCGAGGAGTATGTAAAACGTGTCCAGGGGCCATGACCATATCGAGCAGACTCTGACGGATTTTCTGGCCGGCGGCCTTAACGATACGGAACAGAATGAAGTTCAGACTCACCTGGATTCCTGTCCGTTGTGCAGGGAGAAGCTGGCGTCTCTCCAGGAGACGATCGCCGTTCTTGAGCGGAATAGGGATTCGGGTGTACCCGAGGGATACTTCGGCACAATTCTTCCGCGCCTTCGTCAGAGGATCGATCGGCCGCGGGGATTGGGCAGGTTGCTCGATCTGCGATGGCCGCAATGGGCGGCACCTCTTGCGGCGGCGATTCTGGTGGCTGGTCTCCTCACGGCAATTCCCCTCACGACCCGGGAAACGCCGGATCTCGCCGCCCTGACTCGTGAGCTTGAAGCCGATGACCTGGCGGATGCTTATTTCGATGCACTCCAGACATCCGCCGTACCCGTGACCTGGCCGGATGACCCGATCAATGGAACGGTGGCCGGACTGGACCTCTCAAACGGCGTACTGAACCTGATTCTGGATGAGAATGTATTGCAGGAACTTGGAACCGTGGAGGATCTGAACCAGGAAGAGGTGGAGACTATTCTCCGTCAGTTGGAAACGAGGACACTCCTATGAATCATGCCGCACATGTGTTGACCATAGTCGTTTTCGGTTGTATGACCGCTTTTGCTCAGGATCAACTCCCCATGATGCGCGGTCCCGCCGCAGAACGCATTGAACAGTTCAAAAAGGTACAGCTGATGGAGAAACTGCAGATGGACGAGCAGACGTCCATCCGCTTTTTTGCCCGGTATAACAGTTATCAGGAAGAACTGAAGGATCTGAACAGGAAGCGCAATGAGCTCATCGACGAGTTGCAGGTATTGCGGCGGCGAAATGCGGGCGAAGCGGAGTTCAGGAAAGTGCTGAGTGAGCTGAGGTCGCTGGCCGATCCGGCTGTGGAAATCAGGGGAAAATACTTTGACGACCTCTCCGCAATTCTCACGCCGAAGCAAATGGCGGAGTATGTGATTTTTGAACGGAATTTTCTGCAGAATCTCCGCGAGATCATGCGCCAGATGCAAAGGGAACGGCGGGGAAGGTGGTAGACCCGTCTCCGCTCTCCTCCTACCAATCGTCTTCTTTTGGTCGTATATTGTCGGCATGAGGCCCGTCTACCTGGATTACTCCGCCACAACCCCGCTTGATGACCGCGTCTTCGAAGCGATGGTTCCGTATTTCCGCGAGAACTTTGGAAATGCATCCTCGATTCATGCTTTCGGGAGGAAAGCGCGGGCGGCGCTGGAGGAGAGCCGCGAAACAATTGCACGATGCATCAATGCTCCCTACGAGGCCTTGGTGTTTACCAGCGGAGGAACGGAATCCGATAACTATGCTGTCCGCGGGGCAGGCATGGCGCAGGCGAAAAAGGGCCGAAACCATATCATTGTCAGCGCCGTGGAACACCATGCCGTCCTGGATACCGCGCTTGACCTTCGGACAAAGGGTTTCGAGGTAAACTGTGCGCGGGTGGATGAAACCGGAACCGTCGACCTAGATCACCTCCGCTCACTGGCAAACGACCGAACTGCTCTGATCTCCGTCATGCATGTGAACAACGAAGTGGGAACCATTGAACCGGTTCGTGAAGCGGCCGATATCGCTCACGCTGTCGGGGCCTTGTTCCACACGGACGCCGTTCAATCGTTCGGAAAGATTCCGGTCAATGTCGAGGACCTTGGGGCGGATCTCTTGACACTTTCGGCTCACAAAATCTACGGGCCAAAAGGTATCGGAGCGCTGTACATCAAGAAGGGGACCATTGTGGAACCTCTGGTAACGGGAGGAGGGCAGGAAGGGAATCGAAGGGCCGGGACGGAAAGCGTGGCGCTCGCGGTGGGATTCGCCCAAGCGGCCCGGATCGCCGTGGAATTCGCAGAACGGGACTCCATACACATCCGAAAACTCCGTCATGAACTCCGGGAGAAACTCGCCGGCCATCGAGGAATCGTGTTCAACGGACATCCCGAGAAGAGCATTCCGCATATTCTCAGCGTTTCTTTCGACAGAACGGGGATCGATGGAGAAGCGCTGATAATCGGAATGGATCTCAGGGGCGTGGCGGTCACCAGCGGCTCGGCGTGCACGTCGGGCACCCTGGAGCCGTCTCATGTCTTGCTCGCGATGGGGCGGCCGGAAGCGACCGCACGCGCCACTATCAGGTTTTCGCTGGGAAGACTGACGACGTCGGAGGAAATTGAAACAGCGGCAAAGGCGCTCGAGGAAGTTGTGCGGGCAATGAAGAAACGATAGAAAATTCGAAATTCGAAATTCGAAACAAATTCGAAATACGAAATACGAAATTCGAATCGATTCAAAGTGTGAGAATTCGAGAACATTGTTTCGAATTTCGGATTTCTGATTTAGAATTTTTTACTTATTCCCCCGCTTCCCTCATTGCCAATCCGTATCTCAACCCTCTGTCGCTTGCCGTGATCTCCCTCCATCCGAATGTCTTCATAACCTCTCGGAGGATCAGCACGCCTGCAAGCAAGATATCTGCCCGCTCGGGGTGGATCTGAGGAATGTGCCGGATCTCGTCGACCGTTTTTTGTGAAAGAAGAGCGAACACTTCGTCAATGACTCGGATGGACAGTCTATGTCCGCTCACTTTCAAGGGGTCATACTCGGACAGCTGAAGATCCAGAGCCGCGAGCGTTGTGACGGTTCCCGCTACTCCCACCAACGTGGATTCATCTGAGAATCCCCTCACCGGTTCCAGTTCCCGGAGAATGACGTTCCTCACCCGCTCCAGGGTCTCTCGCGAAGGCGGGGCACTTGTCAGAAACTGCTCTGTCAAACGGACGCAACCGAGGGGCACACTGATGGACGTGCGAATGTTCGTGCCCGTTCCGCTCGTTACCTCGGTGCTCCCGCCTCCAATGTCCATCACCGTGTAGTGTTCAGCGCCAGGAAAGTCCGATACCGCGCCGAGGTAGGTAAGTGCCGCTTCCTCTCTCCCCGAAAGGACTATGAGCTCGATTCCAAATTCCTTTCTCACCAAATCCCTGAGCGCTTCACGGTTCTCCGCTTCCCTGACGGCGCTTGTTCCACACGCCGCGATTTTTTCCACATGGTGCTTTCGGGAAACCGCGACATACTCCGTCAGGACCGTCCGAAGCCGATCGATGCTCTCCGCCGAAATGTTCTTTGTCCGGTCCACACCCTTGCCGAGACGCACGATTTCATGGCCGTGGGCAATCGGCGTGATGGTCCCGTCGCGGCCGACGTCGGCTATGAGCAAGAGGACCGTGTTGGTCCCGATATCGATTGAACTAATCCTCACCGGCTTTCCTGAGAGCAAGAGCCACCCATTCGTTTTCTTCAATGCATTCCACGGGGGCAAGCCCGACGCCCTTGAGGGCATCCATCAGCGCCGTCAGGTCGCGGGAGAGCAGACCCGACAGAATCAATGTACCGTCGGCAGAAAGCAACCGGTGAAAAGTCCGAAGCAGACGTACATTGGTTTGGAGATCGATGTTGCTCAGGATGACGTCGAAAGAGCCCGGTTTGCTGGAAGGGAGCGATCGCAGGACGCGCACCGAAGTTCGGTTGCGTTTCACGTTTTCCTTCGCGTTGGCGATCGCCCATTCGTCGTTGTCGACGGCAACCGTCGAACGCGCACCCAGTTTGGCCGCCGCGATCGACAACACCGCCGTACCGCATCCCATGTCGAGCACGCGTGCCCCCGGAGTCACATGTTCCTCGAGGAGAACGAGGCTCAATCGCGTGGTTTCATGATGCCCCGTGCCAAAGGACATTTTCGGATCGATATGGAGAATGATCTTTCCGCTGTCCGATTTCCGCAGTTTTTTCCACCGGGGCTTGATGACGATCCTGTGGGTGGCCTCAATGACGCCTGCGGAACGCTCCCATTTCTCGTTCCAGTTTTTCTCTTGCACCGACTTCTTGCTGTAACTGAAGGCGGTGCCGGGGTTCCGTTGTTCCAGACCGGCGAGGACTTCATCCAACGTGCGGCGCAATCCGGCACTCCACAATCGGGAAGGCAGCGTGGCCGTGAGCGTGAGATCATCCTGAAGAAATCCGGAGAAGCCGAGGGGGGTCAGCGAGGCAACGAGGATGTCCTGGAGCGGTTCAGGAATCTGAAAGGAGAGCTCGAGCCATCGGTGCGGTGCGCGGCGTCGGTTGGATGACATGGAACAAGGGGGATTATGGGCGCAAACCGGAACGCCATCGGCGCAAAACAGCTTCCACCAGTTCGTTGTTCATCTGCAGCCAAAAAATCTGGTCCTGATAGTTCTCCTGCATCTTTCTGTCCGCCTTGTTGTACCGGATATTCAGAAGGTACAGGATCCAGACCACAAGGGTGAAGGCGATTAATCCCTGTTGATCCATGAAATGGAGGCCTTGGGAGAGTTGAAAGCCGATCGCCCCGGTGCCGATGACGGCAAACCAGAAGAGCGTTCTGCGGACCTGTACCATGATGGAATAAATCGTTCCGAAAAAGAAAATCTTTTCGTGAAAGAGGGCCGGAATGTGATTGTTCAGAATATAAAAGTACAATCGCCGGCTCTGATCATCATCCATCACCTCCATATCTTTCATCGTCCGAGCTCTTGCGCTCAGGTATTTGGAAGGTTGATTCTCCTGAAAGGCTTTTCGGCGCTTCGGCGTTTCCCGGGCATACATCATCAATCCCGATGTCACCATTACTCCCAGGAAAAGCAAGGCGGCCTCGAACGGACCCGGCAAGAACTCGATATAGCGACTGACGAAGGTTTTTACCAAGAGCGTCAGCAGAAGGGCAAAAAAGAATCCCGGAAACAGAATGCGGATCCATTCGTGCGTTCCGAACGATGCACCCGATTTGTACTCTCCGGGCGAACTAAAGAGGCTGTGTTCCTTGGCCATAGAGAACGTGGAGAATGACGGTTCCTACCGCAAAAAGGCTTTCAGGACTGCATTTGTCCGGCGTATCCTGCATGGTGTGCCAGTACCGATGGGATTCGTCGGGATACCCAAAGTCTATCAGATCGATCGCCGGGATGTTCGCTTCATTGAGCGGCATGTGGTCGTCGTAGATGCCCGCCATGGGCTCATTGATGAACTGGGGAAAACCCAACAGCCGGGCCGTGGAAAAGACGGCGTCCATGAGCGCCTGCGCATAAGCGTCAGAGTTCGCTTCTCTTCGGATCTCAAGGCTCTTATCCCCGATCATGTCGAAGTTGATGGCGTATCGATACTGCGCGCCGGCAGGAAGATTCTTGGCGAAGTACTGCGATCCAAGCGCAAAACTCTTGCTGTTCCCCGTCTCGCCGGTGTCCTCTGCGTCGAACAGCACAATGTCGAGGTTCACCGGCGGCCGCGCTTCGGAGAAAATTCTGGCCATCTCCAAAAGTACCGCAACCCCGCTCGCTCCGTCATTGGCACCCGGAATCGGTCTGTCATAGTTCTTGGGATCCGTATCCTGGTCGGCCCAGGGGCGTGTGTCCCAGTGCGCAGTCAAAAGAATCGCCGGTTTGTCGTTCTGTCTGAATCGTGCAATCACGTTCGTGCCCAGAAAGGGCTCGCCCCGGGATGTCCGATAAGGGAAGGTTTGAAGAAAAACCGTGTCCGCAAACGTGCGCAATTCCGACTGAAGGAACGCCAGGCACTGCCGATACCCGGCTGAGCCAGGATTCCTCGGACCGAATTCTACCTGTTTGACGAGGTAGCGGAAGGCATTCTCGGCGTCGAACCGCGGTACGGGACTCACTGCCGCCGTTTGCGAACCTGCTTCACGTTGAGGAGATTGCTTCCCTTGGTTGCATGAGGCACTCAGGACCAACGCCAGGGCGAGAAGGGAGAGTTGTGCTTTCATAAGCACATCAACGTAGGGAAAAGTGGGAGAAAATGCAAAACCGGGGGAGGAAAATGAATTCTGAATGTCATTGGCAGGATCACCGCTTGAATTCTGCCAACAACGCGCCGATCTTGTCCTGCGCGTCCCGAAACAGCTTGTTGGGGAGAATAAAATCCTGCATCAACATCGAGAACACCAGCCGCTCGCCGTTCGCGGCGGTCACGTAGCCGGAAAGGCTCGAAACGCCTCCAATGGATCCGGTCTTGGCGCGGAGGTTTCCCTGTGCTCTTGTTCCCAGCATACGCTTTTCCAATGTTCCGTCAACTCCTGCGATGGGAAGGGATTTGAAGAAGAGCGGAAAGATTTCCTGTTGGTGCGTCATTGCGGTCAGAAGCTGAACGAGCATTTCGGCGGTCAGCAGATTATAGTGCGAAACGCCGGAACCATCAACAATGAGGTATTTGGTCGTGTCGATCCCCAGTCCCGCAAGCGCTTCGTTGACCTGGTAAAGTCCGTATTTGGAAGAACCGGGTATTCCACCGCGGGCAACACTGATGGCTTTCAGCGTGTTTTCGGCAGAGAGATTATCGCTGGCCTTGTTCAGATTGACAATCATGGTGTCTATGGGCCAATGATGATATGCAAGTTCACGCGACCAGGGGAGGGCGACTCCGACGGTGGGCTGACCCAGGACGGAAATTCCGCGGGCTTCAAGCCGTTCCTTGAGAAGCGTGGCCGCATAGAGTTCCGGTCGCCATACCGTCACGAGCCGGTTGACGGTATCTCTCCCGGCAACGATTTCACCGGAGACGACGATGGTATTCAGCCGCTCCTTGTACAGACGCGTGACTTCTAACGGCACGATCGCGGTGTCGGCGACGGTTCGGGCGGTGTTCAGAACCGAAACATAGCCTGTCGGCGGATCAAGGAATACCTGCACTTGTTCATCGGCCTGTTTCCCCGCAATGACCAGCACCCTGACACAGTTCTTATTCACCGACAACGCTGAGATACCGGCTTCGTAGGAATAGGGCTCATCATCCCACATCCATCCCTCTCCCCAATAGAGGTCATCGAACCACGAGGCGTCCGCCACAATGTTCCCGGAAACTGACGTGATCCCTATGGCCTTCAGCTGCCGGATCATGGTGTCAAGGTCAGTCGTGGTCAGATCCGGATTGCCGTGGCCCTTGAAATACAAGGGCCCATGCACGGTGCCGCCGGGTCCAAGACTGTCGGCCAGAAGCAGAGTCGAGAACCTGTGGTCCAGGCCGAGAATCATGAGGGCCGCCGCTGAGGTGAGCAGTTTTGTGTTGGATGCCGGCCGCATAAGCTTTTTGCTGTTGCGGTCGTAGAGAACTTCATTCCGATCGAGCGAAACAACCTTGACGGCTGCATCAGTCGCAATGAAAATCGAATCGGAAAGAACGGCATCAATGTCGAAACGAAGCGCTTCAACCGGATCCGTGGGTCTGATCGTCTCCCGAGGAGCCGTGCAACCGATCAACGCAACAATGATCAGGATCGCGCTTAGTGCTGTGACTACATGTGTCGTTCTCATGATTCCTCATTTGATCATTTGGGTGAAGCGAAGAGTTTCCACGGAGACAGGCACAGAGGGACACGGGGTATTTTTCTGACCGTGATTCCTCCGTGTCTCAGTGTCTCTGTGGTAAACCATGGAATCAC
>BQML01000053.1 GCA_022180565.1 Bacteroidia bacterium
TCCCGGCTGCCGGTCGGCTATGCGATGACAGCGCACATGAGAGCCGAAGCCGTTCTGCAGGCCCTTGCGATGGCTCTCGGTCGAAGAGCGGTATCTCCAGGCTTGATCTTTCATTCTGATCGGGGCAAGCAATACGTTGATGCCGGTGTTCGCTCGATCCTTAAGGAACGTGGCATGCTTCAAAGCATGAGTTCCACGGGCAACTGTTACGACAATGCGATGGCCGAATCTTTCATCGCAACGATCAAGAAGGCGCACGTCTTCTGGCATCGGTACCACACCAGAGACGAGGCCCAATCGAGCATCTTTGAGTACATCGAGATCTTCTACAGCCGCGTGCGACGCCACTCAGCCCTCGGCCGCAAATCACCCGTGGCATTTGAACAATCACATTCTGTGGCTTTTCTCACTGCGCGAAATTCGGGGTAAAGTCCAACGATGCGGTAATACATCGGGTAATCCAAAAATCCGCAAATGGACTTCTGATTGACACTACAGGCGTCCTGCAGTTGCACTTCGGGTTGCCCGAATCGCTAACGTTTGCTTTGCTAACAGCTAGGGATGGTAGTATCCTGTGTATTTCAAGATTATCGATTCAAAGTATCCGCTTGAATTTGAGAAATTCTTGCAAAAAGTTTGGAGAATAGCAAAGGTGCATTCAAAAGCACCTCGTGGAGAGGTTTCCAGATAAGTTCGCCGGTTTTCATTTCAGTCTTGTTACTACTCTACGCAGGCTTCCTTCTGTCTCTGTCCTCTCGTATCTTGCATTAGGGAGAATTTCAATGTGAAACTCGTGGGACCCCGGTTGTTTGCGTGCATTGTAGTTGCTGGTTACCTTATTTCCGCGTGCAGCAATGATGAGAGGCGGACAACCATCCAAGGAATTGTGGCCAAGGACTCGTTGATCAAGCGATATCCGGTTCTGGAGTCACCCGCAGGGTCATTTGAGGATTTGTTTGCTGAGGATGGAGTCATCCAGCTTGAAACCCGAAAGGAGAACCCCATAGGCTATTCTCTTTTTCGTATCGGTTCCTCCGGCCAAATTCTTGTGGTTGACTATTTTCCCGGGAGGTCGGTTTATCTATTCGATAGTTCAGGTACATTTCTGAGAATAATAGGGGGACAAGGGAGGGGCCCTGGTGAGTATGAAACGCCCTATGGGGCCTGTTTTGATGGCAATGACAACATTTATCTCGTGGACGAGGCAAGAAGGGTCATTAACAAGTACGATCGATCTGGCAGATTCGTACGTCAATTGTCTCTAAAGGGAACCGTCCATGACGTACTCATTGGAAGGAATAATGTTCTCTATACGTACGCATCAACGAGCGTGGATCCGAGGGACAAAACTGTCCATAAATTGGATTCCCTTGGAATTGTTACGACAGCGTTCGCTCCATTACCCGAAACGTATTCAAAATCCGGCGGAGTTCGTGGTGGGGGCATTGTGGCGGATTCATCAGGCAGGCTTTTCCACATTACTCCCTATGAGTATCAAGTTCGGATTTTTTCTGAAGATGGAATCCTCTTAGATTCCTTTGAGAGCGCACCTTCATATTTTCGACCGTTTGAGAACCCGACTCACAACCCGCAGGCAAGTGCACAAAGTCTCGGAGCATTTCATTCAGCCTGGACACATATCTGGTCCGTGCACTTGTATGATGAGTCCATTCTGATGGTAATCACGGGCGAGATAGGTTTAGGAAAGAGTGCAAAGTATGTGGACATGTATGATCTCGCGGGGAATCCGATTCAGATGGGGGTATCGTTTTTCCCCGGTGAGGCACCGGTGTTTTCGCGAGGTGACTGTTTCTATGTGTTGGTGCATGATGCAGTTCAGGATGATGGTTTCCTTCTGAATCCAAGGGTCATCCGCTTTAGACTAAGGAAACCACCTGCTGCGCATTGATAATCTTTCGTTTTTGCGATTTGATGGAGCGTATCTTGGCGAAGTTGCTGTACCTCGGAAGGTGGTGGAAGTAGACGATACAACGATGGGTTTCCATCACTGCTGTTGGCGTCACGAAACGAGTACAAGAAGTGAGGACAGGAAATAGCTACTGAAGATGTCATCTTGCATTAAAACGGCTATTTGATGACAATACGCAATGTTCGTTCTATGGTCAATCGAGAGTATGTAGTTGTGCGATTTACCGTGGCTATTCTGCTTACGCTGAGTACCGGTAGGGGCCAAATCAATATCGCCGTGCGCGGAACAGTTAGTGACCCCTATGGTTATCCCGCCTTTCCGTGTGACGTGAGAATCGCTCGGATGGTGGATGGTGGCGTTACCCATTATTCTGCCAGCGCTTTGGCGAAATCTGAGACGTCTGAAAACGGAAGCTATTCGATCGCGGTGAATTCACCGGGCATATTCAAATTGGTTATAACTTATCCTTTCGCTCAAAGAATCGAAATCCCTCTGATACTTTCAGCGCTCGACACATCGATAACATGCGACGTTCGTTTGGGGGAGGTTGAGGTTGATAGTCTCTCCTCGTTCGTTGCCGTCGGTTCCTGGAACACTTTCAGTTTTCGATATGCTGATACGTTGGTTTGCTCCGACGATGGTTCCTTCCGCCTGCGCAGGAGTGTGGACACCACTGTTGTCCGGTTTGCTATATTTGATATCAACAGATATCCTCTAATAACGCCTATTCTTCCTTTGAGGAACGTAAAAATCTGGAGACATCCCCAAGTCGAGTTTGTTCAGGAGTTTGAATGCCCTGATGGCTTGCTGGATCTTTCTATGAAGCTCCATCGCGAGGTAAGTGTTCCTTGGGTTAAGTTTGACGCCGATCATTCTTGGCTGACTGAATTGTTCCGTTTGTCCCAGGGCGTTTTAAAGCAGCGCACGAGATTTGCCGGTTTGAACAATCGTTATAAATTGGAAGAATCGCAAAAACATGGTTCGGATTTTCACATCGCAGCATTCCGGGAACTCTTATACTCTATAATGACAAACCCGGCTAACGATGATATTCTTCGTCGATTCGCTGCAGTGAGTCTCGTTCAACCGTTCTATTGGGGTGAGCGGGAACAAATCACCGGACAATATGGTATGCAGGTACTGTCGTTGGTTAAACCCAACGACGAAATCTGGAGTGTGGGAGGGGCATATGCCTTCGAGGGGGTGTCCTACTTCTCCAATCCAAGGGAGAGAAACAACATATTGCGAGAGTTTGCCGAGACAAATCCCGAGCGCGTTATCCGCGGCATGGCTCTGTACAAATTGGCGGAGAATGCTTTCCTGCATGGTGACACAACACGCTCGTGGCAATCCTACATCAAGCTAGCACGAGAATATGCAGACGTCAAAGAGCTTGATCCTTGGATAGGAACATTGCGTTACCAGCATTTCGGTGCCATTCGACCGGGAGGGAAAGTCCCGGCATTTACGATTGATCTCGTCGAAGGAGGAAGCATTTCAAGTGAAGATCTGAAAGGTCGGTACTATCTGATTGACTTCTGGGCATCCTGGTGCGCTCCCTGTCTCGTTGAGATAGATTCGTTGCACGCACTGTACCCGGAAATTCGAGACCGGTGTGAGGTCGTGTGCGTCGCACTAGACTTACCGTCGCGGGTCGAACATGTAAAAAGGGTAAGGGGTTGGGAAATGCCTTGGTACAACAGCATCGTTTCAGAGGGATTGGCCGGCGAAATTGCGCGGCTGTTTGAGGTTAATGCAGTGCCAGCATCGTTTTTGGTTGATCCAAGTGGCAGTATCGTTGCGCTTGGTGACCAAGCCAGGGGCGCAAATCTGCACTCCTTGTTGAGGAAGATAACAAGAGACGCTCCATAGAAAGGTCTCCGGCCACCCCCTGGGGATACTTAGGAAAGCAACAAGGGGTTAAACTTTTTCACAAGGATGGTATTGCTATGAAAAATAAAAGATCGATGCTTGTTATTGGCATCGTAACATTCGTGATAGCAGGGATCGTTCCGCTCTTGAAGAGCGATGTGGCCGTCGCGAAAGAGCCGACGGACGAGAGATGTGGAATCTGCGTTACCCCTGAAGGGAATTGGCCTTATCCCGATCCCGCGAGCGACCTCTTCGCGAGCGGTTGCCGACCGTGTTAATTGCGTACTTGGATTGCAGCGGGTGTTTCGTTTTGACACCCGCTGCAATCTTCTTTTGAGCGAAGGGCAAATGAGATGCACATGTCGAAAACACTCTTTTTCCTGTGGGTCATGCTC
Source organism: Bacteroidia bacterium (assembly GCA_022180565.1). Lineage (GTDB taxonomy): Bacteria > Bacteroidota > Ignavibacteria > UBA10030 > UBA10030 > JACQPU01. Next base: position 4,198 of record BQML01000053.1, read on the forward strand.
GCCGGGGGCTGCACCGGTGAGAAGACATCGCCGTCTGAAAGATTTGTGTTAAGAGATGGGCAATCGCCTGTCGGTGAAATAAAGCATATCGAAAGCCTCGGTCGTGACACCCTTCTCGTGCTTGATAACGGCGGCAAAATATATCTCTTTGTTCGCTTTGAACTCAAAAAAACCGTAGGAAAGAAGGGAAAGGGACCGGGCGAATACAATGCGGTATCGCACTTCGCTGTTTCTGGCGATACGTTGTATGTGTTAGATCGAACGTTGTCAAAGTTGATAGCCTACTCCATCTCCGATGAGATCTGGTACGACGAAATAACCTCGCCTGAATTGGCACAATTTACCGCTTTCGTGCGAATACGGGGAGTTTTCTATTTCTGTTCTTCCTTATATACGACGGCAACGGAGCCTGACCGCCAGCTGCTGTACCGTTTTGAAAAACACGATGGAGCTACTCCTTTGGGTGTTACTATCGCGTCTCTGAATATCAGCCCCCTTTCGACCGTCGTTCAGGGAATACTTCCGATTCGCACTCAAGGGAGTCTCTTGACTGCGTGTTTTCCATTCGCGTCACAAATGCTGGTGTACGATACCGATGTTGACACCTTCACCACAATACGTATGCCGGTCGAGTTGAGAAGTCTCTCTGGTAGCACGAAGACGACGGATATGTCGACGGTACTGAAATTCATTGCCTCGACGGAATTCATCATGGGTGTCTACCCAAGACAGAAATGGATCGCATTTGTTACAAAGAGAGGCCAAGGGGAAAAGACAGAGTGGAGCATCAAGTACATCACCGCTTCAGGAGATTTCATTGGGCAGCACAAAGCCGACTCTTACGTATTTCATGTTGACGAGGAACGCGTCCTGCGGTACGCGGTTTCTCAGGACACCGGTACAAATTTTCCCCATGAGGTCATTGATGAAAAGAACCAATTTGTCAAACGATTTCTTTAGTCGGACCGCTTTGCTGTTGTGGCCCTTCTTAGCCATTCCTCTGTATGGATGCCTGCGCGGATACGGAGAACCTGAAGACGTCAAATCACACGTTATTGAGAGGGTGGTGAATTCTATGGGCAATGATGACAAGCGCTTGCTTTTGATATCAAGAGATGTCTGTCACGTGTGCTTTGAGCTAACACTTGAGATTCTAAGGAATCACCCGCAACGCGAAAAAAGTGGCAATCATAATTGTGGGAAATAGTGATATCGAGAATCGACGTTTGAACGCTATCTACGGAAGATAGGGTCTCAGGTTTCTCAATATTGGCTCCGGGCTTGCTGATTTTCCGTTACAATTGAAGAAGGATGTTGCATTGTCATTGTTTGTTGGGATTCGGAAAACCGACGACAAATTGCGAGTGTATGAGGGTGAGGAACAATCCAAGAACATCTTGGAACGAACAAATGACGTTGTTAGATTTGTGTTGGAATGACCGGGTCACTCACAGCATGTTATTGACGAAGAATGTTTACTCAATCAATGAGAATCACAACCAGCTGTTATATCGACTCCACATTCATTCTCCATAAGACCCTTGGAGTTTCTCCTCTTATGGGTATTGCGCTTTTTGTTCAAAAACCCGGTAAGGTCATCTATGCCTGTAGTATGGACTACCGGTACATCGGTGGTGTATCGAGATTCATGGAAAGAGCAATCTCTCTCGCGGGATAACTTTTGAGATTTTCTTCGTTTGCCATGTCGTCTGTTCCACCTGCCCTTAGTCATCCCGGCTGTTCTCGATGAATCTGCCGCAAATCTCGCTGCGTCGCCCGGTAACGGTCCTCATGTTCTACCTGGGGATCGTTCTTCTGGGCATGATCGCGTTTCGTGAGATCCCCGTTGACTTTCTTCCGCCAATGCAGATTCCGCGACTCACTGTGCAGACTTCCTATCCCAACACCTCCCCCTCGGAAGTCGAGGACAATATCACCGAGCCCATAGAGAGCGGCATTGGGACAGTTGCCGGCGTGAAGAAGGTGCTTTCAGTCTCACGGGAAGGGCTTTCGCTGGTCACGGTTGAATTCTACTGGGGAACGGATATGGACTTCGCCGTCCTTAACGTGCGGGAAAAACTCGACCAACTGCGCCCAACACTGCCGCAGGATGCCAGCCGGCCCACGATTCTCAGAATCGATCCCTCGACTGAACCGGTTATGAAGGTTGTGCTTTCGACTCGTGGAATTGACAGACTCAAGCATGCGTCGGGTACCCCGGCACGATGGACCGATGATGCCTATGGAAATGGCGAACTCGTGGAACTGAAGGAAACGGCCCGCGCACTTGTAAAACGACGACTGGAACAAATCGATGGCGTGGCGCAAGCGAGCGTGACGGGTGGATTGGAACGGGAAATACACGTTGAACTAGACCCGAAGAAGCTCCGCGAATACGGCTTGACCATTCCCAAGGTATCCCAAATCCTCGCCAGCGCCAACCTCAGCCTCCCCGGAGGGTCAATCAAGCAAGGCCTGTTCCGGTACTCCCTGAGAACCGTCGGTGAATTCTCAAGACCTGAAGAGATCGGCCAGGTGGTGGTGGCGCAAACCCCGCTGGGCAGACCCATAACTATTCGGGACATCGGAGTCGTCAGAGACAGTTTCAGGGAACGCCTCGGCCTCACTCGATACAATGGAAGCGAAGTCATTGCCCTGCAGGTACGAAAAGAAGCCGGCGCAAATACGATCGAAGTCTCAAAACGCATCCATGCCGTAATTGAGCAACTCCGAACGGAATATCCAAACCTGACCATTGATGTCGTTGCCGAGCAGGCTGAATTCATCGGCAAATCGATTGTCGACGTTGAACAGGCGATCCTGATTGGCGCCATGCTCGCATTTCTCGTTCTCTTCCTCTTCCTAAGAAACATCAAATATCCCCTGGTGATCGGATTAACCATCCCCGTTTCCATCCTTGCGACCCTCGTTGCAATGTATTTTCTCGGCATAACGTTGAATATCATTTCATTGACCGGTCTGGCGCTGGGAATCGGCATGCTGGGGGATAACGCGATCATTGTTATTGAGAATGTCACCCGGTACCGCGAACGCGGAATGAGCATGGGGGAGGCCGCCCTGAAGGGCGCGCAGGAAATCAATGTGGCCGTCACGGCCTCGACGCTTACCAATGTGGCCATCTTTCTGCCAATCATCTTTGTCGAAGGTGTGGCAAGCAAGCTGTTTCTCGACATGGGGGTGACCATGACGATCTCCCTGCTGGTATCGCTCCTTGTTGCGGCGACGCTTGTCCCCATGCTTGTTTCTCGCGAAGGCTTTCTGTCATCGCTCTCGGCACAAATTCGGCAGCGCTTGATTCCAAAGCGAATAGCCCTTCGAACTGTCCCGGGTTCGGGTAGATCGCGGAGTTTCTCGGATGTGATCTCAGTGATCAGCGAACGCAGTTATGCCTTGATGGACACCTACCTTGCGTGGTCCCTTCGACACAGGACCGTGGTCATGCTGGGAATTCTGGCTCTTTTCTTGGTTAGTGTGCTCCTGGCTTTCTCCATTCCGTCAGAGCCGGCACCGGATATTGATCAGAGCCGGTTTGTCCTTGAAGTCCGGATGCCCAAAGGAACGATGCTTGATGGAACGGTGCGCTTCACCCGGTTTTTGGAAGATGAATTCCTCGGGTATGAAGCCGTCAGGGGCGTCTATTCTGCCATCGGACTGACGGATGAAAATCTCCCCGGTATCTCAAGCGAGTCTTCAGTTGAAGGTGCCCGGCTTGAGATCAGAGTGGACGAAGGGAGCGAAACGTCGGTTATCCTGAATCGCGTCAGGCGCCGTCTGGAAGAAATGTCCTCGCAGCACGCTGGAATTGAATTTGCCGTCAGGCCGCGCGGAACAACGTTTGAGCAGATCATCCGCCCCGACGTGAATGACGTAAAACTGCGGATTTCAGGGCCTGATATGGTTCAATCCCAGGTTGTGGCCAAACAGCTGGCAGAGATCGTGAAAAAAATCCGTGGGATTGCTGATGTCCGCACTTCGCTTCAACTCGGAGGCCCCGAGTACGCTTTCAGTGTGGACCGCGAAAAGGCGGTCAGATACGGCCTCACGCTTCAGGATGTTGCACAGCACATCGCTCACGTCGTGAAGGGCCAGGAAGCAACGTTTCTCACTGACTTCGATCGGAAGGTGACAATCCGGGTGAAGCAGGGGCGGGATACAAACAATCTTCGTGAGATTCTTGAGTCTCTGGTGCCCACGAAGTTCGGGTATGCCCCTGTCGGGGAGTTTGTCACATGGGAGAGGAGGGATTCCTTTGCAGAGATTTGGCGGGAAAACGGACAGCGTGCGGTGGTCGTTGTTGGGAATGTCGCAGGCCGTCCCGTTGGCTGGGTCGTGGATGAGATCCAGACTGCAATTGAGCAATTCCCCTTACCCTCCGGGTACACTGTCTCGGTGGGCGGCGAGAACGAGGAAATTGCGGATTCGTTCCGAAGTCTACTGATGATCATCGTACTTTCAATCGTCCTTGTGTACATGATCCTTGCCTCCGAGTACGAGTCGATCCTCTATCCGCTTGTCATTCTCCTCACAAGCCCGCTGGCGTTTATTGGGGCCATTTCCGCAATGGCGATTGCGGGACAGGCATACAATGTTATGTCGCTTATAGGGCTGGTCATTATGATCGGGGCCGTTGATAACGATGCTGTTATCGCGGTGGATGTCATCACAGGATTGCGAAGACAGGGAAAGACGGTCATCGAATCGATCAAAGAAGGAATGAAACTCCGGCTTCGCCCGATTCTTATGACAACGGCTACCACGGTTCTGGGCATTATTCCCCTCCTCTTTGAGTTTGGGACAGGATCTGAACTTGTAAGATCCCTGACTGCGCCCCTTGTCGGGGGCCTCATCGCTTCCACTGTTTTCACTGTCCTTGTGCTCCCAGTCATGTACACCTTCGTTGATAGATTCGATCTTGGAAGAGACGGTTTACGATAGACCGGAAGGGTTTCGGTTCGCATGAACTTCTACTCCAGACTCCTCCGCCGCCGCGTTACGGTAAGTACGGCAGCATGTGCCGTTTTTCTCCTCGGAGTTTTTGCCCTCACCCGCCTGCCGCTCGAACTTGCCCCGACTCTTGAATTCCAGCGGCTTTCCGTTGTCACGTTTTGGGGATACACATCGCCAGAGACCGTTGAGCAATTCCTTACTTCGCCCATTGAGGAAGTCGCGAACACGGTGAAAGGAGTCCGCAAGGTCAGCTCAGTTTCAGAGGAGGGCCGTTCGACGGTGGATATCGAGTTCGATCGGAAGACCGACATGAATTTTGCGCGGTTGGAGCTCGGTGAGAAACTAGCCACTCTCGCGGAGAAACTGCCGCCTGGGACGGGTTACCCGGAGATTCAGCGATACATCCCCAGGGATTTGCGGGATCTTCAGGGATTCATGGCGTTTTCACTTGTCGGGAATGAACCTGCCCACGTGCTCCGGGAGTATGCCTCAACACATATTGCCCCGACGATCCTGGCGATCAATGGGATTGCAGACGTGCAGGTACTGGGAGGACAGGCACGAGAGGTTTCCGTAGAGATTGATCCGAAACGATCGGCGGCTTTGGGTGTTACGATTGATGACGTTCGATCCAGTCTTCGCGAGGCTTACTTCGCCTTTTCCGCGGGGGCTATCCGCGAAAGGGGAGCAAGAACCCTCGTGACGGTAAGAAAGGCACCGAGAGCGGTATCCGAACTCGAGGAGATCCTCGTCAAAGAAGCGGATGGCATGACAGTCAGGCTCAAGGATATTGGTGTTGTTGAAGACGGACTTGCGGAACCGACTTCGTATTACCGCGTCAACGCGAAACCGACGGTGACCCTCGTTATCGACAAAAGCCCGGGAATCAACACGCTAAGGCTGGCCGACGCGGTTCTGGAGCGAATCTCGGAACTGCGGAGGGATTTCCCGGCCGGCACGGATCTCGTGATTGAATCTGACAAAAGCAGAAGCATGCGTCTGGAACTTGAGCGACTGTACAATGAAATCATCGTCTCGCTTGTGTGTATTGTCCTCGTGCTGGTGCTCTTCCTGAGGAACTTCAGGGTTCCCCTCATTCTGCTTTCGTCCATCGTTCTTTCCATCGCCGGCACGTTTCTTCTGTTTTGGATCCTCGGAGTTGGGCTGAATCTGCTTTCTCTGGCCGGACTGGTTCTCGGTTTTGGCAGGCTGGTTGATGATTCGATTGTCGTTGTGGAGAATATCAGGCGAAATCGGGAGAGCGGGCAGGAGAATTCAGTCACGACCGTCGAGCGTTCGGTCTCAGAAATTTCCTTGCCGATCATAGCTTCGACGTTTGCCACAGTGGGGGCTCTGTTCCCTCTGTATTTTCTTTCGGAAGATTTGAAACCCTATCTGGTTGATTTTTCGATCGCGGTTGCAGTATCTCTCCTCATTTCACTCCTCGTCTCATTGACCGTGATCCCAACGGTTGCCTTGAAGTATGACCTCCGAAAGAGGCACATTGAAATTTCAAAATCTTCCTTGCCGGGAAGCAGGTTCTATCGCAAAGCGCTTGCATGGGCGCTTGGTCGGCGTAAACTTGTGCTGCTATTGGCGATTTGGGTCATCGGTCTCCCGACGTGGTTGCTTCCAGAAAGAATCGAATCAGAGACATTCCCGGCGCGTTTCTACAACATGACGATAGGGAGTGAGTTTTACAGCACAATAAGACCCCTTGTGAACTACGCTCTTGGCGGGACCTCACATCTGTTCTTTGCCAAGGTTGCAAAAGGTGAGGTCTGGGGATTTGGAGAACAGACATATCTTTTGGTAACGATCAGCTTCTCGCAAGGGACACAGCTGCACAGATACGATGACGTCGCGCGCGATGTTGAGGAATTGCTTCTTCTAGAAAAGGAGGGTATTCAGAAGGTCACGACGCGCGTTTCGCCGGATTATGCCGTGATTAGGGCCGACATCAAGGAATCAGCCGCGTTGTCTGTTTTTCCGTACGAACTCAAGAATAAACTCGTCCTTTTTGCGGCGCAGACAGGGGGTGCCACCGTATCGGTTTCAGGATTTGGACCCGGTTTCTTCACGGGCGGCGAAACGGCTCCCAGCTTTTTCGTAAAGGTCCGAGGATACAACTATAATCGCGTGAAGGCCCTGGCTGAGGAATTTCGAACGCATCTTGAAAAAAACCCGAGGATCACAGAGGTGGATATCGACCGATCGTTTGGCCGATGGAACAAGGCATTTGAACTGGTTACCACGATTGACCGGCAAGCGGCCGAGAAACACGGCGTTTCAGTATCTGAAGTCGTGCGTGCCATCCGCAGCTCAACACAGGGAACTCTGGACAGACACAGAATACGGCTCGGAAATGAACAAATCCCCTCTACTGTGAGGTTTGCCGGTTACAAGGACTTCTCGATCGATGATCTTAAACAAATAGTCATCGTGAACAGCCATGGGGAGGCCGTCCGCATGGGTGACGTGATTCGGTTTGCAGAACGGCGCGTACCGGCAAGGATCCTGCGCGAGGGCCAACAGTATGAGCGATGGGTTTCCTTCGAATACAGGGGACCGTATCGCTTTGGGACCGAATTCGTGGACGCCGCGATTCAATCGATCGTGCTTCCAAACGGCTATTCCATCGAGCGACCGTTCTTGTACTTTGAGTTCGCTGAAGCGGATGTTCCCTCACTCTTCTTCGCCTTCCTCGGCGCGGTTCTGATGATTTTCATGATTACCGCATCACTGTACGAATCCTTCCTAAAGCCCGCTGTGATCCTGCTTTCGATTCCGTTTTCCTTCGTTGGCGTCTTTGCGGCATTCTACATCGCTGACGTACCGTTTGGCCGCGGAGGATACGCGGGACTCATGCTTCTGATCGGCATCGTGACCACCAATTCCATTGTGCTTGTTGATTTCATGGCCCGAAAGACTGCTGAGGCCAACACCATTGCAAACCTGAGTGAAGCGGCCTTCGTACGAGTGAGACCGATCCTGATGACGACACTGACGACGATCGGCGGAATGATTCCGGTCTTGATCATGAGCGATCAGGCGAGCATCTGGTACGGTTTGTCGCTTGCCGCAATCGCAGGTCTCTTGAGCTCGACACTGCTGACGTTGCTTGTTCTTCCCGTTTTTTATGCATGGGCACTCAAAACCAGGCCCTAAGCTGTCCGCGACGATCGGGATACAGAGCCCCCACACGAAAACATATCTTCAAGTCGGACCGCCACCCTTCGTGTAGACTGCACCTGTTTATCTGATTTCTTCCTTTAACAGGTGACTTTCTTGAGTTTCATGCCTTTTTTCGCTATTCTGACTAAAACGGCGGGCGGAAGATTCGTAACGGCTCCCTTCACGGGAGCTTTTCGTTTCAACCCGGCCTCCCGCCAATCCGGATTGACCCAGGAACCGTTGACGATTCACCGTTTTCATGGACTATCTCCCCCTTCTCCCCATATTACTGTTTTCCGTCGTCATCCATGAAATTTCCCATGGATGGATGGCTCTGAAACTCGGGGACCCCACGGCCAGGGATCTCGGCAGGCTCACGCTGAATCCCATCCCTCACATCGACCCCGTGGGCTCGGTTCTCGTTCCCGCCATCTCCATCCTTTCGGCCGGAACGGTCTTCATCGCCTGGGCAAAACCCGTGCCGGTCAATCCGCTCAATTTTCGCAACCTGCGCAGGGACGACATCCTGGTCTCTGTCGTCGGTCCGCTCTCGAATCTCGTTGTCGCGCTGGGATGTGTTTTCCTGTATGTGATTCTCGAGCGGGCATTCGGACCGGTGGAAGCGATGGCCGATGGAATGGGCCGGGAGGCGGCATCCTTTCTCCTGACCATGGCATCGTTCGGCATCCGCATCAACATTTTTCTCGCGGTGTTCAATCTTCTGCCTGTTCCTCCTCTGGATGGATCGCATGTCGTCGCTTCTCTGCTTCCGCCCGAAGCCGGTGATCGTTTCCGCCGCATCGGGTTCTTCGGGATCTTTATCATTCTGTTTCTGATGAACATTCCTGCATTCCGCGGCGCGGTGCTCGGCATCGTCCGTTTGCTCGAAACACCCTACAGCCTTCTGATCGAGGCGCTCCTCTGACATGAAACGACGATTACTGATTCTCGCCGAGGGAAAATTCAGCCCCCTCAAATCAAAAACAGCCAACGGAGCCATTGTGTATCTGCGGGATGAAGTTGCCGCGGTTATCGACAGCACCAAAGCCGGCATGACCGCGCAGGATGTTCTCGGATACGGCGGAGACATCCCCGTTGTGAAAGACTTGCAGGAGGGACTCGCACACAAGCCGACGCATCTTCTGATCGGCATTGCACCGACCGGCGGGCGGTTGCCCGTGGAATGGCGACAGGTCATCTGTCGGGCTCTGGAACACGGTCTCCATGTTTTGAGCGGATTGCACACGATCCTTTCCGAGGATCCCGAGTTCGCGGGATTGGCACAGAAGCACGGCGCGACGATCACCGATTACCGTAAGATTCCGCCGGAGTCCGAGGTTGTCTCGAAAGGTTCCTGGCGTACGCGGAAGGCGAAGACGATCCTGACCGTTGGATCGGATTGCAACATTGGGAAGATGACAACGATTCTGCAGGTGCACAGGGAGCTCGTGAGCCGCGGCGTGAAAGCGGATTTTGTCGCAACGGGGCAGACCGGCATGATGATCAGAGGACGCGGCATTGCGGTTGATTCGATTATCAGCGATTACATCGCCGGGTGTATCGAACGAGAAATCGATCAGTCGGAATCGGAGGGTTATGAGTTTATTCTCGTTGAAGGGCAGGGGGCGTTGACGCACATGGGATATTCGGGTGTCACGCTGGGTCTTCTCCATGGGACCATGCCTGACGCAATGATCCTGTGCCACCAGCCGACCCGGTTGAAGGACGACTACGGCCTGCCGATTCCGCCCCTCGACAAACTCATTCTTCTTCACGAGGACCTTGTTCGCTTCTTCAAGGAAACCAAAGTACTCGGGATTGGTTTGAATTCGGTTGGACTCACCGATCAGGAATCCGCCGAGGCTGCGGCCCGCATCGAACGTGAGACCGGCCTTCCGGCGGTTGATACCATCCGATTCGGGGCCGGGAAATTGGTCGACGCGATTCTCGAGTACAGTGCTGTTCCTGTCCGCCGCTGACTATGAAACTGGAATACCGAAACAACGAATTGCATTGCGAGGATGTGCCTCTCAGCGAGCTGTTTCTGGAGTTCGGTACTCCTCTCTATGTGTACAGCCGTTCGGCGTTCCTGGAAAATTTTCGCGCCATCGACCATGCGCTCCACGGCATTGAACATGTGACCTGCTATGCCTTGAAGGCCAACTCGAATCTTCACATTCTGAAGGCCCTGGCAGAAGAGGGAGCCGGGGCGGACGTTGTTTCTGCCGGGGAACTCTTGCTGGCGCTGAAGGCGGGTTTTTCTCCGGAACGCATTGTTTTTGCAGGCGTCGGGAAGAGGGAGGATGAAATGGAACTGGGCCTCAAGGAAGAAATTCATTGCTTTAATGTGGAGTCGATTCCCGAACTGCAACTTCTCTCCCTCGTCGCGATGCGTTTGCAGAAGCGGGCCCGTGTTGCCCTGAGGATCAATCCGGACATCCGCGCCGGCAGTCATCCGTACATTTCGACGGGGCTGAACGACCACAAGTTCGGCATTCCGGCCGCGCAGGCCGCAGAAGCGTTCAGGACCGCGGCATCGTTGCCGAACCTCGAGGTGTGCGGGGTGCACGTACACATCGGTTCTCAAATCACACGGCCGGAGCCGTTTGCCGAGGCGGCGGACATTGTTGCTTCCTTGGTGCGCTCTCAAAGAGCGGCGGGCTTGCCGATCACGCATGTCGATGTGGGAGGAGGATTCGGTGTGCGTTACAAGAATGCACTCAGACAGGAGGGTCTTCCGGAAGAAGATGAGGATTCCGCACCGCCGTCTGCTCCCGCGGAATTGATCGGCGCCATGCTTCCCGTGTTGAAGGATCTTGGGTGTACCGTTTGGCTCGAACCGGGGCGGGCGATTGTTGCCGATGCGGGACTGTTGTTGACGAAGGTGTTGTACCGGAAGGAAAACGGAGCCAAACGGTTCCTGATCGTGGATGCAGGGATGAACGATTTGCTTCGGCCGAGCCTCTACCAGGCTTATCATCAGATCGTTCCTGTCAGACTCGAAACCATGGAGCGAGAAACGGTCGATGTTGTCGGGCCGGTGTGCGAGACGGGCGACTTTCTCGCGCGGGACAGGGTTATGCCAAGGATCAAACAGAACGATGTCCTTGCTGTGTTGACGGCAGGAGCCTATGGCTTCGTCAATGTTTCGAACTACAATTCCCGCCTGCGGCCGGCCGAAGTGCTGGTGAACGGCGACCGCGTGCGCGTGATTCGTCCGCGGCAGACCTTGGAAGAACTCGTATCGTAACGGAGAACCATGAAACTGCATGATGTCGCCGTTGTCGGCGCCACGGGCCTCGTCGGCCGTACCATGGTACAGGTACTTCAGGAACGCGCATTCCCGGTGAACAGACTTGTTCTCCTGGCGTCTGAACGCTCGACGGGCAAGGAGCTGGATTTCAACGGCGGCTCGGTCCCCGTACAAGCACTCTCTCCGGACAAATTCCGTCATTGCGAGTTCGTCCTGTTTTCGGCCGGCGCGACCGTGAGCAGGGAGTTTGCTCCCCTCGCCGTACGCTCAGGAGCCGTTGTCATCGACAACAGTAGTGCCTTTCGAATGGACGCCCAGGTTCCGCTCGTGGTGCCCGAGGTGAACAGGCGGCAGATCTTCAAGCACAAGGGAATCGTTGCAAATCCCAACTGTTCTACTATTCAGCTTGTGGTGGTTCTGAAGCCCTTGCACGACCGTTTTCGCGTGAAGCGCGTTGTGGTATCAACCTATCAGTCGGTAACCGGTGCCGGCCAGAAAGGGGTGGACCAGATGATGGATGAGCTTGCAGGCCGCGAGCCGGCGCAGAAGAATTTTTCCCATCGCATTGCGCACAACGCACTTCCGCATATCGACATCGTCTTTGACGACGGATACACGAAAGAGGAATGGAAGATCATGAACGAGACGTCGAAGATCATCGGCGAGAAGATACGTCTGACGGCGACGTGCGTTCGCGTGCCGGTTGTGGGCGGCCATAGCGAGTCCGTCAACATCGAGTTCGAAAAAAAGTGTTCGGTAGAGGAAATCCGGGAGACGCTTCGTCAGGCCCCGGGGGTCGTCGTGATGGACGATCCGAAAGCAAATGTGTATCCCATGCCTGTGAACGTGCAAGGAAAGGACGATGTGTTTGTCGGGAGAATAAGAAAAGATGAAACTGTTTCGAACGGAGTGAATCTCTGGATTGGTGCAGACAATGTGCGGAAGGGGGCGGCAACGAATGCCGTACAGATAGCGGAGGCGCTGGTGCTGGGGAAATGAGAAAAGGATCCCTTACGCCCCTCTATGTCTCTATGATTTCTTTAAGGAAATTTACCAGAGAGGCACAGAGACACGGAGGGGTCACGGAGAGTTAAAGGTTCCTCAGTGTTCCTCTGTGTCTCCGTGGTTTATCTTTAGTAGAATCTACCACAGAGACACAGAGACACGGAGGGGTCACGGACCAGGGAATTCTTGGAGGCGAGAAAAAACCATGAAGTCTTCACTTCTCTTACTTATCGTGTGTTTTGGAATTGTCGGCTGTCGTAAGGAACAACCATCGACCGATCTTGTGACCTTCAATGTGCGCGGGGTGGTCGTGAGCGTAAATATGGAAAAGCGGCGGGTGGTGATGGATCATGAGGAGATTCCGAATTACATGAAAGCCATGACCATGCCGTTTCGTGTCAAGGACACGACGCTTCTGCTGAAAATTCAGCCCGGGGATACGGTTGAGGGGATTCTTGCCGTGTCTCGTACAGAGAGCTGGTTGGAATCGCTCAGTGTGGTGGGTTCGGGTGAGGAGCCTGCCAGTCCGTCCTCGGCCGCGGATCAGATCTTTCGGCGCATCTACAAAGTTGGCGATCCCCTGCCGGATTTCACGTTTGTGAACCAGGACAGAAAAACGGTGAAGCTGAGCGATTTCCGGGGCAAGACCGTCGCAATCACCTTCATCTACTCGCGCTGTCCGCTGCCGGATTTCTGCATTCAGATGTCGAGCTATTTTTCCCGCGTCCAGCGCAATCTGAAAAAGGACAGTCGCCTGGACGGCAAGTGGCATCTGCTGACGGTCAGTTTCGATCCGGACTTCGACAAGCCCGAAGTTCTAAAGAAGTACGGAACGGCGTACGACGCGGATTTTTCAACATGGGATTTTGTTACAGGCGACCTTGGTACGATTCGTGACTTTGCGGACGGTTTGGAACTTGTGGTTGAGGACGACGAGGGCGGTCTCCTGGCGCACAACCTGCGCACGGCTGTTATTGACGCCGGTGGAGTGTTGAGAGAAGTCTACAAAGGCAACGAGTGGACCGTACAGGAGCTGGAGGATGCCATCCGCAGAGCCAGTAGAAAGTCGAGCTGAGCATTTGCAATCAGGAATCAACCCATTCACCGATTAACGAACCAGTTCTTTCCCCGCCTTCATGAAACCGTTCCGTACACGTCTCAAAGAGGGTCCCATTCTCTGCGACGGGGCAATGGGGACGCTTCTTGACCTGTACGAGTATCCCGATCTTCCTCACGAGATCCAGAACCTGCGGAACCCCGAGATCGTTGAGCGCATTCATCGTGAATACATCGAAGCCGGGGCGGAGATCATTCAAACCAACACGTTTTCCGGAAACCGTCTCCGTCTGGCTCAGTTTCATTATGAAGACAAGGTGCGGGAGATCAATATTGCCGGCGTGGAGATCGCCCGACGGGCCGCGGGAAAACAGGTGTATGTCGCCGGGTCGGTGGGTCCCACGGGCAAGCTTCTGGAGCCTCTCGGAAAACTGCGCGTGGCCGAGGCGCGTGAAGTCTTCCGTGAGCAGATCGGCATTCTCGTCGAAACCGGCGTCGATCTTTTGATTCTGGAAACGTTCGTCAGCCTGAGCGAGCTTGATGCTGCTATAGACGCCGCAAAGGCATTGGGGGTGAAGATTCCCATCATTGCTCAGAAGGCATTTCCTGAGGACGGTGCGATTCTTTCGGGTACGTTTCCGGTCGAAGTCGTGGAGCATCTCATCGGCAAGGGGGTAGACGTTGTCGGTGCCAACTGCACCGTGGGTCCCCAGCGGATGTTCAGCATTATCCGCACCATGTACAAAGACGGTGTGATCATGAGTGCCCAACCGGCGGCGGGGATTCCCACACTGCTTGACGGCCGGTCGATTTACCACACGACCCCCGAGTATCTTGCGCAGTATGCGAAGGAGCTTGTTCAGGCCGGCGTGACGATCATTGGAGCGTGCTGTGGTTCGACGCCGGCGCACATCAGGGCGATGAAGCGTGTGCTCGAGGAATTGGGCACACCGGCACCCGTTGTCAGACAAAGAGAGCCGAAGAAACCTGCGCCAAAACCTGAGGGTGAGGTTGTTGCTCCGTCGGACACCGGTGAGGGCCGCTCGCGCTTTGCGCGGAATATTGGAAAAAAGTTTTTGACCACTGCGGAACTGGACATTCCCCGGGGGCTCGACATGTCCTCGGTGATCGAGGGGGCACGGTATCTGGAGGGATACGGGATCGATGCCATCAACGTAACCGACGGTGCGAGGGCGCGCCTGCGGCTCAGTCCCATCGCCATCAGCTATCAGGTCCAAACGCACGCCGGCATCGAGGCAATCACGCATCTTGCCACGAGAGATCGGAACATGATCAGTCTGCAGAGCGAGCTCATGAGCGCTCACACTTTTGGACTGCGGAATATTCTGGCTATCACCGGCGACCCCACGAACATCGGGGATTATCCCCAGGCCACTTCGGTGTTTGACATCGATTCATCGGGACTGATTCGGGCGGCGAAGGCGATGAACGAAGGGCGGGATTTGATGGGCAACGCAATTGACGCGCGGACTTCGTTTCTTGTGGCCTGTGCAGCCAATCCGATGGCGGACAACATGGACCGCGAGATTGCGAAGATGGAAAAGAAGGTCACGGCAGGCGTGGACATTGTCTTCACTCAGCCCATCTACGAACTGCGTACGCTCGAGCAGTTTTTGAAGCGCATCGAGCGATGGAATGTGCCTGTGATGGTCGGTGTCCTTCCTCTCAGGAGTTACAAGCATGCCGAGTTTCTCCATAATGAAATCCCGGGCATGGTCATTCCGGATGCGATCAGAGAGCGTCTCCGGCACGCGGGGGAGCGTGCGGCCGAAGAGGGTATTGAGCAAGCGATCGGATTCTTACGCGAGGCGAAATCCATGGTTGCCGGTGCCTACCTCATGCCTCCCTTCAAGAAATATGACATCGTTCCACGAATCCTCGACGCGATACGATAGATCTTCCCCGAGAGGGCCGGGAAGGAGTGTACAAACTTGGCCCACCTTTCCAAGGTACATATGTTAAACATATGTACCTTGGAAAGGTAAGACTCTCCCTTGCATTTCCCCCAACTGTTGTGTACCATGCCCCCAATCCGTTCAGCGGTGGCATGATCAAACCGTTCTCGCCTTCTTTCTTCTTGCTCCTCCTCGCATTCGTCTTCCTGCAATTCGGCTGCGATCAACACGTCTTTACGGGCAAACGCGAAGCCCGGGGTGTGTGGCTCTCCCGTTTCGAACTCACCGCCGATCCCCTTCGGGGCAACCCTGCCGCCATGCAAGCATACATCCGCCATGTCTTCGAACAGGCCCGGTCAGCAAGGCTCAACATGGTTTTCTTTCAAGTGCGGGGAAATGCCGATGCCCTCTACTCCTCGCACTACGAACCGTGGTCGTCTCTGCTCACCGGTGAGCTCGGAAAGGACCCCGGCTGGGATCCCCTGCAATTCGCCGTCGATGAGGCGCACCGGCTCGGACTCGAACTGCATGCCTGGTTCAACACGTTCCCGATTTGGCGCGGTCCAGGTCCTCCCCGGGAATGTTTCCCCCGTCCCGTGGCGTTTACTCATCCCGAATGGATCGTCTGCGACAGCGCAGGCGTCCCAATGTCCCTTACCCAGAACGGCTATGTGTGGGGCAGTCCGGGAAATCCCGAGTTCCGCAACCATATTCTGGCCGTGGTAAGAGACCTCACCGAACGCTACGACATCGATGGGATTCACTTCGATTACGTGCGGTACCCGGAACAATCTTCCCTTCGAGGATATTCACGGGATTCCGTCAGCATCGCTCGCTTCCAAAGCGCGGCAGACAATCCCGCACGGCTTTCCTGGGAACACTGGCAGCGTGAACAGGTGAACGCCTTCATCTACGACGCATACAATGCCGTGACACTTGTGAAACCTTGGGTGAAAGTCTCCGCCGCCGTGATCGGAAAATATACCGGCCCCGGATGGACTTCCTATGATGCCGTGTATCAGGACCCAAGACGATGGATGGAATTGGGAAAGATCGACTTCATCGTACCGATGGTGTATTGGGAACGATCGCATCCGACGCATCCATTCGAACCGCTCATCACCGAGTGGCATGACCGGCTGTCGTACAACCGGCTGGTTATTGCCGGCATCTCCACGGAATTGCAGAGAAAATACGGATGGAAAGAACTCTCCGCCCAGATCAAGGCCGTCAGAGACAACGGGCTTCCCGGCGTCGTGTTTTTTGCCTCCGGAGGATTGGAACGCGCCTGGACAACGCTCGGCATCAGCGAGTTTCCTTACTGGGCGCTTCCGCCCCCCATGCCGTGGAAAGACAGCATTCCGCCTCAACCGCCGTTTAATCTTCAGGCAACACCGGCTTCCGAAGGAATTCTCCTGACCTGGCAGGCGGACACGACGGAACCTCTGTCGTTTATCGTCTACAAATCAGTCGGGGACCGCCTCCTGGACAGGACGGACGTGATGAATATCCTGACCGTCACGGGCCGGGGAGTGCAATCGTTTCTGGACCGAAACGTTCACTCAGAACCGTCTGCGTATGCGGTGTTCTCGGTGGATCGTCTGGGCAACGAGAGCATCAGCGGCGCAGAAACGACCGTCAAACCGATCCGGACCGCGGCGGATCGTTCCGAAGCGCAGGCACGGACCGGACAATGATCTGAGGAATTCTGCCTCATGGCACAACTGACCCCACGGGACGACATAAAAAAGATGGTGAGTGAGATTTTGAAGAGGGTGGATCAGCTTCTGAAGGCCGGATCGCTCGACGAGGCCGCGGCGCTGATCGCAAAAGCCCGGGAAACTGATCCGAAGAATGTGTACGTCTCGGCCTATGAAGAACGCCTGGCCGTACTGAAAGAAGAGCGAAGCGTTCGGGAGGAAGCCGAGGCAAAGCGGAGAGCCGAAGAGGAAAAGAAGAGGGCGGAAGAGGAAGCGCGGCGAAAGGCGGAGGAAGCGAAGCGAAGGGCCGAAGAGGAGGCACGGAAAAAGGCCGAAGAGGAACGGAAGAGAAAAGAAGAAGAGGAAAAGAAAAAACGGGAAGAAGCCGGGCAAAAAGCCGGAACGCAGGCAGTTCCGGATATCCCCCGGGAAGTGCTGGAAGAAGCAAAGAGGAGCATTCTTGAGGGAAGAAAGAAGAAGGAAATGCCCGCGGAGGTCTGGTCCACAGCCTCATCAGCCTATGAAGAAGGTCTGGAAATTTACCGTCGGGTTCTCACAGAGGCATGGGAAGACGGCGCTACAACCAAAGAAGAAAATGAACAACTGACGGCCCTCCGAGGATCCCTGAGAGTAAGACAGGAAGATCACGACCGTCTGGAACGCGAAGCCAAGATTGCGGCCTACACCAAAGCATTCCGCCTTGCATGGTCATCAGGCGCCATTTCGCCCGCATCTGCCACCGCGCTCGCAGACCTCCGCAAAAAGTTTAACATCACGCTCGAAGAACACGAAGCCATCGAAGCCCAGTTACTGTGGGAACTGCGGCCATCGAGCCAAAAGGTGAGGATCGTCGTGATTGACGACGACGAAAAGCTGCTCAAGGTGATCTCCGACAGCCTGCAGGAGGCGGGCTTCCAAACCCTTCCCTTCACGACGACCGACGAGGCGTTTAAGGCGCTCAAGGATACAACGCCGGATATGATCATATCGGACATCAATCTGGAAACCTCCACCATGGGCGGATTTTCATTCTATGAGAAGGTCCGTGAAATCGACCGCCTGCAGGACATTCCGTTCATTTTCCTGAGCGGATTGACCGACGAGGTGCTGATCCGGACGGGGAAGGAACTGGGGGTGGATGACTACATCACGAAGCCGTTCTCTCACGACACGCTGATCGCCACGATCAGAGGAAAACTCAAACGGTACCGCCAGTTGAAAAATGGAAAATGGAAAAGGGAAAATTTAAAAGGGAAGATTTAGAAGGGAAAATTTAAAAAGGGAAAGGGAAGATTTTAGTCTCTGTTCAGTCGGGGCAGCAAATGACACCGTCTGTAGAGCAAGGCTGAGAGGACGACTCCGTTCATGACGGTAACATTGAGAATAAGGTAGATATCCAGTCTGTTGAACACGGAGCACACCATGAGCAGGAACAGCTCCGTGCCGAATCCCACCAACCCCGAAAGCCGCAAAGCCAGCCTGTCGCTGTACCATCGTTGCAGAAATTCACGATCAGAACGCCGCGAGCGACATGCCTCATCGATCCTCACCATGAGGCGATCCTGCCAGCCGTACATGAACTGAAAGAGCGACTGAAGCCGTTGCGTCAGAGGATCCTCACGAAGATCTTCGGAACGAATCTCTTCCGTAATGCGGTTCAGATCGTACGATCCCTCAAGATGCAGGTATGAGGTCTGATAGAACACGTGGTGAGATACGCGGAGCGTGATTCCGGCAAAGGCAAGGAACGACCAGAGCCAGACAAGAGGATTGCCGGTGTTTGCGTACAGCCCCGATCCGATCCCGCCAAAGATTGCGATGTCGGCAACGAAATCCCCGATTGAATCGAGAAATCGTCCGCGCCGGCTGTATTGAGCCTTTGCCCGCGCAAGCTGGCCGTCGGCGGAATCGAGCACGTCCTTGAGAGTCACAAGCAACCCCGCTCCCGCCACCGCTTCGGGCGTTCCCCCGCTGTAAGCCAGTCCGGCAAGAATCCCCGCCGCCGTTGAAGCGACCGTAACCTGGTTCGGTGTGACAGGGGTGCGGTAGAGCAGGCGCACGATGACTCCCGCGACGGGCCGAAGGACATACGTATTGATCAGCTCGTCGGACACACGCGATTTGACGGATGCTTCGTAACGGTACGGATTAACCATGATCGAGGGCGGAAGCGATGGATTGTGCGCGCTCGAGGTCCTCCTTTGTGTCGATTTCCAGCGCGGGGAAGCGGCTGACATCGATAGCCCAGATTTTCACGCCCTCTTGCGCAGCTTGCTGAAAAGCCGCCTCATAAAACTCCGTTTTACCTGCTCCTTGGCTCACCCTCTGTTCAAGAATCTCGAAGATACGCCGGGCCGCGGGAGCCGAGAAGGCCTCGATGCCGATCGATTCACCGTATGTGTAGCGCAGCGGCACATGCTTGCCGATCTCGACGATATGATCCCAACGGTTGATTTTCACGCGAATCTCCTCCTCATCGTGCATGCCGGTGACCCTCACCGCAATCCGATTGGGTTTTCGGGGATTGTCGATCATTTCGTTCAGAAGATCCCTCCCGAAGAGGATGTCGCTGTCGGTCAGGAGGAGCGGCGCATCGCCCACAAATTCACGGGCAAGGAGAAGCGAGTAAGCGTTATTCGTGGCGCGAAAGCGCGGATTATGAACAAACGTGACGTTCAGACGCGGGAACCGTCTTCTAACGAGCGAGCGGACCTTTGCTCCTTCGAACCCGGTCACAATCGCGAATTCCCTGATGCCGGCATCGCGGATTGTCCGAATCGTGCGCTCCAGGAGAGTCATGCGTCCGATCTGAAGCAGGCACTTCGGAGTCTTGTTTGTCAAAGGCCGCAGGCGCCGCGAGACGCCTGCCGCCAGGATAACACACTTCATATCGTCTGAGCTGATGAAAAGAAATATCCCCCCAGGGTATCCTCCAGGATTCTGGTATGCTCCCGCGTTCCGATCGTTATTCTGATGCAATCCCTGAACTCATCTTCGGAAAATGCCTTGACGAGAATATTCCGGGCTTTCAGATACTGCGCAAGGCGTTCGGCATGCCCGGTGGGGAGGCCGATGAGGACGAAGTTGGCATCAGAACGATAACATGTTGCGCCCTTGATGCGCTCAAAGAACGCATAGAGCCGCTCTCTGTCGGAACGAATGTTTTCGTTGATACCGCGGTAGTATTCCGGAGAATCGAGCGCGGCGAGGGCAAGTAATTCGGAGATTCGGTTGTATCCCAGATAGCGCGAGGCGAATTTTGTCAACCGCGAAAGGCTTGCCCCCGCGGCGGCATAACCGATGCGTGCCCCGGCAAGGGCATAGAATTTGGAAAACGTGCGAAGGACCAGCAGGTTGCGGTACGATCCGACAAGCCGGCCAAGCCGCCCCGCATCAGGAGACGAGAAACCCCAGTAGGCTTCGTCCAAAATCACAATGCTTTCACGAAATGCCTCAGTAAGACGCAGAAGGTCGTCGTCTCGGAACGAATTTCCTGTGGGATTATTGGGAGAAGCAATAAGCACAACCCGGGGCGAAATGCGTTCGTACTGCTCGATGAGCGCGTCGACGTCATAAACATAGGAATTTCCCCGCTTGTGAAGCTTGTAGGTCACCGTTTCCCCGCCCACCTCCGCCGCAACGGCACGATAGTACCACCATGATTGGTCCGGACAAAGAATCTTCTCCGCCGGCCCCAGATAGCAGTGGACGGCCTGTTTCAGCATGTCCTCGCTTCCCTCGCTCAGTAAGAGCTGGCTTTCCGGAATCCCGTGCTCTTTTGCCAGACGCTCGGACAGCGCGCTCTTCACCCCGCGCTGATAGTCTCTCGAATAAAGGCTCAGCTCCCTCAGCGTCAGGTTCCGCAGAACCTCAAAGCATTTCGGCGACGGACCATAGAGGTTCTCGTTGCGATCGAGGTAGAGAGAGGTTGTCATGTTGTCATGTTATCATGTTGTCATGTTGTCATGTCGTCACATCACCACATCACCACATCACCACATCACCACATCACCACATCACCACATCACCACATCCCCACATCCCCACATCACCACATCACCACATCCCCACATCCCCACATCCCCACATCCCCACATCCCCACATCATCACATCCCCACATCATTCCACCACCCATTGTTCCAACAGATTCTCCGGGATTCCCTGAACAAAACGCGATGGCTTGCTGAGGATCATTCCGCTCTCCCGGTCGTACACATTGATGGGGTAGGTGATGTACAAATGCTCTTTGGCGCGCGTGCAGGCGACGTACATGAGCCGGCGTTCTTCTTCCAGTTCATCATCCGATGCCACCGAACGCATGGTCGGAAAACGGCCCTCGAGGGCGTACAAAATAAACACGGTATTCCACTCCAGCCCCTTGGCGCTGTGGATCGTGGATACCGTCAGGTACTCGGTCTCCGGCCCTGGCGACTCAACGTCAACCACCGATTCGCTTGGAGGCTCAAGCGCCAGATCGGTCAGCAGTGACGCCGTGTCGTGGTAGCGCTCGGCGATGTTCTGGAACATCTCCAGATCCTTCCTCCGCTTCGTATGATCGTCATACCGCCTGCGCAGAATGGGCTCATAGTATTGCAGGATCTGATAGGCGCGCTCGCCCGGCGTGAGGGACGGTCTGGCAATGTCCTTGAGCATGCCAAACAAGCCGCCGACCGTTTCGGGATACGCCTGATAGTTCGACCAGAACGGCGATTCGGGCGTGAGCTTCTTCGCCAGAATCTCGTCAATGATCTTCTCGGCCGTTCTTGGACCCACGCCGTCGAGCAGAAGGAGAATCCTGTTCCAGGAGACAACGTCCCGCGGGTTCTCCAGGACGCGCAGATAGGCAATCATGTCCTTGACGTGCGCGGTTTCCACGAACTTGAATCCCCCGAACTTCACAAACGGAATGTTTGCTTTGGTCAGCTCAATCTCCAGGTCGAACGAATGAAACGAAGAGCGGACCAGCACGGCGATTTCCTTCAGAGGCACTCCCTCTTCCCGGAGTCCGAGGATCCTCTGAACGACGAACCGTGACTGCATGTTCTCGTTTTCCGCCACCACAAGTTGCGGCGGCTCGCCGCCGGGCTTCTTCGAATAGAGTTCTTTAGAATACATGAAGAATCGTTTCGGAGTTCAAGGTCCGGGGGTACCGGCTCTCGCCAGAATCGCATTTGCCAGATCGAGGATCGGCTGTGTGCTTCGGAAATTCTCTTCCAGTTTGACGATTCTGCAGTCGGGAAACTCTTTGGGAAAATCGAGGATGTTGCGTATCGTCGATCCGCGGAACGAATAGATCGCCTGCGCGTCGTCTCCCACCACCATCAGGTTCCGGTGGCGGCCGACAAGAAGCCGCGCAATCTCGGCCTGAACCC
>BQML01000054.1 GCA_022180565.1 Bacteroidia bacterium
ACAGAAACCCGACGAGGATGGCTACTCCGAGGAACAGGAATGCCATCTTGAATCCTGTGTAACTCATGCGTTCCAGGGTTTCCAGATTGGGAAGTTTCTCATAAATGACACCGAATTTACTGGCCTTGATCCGGTGATACAGCATAAGATAGAGAAAGCCGTACACGGCGGAGATGGTGATCGCAGAATAACCCAGGAGGGCGGAGGCAACGTGAAGACCAAAGAAACTGCTTCGGAGGATTTCCGGAACTTCCAGTAAGTCCCTGATGAAGATCGAGGACACGAACTGGAAAAAGAAAGCAATATTCAGTATGAAATAGCCGGTTTCGGTCGAGTGCGCCCGAATCTCTATGATCCAATACGCCAGGGCAACGCAGAAGGACAGAACCGTCAGAATTTCGAAAATTGTTGTGACCGGCGGATGGTTGAACTCGATGGTCCGGGAGACAAGGAAGAGAAAATGCAGGGCGAGCACGGACTGGAGCAAGTGAGATTTTGCGGCCTTAGCCCAGGAGAGATCTCCAAAGAACGCTTTTCCATACGTCCACACCACAACGGCATAGGCCGCGGGAAGCACAACATTCACAATATCTATGAAAACACCCATCCGTGTACGGGAAAAATGTTGAAAAAAGTTAGGCAAATGTTGTGCCAGAAGCAAGAAAACCACATTTGCTCCTCGCTTCTCTCACTTATGGGAAAAGTCGATATCGGTTGAAGTCGATTTCTTGCCTTTGGGAATTTCGCTGGGTATATTTTTTTCGCGCTTCGACACGAACTTAAAACAGAGAGACGTCGGCGCCTCTGAGCAGAAGATCCTGAAAGGAAGATGTCATGAACGAAATCATATCTTTCATTGATTCGAACAAGGAGAGGTACCTTTCTGAATTGAAAGAGTTCCTTGCGATTCCGAGCGTGAGTTCGATCAAGGAACACAATGCGGACACGAGGAAATGTGCAGAGTGGGTTGCGAATCAGATGCGGACGGTAGGGATGCAGAACGTCCGCATATTCGAGACGCCGGGCCATCCGGTCGTGTACTCCGAGTGGATGGGAGCGCCCGGCAAACCCACTGTTCTCTTCTACGGACATTACGATGTTCAACCCGTGGACCCGTTGAACCTCTGGACTTCACCGCCGTTCGAGGCAACGATTCGGGGAGAAAATCTCTATGCACGCGGATCCGCGGACGACAAGGGCCAGGTCTATATCCATTTCAAGGCCATTGAAGCATTCATGAAACAGCAGGGCAAACTGCCCGTGAACCTGAAGATGATCATCGAAGGAGAGGAGGAGGTAGGGAGTGAGCATCTCGAGCAATTTGTCAAAGACCACCGGGACCTGCTGTCGGCTGACCTGGTGCTCATCTCGGATTCTTCTATGTTTGCCAAGGGTGTTCCCTCGGTGTGTTATGGACTGCGGGGGCTTGCGTACATGGAGATTGAGGTAACTGGGCCGAACCGTGATTTGCATTCGGGGTCTTTCGGCGGCTCGGTGCATAATCCGATACAAGCCCTGGCGGAAATGATTGCCTCCCTTCATGACAAGAACGGCCGGATCACTGTAAAGGGGTTTTACAGGGATGTCCGCCCCCTCACAAAGAAGGAACGGGCCGCCTACAAGAAGCTTCCCTGGAATGACAAGCAGTACGCCAAGGATCTTGGAGTGGCGAAATTGTACGGAGAAAAGGGATTCACGACATTGGAAAGGCTTTGGGCGCGTCCCACGCTGGAATGCAACGGAATATGGGGGGGATACACGGGAGAAGGGGCTAAGACGGTGCTTCCCTCGAAAGCGTTCGCAAAGATATCCATGCGGCTGGTTCCGGATCAGAACTCTCAGAAAATTGCGAAGCTCTTCCAACAGCATTTTCAAAGAATTGCTCCGAAGACCGTGCACGTCAAAGTGAAAGCTCTTCATGGCGGAGAGCCGGCCATCACGCCCATTGACAGTCCGGGTGTGCAGGCCGCGGCTACGGCGCTGGAGAAGGGCTTCGGAAAGACACCCCTCTATCAGCGCGAAGGTGGCTCGATTCCCATCGTCGTCCAGTTCAAGAAGATCCTCGGCCTGGACACCGTCCTTCTGGGATTCGGGCTTCCGGACGAAAATGCCCACGCCCCCGATGAGCATATCAATCTGGACAATTTCTTCGGAGGCATCAGGACCTCCGTCCATTTCTATAATGAGCTGCCGGGATATTGGGGGAAGGGGAAGAGGAAGTAGAATTCGCTCGGCACCGCGAGAGCAAGAGAAGAAAGCCCGTCCTCGCCGGAAGACGGGCTTTTGATTATGGTGGGGCTTTCGTACATTGACACAACCACCACAAACGCCGAAATGATCTCTCAGGAGTTTCTTCAGACCATACCCATCTTCGAGAAGCTCTCGCCGGCTGATTTCGAAGTTCTGGCCAGGCTCTGGAAGCCCCGCAAGCTCAGGAAATCGGAGATTCTGTTCCGGTACGGAGAAACCGGCACTTCGATGGTTGTGATTGAGGAAGGAGTGATCGAAATCAGTGTGCCGGTGGAGAATCAGAAAAAGGAAATG
>BQML01000055.1 GCA_022180565.1 Bacteroidia bacterium
TCAACCTGCAACAGAACCGAGCTATATGCGTTCTCTCCGGGAGACATGCTTGACCCCGGACGACTTCGGACATTTCTCCTGGAGGAGAAGCAAGCGACGGATATTCCCGAAACGGCCTTCAAAACACGCAAGGGATTGGAAGCTGTGACGCACCTGTTTGAAGTGGCATCGGGTGTCGATTCCCTGGTGATCGGCGATGTGCAGATCCTGGCCCAGGTGAAGGAGGGCCTTGCGCTCGCCCGGGAGACCGATGCGGCCGGCTTCTTTTTGACACGTCTTTTCCAGGCGGCCCTGCACACAGGAAAGCGTGCACGCAGTGAAACCCGGATAGGTGAAGGAGCGGTGTCGGTGAGCTATGCGGCCGTCGAGCTCGCCGAGAAGATCTTTGAACGTCTTGCCGAGAAGCGCGCCCTCGTCCTCGGAGCAGGCGAGATGGCTCAGTTGACGGCGAAGCACCTCCGCGCCAGGGAGATCGGCGAACTTCTCATCGTCAACCGCACGCGGGAACGGTCTGATGCGCTTGCCGCTCAGGTGAAAGGAACGGCGGTGGCATATGAGGATCTGACCACACAGCTCCGCAGTGTTGACATCCTCATCTCATCAATATCCGCAGAAGGGTATGTGCTGACTGCGGACCACCTCAAGGAAATCAACCGCAAGCGCGACGGCGCCTTGTTCATCATCGACATTGGAGTTCCCCGGAACATCGATCCTGCTGTCCGGAATCTCGAAAACGTGTTTCTCTATGACCTGGATAATCTGAACGGACTCGTGCGCGAGAACGAACAAAAACGGGCCAAGGAAATTCCCAGGGTTCAGCGGATCATTGAGGAAGAGCTGAAGGAGTTCGGCTCCTGGTTCAACGGCCTCCATGTCACGCCGACGATCACGGCGCTGATGGACCTCGTCGAAAATATCAGGAAGACCGAGGTGGAGCATAACATCAACAGGTTCGATCCGCGTGACCGCGAACTGGTTGACCTGCTCACACGAAGGATCGTAAAGAAGATTCTCCACACGCCGATCGTCAATCTGAAGAACGGAACGGACGAAAGCCGCTCCGAGCGTCTTTCGAAGATCAGTGCGTTGCGAAAGCTTTTCGGCATCGATCCTGAGAAGGATGCGCGGCATGATGCGTGAGAGAATCGTCATCGCTACACGCGGCAGTGAGCTTGCCCTGTGGCAAAGTTCGTTTGTCCGCCTCAGCCTGCAGAAGCACTTTCCCAAGCTTATCATCGATTTCAAGGTCGTCAAGACTCTGGGTGATAGGGTTCTCGACACGTCGTTGGCCGCCATCGGCGACAAAGGATTGTTTACGAAGGAGATCGAGCAGGCCATTCTCGATGAGGGAGCCGATCTGGCTGTACACAGTCTGAAGGACGTCCCGACCACGTTGCCTGACGGCCTCATGATAGCGGCCGTCACTGAACGGGCTGATTGCCGGGACGTGTTCGTCCCGCATCCCGCCTCACGGGTTCGGTCCCTTACAGAGCTTCCGCCGGGATCGACCGTTGCCACAGGGAGCTTGCGTCGAACATGCCAGCTTTTGCACTTCCGGCCCGACCTGCGTGTGGCCGACATCCGAGGCAACCTTCCGACCAGACTGCGAAAGCTCGATGAATCGGATTGGCGGGGAATGATTCTTGCAAAAGCCGGATTGGAACGGCTTGGCCTCCAGGAACGGATTGCAGAGACGCTGGCGTATGAAACCATGCTTCCCGCCGTCGGACAAGGGGCCTTGGCGATCGAAACAACGACAGCAGACCAAGAACTGAGAAAGATTGTTTCGGTACTTCACCATGAGGAAACATTCATTGCTGTCCGCGGCGAGCGGGCCCTCCTCAGGCACCTGGAAGGCGGGTGTCAGGTGCCCATCGGGACCTACGGACGCCTGGAAGGGGGAATGTTTGTGCTGGATGCCATGATAGGGAGTCTCGATGGAACACGCGTCGCGCGAGGAAGTCTCCGCGGGGAACCGGATCGTTCGGAAGACATCGGGCGTGAGCTTGCCGTCATCCTCCTTGAACAAGGGGGGAGGGAGATTTTGGATGAGATTCGTCGCAACCCGGTTTCCCGCCCTCCGGAACAGCCATGAGCGGGCTGGCGGGAAAGACGATTCTCCTCACACGCACACGGGAAAGCAATGAGTCCGATGCGAATCTCGTGCGTCGGTTCGGAGCGACGCCGGTGTCGTTTCCAGCCATTCGGCTCACGGAACCTTCGTCCTGGGAGGCCTGTGATGCCGCGATTATCCGCCTTCGCTCATACGATGCCGTGGTCTTTACGAGCGCCAATGCCGTCCGGGCTTTCCTCGCCCGTATCGGCGTCGTCCATCCGGACGCGCAACAGGTCCTCGCGCATCGCCGCCTGTATGCCGTCGGCAGGAAAACGGCCGCGGCCTTGTCGGGAAACGGAATGGCAGTGACACTTGCTCTCGAATCCGGAACCGCAACGGACCTTGCAGACGCGATCGGGTCTGTCGAAGGTCAATCCATTCTCTTTCCAAAAAGTGAGATTGCGCGGGATGTTCTTCCTTCAATCCTTCGCAGCCGCAATGCGATGGTGGACGAAATTGTTGTGTACACGACCGTCCCTCCGCCCCCGGGCGAGCTTGAGACAGTTCGCGCAGGCCTGCACGGCGGTGGCATCGATGCGGTGTTGTTCTTCAGCCCGTCGGCGGTGCGCAATGCGGTTCAATTGCTCGGCACGGCGGCGATGAGGAAACCCGTGGCGGCGGTGATTGGACCCACGACGGCTGAAGCCGCGCGTGAGGCCGGCCTGAGAGCCGACGTTGTTGCACCTCAACCCACGGCAGAGGCTCTTCTAGATTCCCTCGCCGACTATTTTCAGAACCGACAAGCATGAGCGACCTCAAGAATCCACTCTTCTTGCAGGCCTGCCGGCGAGAGCCGGTCAACCGCACTCCCGTGTGGATGATGCGACAGGCCGGAAGATACCTGCCTCAGTATCGGGCCATCAGAGCAAAGAACGATTTTCTCACCATGTGTAAAACACCGGAACTTGCTTCTGAAGTCTCCATCCAGCCCGTGGACATCCTTGGAGTGGATGCGTGCATCATCTTCTCGGATATTCTCGTCGTGCCCGAAGCCATGGGGTTGAAGCTGGTCGTTGAGGAAGGAAAAGGCGGTCCACGGTTCACAAATCCGATCCGCTCCCGGACCGACATAGAAAAGCTTGCCATCCCGGACCCCGCGCGCGAACTCAAGTTTGTCCTGGACGCTATCCGGATGACACGAAAGGCGCTTGACGGGAGAGTCCCTCTGATCGGGTTTTCCGGATCCCCGTGGACCTTGGCTGCCTACATGATCGAAGGGGGAGGATCCAGGACATTCAGGACCATCAAGGAGATGCTCTATGTCAATCCACGCGATGTGCATTTCCTGCTCGAGAAGCTGGCGGAAGCGACGGGCGCGTATCTGAAAGCGATCATTGAGGCAGGAGCCCAGGCAGTTCAGATCTTTGATTCCTGGGGAGGAATACTTCCGCCCCATGAATTCCGGGAGTTTTCCCTCCGGTCCATTCGGCACGTGCTCTCGCTTCTCCCCACCCGAAGTGTCCCGGTGATCGTGTTTTGTCGCGAATGCGGACATTCTCTCGAGGACATCGCAGAAAGCGGAGCGGACGTTGTGGGAATCGATTGGGCGACGGATCTTGGAGTCGCACGCAGGCGTGTGGGTTCAAAGGCCGCGCTTCAGGGAAATCTCGATCCTGCGGTCCTCTATGCCCCTCCGAAGACCATACGTGAGCATGTCGTGCGGATCCTCGAGCAGTTCGGTCCACATCCGGGTCACATCTTCAATCTCGGCCATGGCATTCACCCGGACACGCCGGTGGACAATGCAAAGGCGTTCATCGATGCCGTGAAAGAAGAGAGTTCGAGATTTCACGCGTCAGCAAGATCCTCATGAGACGCAACCAGGTGTCAACATTTTTTCTTTCTCTCCAGGATTCCATCTGCCGCGCGCTGGAGGAAGCGGACGGGAAGGCCCGGTTTCGTGAGGACCCTTGGAAGCACGATTCCGGGGGCGGAGGGAGAACGCGCATTGTTCAGGAGGGAAAGGTGTTTGAACAAGGGGGCGTCAATACCTCTGCAGTTGAGGGAACTCTTACCGAAGCGCTTGCGCGCCGTCTGGAAGTCAAGCCACAGAAGTTCTTTGCCGCAGGCATTTCGCTGGTTCTCCATCCCCGCAGTCCCATGGTACCGACCGTCCACACAAATTTGCGGTATCTTGAACTTGAAAACGGGGATTTTTGGTTCGGCGGCGGCGCGGATTTGACGCCGTACTATGTGTTTGAGGAAGACTGCAGGCATTTTCATCGTGTTTGGAAGAAAGTGTGCGAGGCCCATAAATCCGGACTTTATGCGCGTCTCAAGAGATCCTGCGACGAGTACTTCTTTCTGCGTCACCGCGGCGAGGCCAGGGGAATTGGCGGGATTTTCTTCGACTATTTCCGTGGAGATTTCCAGCCCCTCTTCGCGTTTGTTCAGGCCTGCGGCGGGTCATTCACCGATTCGTATCTTCCCATTCTCCAGCGTCGTCGCAGGGACCCCTGGGGTGAGCGGGAACGGCGATGGCAGCTTCATCGGCGCGGACGATATGTGGAGTTCAACCTGTTGTACGACCGCGGCACCGCCTTCGGCCTGGAAACAGGCGGCCGGGTCGAATCGATCTTGATGTCTCTTCCTCCGGTGGTGCAATGGACATATGGCTTCACACCTGAGCCCGGATCAAGGGAGGAAGAGTTAGTCAAGGTGTTGCGGGAACCGAGAGATTGGGCCTGACGATGAACGGGAAAACGGCAAGGAGCAAGAAGATCGGTGTGGTGTTGTTTCAGCTGGGAGGACCGGATTCGACAAAGGCAGTTGAACCGTTCCTCTACAATCTCTTCCTCGATGAGGATATCATCGATTTCCCGGGAGCATTCCTTGCTCGGCGGTTCCTGGCCCGGAAGATCGCGTCGCGGCGATCGGTTCCGATCGGAAAGCACTACGAAGCCATTGGCGGCAAGTCCCCGATCAATGAGCTCACCGAGCGTCAACGGAGCGCCCTGGAAAAGGTCCTCCGATCACGGAACCTTGACGCCGTCGTGGTCACGGCGATGAGATACTGGCATCCTCTGACCGGGGAGGCCATCGGAGAGCTCGAACGTCACCAGGTAGATGAGGTGCTTCTCCTTCCCCTCTACCCCCAGTTCTCTCGTGCGACGACGTATTCAAGCATGAACGAGTGGAAGCGGCAGGTGCGGCAACACAATTTCAGCCCCCCTTCACGCCTCATTTGTTGTTATCCAAACCATCAGAAATACATTGCCGCCCTTGTCGATGCCATCGAACGGACTCTTGGTACGTTCGGCCCCATTGAACCCGCCGACATAGACCTTGTGTTCAGCGCCCATGGCGTTCCACTTGATTTCATTCGAAGAGGCGATCCTTACAAGTTGCAAATTGAGGAAACTGTTCGGTGTGTCCTCCTCACCGGAGGATGGAGCTGTCCACACACGATTTGCTATCAGAGCAAGGTCGGACCGGCGCGCTGGCTCGAGCCCTCCCTTACCGGAACCATTCGGACGCTTGCGTCGGCGGGACGGAAGAACCTTCTCGTCGTGCCTATTGCCTTTGTCACGGAGCATATTGAGACACTCCATGAGATCAACATTGAAGCTCGTGAAGAGGCTCTTCACCTCGGGGTCAATCGCTTTGAAATGATGCCGGCCTTGAACGACCATCGCCTCTACATTGAATGTCTTGCAGATCTTGTGGAAGAGGCGCTCCGGCAGCCCGGAACACCTAACGCCACTTGTCGGATGCTTCATGCATCGCACCCGGGAGAACCCGAGCCGATCCTTTGTCCCTGGTCCTCGTCCGCCTCGTCCGCATGAAGAAGCTGCCCGGCACGGTGGACGTTGTTGTTGTCGGCGGAGGAATCTCCGGTCTTGCCGTGGCGCATTGGCTCAGCAAAGAGGGGGTGGATGTACTTGTCCTCGAGAAGGATCCGGAGCCGGGTGGAACGATGAAGACGGTCACGGAGAACGGGTTTTTGGTGGAGCTTGGTCCCAACAGCGCCCTTGAAACGACCCCTCTCATCCGCACTATTGTCGCCGACACGGGAATGCAAGGAGAATTCCTGGTTGCCGATCCCGCGGGAAAGAACAGGTTCATTCTGAAACAAGGCGTCCTCTGCGCCCTTCCGATGTCACCACTCTCGTTTCTTGGAACGTCGCTCTTTTCCTGGAGATCCAAGCTCCGTCTTCTGCAGGAACCGTTCATTGGGCGGGCACATCACGAGGAGAGCATTGCAGAGTTCGTGCGGCGGAGGCTTGGGCAAGAGTTCCTTGAGTACGCGATTGATCCGTTTGTTGCCGGAATCTACGCGGCCCGACCCGAGACGCTGAGCGTCCGGGCGGCCTTTCCGAAGCTTTACGCCCTTGAGGAGAAGTATGGGGGACTACTGAGGGGAATGATCCTTGGACGCAAAGAGAGAAAAATGCGTGCGGAGAAGGCAAAGGACCGCGCCGGCACGTTTTCCTTCCGAAACGGGATGCAATCCCTTCCTCGCGCCGTTGCCCACCGTCTTGGAGATCGCGCGGTGTTTTCAGCGAGGGTTACCTCTCTGAAGGACCGGGCTCGGAACGGCGGGGCTGAAGAATCCGGGGGACCGCGCTATCAGCTGGAGTACCTTGATCGCGACGCGACGCGTGAAGTGTTTGCCCATGTTGTCATCATTGCAACGCCGGCGAACGCGGCCGCGGGGCTTATCAGGACATTCTCCGCTTCCCTCGCCCACACGCTCAATGCGATCAACTATTCGCCGGTCGCCTCTGTGTTTCTCGGATATCGCCGTGACGATGTGGCCCATCCGTTGAACGGATTCGGCTTTCTTGTCCCGTCGCGTGAACGGCGCGCGATCCTGGGATGTCTGTGGTCGTCGAGCTTGTTTCCGGGTCGAGCACCGGAAGGGTATGTGGGTCTGACGGTGTTCATCGGTGGGGGCAGACAGCCGGAGCTTGCGGGGCTTGAGGAAGAACGCCTGAGAGACCTTGCTGATTCCGAGCTAAAAAACATTGTGCAAAGTCGCGGAAAACCCGTATATTGGAAGGTCACAAAGTGGGCGCGTGCAATTCCCCAGTATGAAGTCGGGTACCTGGACACGATGCAAAACGTGACCGAGTTTGAGGAGGCGTATCCGGGGATCCTGTTCTGCAGCAACTACCGCGGGGGAATCGCCGTAGGGGATTGCATCAGGAATGCCGAAGACATCGCCCGGCGCGCTGCCGACCATTTGAAACGACTGCCGGGTCGTTGACCGTCACACTGTACTGTGAGGAGAACGTATGAGTACGTTTCGCCGATTCCTTCTCTCAACCCTCATTGTCCTGTTCGTCCCGACCGCTCTTCCGGCACAGCAGGAGCAGTCTTCCTCTGAGACATCGATCACTCCGGAGGAGTTCTCGAACACCCTTAAGCAGATCTGGTCGTTCCTCAAATCCGAAACGGAAACCTACCTAGCCTCCATTGCGGCTCGTGGGGAGTTTGAAACGTCTCGCGAGTTTGAGCGGCGTGTTGCCGACGCACGCCAGCAGTACGTCTCGAAGACATCGAAGTATGCAGAAGACCAGAAGTTGAGCGACCGATTGTTCCCCGTCCTCTTCAAGGCAATCCTTGGTTCGTACGACGCAGATCGTGAGTTATTCACGATCTCCTCGGGCACCATCGTTGAAGCGCCCTATAATATCCCCACGGTGGAATGCACCATCCGGAAGAACCCGTACGTGTTCCTCGCAGATTCCATCCGGGCCGGATACCGCACTTCCAGCCTCTACGTCAAGCTCCCCAGCGGACACCGCTGGCAGGTAAAACGCGACATGGCCCGTGCGGCAAAAAACGATGAGGCCAACGTCTATTTCCGCGTCAAATTTGCGGTCCGGATCAGGCACGCCGATACCTATGATAAAGTCATGATCGAGCTTGATCCGAGAGAGCTCGCTCTTCTGAACAATGCCACCCGGCAGGTCTTCTGGGCGGTTCCCCTCAATTGAAAAAAAGGCCGGACGTTTTCCTCAACGGCCGGCCCATCAATGGCACTGCTCCGACGGTATCGTCAATCCGAAGAGTACGGATCGACAAACTCCCCTTCCTCAAATGTCGTCCTTGTTTTCACAGTTTCCCAATTGCTCCATCTCTTTCTTCTCCCGATTCTCTGGGTCGAGGTCAACTGCACTATCGCCTCCCGCTTCACTGTATGACCTTGAAACACACCCCACGCGGTGATACGGGCCTGGTCGGAGGGAAGGCCCTGGTCATCCACAACATAACTCACCGTTCCACCGAACATCGGTCTGGGGGACATCGATGGGAGCTGGGACGGTCTGGATGTTCCCATTGTGTTCACAGCTAAGGCAATACCTCCCTTGGCGATTTCCTCGGCCTGCATTTGATAGGCGTGAACTTCCGCAACGCGTGATACCGCGCGGTCCGCCTTCTCAAGCCCGACGGAATAGAGACCCAGGATAACAGATACCGCTCCGACAAAGATGACCCTTGCGTTTCCCATGTGAGGTCAGGAATTTGACGGTAGAATGAGGGTATCCCAGACTGTCGTGGGATAATAGCCGTTCAGTTGGGTTGGTCCCTGCATAACAAGTTTGATCGACAGATAATAAACATCGGCCGGTACAGAAGTGGCAGAGCCGCCGGCATCATAGTATTGGAGAAAAAACCTCGTAACCCCGTGGCCGCATTCAAACGGCGTGCTGCTGTTACGGCGCCGGTAGAGAATCCTGTCGTCCGGGTTCGGCGTGGAGGCCATTTCGGTTACGGGGCCGAGGTAGTATTCAATCGTATCTATGGCCAGATCGTTGTCGAGGTCCCCAATAAAACGCACTCTGCTCGTGTCGACCAAGAGGAAGGACGGTGTGCCTCCCGGAACGTTGTAGCCGAAACTGCGGAAGTCGTTTCGGATGATATCGGCCACCGTGGCCGATGTCTGCTTCACGATTGCATACTGTGCCTTCTCGTACAACAATTCATTGAGGGAAATGTTCATCGTCAGAACGATGTACACAATCGCTCCGCGAACCGCCATGGATGCCGCAAGGTCAAGAATGACTCCCAATGCTTTTTCCTCACATTGCCGACACCTGTCCGGTGCCGTTGTCGTCAACCGTCAATTCGTCAGAAGGGTACTGAACGAGATCG
>BQML01000056.1 GCA_022180565.1 Bacteroidia bacterium
CCTTCTCCTCGAGCGCCTTTTGCATCTTTCCAAAATCATGGAATGACGTGTAGAGGTAGATGTCGTTTTCGTCGTGCATGAGGTCTTCCAATCCGTAATCGATCATTTCCAGTTCGAACTCATCCAGGTCCCGAACGGCGGATCGCGGAATTTTGAAGACCCCCTTGTGTTCGAACATGAACGAGATCGATCCCGTTGTGCCGAGGGATCCGCCCGCCTTGGTGAACATGTGCCTGATGTTGGCAACCGTGCGGGTGGGGTTGTCCGTAGCGCATTCCACGATCACTCCGATCCCGTGCGGAGCAAATCCTTCATACAAGACTTCCTGATATCCCGTTGTATCTTTGTTGGAAGCCCGTTTGATCGCGGCTTCCACGCGGTCTTTGGGCATGTTCACGCTTTTCGCGTTTTGAATGGCCAACCGGAGTCGGGGGTTGGTTTTGGGATCGGGTCCGCCGGCCTTGACGGCAATTTCGATTTCACGACCTATGCGGTTGAAGGCCTTGGACATCCGGGCGAACCGGGCGAACATCTTGTATTTGCGTTTTTCGAAGATACGGCCCATAAGAGGGGTTAATGGTGAAGAGTAGATGATGCCTTGTCCAAAGGACAACAAATTAAGAAAAAAAAGGGAGAATTGAGAACTTCGGATCAGGTCCGACAAATCCATTCGAGGGCTTACCTTGGCAAGGTACTATTGTTAAACATAGATACCTTGGAAAGGTGGCGCGCGCGATCGAGAAAAAAAGCCGGCGCGGTCACCCGCGTCGGCTTCTGACTCCTGACCCCTGTCTCTGATTCCTGAGGCTACAGGTTTCTCCTCTGATGTCCGAGATACACCTGCCTTGGTCTCGCGATCTTCTGCTCAGGATCCATCAGCATCTCCTGCCACTGGGCAAGCCATCCGGACATGCGCCCGATCGCAAACAACACCGGGAACATATCCACCGGGAACTTCATGGCCTGATAAATCAGCCCTGAATAGAAATCCACGTTCGGATACAACTTCCTCTTTACAAAATAGTCGTCCTGCAACGCGATGCGCTCGAGTTCCAGGGCGATCTCGAGTTTCGGATTCTTCCCTGTAACCTCAAACACCTGATCCGCCATCGTCTTGATGATTTTCGCACGCGGATCGTAGTTCTTGTAGACCCTGTGCCCGAATCCCATGAGACGACCTTTACCTTCCTTGACCGCCTTGATAAACGAAGGAACGTTCTCCTTCGAACCGATTTCGTCCAGCATTCTCAGGACAGCTTCGTTCGCTCCGCCGTGGAGCGGACCGTAGAGCGCGGCCGCCGCACCCGCCGCGGCGCAATACGGATCGGCTTGGGAGCTGCCGATCGAACGCATGGCGTTGGTACTGCAGTTCTGCTCATGGTCTGCATGGAGAATAAACAGCACGTCGAGAGCCTTTGCGAGGACAGGATTGGGTTTGTATTTCAATTCCGCAACTCGGAACATCATGCTCAGGAAATTCTCGCTGTACGTAAGATCGTTGTCCGGATAGACGTACGGCATTCCCAAACTGTGACGGTAAGCAAACGCCGCAATGGTGGGAACCTTGCCGATCAACCGCCAGATCTGTTTCTGT
>BQML01000057.1:0-1081 GCA_022180565.1 Bacteroidia bacterium
AGAAACTTCTGCACGAATTGTCGGCCATTGTGAAACAGGCACTGAGGACGATGGACGCCGCGGCCCGGTTCGGATTCGATGAGTTTGTGATTCTGCGGGCACACGCAGACCCGCAGGACGCGCACCGTTTTGCCGAGACCCTCCGCGCAGCAATTGCCGATGCCCGCTACACGACCGAAAACATTTGCACAACCGTCAGTCTCGGAGTCGTGACATACCCTCAAAACGGATCAAATGTTGAAGAACTGCTCCTCACGGCCAAAAAGGCCCTGTTTGAGGCTCAACGATCCGGACGGAACAAAGTTGTGGCTCCTTCAGGCGTCTGGTATGCCCGCGAATCGAGTCGGGAAGCAGAGGTGTGATCTGCGCAGATTGCTTTATGTGAGGTGATAAGGAACATGCACCATCACATGAAGCGGGAATTATGGGATTGGTTTCGTCTTGGCGGGCGGCAGGAGGAACGGGCTTTTTCACCGTACCGTTGGGGTATGAGTGTTTGAGCGTATGCAGGATCGCGGTATGGATCCGGGCTCCCCTTTTCCTTGACCTTCCAACCTTTGCCTCCGTATCTTGAGGGCATGCGCCGCTTCTTCCCATTCCTTGTTCTTCTGATACTCGCCTCTGGTTCTGCTCATGGTCAGGTTTCTCCTGACCCCGACATGGACGGGTTTGCGCTCGTCGAAAAGCTTCGCTACCAGTACCTCGCAAACCGATTAGCCTCCGTCGCCGCCGGAGAAAACATCGACGTCATCCATTACGATTTGGATGTTACCCTGGATGACAGCGCGCGGACCATAGGGGGATCGGTGGCAATCACAGCCAGAGCCGTAACCCCCAACGTGAGTTCAGTCACGCTTAATCTCAGTCAGGCCATGATCCTCGATTCGGTGCTGCTCTCCGGATTTCGTGTTTCCGCCACGCGAACAGGTTCGATCATCGTCATTCCCGTGTCGCCGTCTGTCGCACAGGGAGAAATCCTGGTCATCACCGTGTACTACCATGGTTCGCCTCCAACCTCGGGTTTTGGAAGCTTCGCTTTCTCGTTTCAGCCGAATTCTGCGATGCCGTGGATATGGACGCT
>BQML01000057.1:1111-1894 GCA_022180565.1 Bacteroidia bacterium
GACCGACAAGGCGGATTCACTCGATGTCCGGATCACCTGTAGCCAGAATCTGAAAGCGGCCTCTCAGGGCAGACTGGTCTCCGTGGTCTCAAATCAGCCAGGGAAGCTGACGTATCACTGGAAGCATCGTTACCCGATTGCTTCATACCTCGTATCGCTCGCGGTGACAGCGTATGCGGAATTTTCAAACTGGTTCGCTTATGCCCCTGGCGATTCCATGGAAGTCGTGCATTATGTCCTTCCCTCTCAGCTGGGACAGGCTCAATCGCTTCTCCCCAATGTCATCCCCATGCTGGAAATCTTTTCCGATCTCTTTGGTCTGTATCCGTTTATCACGGAAAAATACGGCCATGCCCAGTTTGGATGGGGCGGCGGAATGGAACATCAGACGATGACATCGCTTGGCGGGTTTTCCACAAACCTGGTTGCGCATGAGCTTGCCCACCAATGGTTCGGAGATATGATCACGATGTCGTCGTGGAGCGACATCTGGCTGAACGAGGGGTTTGCCACGTATGCCGTGGCTCTTTACCACGAAGCGCGCACAGGCCCGGCCGCCTACCGATCGTACATGACCTCGCAGTTCGGCGGTGCCTTCAATGCAACCGGTTCCCTCTTCGTCGGCGACACAACGAATCTGGCCGCTCTTTTTGACGGCAGTCTTGTGTACGCAAAGGGAGCGTCGGTATTGCACATGCTTCGCCACGTCGTGGGCGACACGGCATTCTTCCGCGGTCTGAAACTGTATGCGACCAATCCGAAATTCCGATTCTCCAATGTTTC
>BQML01000057.1:1913-2341 GCA_022180565.1 Bacteroidia bacterium
CAGGCAAGGATCTGGACTATTTTTTTGAGCAGTGGATCTACGGCGAAGGGTATCCGCGCTATACTTTCACCTGGGACTGGCAGGCACTCGGTCAGGGGGCGATGGTGACGCTGACGATGATGCAATCCGTTCCCTCGCAGAATCCGCCTGTGTTTCGCATGCCGATCGATATTCGCCTCACAGGCCCTGGCGGGGATACTACTATAGTGGTATTCAACGATTCATTGGAGCAGACGTGGACGTGGTCGCTTCCATTTATTCCACTGACCGTGCGTGTTGACCCGGACAATTGGATCCTCAAGAGCGTCGAGGAAGCGACTGCCGCTCCGACAGAGGTCATGCTCTCGCAGAACTATCCCAATCCGTTCAACGCATCGACAACATTCGAATTTTTTGTGCCCGAGCGTTCAAGCGTAACGGTGGAAATC
>BQML01000058.1:0-369 GCA_022180565.1 Bacteroidia bacterium
AATACACCGACAACGCCGGTCCGAACCGGTGAAACACGAACTTGTCGTTGCTTGTCTGAAGCCATCGGACCATGCGGGCGGGAGAGGCAGACGAGAGAGCAGGGATCCTGGCAGGCGATCCACCACCACGTCTGTACAGCCACACTTCGTTGACCGTGGAAGAATCGATGTGTTGTGTGGTCAGCACAATGCTTGAATCGTTGCCGGACATCTTGGCGGACGTTATGATCCGGTCCTGCAACGGACCGAAAAGGGGAGTCGTGACCCCCGTGACGGTCTCCAAAAGTGCAAGCCCGCCGGGAGTTCCTGTGGCCGGACCAACGAGAAGATTCTCACCGTCATGCGAAACATCGTATGCCCGGAAGGATT
>BQML01000058.1:536-1258 GCA_022180565.1 Bacteroidia bacterium
CAATCCACGACCTGCTGTGATACATGCGTAACAACAAGAGTTGATTCTATCAATCCGACATACGTTTTCAATTCAAGGGCAACCTCCACCGCCGGCCGGGAAATGAAGGGAACAATTCCTCTGTATGTCTCCTGCAGGGAGATCGTAAACTGAGAATTGTAGGAGAGCATCCCTTGAATCGGAAGGTAGCGCTTCGTCACGTTGCCGATTCCGATGGAGTACGCTTCCACTTTCGCAGAGTCCGAGAGGATTCTCAGGGAAACTCCAGCGTTCAGAAGCAGGACCGGATCCGTCGCAGGCGGTATGTAGGCGGCGGTCAATATGAACGAAGAATCGAGTAACTGGACAGCGTGGCGAACCGGGGGCCGCGCGGGACCGAGCGGTTCATCATCAGCGCAAGAAAAGACAAAGAGAGAAAGGGGGAGGATGAAGAGGGGCGGGAGAAGAAACTTCAGAAATTCCCTCATTCAGTCGTGCCTCGTCGGTCGATGACGAAAGGGGAAACCCGGACGCAGAGTGTCATAATTCTGAACAAAGATAAGGCCCTCTAAGGAAAAAAACAAATCGTTGAGTTATTGAACAATGCAACTCCGGGAAGGGGTACCCACATTTGGGAACGGTATGGAGGACACGAGGCTCTGGCTGGTCTATTCTCGCCTTTTTTCCTCTGGCACGCTGTTTGAAATGTTTCCTTCCGAGCCCACCTTTCAATTCTGTCTGTC
>BQML01000059.1 GCA_022180565.1 Bacteroidia bacterium
ACGAACGCCACCTTCACGAACCTCCAGGTGAACTCCTTCAATCCCACCAATATCACCTGGGTGAATGCCACAGGCACGAATACCACGAGTACCAATCTCTTTGCCCAGAATCTTCTCTTTGGAGGGGCCACGGGAACCTCCCTCGATCTCACCACCTTAACCGTGGCAGGAGAGACCAGTCTTCAGGCATTGACCTTCACGAATGCCACAGGAGGAAGCGTCACAAGCACCAATCTCTTTGCCGCGAATATCGGAGGGACCAATCTCATTGTCGCGAATGCCACATCCACCAATCTCTTCTCAACAAACGGGGTATTCACCAATGTTACAAGTACGAATATCGATACGACCACCCTTGATACCGTTCTCCTCGCCTTCACGACAGGCACAGGAGTTGACCTTACCCTTACAGGGGTTCTGAACGGCGCCACCGGAACCTTCTCCTATCTCTCATCGGCCTCCGGCACCATCACGAACTTCAATACGGTATCCATGTTCTTCAATGGCGCCACCGGCACCAATCTCTTTGCCACGAATCTCTCCGGGACCAATCTCATTGCAAGCAATGGGAATATCACCACCCTCCTTTCAAGCTCCGGCACCATCGATACCTTTACCTTCGTGAATGCCACGGGGACGAATTTGAACGTATCTTCTTCCCTCACCGTGAATGGCGTGAACGTGTGTCTCTCAAATGGCACCAATTGTCCTGCGGGGTCGGGTGCCACCCCCACGCTTCAGCAGGTGACCGACCAGGGCAATGTGACGACATCCACCATCCAATTCGCCGGAGGCACATCCACAGGAGACTTCCTCCCTGGCACGGATGCAACGTATTTCCTCGGCACCGCAAGCTTCCGCTGGCTTGGCCTCTCGGCCGTCTCTGTCACCTCCACCAATCTTTCTGCCACAGAGGCGAGCTTTGCCAATGTCACAAGTACGAATCTCTTCGCAAACAATCTCATCTTCGGAGGAGCCACAGGCACCACCCTTTCTTTGGGACAGCTCTCCGTGACAGGAACCTCGAATCTGCAGGGCGTGACCTTTACCTCCGCCACAGGCGCCTCCATGACCGTGACGAGTGTGACCACCACCAATCTCTCTGCCACGGATGCCAATCTCACGAATGCCACAAGTACGAATATCAATACGACAAACCTCACCTTCATTGGTGGCACAGGGACGTCGTTGACGCTCACCGGGCCCTTAACCATTGGCGGCCTCACGAGTCTTCAGGGACTCACGTTCACCGAGGCCACCGGGACATCGGTGACGTCAACGAATCTCTTTGCGACCAATGGAGGCTTTATGAATATCACAGGCACGAATGCCACCTTCACCCAGCTCTTCGTGACCTCCTTCAATCCCACCAATATCACCTGGGTGAATGCCACGGGCACGAATACCACGAGTACCAATCTCTTTGCCCAGAATCTTCTTTGGACAAGCGCCACGGGTACGAATTTGTTCGCCGAAGCCCTGGGCTTCACCTCGGCCACGGGAACCAATCTCTTCTCGACCAATATCGGAGGGGTGAATGCCAATTTCACCAATGTCACAAGCACGAATATCGATACCCAGACTCTCGATACCACCCTCTTTACCTTCACGAATGCCACGGGTTCATCCCTGAATCTCACCTCTTTCCTGTCTTTGAACGGCATCCGGCTCGACGCTATCGGAACCAATGCCTTTACCTCCGGGGCATATCTTGTGGGCGTCTTCGATGAATTCACCTATTCGAACGGCACCACGGTACAGGCTGTCCTGAATGATCTTGATCTTGCCATTGATGCCGTTTCAAGCTCTGCAGCAGCCGCTAATGCCCTCACCCTCCATGATGTCACGGAGAATGGCGCCACCACCACGAATGCCATCCAATTCGCCGGAGGCACATCCACCGGAGACTTCCTCCCTGGCACGGATGCAACGTATTTCCTCGGCACCGCAAGCTTCCGCTGGCTTGGCCTCTCGGCCGTCTCTGTCACCTCCACCAATCTTTCTGCCACAGAGGCGAGCTTTGCCAATGTCACAAGTACGAATATCTTCGCAAACAATCTCATCTTCGGAGGAGCCACAGGCACCACCCTTTCTTTGGGACAGCTCTCCGTGACAGGAACCTCGAATCTGCAGGGCGTGACCTTTACCTCCGCCACAGGCGCCTCCATGACCGTGACGAGTGTGACCACCACCAATCTCTCTGCCACGGATGCCAATCTCACGAATGTCACAAGTACGAATATCTTCGGCACCAATGCCGCCTTTACGAACACCACCACCACGAATCTCTATGCCTCCCTCTTCTCCTCGGCCTCCGGCACCATCACGAATTTCAATACCAATGACTTCTTCTTTATCTCCGGCACGGGGACGAATCTCTATGTGGTGAATCTAGAAGGAACCAATGCCCTCTTTGAGAGCGCCACCACCACCAATCTTTTCTCCACGAATGCCGTCTTTACGAGCGCCACCACCACGAATTTCTTTGCCACATACGGGAATGTCACCAATATCA
>BQML01000060.1 GCA_022180565.1 Bacteroidia bacterium
TTCACGTTTTCTTTCCTCAGTTCAAGTTTCCCACGGGAATAGTCAAGAAGCTCTTGCGCCATTCTGTTCACTCTGAGTATCGAGGAGTGAACAGCATTCAACATCCCCCGATTTTCGTCGCTCCCGTTTTTGCCGACACTTTCTATGGCAAGCATGACGGCGGTCAGCGGACTCCTCAAGTCATGGACAATGGTGCTCGCCATTCTTCCGACGGACGATAGCCGTTCCTCGCGCACAAGTTGTTCCTGGCTTTCCTTGAGACGTACCCGCATCACGTCGAATGAACTTGCAAGCTCCCCAAACTCATCTGATGGGAATCCGGGCTGAATCGGCCGGTCAAGCTGTCCGCCACCGATGAGGCGGGTGGCGCCGATGAGTTTCTTTACCGGCCGCGCAACAAACAAACGAAACAATAGCATGCCTAACCCCAGGGCAATGAGAGAAAACAAGCCGAAAATCCCAATGGTTTGCCGCGCACTCGACCTCAAGGACGACACTATCCTGTCCAGCGGCATTTCCATGTATGCCGCCCCGAGAACGCTTCCTGCACTCACAGCGTGACACTCCTGACAGCGGCGGTCTGCTGTGATCGGAAGAATCACTTTCAACCGGTCGCAGGTGTTCAGAAAAAGGGGGCGGCCGGCAGAGAGGACATGGACAAGTCCCTCGGTGTGTTTTCCGATTTCACATTGAACCAGCCATTGAGGTTCAGACGTCGAAAACGCTTTCTCTGCAAAAAGCCACCGGTCGGGGGTGGGCCTAAACTCCCGTAAACGAAGCCGTTGAAGTCTGGGAGGAGTCAACAGCTCTCGATCGAGATGTAAGCTGTCTAGGAAAAACCAGAT
Organism: Bacteroidia bacterium; assembly: GCA_022180565.1. GTDB lineage: Bacteria > Bacteroidota > Ignavibacteria > UBA10030 > UBA10030 > JACQPU01. The sequence continues at coordinate 846 of BQML01000060.1, forward strand.
GCCGAGGTTTTCGACATCGCCTGTCCGAGTGATGCGTCGAAGAAACTCGTCGTCGACCCTTTGTGCCGTAACCATCATCTGAACAAGGGATTCTTTGATGACCGTTGATTGGGCCTTGGCGGAGCTCTGCAGAAGATCAAGGGCCTGCATCTCGTGATAACGATAGCTGAGGTAAACGCTTGCCCCTGCCGCGACAAGGAACAGCGGAAGAAGCACAACAAGAATCTTTGCGGAAACGCTCTGTTTGATTTTCATTCGCCGATCACCGCTGTCATTGCGTCAGCTCCTCAGCCCAACCGCCTCTCTATCCTGCCCTACGTACCAAAGATGAATCGTTGTGACCCGAAAATACCATATTCCAAAGGGTCCGCAGATTATAGGAACACATTCAACCAAATGATGTCGCCTGGACGACAGAAAGGAAGAGATACTCGGGTTGCT
>BQML01000061.1 GCA_022180565.1 Bacteroidia bacterium
CATAACGTCGGGCCCAACAACGCCGTTGCTTTTGGCGCTATAAATGATTAATTCTCTCGCGCCAAAAGCAATGGAGCGACGACAACTATTTCTTTCAACAGACGGAGCGACGTTGTTGGGCGTGTTATACGCCGCCACGAACGTGAATCGTACGGTTACAGTTACAATCGTCAAGCTGTAAGCTTTTTGACAAGCACTTGAACCCCAGCTTGAAGCAGAGGTTGAGCAAATTGGTCAAGTACCTTGTTGACCTCATCTTTGTCTATTTTTTTGTAGCTGTCTCGGCGGAACTCCGTTGGCATTCCGATTGGCAAATTATCAACGAGAAGCTGCATCTTGTAACGGATGATATGCTTAGATGAAAAAAGACCGCCTGAAAGCTCCTCCTCAGCAAAGTATTGGACCCCCACGTCTCGACGGTTCGACTTTTCCCTTATTATGACAGTTTCCTTCCGGTTAATCTCATTTAAAGCTTTGAGCCATTTATCGAGAACGAGGCCAAGAAGGATCCCAAGAACCAAAGTGCTGGTGCCGAGAATTATTGTTATTGGATCCATTGTTACTGTTCTCCTTATGTAGTGAGTGGTGGCGTATAACGTCTGCGGTAACAACGCAGCGCTTTTGCGAACTATAAAATGAGTATCCTGCGTGCGGGGGGATTACCCGTTCGCAAACGCCAAGCGAGCAACGACCAAATATTCGCCGCACGGAATGGAGCGAAGCGGAATGGAGTGCTTTATAGCCTTTGGTTGTTGCGAGCTATGAGCTTGTGTGCGAGTGTGTGAGTCCCGACGATTCAAAAGGCTATGATAATTCGGCGGGCGAACAGACGAGCACACGTTTTTACCATTGCTGCGTTTGCGAACTACAAATGAGTGTTGGCGACCAGAGAATACCAACACGTGAGCAAAAGCGTTGAGCGACCGCAAGAATCTCTTTCCTGAGCTTTAACTGAGCAATATCAACAAGGGAGCGTCGTTGTTACCGCTGTTAGGCGCAGGCGCAACCCATTAGAACAATTTGGCAATAATGTCCTCAAGTATGGTGACTGGCCTTGTTCTCTCGACAAAGTAGATACTACATGACTGCTTACCGCGCGTCATCGCAACATAACCAACCTCAGCGGGATTCTCTTTATGGAGGTATCCGAGCGAGTCGAATGCCAATATTGCGACATGTTGGGCATCATATCCCTTCGAGGCGTGAATAGTCATAAGCTTCACAGCTTGAGAATTTAAAGCCCCTGAGCGACGGTTGTCACCTATACCTGTAGGTAACTCAGATGAAGTGCCAGCTGTGGCATCAATGTAAACGAACGGAATCTGCTTTTCGTTAAAGCGTGCCTGAATGGCATCTGGAAGGTTGACGTTTTGGAAGATTCGGCTCGGGAACACCACCAGCCAATCTTGGAAAGATGCTTTGTCTGTTTTTGTGGAGGCGACAATATCGTCGCAGAGGCGATGAATCATGTCTTCCGTTGATTTACACTGGTTACAACTAATAGCGTTCTGCAATTCTTTCTTGAGATCAGGCGGACCTGATGATTTCGTCAGCCCGAAGAATCGACCTACTCCAGAGGCCAAACGTGACAGGGTCTGTTTGAAGCCATAGAAGAAACGATCTGCCAATTCATACACTTCTGTAATTATCTTGGCGATCTCGTTTGCCGGCTCCTTAGACTTCTTGTAGAAAGCGAGAGCGAGCAGTACTAATACAGAGCGCTGTTGCTTAACAAGTTCCTTCTCATTGTCGATGCTGAAGCCAAATTCGTTCAGCCTGTCAACAAGTTCACCAGTTGTATAAAGGGATTGTCGTTTGTCAAAACAGAAAGTGAGAGAATTGCTCGATGGTTTCAACATCGCTCGGTACAGTTTCAGTAGGACTTCGCTCGTATCTTGCCCCTCGTCGATCAGCAAAGCGTCGTACTGTCGGTCAACCTTCTGGTTTGCTTTCGATAAAGCACTGCTGATTGCCTGCTCAGGATTGTCTGATCCTTTCCAGTGTGCTTTTACAGAAGGCAAATACAGTTTCGCCCAATCATAAACATCGAAGACATCAATCGAGTGGCCGGGCTTCTCAAATGTTAACAGCAACTTCAGATAGTTCGCCATAATGGCATTGAAGCAAATTATGCCAACGTCCCAAGATGGATATGTATTCTTAATGTGTAGAGCTCGCTTGAGGAGAACAACTGATTTGCCGGAGCCTGCAGGACCTTCGATGACAATCTGCTTCTCAATCTTGTACTTGACCAGTTTTTCTTGATAATCATCGAAGGTTCCCGCGACTTGCTTGGTTTGGGTGTCTATGACGACGTTGGTTCCTAAAGCAGCTTTAATAGCATTGATTTGGCTAGGCGATAACTCGAAAGAGAAGTCCTTTTCCCGAAGTAAAAGGAATTTCCTTTCCCATTGTGTTTCAGAGATGGCTTCTCCCTTGAGAAGGTCCGCTGTAATGAACTTCCGCGTCGGGAAAAAGCTCGCGTGAGGTGACGAGGTTATATCACTTTCATAAATATTGAAGAAAGCCCCTCCATAGTTAAGGGGAAAAACCATTTTCCCCTTGTGGATTCCATCGGAGTGGAGGAGTTCACCGTTCGACTCAAAGAGTTGTTTCAATGCAATCCAAGATTTCCGTGCTTGAATAAGAGGGTGGGGATAGTTTGTAAGTTTCCCCTCTTTGTCAATGAGGCAATCAGCTGAACTTGCTTGACGAATCTGAGAAATGACCCAGTCCTTGATTTCAATGCACCATATTCCGTGACTTGGGTGAAAGATGACGAAATCAACTTCGATGGATTTCGAATGTAGAACCAGATTATGCCAGACTGAATACTCATCGGATAGTTTGTTCTTGAGCCGGGTGTAGAGAGCCTTCTCGCCTGAAGTCTCGTTGCCCGTTAGTTCCGTGTACATTATTGCCATTTGTGCACCTTATTTCACGAATAATGATGGGTTGCGCTTGCGCCTAACGTCTCGTCGCACCACGCAGCGGCGAGCACCACCCTTCTCTATAAATGTGCGAGCCGTTGAGCGCACACAACTTATCACGCAAGGCACTGCTATAACACTGCATTTGCAAATGAATGCGCGACGTGGTGCGGCGTGTTAGGCGCAGGCACTTTCACATGGTCACAATCATGCGGGTTCAATATTGATTCCTAGCTTGTTTGCTTCATTCACAACTTTGGTCTGCAACGGTTTGACTTTTTTCATTCTTGTCTTGAGCAACTTTGTAAGAGTGGAATACGTGTTCATCAGTTCAATCTTGATAAGGTCAAGTTGACTCTTTCGAATAATTTCTGTGGCGATGCGCGCCTTCCTCCGAATATCGTCGATATTTGTCATTAGAGTTTTGTAGTCAACCTCTAGGTTCGCAAGCCAATGCTCAAATTGTTCGTTTCGAAACGGATTGTCTGCAACAAAGGAGAATATCTTTTCTAGCTCTTCCTTCAAAATCTCATCAGATTCAGTTGCCTGGTTTAGATAGTCGAATTGCTGCTTTTTCAAGCGAACGAATTTAAGCCTTGAGGAAAACCAAGCTGCGATGAGGTCATAGTAAACATCGTTCTTCGTAGGCCAGAGCAATCTTCGTATCTTGCCTGATCTGTTTATGGAAGAGAGAATTCCCTTTTGTTGATTGGCAAGTTCTGCTTCGATCTGCTCAAGGATGCCACCAAACGATGAGAGGAACTGCCTCAACCTCGATTGATACTGCTGCTTTTCGGCGAGAATAAGAGGCTTGAAATGTTTCTCAATCTCTTCGAGTTGTTGCTGGAAGTGAGCCTGCTTCTCGACGACGAAATCAGACATTTTTTCCCGTGCGGTGATAACTTTTGAATCTACTTGAGTTCGCATCGCTTCTTGATACTGATGAAAGGCCTGTTTCAGAGGCTCCGTTTTCATTTCGTTGGTTACACTTCGACCAAGAAGCGCTCCTGCGATTCCGCCAATGATCGCACCAATGGCAGTTCCAAGGGGACCGCCAACACTTCCAAGAAGAGCCCCAGCTTTTGCGCCTGCAAATCCCCCCAGACCAGTACCAGCAATGTCGAAGCCTGCGTTCACCAGCGCTGAAGCAATGTTAGTTCGGCCGGAGAGAAGAAGATCAATCTCCCTGTAAGAAGAAAGCAAACCCGTGATAATCGGGAAGTGCAAACCTCCAGTGAAGTCACCATGCTCAATTGTGTTCATTGTACCGTGGATCGAATCCTTGATGGCCCCATGGTCCAATTCGGGAAGAGATGTAACCATTGGGTTGTCTGGAAAGTGTGACGCCATTTCTGGTGTCGTGATTACTGGTATGTCAGGATTCTTTTCGAAGTGGTCCAATATTGCCTGGGGATCCGCACCAGCCTTCACCTGCCAGAGATGACCATCTACTATCATATCGAATCCGGGTTGGTTGGAAAGTTCAGGAAATACAACCGAATGACCTGCGTCTTTGAGCGTTGAGCCCGCCACTTGTTCTGCGACGTAACCATGCAACCTTGTATACCAGCCGTCTCCGTCACCTAAGTTTATCATGTGATGGGAAACGAATTCCTTTAGATCGGCATATTGGGAGAGATCCTCCTTGTGGGAAAAGTCCAACGCGTTTACGACGTTCCAGTCAATTGAAGTCAGAGTTTGTAGTGGATAAACAGAATTCAAAAGACTGTCCAAGGTCGCTGTGTAATGTGTCGTGGAAAACCTCTTGATTGGTTCATTCTCATATTCTATATCTAGATCGAAATCGCTCTTGGTTTCAGTAAAGGATTTATCCGATTGCCAATTTGGCACAAATGTGGCGCTATCTTTTTCTGTGACAAAAGTAAGATAGTTTGGCTTTGGGAGCAGTCCTTCCGACTTTATGATTGATTGTTTCTTCTCTCTATTATTCTTCTTGGCGAATGCGTACGCATATATTGAACCCGCTAAAAGAATCATAAATAGAATTGCTTCAATCATAATTTGTCCTTCATGTGAAAGTGCTTGCGCCTAACGTTTAGCGTAAGCACGCCGTTGTTTTTGCCGCTATCGAACGAGTGCGCGGAGCCGCTATTGCCGATCCGACGCGTTCCCTTCGAAAGGCATCCCTTCGGGACAAACGACTCTTTTTCTCGCGGCGGAGCGCACATACAAACCCGCGGCAAAAACAATGGAGCGACCACAACTGAATCTCTCACAAAGCTTCAATTGAGCACTGTCAACAAAGGGAGAGGCGTGCTTACGCTTGTTATGCGTTCGTTGCGGTGCATGATATGATGCTTTGTCTTTCATACTGGAGTGGCACCCTACAATTGGACAGCGGAAGAAAATACTCTCGGGTAAAAATCGCTCAAGACTTTGAGAGATAAGTCCGCTGCTCTGGCGACGTCCTCGACGGTAACGCGAACCTCTCTGCCCTCAAGTTCTCCAGAAGCAACCCTCTCCAGATATTTTCGATCGACTATACCAAGATTGTGCGTGATGGGATGTCGTTTTTCAAATATGAGTTCAAATTCTTGGTACTCATCAGGACTGAGTGCGCTAAAAAGCGGTATGCCGAATTCTTGTTGAGCAACTTCTTTTGCAAGTGAAATACTCTGGTACTTGTTTCCAATCCGCCGCTTAAGAATCTCCTCGACCTCTTGGGGGGAGTGTGCAGATCGAAGGTATCGGCGGGTTGTGGAACGCAAGACGGCCTCGAAAATGGAGACGGTATCTTCCAATGCATTCTCGATGTCACGAGCCGCAACTCTGGCACCAAGTCGTTCCTTTCGATTGTCAACATCGGAGAGTATCAACTTGACAACTTGGTATTCTTTAGAAACGTGTGTAAGGAAAATGTCGGAGCCGCAGTCGGGACACCAAGTCGCAATGCCAAAGACGGAATGAGCTAGAGTACACTTGGGGCAAACCAAATCTCGTCGAAGAACCTCCTCGAATGGTCTCCAGACAGTCGGTTTCGTGCCCGGCTTGTAAGAAATCTCCATTGACAGAAATCCACCGCCGATCTTCTTCTTGCCGGAAGGGCCAAGATCGAAGGCATTCTTGACCATTCGGTCGAGTCCATCTGAGACCTCTCTGTATGCAATTTGTTCGGCGTACTTGAGTTGAGCCTTCGTGGTAAAGTTAGCTGGCTCGTCCTTGTGACAACAGTAGGGGCAATATGCTTCGGTGTGTCCTTCAGTTATCCCGGTACCAGGTTTGATTTTGAAATAGCCAGGGGAACACGTGCTAGATGGACATTCACGCGCGAGCATACCATCTTCGTCGGTTGGAAGGCTGATGCTCATTGAATATTGGTCGCGGCCAGTTTTCTTGATGTTGTGCGGACCGCCAGTTCGAAGTAAGTCACTCATCTGTGGAAAGTTGAGCTAAGGGTGCCACTGTTTGTAAAATGATCTAATCGTGTTGAGATTGCTGAATTCAGCACCGCAATGACGCATAACGTTTCGGGCAACCACGCCGTTGTTTTTGCCGCCACAGATCGAGTGCGCGAGGCCGTCCTCAACAAACTCGTTCAGCCCCGGCCGAGCGCACATTACCAGGCCGCGGCAAAAACAATGGAGCGGCTATGATTTCCTTTGTTGAGCGCCGTGGTTGCCCGTGTTATGTGCAGTATTGCCGCCCTATAGACCGTAGATCTCTTTGCGTCGCGTGAACGCTTGTGCGCTTCCTTCTAAGACGTCACAAGTGATGGCTTTTGTCTCTGAATTGTCAATGGAACCTCGAGACACAATGCGACCTTTGTCGCTTGAGCTTTTGAGAGGAATCAAGAGTTCAGTGTCACCTAATACGGCAATATTGGCGTTGTGAGTGACAATGATGATTTGTCGGAATTCCTTTATCCGTTTCAGATTCCGCACTATGGTGCGATAGATGAACTCACTGTCAAGATTGTCTTCAGGTTGGTCGATCAGAAGTGGATACTTGCTTTTAGAATAGAGGAGAATCGATAGCAGAATCGACTGTTGTTGGCCCAGAGATAATCTGGTGAAATCTCTGACTACGGGAAGCCTGGTCCCACCTGAGCCTTCGACAAATTTTGTCACAGTGATTTGGGGGAGGTCTTCAAATGGCAAGCTTTGCAGACGATGTTGATGTTCTGTAACCCGAAGCAGATCAAGGATTTCGGTTGCAGCTGCCCGAGTGAAGACTCTTGATCCTTTCTCGTCTACCACAGCCTCTAGCATAGCGGTAGACTTGGTAAAAATGGCATCGAGTAGGTCGAAGGGACTCATTGCATTTGAAACTAGAGTGGCTTTGGGTACTTGAGATGTCCGCCAACTCATTGTGTCCTTGAGAAACTGTTGAAGTTCGGATGAATAACGGCCTTCAGAAAACTTGACGGTTACCTGGTAATCTATGACAGTCTCTTTGAGGATTTGATTCACACTGCTTGCCCAGGCCTGTCGCGTTTGGAAGATGCGGGACTTAAGGTCTCTTCTTTGCTGGAGAAGTGTTTTGCGCGCCCCCTGTGCCTCGGCAAGTCGGGTCTGCTTTGACTTGAGGTCTTCGAGTCTCCTTGTGTAAAGGGCTGCGTCCCGAGTGACCTTTTTTATGAATGCCAAATCACACGAAACCCCTTGAGCTTCCAGCTCCTTGCGTTTCGTCTCAATTCTTTCTAGGAGCCCAGTTTCCTTAGACTTCCAGTCGGCCAAGAGTACTTTGAGTTTGTCAATTACTTGATCCGTGTCAGACACCAACTTGCCTGAAACGGATTCTATTGAATCAGAAAAGCCTGAGACAAGTCCCTTAATCTTTGTGAATTCTTCCTTTCCTACAACAAGAGTAGAATCGTCTAGAGCTATTACTCGATTGAACAGAGATCGATCCGCGAGGCTTGCCTTGATATTCTTCACGAGAGTTGCGAGATCTCTACTTAGGCTTTCTCGAAACTCGCGGCCGTTAGCGAGACTCTCCTCGAACTTGACGATGTCGCTCACCTTCTGTTCTTTCAGAAGGCGAATCTTGTCCTCCGCATTGCTCTTCATCTTCTGAACATCAGCAATAGTCTTCACCTCTAAACCAAGAGTCTCGATTATGGTCTGATTCTCGATGAGGCGTTCTCTGAGGTTTGATTCTTCGGCACGAAGACCATCGACATCGGTGAATTCATCAAGGAAAGACAACAAAATCGCGGGGTCTTTGTCGCAATTCTGTATCTTTGCGGCAGTCTCACCTTGCCCATAGCATTCGATGGGTATTTGCTGAATGCCGTTCACGGGGTCGGTTACATTGTAGACATCCTCAGACTTCGGTCGCGTGAAAGTCTGCTGACGCCCAGCCTCGTCTTCAAATAGAAGAGTAATATTGTCGGGCCACACTTCGCTATCAATAAGCGATGAATCCGATGGATTGCCCGACACAGCGCGAATTGATTCAAGCAAAGTGGATGTGCCAGTGCCTCTTCCGCCAATAATGCAAGTGAGATTTGAATTGAACTTGAGTACGGTGCCATCGAGAAAGCCGCCATCCAGCTTAATTCCGATAAACCGTGGAACAAATGCGGGGAGGACCTCCTCAATGCGAACTCTTGACGCCGGGTCGAGAAACGCGATACCGAAAGCATCGAAGGAGAGGTCGTCCATCTTCAGGCGCGACAGCCTCTTATTTCCACTAGCGTTGGTACCGAGCGCTGCAAGGCTATGTGCGTCAGAAGACATTACTTTCGCGATTGTATATCCATCTTCACGACCAAGTGCGAATCGTCGAAGTTCGAATAGTCGCTTTCTCTCAAGGTTGTCGTCCTTGTCGGAATACCAGTCGAGGTTCTCTTTCTTCAGGACCTCTATTCCCAAGAGTTTCGGATGATTCAACACAGCCTCTTTCTGCGGGCCGTACTTTGGGATCATGAATTCAAAACTGGCCTCTGTTTCAATGTGCGCAGCGACGCCAAAACCAGAGTACTTCTCGGCAAGATCTAGACATTGAACAAAACCTTGGGAGCAGATCATTCGATCAGTCGAAAGCTCCAACTTACCGTAAAACTGCTCAAGTTTAGCGAAGGTGGGAAAGTAACAGAGAAGGTGTCCTTGTGTGGTGGCTACCTCGATTCCAGGTATAACGAGGATTGGCTTACCCGAGGCATGCGAAATTGCCTCTTCGACATTTCCGATGGAATTATGGTCAGTGATGCTGATTACGCTGAGCCCCAATTTCAAAGAGGACTCCACAATGGCTAACGGTGTCATACCGTTGTCCTTAACATCAGATGAACCCTTGGGCCCAAACGAGTGAATGTGGAGGTCGGCTCGGCGGAACTGTGCGCCGTTGGGAGTGCTATTGATTTCTTCGGAGGTTGTCATATTGAATGGCGGCAGTATTGCACATAACGTGTGCGGTAACAACGCAGCGCTTTTGCGAACTATAAAATGAGTAACTCAGCGTGCGTCGGCAATTTCTTCATGAGCAAACGCATCAAGCGAGCAACTACCAAATGTCCCCGGCACGGAATGGAGCGAAGCGGAATGGAGTGCTTGTTAGCCTTTGGTTGTTGCGAGCCATGAGCTTGTGTGCGAGTGTGTGAGTCCCGCCGATTCTAAAAAGGCTATAATATTTCGGCGGGCGAACAGACGAGCACACGTTTTTGACCTTGCTGCGTTTGCGAACTACGAATAACGAGCGTTGGCAAACAGAGAAAACCAATCCCGAAGGGACCCCTTCGGGGCACGTGAGCAAAAGCGTTGAGCGACCACAATAATTCTCTATCAACAAAGGGAGCGTCGTTGTTACCGCTGTTATATGCAGTTTTGCTTGCCTGCTTTGTCTCATTGAGCAACGAATAGTAGCTCACTTTTTTCCTCTGAACTCAGCACATAGCGATGGGGCTTGTCATACACTTTTACTTTCTTGCCAACGGAACGGAACATCTTAATTATTTCAGACTTCGTTGGTTCACCGCCGCTTTGATATGACAACACAACTATATTGTCCTGAAATCGCTCGATTAAACTCTGAAAAGTTTGGCTGATCTCAGCCTTGTTGCAAAACCGTTTGATATCCTCATTCCCAGAAAGCTTTGGATACGACGAACCATTTTGATGAATCCTCTTTTCCCATTTCGTGTAGTCTGCGAGACCTTCAAGGAAATGGTAAAAAGCAAGGTAATCTGTTCCGTGGGAAGAATCGGAACGGAAATAGGGAGGATCCAGATATACAAGGTCAACTCCGTTTGGAACCGAAAGAGCGTCGAAACCACCGATTACTCGGTTCTTTTTCCCATTCGAGAAGATGGCCTTGTTGTATTCAGCAACGTATCTCCTGAGCAGTTCTTCGAAGGGGCGTTCCCACGTTGTCTTGTTTCCAAAAGTCCGCTCGACTCTTGATGTGCGAAGGTAAAGATTCGCCCTATGAAACAGATTGAATGGACGCTTTGCAAGACAAGCTTGGAACAGAGCGGCCAGAAGTATTGAGCGTTTGTACGTGTCTCTTAGCGTTCTAATATTGCAAACGACTCTGTCAAGCCAAGCATTCTCGTGATTGAGGAAAAAGATGCCTTTGTAATGCCTTTGGATCAGGTCTGGATAAGTGTTAGAGTTCGCCTTGAGAACCATCTCAATGTCATCGTCAGTAACAATCACGGAATTATTTTCGATTATTGCCTTGCCAATTATCTGGTTGAATTTGAGGAGATCGTTGTAAAGAACCCGTTTGCCCTGTCTCTTGAAAAGCAAACTAACACTTGCTGTACCGCCAAACGCATCCAAGGCAGAGTCAAACTTAAGGTCTTTGACGTGTTGCCATATCCAATCGAGAAAGCGGCGCTTGCTTCCCGTGTACCGAGTGGATGGATATGTAAACGGTCTGTTTTTCAATGTGCGTTGCCTTTCTTTTCTCTGAGGCGTCGTATGAACTCTGCCGTTGCACGTTGAGCAAAGTTTGAAGCAAGTTCTTCTCCCATTTTCTTGCTGATATCGTGAGCCACGAGAAGTGGTGTAGGGACCAAAGTGCGAATTGGATCTTCAAGGCCCCATAAGTGGTCTTCGTCAACATCGAAGGATGCTAACCGCAGAGCAGAAAGAACTTTGTAGATAGAGTTCCGAAGTCCGTCAAACGAGTTTGGAAGACTGACAGCAAACTCGTAACGTGGGATGTATAACTCGTCACTGCGGGTGTGTCCAGCGAAAAACATTACGACACCAATCTTGAGAGCTTCGTTTACGATATCTCTTGCCGTAATATCTCTGCTATGATAGACTCTGGAAAGACTGTCGAGGTCGTTT
>BQML01000062.1 GCA_022180565.1 Bacteroidia bacterium
ATTTCAACGGCAGCAGTTGGCAGAAGATCGAGAGCGGGAAAGCCGGAACGTTCCGGTTTGCAGATGTTTGGGGATCAGCACGGGGCGGTGCGTTCTTCGTAGTGGCGGTTGGGTCGAATTTTTCGGGGGACCATGCGGTAAAAGCGATCACACCAACGTCAGCAACCGACAGCCTCGGCTGGTTGTTTGATGCATCCCCTGCGACGGTGTGGTTCTCTAGTGATTCGCCAATCTATATCGGCGGCTTTGGATTGCGTCGTTATGTGAATGCTTGGGAGGAACTTGATACTGTCAGAAATTTTAACCGGGTGCGCGGAAATTCATCGAACGATGTGTTCGCATGGGGCGGGCGGACGGAGACATCGCTCTTGCATTACAACGGATCCACATGGTACGAATACCGCGACATCAGCATTGCGCAAGGGTTCCGGACTGGGTTAGCGATTCGTGGTGACGTTGTGGTCGCTACAGGTTTTGTGGGGGACCAGTGCTACGTCATCAGAGGATATCGGTGAAAGGACCCATCGGTGTAAATATAGAGTAGACAGGCAATAAAAGATCCCTGGAGCGATAGCACCGCCACAGGGATCGAAAACACAAATAATCCAGCTGTAGGTCCGTTCCCATTTCGGGAACAGGCGCCGTATTATTTCTACTGAAATCTAAGGAAATACATTCAAAAGAGCCAGAACAGATGGAGGGATTAAGAATATGAAACGGTTCAGTCTTCTCTTGATCATGCTACTATTACTATTTGCCCAGACCCTCTTCAGCCAGTACTCCGTTCAAATAACAAAGGAGTTCTGGTCGTGGCAAATCAACGGTAATGAGCTCGAAGGTAACTTGGTGGCAAAGCTCTTTCTCAACGGACAAGCTCTGGATACTACCGACTTCGTGTGTACGTGGTATCGCAATTGGAACGGTCCCTGGGAATTCTACCGCAACGGGTTTAAGGCGGGGAGGCATGGGATTACAGCCGGCGCAGGTTACGACGTGAAAGCTGTTGTGACACAACCGGGTAATCCGCCGTTTTCCGTGGAATCGCAGCAATACATCTCTGCCCCACCAGCTTCTCAGCGAGACATTTTTTTGTTGCATTCCAAGCTTGAAAATCAGCAACCGGCTTTCGGCAACACAATATTCTTTTGGGCGTATCCGGACTGGCACGAAGGAAAACTGGTCACGGTGGCCGCTGATCCGGAAGGAAGGTATTTTACCAATAATGACGCTATCGCACTGAGGACCGTCCCAAATTTCCGATCTGACAATCAGAAATTTTCCATTTGGGTGGACGATAATCTATCGAAGTATTATACAAATCATCAACAAGTCGAAATGGATCCAGCGATTAATCTCTTCACAAGCCAGTACAGGACTTCGACTGACAACATATCAATAGTCGTTACGTTGAATGGGAGTTCAACAACCGCCGCGGTGGAATTCCTTGACCCTTGGTCACAAGATTACCCTGATCCGTCATACGGGTACACGGTCCGCAACAGAGGCATTTCGGCACCATTTAGCCCATTGACTTCAGGAAACAACAATCTTGGTTTCTCGACCACACATCAAGGCGTGTTCTTGAATCAGGAAGTGGCGAGCGGGGTGTTTTACTCCGTGAAAGCTTCCTTGATCGCCACCATCAACGGCGCAGCGGCGTTCTTCACAGGGTGGAATTACGATCCGAACTACATTGCTCTCCAGCAAGTCGGCTCCAACCCGCCCGGCTACGACCAGAAAGCTGTGATCTTCAAGCAAGCCGGGGCG
>BQML01000063.1 GCA_022180565.1 Bacteroidia bacterium
GAACGGCTTCGGCTCTCATGTGCGCTGTCATCGCATAGCCGACCGGCAGCCGGGAAAGACTACTTGCTGAGGTCGATTATGCTTGTCGTCTATCCTCGAATCTGCCACATGCAGAATCCGAATTATTCCGTCGTTATCGACAAAAAGTGCGCCGGGCCTTCCGTCCGGAATACCAAGTTGCTTCCTATAGACCCCCAGCGAGTCATAAAGGATGGGAAAATGGAAACCACGAATAGCCGCATACCGGACAAGATGGAGGCGTGAAACCCCTGATCCGATTCCAACAATCTGAAATCTTTTCTTCTGACCTTGAGCCAAGTAATCGCCCCATAGCTCCTTCCATAACGACAGTTCTGTATCCATGCAACTCTCGCAATCCGTGTCCGAAAAAACCAAAACGATAGAATATTGTGCCTGGTTTAAAAAAGCATGGCTTGCAATTGATTCTCCTTTCCCAAGAAAAGAAAAATGGAATGGCGGCAACTCCGTAGCGACGAGCTGTTGTTCAATATGCAACTTCTCATACTTTGCTTCCAGGTGATTTTGCGTTCTTTCTAATGTCTGGGCCTCGCTTCGAATTTCTGAGAGCGACCTCAACGCGCTCACGTTCAGAATGACCAACACGAGGATTGTTACTCCTCCACCAATTATAAGAATCTTACTGGTCATCTCGAATATGCCTGCTGCTATAATGCTTTTTCGCCTTTGAATCGGTACACAAGGATTGTTGGGTTCTTATTCGGCTGAGAATCAAGCTCACGAGGGTTATAGAAAAAAAGCTGGTTGTGGTCATCTTTGCACAGCAGCCGAAGGTGGGAGCGAATTCCCCCAGCAATCAACTCAGCGGAATCATCAAAAAGGTCCAGCATCGATTCATAGCGTTCGAGATCGTGTTGATTAAGTCGGATTTCGACAATGAGCAGGCCGTTACGCAATGCAATCACTCGAACAATTGGCGTCCATCCCGAAAGCCACCTACGCATTGCATCTGGATCTGACATATTGGGTGCTTCTGCCGGTGCCTTATAAAATTCACTCTCGCGTGTTTTCGTCCGAAGAAGTTGGCCCTCAGGAGTAAACCACTGCAGGCGGTATGCTGCAGCGTGCGCATAGACAATATTCCCACGAGTATCCAAGTCAATGCCCCCTCCCGTGATCATTAGCTTGATGAGTTTGACATTGTCGGGCGCTTCGCCAAAAGATTTAACAAGTGTGCCATCGGAGGCGTACTTGTGTACCATCAGGTCCAAGCCTCTATCCGAGACAAAAAAATAGCTGCCAAGTTTATCGACGATGAGGTACGTCCCGCGACGTCTTGTGATAAATCCTGACAGATACCGCCCTAACGTATCGTAGACGCTAATGCGTGTGTTACCCGCATATGAAACGTGGATTCAACCATTGTGGATAAAAACATCGAATGGGTTCTTCAGTTCACCCGGACCCTCCCCCCGCGTTCCTATTTTTCTCACAAGA
>BQML01000064.1:0-4355 GCA_022180565.1 Bacteroidia bacterium
TTAGCCGATATAAGGCGGATCATTAGTAACGAGAAAGCCTGGATCAGCAAAAATCAATATTATTCATACCAGGCGATTCTCAAACACGAGGAAGTGCACGCCGACTTGCTCGAGGCCATGCTGAAATCTTTCGGGGACGCTGCGGAGTCTGAGTTAAGACTGAAATGTTTAAATGAGGGAAAAGCCAGGACCTTACAGGAAGCGGTCCGATTGCTTGGGACTCCTCGCATTGTGAATGCAAAGCTGAGCGAACAGTTCGACAAATTCAGGGAGCTTAAGAAGCATTCAAGCGAAGCAAGGGCAGCCCTTGAAGGCAACAAATTTCGGAGGCAGTTGATAAATGGCATTGAAGTACGATATGGAAAATGTTCCGCAGGGACTTTCTAATACTTTTTGGAGCAGAACCATGCTTAGACAAGTTCTCATTGGATTATCACTTTGCGGAATTGTTTCCGCGAGCGTATTCGCACAAAATCTCAAGATTGTATTCTCCGATCCGGGTGAGATTCTACAACATCATGGAATTGATACGACAGACTCGGATTTCTTGCGTTCGCTTGTCGACACTGCGGAACTGAGTATAAGTCAGCAGGCAGCAATCTTGCTCGCCCGCCGAGGTGATACTCAAATAACGGATACAATAAAGAGACGAATTTCGGAATCCTGGGATGAAGGAATCCTTACCCCAAAAAACTATGTCGCGGCGCTCTATCTTCTCAATGATCCACAAACCCGGCAGTATGCTCATGCAGTTATAGATTCTATTGTGAGCCAAAAGAAGAGGGGTGAGGCTAGATTTTACACCTTCAATGTCAATTCTTGCATTGATATACTCTTGAATCTCGGCGACTACTCACAATATGGGTTGTTAAATTCCCTCTTCAATGATCCGGAAGGTCCATTGGGCTCCGAGGGTATTCCAACATTAGCAGCATTTGCTGCAAGCCCGCTTTACAGAGATTCTGTGTATGTCCGATTGCAGGACTTCCTTTCTAGTGGCAACCACGATTCCCGGTGGCAAGCAACCTACCACCTTACTCATTTCACCGACATGGCGAATCAGCAATCCGTGCTGCAATCGATCGCATCGAATGACTTATCTTGGGATATTCGAATTCTCGCGATAGATACTCTCATGAAAGTCTATCACGACCCCCACGCCCTCGATGCTGCCAAAACAATTGCGCTTGCCGTAGAAGACACAACGGCATTTGTCAATGCGTTGATCAGGGTGGAGCTGTTTGATTCTCCGCTTGCGCTTGTGACCCTCGAATCAATTGCGAATGAATCCACTGCTGGATATTTCAAGGACTTTGCTGCACACGCGCTTGAGTTCTACCAGCCCCCATTCCCCGAGGATGATGTGCCAATTCCAGTCATGATCGACTCGTTAGCCGCGAATACCACTCAGGCTGCTGACCTAGGATGGCTTTCTGACGCGGCATTCCGGGCTGAGCTCATTTCAATTCTTCAAACAGCGAGATCATCATTGTCAAACGGTGACTCAATTGATTGTCGTTTATCAATTGATCAATACGTGGCTGCTGTCGATGGGGAGTATCGGGATTCAGCGGATGGGGACAATAGACATGTTGATGAGAATGCGTGGCGTTTCCTGTTTTACAAGGCACAATACATACTCAATAGATTGCCCACACTACCATCCTTTTCACAGTATTCAATCTTTGGAACACATAGTGGATACTTGGAACAAAACTCTCAAGTCCTTTCTGGCGACATTGGAATAAACGAAGCTGGGTCACCTCCGTTTCTCAATTCCGATGTTGAGCTCACAATCGGAATCAGCACCGTTGTTTCCGCAAATGTTGTGAAAGCGAATCGAATCAAGATCAAGGATGGCGGAACGGTCAACTCCGATGTCTACTATAATGATATCGAGAACAACGGCACAATTACCGGCCAGCAGATAACGCCGTTGACCCTTCCTCTTGTAACATCAATGCCAGGATTCAAGCCAGCTACCCCGGGATCCATGAATATCACAGTTCCCCAAGATGGTCAGCAAGTTCTGTCAAGCGGTGCATACGGGGATATTCTCGTTCGCCGAAACGGAACATTGACACTCACCGGCGGCCTTTATCACTTCAATTCGTTCAACACCGGCGACAACGCTCGCATTCTCTTCCAAGGGGCCTCCGAGATTCGCATAGCTCAGAAACTCGACACGGATCAAGGCTCATACATTGGCCCTGAGGACACGACATCCATGACTGCCGATCAGATTGTGTTCTATATCGGCGGTATCAATGGCAGCAACGGGAACCTGACAGCAACACCAAAAGCTGCGCAAATCGGAATCGCCAACACCGTGAAGGCCAACTTCTATGTGCCAAACGGGACACTCTGGATCAGGCAAAACAGTCAGGTCACTGGAGCCTTCATCGGAAAAGACGTGGATGTCGGGATTGGCGTGAAGGTATGGCTCAAATCGGCTTTTTAGTGAGAGGGAAAACCCATGAAACCCCTTCTTTTGCTTTCTTTTTGCTTCGCTTTAGATTCGTCTGCTCAGACCATCTATGAACTTCCTTTTGCCTCTCAGGACAATGAAATCGAGCTTGCCATTGAGAACACGGGATCACTGACGCTCGACAACGTCAAGGTCTCGGTTCAGAGTAGGCCCGATTGGATAAGCTTCAGATCAAATGAAGCCATTATTGACCAACTCGAAGGCAGTGCTGAGAAGTCAGTATCCTTCACCTTCTCCGTCGATAAGACTGCTTCCGTGGGAAAGGAGCATGTGCTGTCGTTTGTTATCCACGGCCCGGCGAGTCAAACCTGGACAAAGACCATCACTGTGAGCGTTTCCGCACCTGAGAAATTCGAGCTCTTTCAGAACTACCCCAATCCCTTCAATCCCACAACTACCATCTCTTATCAGCTCAACGCCCCGGGCAGGGTTCGTCTCGTAATCTACAATCTTCTGGGTCAGGAGGTTGCAACGCTAGTGGACGCCGAGCGTGAAGCGGGATTTCATCGGGAACTCTGGCATGCTTCATCTCTTTCAAGCGGACTCTACATCTATCGCATCACAGCCACCGACAAATTCGGCGACAAGATCGTTGAAAACAAGACCATGTCGCTGGTGAAGTGACCAAGCTCAACCATTCTGCACCGGCGGCGGCCTAACCGGTCGCTAAAGCCGACGGAATGAGCAGACGATGAATTTCATGGCTAAGGGATTTTTTAGTAAGACAAATGAAAAACAGGTTTGAATGTAGATTCAGCGGTCGAGAGTACGTTAATTTAAGGTACTACCGCCGCTGGCTTAGCTCCCAACCGTTATACAGTAGCAATTCTTGTGATTAATGCGTCTTGCGGCAACCCTTGATCAATATCGCCCAACCATGGAGGAAAGCTGATGGTCATGCTTAACAATCTCACAATACGCTTTTCGTGGATCGTAGTTCTTTCTGCGTTCGTCCTTTCATGTGAGAATGTGAAAGACAAGAAGATATCAGAGGCAACCATGGAGCAGGACATCCAGAAGATTCGTGATAGCAAGCAGTTGTCCGACGAAGAAATGAAGCTTTTGGCATCGTACATTATCCGCGCGAAAGCGGGGGCGCTTTTCGGTGGAAGCGAACTTTCAATGGACAAAACCGTCGGTCAGATGATCGAAGAACAAAGAAAATGGGAAACAGAGCGCAAGATCGAGGAGGAAAAGCAAAAACAACTTGCCGAAGAAGCTGCTCGCGAAGAGGAACGTCTTGCAGAACTTCTTAGAAATGCGGTTAGCGTTGCCTTGTACAAGAAGTCGCTTGAAAAGGCGGACTATCGAAGTGGCGTTTACAGCGACTATTTCCTCTTCGGCTACGTTTTCAAAAATCTCACCAAGAAGACCATTAGAGGTTTTACCGGAACAATTCAGTTTAACGACATTTTTGACAAAGAAATCATGAAATCGAATCTCTCCATAGATGAACCGCTCGCGCCAAATTCAACAAAGCGGTGGCAAGGCACTCTTGATTACAACCAATTCATGGATACGCACCGTAAGCTGGCCAACACCGATCTCGAGAACATCAAGATGGTCTGGCTCCCTGACAAGGTCTTGTTTACCGATGGTACATCAATAGGCAAGAACTAGACGTGCGGGTATTAGTTGCCGCGAGCCGCGGCGTACAAAAAAGTATTGCTACTGTATAACCGGTCGCTAAAGCCGACGGAATGAGCGGAGCGCGAAATTCAGGGCTAAGGAGTTTTTGGTAAGTCAAATGGAAAACTGGTCTTCACGAAGTAGATTCGGCGGTCCAGAGTACGTTAGTAAAGAATTCGTCGCCGCTGGCTTAGCTCCCAACCGTTATGCCGCGCCCCGTACTTAGGGTGTGGGTGGG
>BQML01000064.1:4394-9201 GCA_022180565.1 Bacteroidia bacterium
GGGTCTTGTCGTGTTGTGGAATTTCGTTTTAAGCGCGGCATAACCGGTCGCTAAGCTGACGGAATGAGCGGACGATGAATTTCATGGCAAGGGGATTTTTGGCAAGACAAATGCAAAACAGGTTTTCACGAAGTAGATTCAGCGGCCCAGAGTACGTTTCGAAAAAGTACGTCGCCGCTGGCTTAGCTCCCAACCGTTATGCCGCCGCCGGGACTCACATTCGGACTTGACTTTTCTTCGGGCATTTCAGACCTTGCCCGTGGTTCAAAGGTTTGTGTTGATCATCCATTCAACACAGGTGTATCGTAAAGGTGAGGGAACCCATGCCATCCATTCAGCTCTTCAGGAGGGTCGCCACGGTGGCCCTCTTCCTTGTCTCCACTTCCTATCCCCAGATCATAATCCGCGAACGCGTCGCTATCGACCCGAAACCGTCCGTTCAGGCACAGGCTTCGAGCGTCGTCAATGCTATGCTCCGATACGAGCTGCAATATGACGGTCCAGTACGTACCCCAGAGTTAAACTTCATGAGACTGCAGGAACTTACCTGCGGTGTGTTTGATTCAGGTCCGATTAATTCTTCGCTCACTGTTCCGGCTCAAAGCGGCCTTTGGAACTTCAGCTTTCGCATTCATACGCCCATTGTCTCCAATCAATACGCCCGTTTCACCGTCTGGCTCGGCGAAGATGTCATTCTCAAGGACTCCCTTCTGATCAACTGCGGATCTACCTGCCAGATCAACCATCAGTTCGGCTTCAGAATCAGCAACACGTTCAACCTTGAAGCCAACGGGCAGATATTCTATTCCGAACAATCGTTCCTGAGCGCAAATGCTTCAGGCCAGCAGCACTGTACAAGCCAAATGTGGCATCCAGGTCTTCCGGTGAATCTCAGAGTGGTTTCAGGCCAGGAATTTGGCCAGTTTACCGATCTGAACGGCAATCCATTGGGTCATGAAGTAACGGTTCCCGGGTTCAATGTGGACCAAGTCTCATTTCTTGCCAATGGCACAGAGCCCGATTCGATCTCGGATTTCGTGACCATCGAAGCATCCAGCTTCGGGATTACCCGCACTGCAACGATTGAGGTCCTAAGGATTTCAGAAAGCCCTATTTGGCTTGCGATGGATGCCCAAGGGGATGTCTCCTACGGGGCTGAGATGTCCGTTCTTGCACAGGCCTTGAACATGTTCCAACAGGAAGTATCCGCGGGCCCTGGAGTGACCTACACGTTTCAGATCATCGAAGCCTCTGAATGGGGAACGCTCTTCCGAGGGGCTGTTGAAGGTAGCATTATCTCCGGAGTCCGGCCGACTGACGATTTCTTCTCAAGGGGAATGGCAACCATCGGCTTTCGCGCGAGGAAAGCAGAGCCGGCAACGCCGCAAAGAGTAACCGTCAAGGTCTCCGCCAGTAACCCGGAGATTCATCCGGGCACGTACAGTTTCAACGTCCTTCCAAGTCCTTTGGCCATTAGCGTAAATCCCCCGACCATCAGCTATGGTCAGCAATCGACGGTGAGTGTTCAGAAGAAGAATCCTGACGGGACCGTCAGCCCCTGGTCCCAGGATGCCGGATTTTCCTATGAGATCATCAAAGGGCACAATGCAGGGTATATTCTGCATCCGGACACAAGCCGCCGGGATGACTTTTTCAACGGGCAATCCGACACGATACAATTTGTGGCCTTGGAGGAATCGCCCCAGCCGGACACGGTACGAGTGCAGTTTTACATCTACGTCTTCAACGAAGGCGGCGGTATTGCGACTGCTGCTTTTGATCCCATTCAGCCCAATCCGGCGCTCAGAAGAACGGGGTTGGCCTCTGTCACGGTTGTTAAAGGAAATTCAGTGGATCATTTTGATGTTACCGTAGTTCCAGATACCATCGCTCAAACTGACTCGGCGAGAATATTTGTTCAAGCAAAGGATGTTGATGACAACAATATTGAACTCCCCAATGAAACGGAGCTGGCATTTGTTCTGGATTTCGAGGGTGCGACAATTGGGAACCTTCTGGCTGCGGACGGTTTCTTGAGTAATTCGCTTTCAGGTATTTCGTATCAAGAGGCCGTCAACGGCGAAATCCGTTTTGTTGCGAAGTCAGCACCTCCGCCTGTTCCAACAATAGCTGCATCGTCAGCAACTTCTGAATCTGTGGCGAATTCATCGCTGATTGTCGGCACAGCCTTGATTTCAGCGTTCTTGACTTCAGACGCAGCGACGTCTGGAACCGGATCGGTCGTGGTTAGGAAGAAAGTCCGGATTAGGGTCATACCTCAGCATGCTCAATTAAAACCGCTGGGAGATGGAGACAACAAGAAGTTGGACCCGACGTGCACGGTCCCAGAGGGACAGCCCGACACGTGCAGACGCATAATAGATTTCTCTAAGGTGAACCCAACTACAGTAACTGTATTTGTGACGGATGAGGCTGAAAACGCTCTTTCCAACTACCCTTTCACTGTCACAGCGTTTGTCCGACCAAATTCCGGCGGACATGACCATACGGACCAGCGGCCAACAGGAAGTTTTGAAGTAGCTGGGTTTGATTTCCCTGTCGTGACATTTCAAGGTCATAGTGATCCAAATGGATTAGCAACTTACCGGTATTTCAGCAGTGGATTTGGCGGCGTTGATTCGATCTTCGTCCGTGGAATGACAGACAGAGACACAGGCAGCGCAACCATTCTATTGAAGATGGGTGAGTTTGTTGAATTGATAGAAGGCGCATACTATGACTTGATCGGAGCATTCGGTGAGCCCGGCGTGACCTCTGAACACCGCAGAAACCACTTTGGCACAACAAAACTCCGATCTACATTGACGGCCTTAGCGGACAGCATATATGCAGACTCAAGTTTCGTTCTTCGCTTCAACGATATGAGCCTCGAAAGGGGTGGTCCATTTGATATCAACAACAACTGGAATACCCCCCATGTGACTCACAGGGATGGCGCCACGGTTGATATTGACGACGAAGAATCCACTGGAAAGCTGATTGCAAGGGATTACCTTTGGAAGTGGATTCAAACCATTGAGCCAAGGGCGAAACTCATAGATGAGACCAACCATTTTCATGCGACTGTTAGATGAAAGGGTTCACAATGATTACGAATTCACTTTTTGTTCTTTCCACTATTGCTTTTTTGGCGAACCTGGCGCCAGCTCAGAACTTTGTTGCAGGGAACAGAATCGAGGTGAGGTTCTCCTTGCAGATTTCTGAAAATGAAAGCAAATATTCATATGCATACACAGTGTCAAACGGGACAGGAGCAGAACAGGCCGTATATCGATTCTGGCTCTTGCCCGAGAAATCGGTCGTTGTAGACAGCTTGAGATCTCCGCATAAGTGGCACATCAAACCTCATTATGACGAAGAATTGCTCATCATAAATTGCATTACTCGAAAGGAAAACATAAAGCCTGGTGAATCAGCCGGAATATTCGCGTTCACTTCATCCGCTATTCCTGGAATAATAAGTTTCTATGCGGAAGGAGAGCACCCTTTGCCAAAGTTTCCACCCGGCATGGCTCCGGATTTTATTCCGGGTTATGATGATTTGACGCCTTACGGTCCAGGAGTAGTTGGAAAAACCGTAGGTCCAGTTCCACCCCCGGGAGTATTCATGCCTATCACCTTTCTCGATACTCTCGTCTCCTACAAACACCAAGCCTTTGCCCTTGGCTGGATCAAAGAAGAAGGCATTGTCACCAGCCTCGACGCCAAGCTCGAAGCAGCACGGCCGCAGATAATCGCTGACCGGCCGTCTGCGAAGCAAATACTGGAATCATTTGCGAATGAATTAGAGGCACTCAATGCGCAGGGAAATAAGATCACGAGCGAGGCGTACGCCTTGCTGAAGTTCAACGCAGAATACCTGATATCAAAACTTTGACCCAGTGGGGGCACTATGAAACATGTCTTGCTTGCGCTGATCCTCACGGGAACGTGCTTAGCCCAGGAATCAGAGGGCTACGTGCTTCCCTTTGCGTCCGAAGGTAACAGAATAGAACTTGCGGTGGAGAATACAGCGAGTTCCGCAAGTTCCAACGTCATTATCGAAGTGAAGAATAGCCCTTCATGGATAAGCTTTCTCACCACAAAGGAGAGTATTCCCGAGCTAAAGGCTGAAACAGAACTCACAGCTTCGTTCTCATTTTCAGTTGACAAGACGGCTCCTGTCGGCAAAAAGGAGCATCTCACATTTCTTGTTTCATTGCCCAACGGGCAATCTTGGCAAAAGGAGATTACAGTTTCCGTGGAGCCACCTGACAGGTTCGAGTTGTTCCAGAATTTTCCTAATCCCTTCAATCCGGCCACGACCATCTCTTACCAGCTCACATCACCAAGCAAGGTCCAGCTTGTGATCTATAATCTCTTGGGACAGGAAGTCTACAAGCTTGTAAGCGGTGAGCGCGAGGCTGGTTTCCACCAAGATGCCTGGAACGGTTCTTCATTCGCGAGTGGGCTTTACATCTACCGGATCACAGCGACGGACCAATCGGGCAATCAGGTGGTTCAGAACAGAACCATGTCTTTGCTTAAATGACTCATCGCCAATCATCCTGCACCGGCGGCGGCATAACCGGTCGCTACCGCCAAAAAGCGTGGCGGTCAAGAAAGCTGACGGAGCCTCCGGACGATGAATCTTCTACCAAAGTTGCAATGAGTGTCAAAATGAAAAACGCAGTTGCGATGGTGCTGACAGCAGGAGAGGAATCTCCACCATTCTACCGCCGCAGCTTAGCTCCCAACCGTTAGGGCGGCGCCGCAACAAGTGAATTTCTAGCTGAAGGAGGTCGAC
>BQML01000065.1 GCA_022180565.1 Bacteroidia bacterium
TTACTGGATCCAATGGGAGCCCCTATTGGTGCCACATTGTCGCTCCAGCAGACCAAGAACATTATTCGCGACCTCAATCCCACCAAGACGGAGGCAGACGATATGCCAGAGACGGATAATCCCCCTCAAGCAATCGCACCACTAACATTCAATGCGGATGATGTCCACCTGGCGATAAGAAATTTGCCGAAAGGGTCCGCAAACGGACCATCGGGATGGACGTATAGCATTATTTGCCAGTTGTTCTCCAAAGAACCTGATCGCGAACACCTCAGCAATATCGCTAAGCTGTTCACCAAGATTGCACAAGGCAAGCTCCCCAACCGCGTATGGACCTCCAGCAGAGCTATCCTCATCCCCAAGCCCGAGGCGGGAAAATATCGACCCATCGGCATCGGTGAAGCATGGTACCGACTGCTCGGACGATGCATCTTGTCATCCATCAGTGCAGAAGTTGGCCACCAGCTCGCTCCCCTACAGATGGGATGCGGTATCAAGGGTGGCAGCGAAATTGCAGCGCGCATGGCGCAAGTATTCCTCGACGCTCATTCCCAGCACGTGCTTATCAAGACTGACTTCAAGAACGCGTTTAACCTTGTCCCACGCAACCTAATTCTCCAAGGCCTCCGGACGTACTGTCCGCGATTGATACCTTGGTTTCGATGGGCATATGGTACCACCTCTCCCCTTGTCGACTCTGAAGGACATATCATTGGTACCAGCGAGACTGGATGTCGCCAAGGTGATCCCCTCGCCGCACTGCTGTTCTGTGTGGCAATCCAAGGTGCGCTGCAACATATACAAAACCTATTGCTCAAAGAATACGAGGAGGCTATCGCTGCTGGTATCCCCACAGCCTTATTACAGCATCAAGGGAATGTACAGGCCTACATGGATGATTGCACCATCGCGGTGCCGGCGTTGTTGGCAAATCGAGTGGCCGTCGCTCTGGAGGACATCTTCCGAGATTCTGGACTGCTTCTCAACCAGACGAAATGCAAGTTTATCGGTTCCCGAACCAGCTCCATCGATAGTCCACATTTCTCGTGTTTGCCCGAAGGAGATATCATCCTTGGCAGCCCCACCGGCACCGAAGAGTATCGTTCCGCAACGTGCATGGAGATGACCACCAACATGCTCGCCTCCCTTCCAACTCTCGTCCGCATGCAGATGGATCCTATGATTGCTACCAACCTCATCCGCTTTTGCCTCAATCCCAGAGCTAGCTATCTCTGCCGCGTGCAAGAACCAGCCCAAGCCATCGATGCGTTGCAGGACTTCGATCAACGCGTGGACCAAGCACTCTGCGCCATCGCAGAGTATGTCCCCTGCGATCTCTCAGCGGAGCAAGACGAGGAACCTCTGGTTGATATCCTCCGGTCCCTTCCACTCCATCACGGCGGCTTCGGTTTCGCTCGCCATGCATGGATCCACGGCAAGGCGGGTTGCATCCGCTCGCGAGCCCTCACGCGCCAGTTCGTCGAGGAGCACCACTCTGAGTCCGCCCAGATCGCGGCCACGATTATGCAGTGGCCCGCGATGGCCCTTGGAGTGGACCCCGACGACGTGGACCCGAGCGGCCTGGACCCACCCTTGGAGGACTTGCGCGAACTCATGGAGGCGGAGTTCATTTCACTCTCCGCGGCACTCCATGCAGAGCTACTTGAGAAGCAGAAGTTCGCCCAGGCAGCATGGTTTCTCAGCTCGCAGTTCGAAGGCTCTGGCCGATGGATCTCTCCGCCGATTGGACTTCGATTGGCTCCTCATCTCGTCATTCGCAATAATGAGTACCGGCAAGCGATGCGCGCGCGCTTTCTCCTCCACCCTCTACAAGAGCAGTTGAGCATCCAGCCTACCCTCTCCTTGCAATGCGCATGTCATGGCGAGCCACTCGACAATGAAGGCAACCACCAAGCTCCACAATTCGCTGTCATCTCTGCATCCGAGCCCTTTCATTATCTGGATTGTTCCAAGCGCAAAGGCGGCACCAAGGCACGCCACGACCATGTGATGACAGTGTTGGAGCGCTTCCTCAAAGCACGCTTCCCCTCGCTCACCATCAGCAAGGAGACAGATGTCCCCACCAAGCAATCCGTCAACAGGCGAGCGGTGGCTGACTATGTCATCACACTTCCATCCCATGGTGGAAGACGCTTCATCCTCGATGTCGTGGTGTGCAATCCATCTGCCCCCTGCTATCGCAACCGCAGGGTGAGAGCGCATGAAGTGGAGCAAGCAGCCAACAATCGTCGAGACCAATTCAAGATCGCGCACTATCATCGACTCACCTCCCCAGACATTACGCGCATGTCGCCTCAGCGCTACTATACCTTCAATGTGGAAGCCACCGGACGCCTAGGACCATCAGCAGAGAAGTTCATCCAAGATCTCTATCGCGCATGTGGACGAGCGAGTGATCTGGACGTCGCCGTCGGACCCTCGCCCATCTTGGCGTTGACTAGAGATGTAGGTACTGTAATTGCGAAGTACAATGCACGTGTTGCGCTCTCCTACATTAGAGAGTCGTCGATGGTGCTTGTAGCCTCCCACCAAACCGTAGCCTAGCGATAGCATGATAGCTATAGTGGAGATGTTGTGCAACTTAACTTAATTAGTCACCCTAACCCTAACCCACGACCATGTGATGACAGTATTGGAACGCTTCCTCAAAGCACGCTTCCACTCGCTCACCATCAGCAAGGAGACAGATGTCCCCACCAAGCAATCCGTCAACAGGCGAGCGGTGGCTGACTATGTCATCACACTTCCATCCCATGGTGGAAGACGCTTCATCCTCGATGTCGTGGTGTGCAATCCATCTGCCCCCTGCTATCGCAACCGCAGGGTGAG
>BQML01000066.1 GCA_022180565.1 Bacteroidia bacterium
TTCGCTCAGTGATATTGAGATTTTGGATTCGCTCCGGCGTTGCGTTGATTTGCCCGACGTTATGGGGAAATTGCGCAGTCAGGAGAAGTCGTTACTTACAACCAAGCTTGCGGCGCAACCCTGACCGACAGAACAATCCGAAATTATTCAGGAAGTATGCGCCGCAAGAAAAGTCAATAACCGATAGCGTCCTGCGCAACTTCCCATAACAGGCAAAACAACGACGCGCAACAGAGTTCAGGCAAACGGCGCTCAACGCCTTCGCTCACTTGAAATGAGGTTTTAGGTTCGCTCCGGCGTTGCGTTGTTTTGCCCGACGTTATGGGGAAATTGCGCAGTCAGGAGAAGTCGTTACTTACAACCAAGCTTGCGGCGCAACCCTGACCGACAGAACAATCCGAAATTATTCAGGAAGTATGCGCCGCAAGAAAAGTCAATAACCGATAGCGTCCTGCGCAACTTCCCATAACAGGCAAAACAACGACGCGCAACAAAGTTCAGGCAAACGGCGCTCAACGCCTTCGCTCACTGAAATGAGGTTTTAGGTTCGCTCCGGCGTTGCGTTGTTTTGCCCGACGTTATGTGCCATTGCCGGCGGCGCGAGAAATTTGGAAGTGCCACCTATCATTCTTCCAAAATGCGGGTCTACAACGAGTTGGTGGTTAAGAAAATGAAATTCCGAAGTCAGAGCATCGCCGCCGTCAACGTCACATAACAGGCGTAAAAATGGGCGACGATAGAGCTTTTGAAAATATTGCGGTGCTCACGGTCGGTTTCTCATTAAAGGCTAACGAAGGTTTTTAGTTCGCACCGCAACATCATTTTTACGCCCGACGTTATACGCCATAACCGCCCCCGAATAGCAAACTGACAATTTCAAATGCCAACTTTTCAAAGAAACTGTGTTGCTTGTGACGTGACTCTGCCACACCCCATTCTGTCTCTTACAGGAGTTCTCTGTGCCAACTGTGCAAAGCAAGGTCACTTCAGGAAGAGACTCATAATTACGGGCATAACTCGGATGAACCAAGGTCGAGTTTGCGTAAGTGGCGTTGATCTAGATACTCTAAGATTTGTTAGGCCCGTATTCGCAGACGGACTTAACCGTGATTTCACAATGGAGGGAACATCTCAGGTCGTTCAGCACTTCAACATCGTCGAGATGGAGTTCAAAGCGTACACACCATCGCCAATTTACCACA
This sequence comes from Bacteroidia bacterium, assembly GCA_022180565.1. Taxonomy (GTDB): domain Bacteria; phylum Bacteroidota; class Ignavibacteria; order UBA10030; family UBA10030; genus JACQPU01. The sequence continues at coordinate 1,203 of BQML01000066.1, forward strand.
CGGAAGATTGGCTCATCAATGAGAAGTTCGCCCCAAAGTTCGTCCGCTCCCTTAATGCAAACGAGGTGGTTCGTTTTCTTGATAAGATTTCCATTCGTAACCTTACTATGGCATTGAACCAGAAGGATCGTTCGCTTTTCGTAATCAAGTCGCCAACCATTCAGCGGGTGTGGCACGAAGAATCATTTGGCAAATTCAAGGTCCGATTCAGCTTCCTCGACGGCGCAAACAATCCATTCAATGCTATCCCTGCTACTGATCTGCTAGTTCTGGCTTGGGTTAAGCTCCAGATCAAGAATGGACGAGACTATGAATCACAGCTTATCAAGCGATTCAACAACAACCCGTACAGATACCTCCGCATCGGCTTGACACGCGAATTCCAAGGAAGACATTGGGAACAAGTAACTGCCTTGTTTACTATTCCTGATTTGTTTGACGGCGCCTCCTTTGCTACATTGGAGAGAAAACTAGGCGAGAAAGTTTAGTGATATGGAGCCCCAACTCAACATTGCAAACGATCCAGTTCCTGTTTTCACAATCGGATACGGTTCCCGTACGATTGATGACTTCTTGGATTTGCTCAGCAGTTATCAAATTGAATTCTTGATTGACATCCGATCAAAGCCTTATTCCCAATACAAGATCGAGTTTTCAAGAAACGCTCTCGAGAAGACTCTCGAGCATCGTCGCATCCGGTACGTCTTTATGGGTGACCTCCTTGGGGGCCAGCCTGAGGATCCTGAATGTTACACCAACGGTAAGGTCGACTATTCCAAGTGCCAAGCTAAGGATTTCCATAAGCAGGGCCTTTCTCGAATTAAGAAAGCTTGGGAGGGGAAGCATCGGGTTGCGCTAATGTGCAGTGAAGGTAAGCCCCAAGAGTGCCATCGGAGTAAAATGGTTGGTGACTCCCTTGCTCGGTTGCACATCCCAGTGATGCACATTGACGAAGTTGGTCAATTGAAATCCCAGCAGGAGGTCATCGACCTAATTCAAGGCAAGGAACCCCAACTCAATCTCTTTGAATCGGTCAAACTCGCTTTTTCACGGAAGAGATATCGAAAGGCCTAACGCTTTCCTATGCCTCTTACAATCACCACAATCGGCGTCTATGGATTCACGGAGTCCGCCTTCTTCCACACGTTGCTGAATTCCAAAGTCTCCGTGCTCTGTGATATTCGGCGCCGAAGGGCAGTCCGAGGTTCACGATTCGCCTTCGCGAATAGTAAGCGACTTCAAGCCAAGTTAACTCAGCTTGGCATTCGCTACATCTACGCCAAGGAACTCGCTCCTTCTAATGCTATCAGGCAATTGCAAAAGCAAGCCGACAAATCAGCACAAACCACAAAATCAACCCGCCATTCATTATCAGACTCCTTTGTCGTTGCATACCAAGCCGAGTGTCTGTCTCATTTTCACTCTAAGGACTTCGTTCACAAATACCACCTTGCCAACGACACAATTGCCTTTCTTTGCGTCGAAAGTGAACCTAGCGCTTGTCATCGTTCTATCGTGGCGGAAAGATTTGCCCACGAGTTGGAAACTTCGATAATCCATTTGCGCCCCGGTGATGACAGGGCGGTTACGGCGTATAACAGCGGCAACAACGACGCTCCGTCATCTGAAAAGGATTAAAGATGTCGCTCAACGGTTTTGCTCACAGTTTGGTTTGCGGCTTCCGCCGCGAGAGAATGAGTCGTTGACCCGCCTGCGCCAAAAAGCGGCTTCGGCGGGCAGGTAGCGGCGTCAGCCGCATCATTTAGGAGTTCGCAAAACCGCTGCGTTGTTGCCGCACACGTTATGCGCAATGGCGGCGACCAATTCCTAAATCGGAGGAAGATACGTTGAATAAGAATCTAGGCGGACTACGGAAGTTGAACGTTCGAACGATCTGGCAAAACGAGGCAAGCGAATTTACACCTTGGCTCGCTTCCGAGGAGAATATCGCCTTACTCGGCGACGCGATCGGCATAGAGCTAGAAGTTGAGAACACCGAAGTGTCGGTCGGTCCTTACTCAGCAGATATTCTCGCAAAAGACACCGCCACCGGACGGTACGTTGTAATCGAGAATCAGCTTGAGAAGACGAACCATGATCATTTGGGGAAAGCCATCACATACGCGTCCGTTCTAGATGCTTCCGCCATTGTCTGGATTGCCCCAGACATCACTGACGAACATCGCAAGGCACTGGATTGGCTCAATGACCACACTACGGAGGACACGTCTTTTTATGGTGTGTCAGTCGAACTCTGGCAAATCGACGATTCCAAACCCGCTGTCAAGTTCAATGTCGTAAGTGCTCCAGCCGATATTCTGAGAATTGCCGCGAAATCGAAAGGCTCAGAAGAACTCTCTGACATTCGAAAGGCTCAGCTTGAGTTTTGGACCAAGTTCAGGGACAAACTGCTGTCTACTAAACAGGTCCCTTCCGCTCAGACACCTCGCCCACAGTACTGGTACGATATTTCTCTCGGCAGATCGGGGATTCACCTTTCAACCGTCTTCAACACGTTTGAAAATGCCTGTGGTATTCGAGTCTACATAAGCAACCGTATCGCAGCGAAAGCACTTCCCCAATTGGAAAAGCAGCGTTCAGACATAGAACGAGAAATCGGTGAATCGCTTGAGTGGAATCCGTACCCTGACAAGCGAGACAAGATTATTCGTCTTTCGCGTCAAGCGGATATTTTCAAGCGGGACAAGTGGGACGAGTACTGCGATTGGCTGGTTGACATGACACTCAAGTTTCGAACTGCATTTGCTCCACGGGTAAAGGCGTTAGACTTAGACTCGACCAATGAAGAATGACATTACGCCGCCACTGCGCATAACAAGCAAAACACCGACGCTCCATCATTTGAAAAGGATTATAGGTGTCGCTCAATGCTGTTGCTCACGACTTGGTTTTCGCCACCCGCCGCAAGAAAACTAAGTCAGTTAATAGCGGCGGTTGGCTCATCGTTTTTGAGTTCGCAACAGCACTGCGGTGTTTTGCTAAACGTTATGCGTCATTGCGCCGTGCCAGATAACGAATAATCGATATCACCGATTTGGCAATGTGGACCTGTCCAAAGTGCGAACATGAATTTGTCAACAGAAATCAATCCCACTCTTGTGGATACTTTACTATCGATGAGTTTCTCGAGGGTAAGACTGTCAAAGCAATTTCCCTATTCAACAACTTTCTCGAAGAGTATCGCAAGATCGGGAAATTCAAGCTACACCCAGTCAAAACAAGAATTGCTCTATTGACGAAGATGCGATTCTGTTCAGTAAACAAGCTTGGCCACGATTTCATTGACGTACACTTCGTTCTAACACATCCATACACGGACAGTGCTTGTTTCTACAGAATCGACAATCTGGCGGACCGATTCTTTGTCCATCATTTGAGAATTCATCGCCAAGCCGATCTTACTCCCGAGGTCAAGAAGTTCATGAGACTTGCATATGATGTTGGCAACAGACAACACGTAAATCCGAAGAAGGGCTCGAAGCCTTCAGCACAGAGGTAATCTCCTGGCACGGCGCAACGAACGCATAACAAGCAAAACACCGACGCTCCCTTTGTTCATAGGCTTTGGTTGACGCTATGGAAAGAAATAGTTGTAGTCGCTCAACCCGCCTCCATTCCACTTCGTTCCATTTCGGCGGGCTGCGGTGTTTTGCCAAACGTTATGGGGAAATTGGCGCAACATCGGGAAGTGCGGATCTATAACCGAGCTTGCGGTGCGC
>BQML01000067.1 GCA_022180565.1 Bacteroidia bacterium
TGCTTCTTCCCTTGCCAGCGGCCTCTATATCTATCGCCTCACAGCAACCGACAGATCCGGCCAACCTGGGCTGACAGCACCTATGATCACACCAGCAAGAATATCGCCACCTATGGATGTGCTCTTTCGTCAATGGCTATGGTAATGACCGCTCTCGGCGATACCGTGGATCCAGGCAGCTTGAACTCCTGGAAGAAACTCCGCAAAAGAGGTCAAGGCGGCTATTATGGCGGTGGAGCAGTGGGATGGGCAGCGCTAAGTCTCCACAACATCGAAAAGGGCATCCGATATGAACACGTCCAACGCCAACTTTTCACAGACAGCACCAAGTCCGCTCTCGATTCAACGCAGATCTCGAATCCAGCAATTTTGGATCAACACTTGAGTCGCTGCGGGCTTGCGATTGTGCAAGTCTATAACGAACGAAGTCGAGGATCTGGCCAACATTGGGTTGTCGTGACGGGAAAAGTCAACAACACGTATTCGATCATTGACCCTGGCAACAGGAACGCGACCACTCTTGACACATACGGCTCCATGTGGTCATATTTACTTGTTTCAAAAAAATGATTATTAAGCCCGGAGACAGGCCATGAAACTCTTAGCTCTTGCATTAATGATTCTCTCTCTCCAAGACGCTTCAAGGGCACAACTCATTCTCAGTACGATCCATGCCGCTGTCGATGGTCCTGCTGAGCTCATCATCATTGATTCGCTTGGGAGAAGGACAGGGTTTGATCCAATCGCAGGCATCAGATATTCTGAAATTCCATCTTCGGGCTACGGAAATGAGGGTGCTGATAGCGAAGACCCCGATGTTCCGCCAATAGTCCTCAGCGTCGCGACAATCAACAACGCCTTCTCCGGCATTTTTCACCTAAGAGTAATCGGATCGGCGTCGGGTTCCTATAGATTGATGATAACGCTCCTACGCATTGCGGGAAACACCAATGCCAGCGCAGAATTCGATTTTCAAGGCTCTACGCAGAATGGGGAAGTTCATGAATTTCGGATTCACTACGACCGGGACACGACAAAACCCTTGATCGCGGAGCCTCTTTCCAATGTCCTCTCTAACTCTTCCCTCTTTGCTACGCACAGCCTATGGCTGGAACAGAACTCGACTGTGTATTCGGGAGATATCGGTGTCAACGAGGCTGGCTCTCCACCCTTTCTCAATTCCGACGTGGAACTGACTATCGGGATCGGCGCAACTGTGTCTTCAAGCTCTGTTAAAGCCCATAGGATCAAAGTCAAAGACGGGGCAATGATTTCAGCCGAGGTCTACTACAACGAACTCGAGAACAAGGGGACGATTACTGGAAATCTCCATGCACCCCTTATCCTGCCGCTTGTTTCAGCACTTCCAGAGTTCAAGACAGCAACACCGGGATCGACAAACATCACTGTTCCCCAAGATGGTCAACAGATTCTGGAAGCAGGTTCGTACGGTGATATTCTCGTCCGCAGGAACGGAACATTGACCCTAAGCGGCGGCGTTTACCACTTCAATTCGTTCAACACCGGCGACAATGTTCGCATTGTGTTCCAGAGTCCATCCGAGGTCCGCATAGCTCAGAAATTCGATAGTGACCAAGGATCTTACATTGGCCCTGAAGATACGATATCCATGACAGCAGATCAGATTGTATTCTACATCGGCGGTATCAATGGCAGCAATGGGGGCCTCTCGGCAACACCAAAAGCTGCACAAATCGGGATCGCCAATACCGTGAAGGCCAACTTCTATGTGCCAAACGGGACACTCTGGATCAGGCAGAATAGCCAGGTCACTGGAGCATTCATGGGAAAAGATGTAGATGTTGGTATCGGTGTCAAGGTTTGGCATAAGTCGGCTTTTTAGAGGAAAGGCAAACCCATGAAACCCCTTCTTTTGCTTTCTTTATTTTTGCCCGTTGGCCTGTCTGCTCAGATCGTCTATGAGCTCCCGTTTGCCTCTCAAGGCAATACAATCGAGCTTGCCATTGAGAACACGGGATCACTGGCGCTCGACAACGTCAGGGTCTCGGTTCAGAGCAGGCCCGATTGGATAAGCTTCAGATCAAGTGAAGCGATTATCGATCAGTTGGAAGGCAGTGCTGAGAAGCCGGTTTCCTTCACCTTCTCGGTCGACAAGACTGCTCCTGTGGGAAAGGAGCATGTGCTGTCGTTTGTTATCCACGGCCCTACGAGTCAAACCTGGGCAAAAACCATCACTGTGAGCGTTTCCGCACCTGAGAAATTCGAGCTCTTTCAGAACTACCCCAATCCCTTCAATCCTACAACTACCATCTCTTATCAGCTCAACGCCCCGGGCAGGGTTCGTCTCGTGGTCTACAATCTCCTGGGTCAGGTGGTAGCAACGCTCGTGGACGCAGAGCGTGAAGCGGGGTTTCATCAGGAGCCCTGGCATGCTTCTTCCCTTGCCAGCGGCCTCTATATCTATCGCCTCACAGCAACCGACAGATCCGGCCACAAGATCGTTGAAAACAAGACCATGTCGCTCGTGAAATGACCATCCTAACTTTCCTGCACCGGCGGCGGCCTAACCGGTCGCTACCGCCAAAAAGCGTGGCGGTCAAGAAAGCTGACGGAATGAGCGGACGATGAATTTCAGGGCAAAGGGATTTTGGGTAAGACAAATGCAAAACAAGTTTTCACGATATAGATTCAGCGGTCCATTGTACGTTAGTAAGGGTACTACCACCGCTGGCTTAGCTCCCAACCGTTATACAGCAGCATTGTCAAAATTGTGTTTTGCGGCGCCCACTAGGAATTTGTTAAAAACTTCATACAAATGAGGAGGATTTGATGATGGTTCGCAATCCGATCACCGCCTTGGGACTCGCAATGTTGCTTGGCGGTTGCTACCTCAACAGCACCTTTCAGACCGCGGAGGTCACAGAACCGGGAGCCGCAAGGGCGGGCGTAGCTGTTTCGCTGCGTGGAGGACCCAGATTCGAGATGCCAGCCAGGGTTGGAATAGTCAGGAATTTCGATTTGGGCGTCAAGTACGGTCTAATCGACCATCTGCTTATCGATGGAAAATATCAGATTCTTCACGACCCAGTTGACATGTCGATGAGCATTGGCCTATCCTACGATCGAGTTAAATCGGGCGACAAAGAAACCGAAAGGCGAGAAAACTCATTTGGCTTCTTCCCAACGGTGATTGTAGGTCAAACGGGGACTGAGGCTGGTTGGTACGCAGGATTTAGAGGGCTTTACCTGAGTACCGCTGGAACGGAAGAGCTCATTCGCGATAAGACACTTTTTGGAACAAGCGGTTGGGTTGGGCAAGGAATTGTATTAGGCGGCTTCATTCACGGAAGCTGGATCCGATTCTTGACTGAAGTCAATGTCCTCTTAGGCCGAAATGGCCAGAGTATCGTCGTACCCACAGTAGGTTTTCAGTTTGCAGTTGATTAAGATGAAATCACATTAATGGGAGGGAAAATGGGCACAATTGTTGCTTTAATGGCCTGCTTATGTTCGCATCTCACTGTCTTTTCTAAATGGGTTATCCCACCTGAGCGCAGGGGAACGTGGGAGAATGCTGGCTATTCTCCAAGTTCAAGGACAATTCCTAGACAGTACACCTATTCGATAAATATCACAACTTTCGGAGGCCATGGGGACGGACTCGGGGACAACACAAATGCGTTGAATGCCGCCATAAACTACTGTGCTTCGAACAACTACCCTGCGGCAGTAATCCTGTTTCCGGCCGGAACTTATAGATTCGAATCTCAGATAGACATTGGCAGGTCAGGAATTGTCTTACGAGGGGCAGGGTCTAACCAAACAATCTTCAAATTCAATGCGACCAACCTGATAGTCCCACTCGTTAAGGTCGAGGGCAAACAGAATGTTGGAATTGAGAACCTCTTGGTCATGCGTGATCCCTTCGCGGGCAATCAGACCCACAATTTCGAGTTTATTGATTCACAGAATTGTTGGGTTCAAGGTGTTGAAAGTCAAAAGACCGGGCGCCATCACATCAATATTTCTGGAGGAAACAGCATAGTCGTCAAGGGTTGCTTCTTCACTGATGCCGAAATACACACGGGTGGCGGCTACGGGTACGGTGTCAACGTGACAGGGCCTGCCTACAATTGCCTGATCGAGGACAACATATTTAGACAACTGAGACATGCCATTGTGTTTCAATTCAACGCGCACGACAATGTGGCTGGTTATAACTATGCAAGGGAGGGTCATGCAAGGAGAACTGAGGGAGGGATAACCTTGACTACCAAGAAACCGATATAACGTGTCACGGAAGCGGTAATTATAACAATCTTGTTGAGGGGAACGTCGTAGACATATTAGGTGTGGATAATATTAATGGGGCTACGGGGCCGAACAATACGATTTTTAGGAACGCGATCCTCAAGGACTGGGATATTTTGGAGAACCCGTTGGATGAGAGGAGCAGGTTTATCGACGCACCCAACTTGAACATGATAGGCAACCTGTTCATAGATGGCGACGATTTCTTCGCACCCGTTTATGAAGGGAGCACCTCCTCGACGGTTTTGGATGTTTATGCGAAGTACGGGGGCACGGGTCACGGAACCCATCAGGCCAAGGCGCAAGGCCTCCTGGACGATTGGCTGTGGGTCTTGCGTGATCACTCTTTTTACTATGTGGCCAATGCAACATCTCCTCCTAATTTTCTAAACGTCCTCTCTGTTTCCTCATGGCCTGCAATCGGGCCAAAGAGGTACACAGATGCAGGGGATCCGTTTCCCTACGACACAAATGCTGCTGAGCAGCGATGGTACAATTCACAAAAGAAAACTGTCGACGCACCACCGATCATTTTACCTCTTTCCGTGAGCATATCTGGGGCAGGACAAGCTCCTTGTGCTACAGGCACTTGGACTGCGATGGCAACCGGTGGGATTCCACCGTATTCGTACCATTGGTACCACATGTGGGCATGCGAGGGTGGGGGTGGAGAAATAGAGATGCAGACTGATGATCCCATTGTCAACGTCGCCCCATGCACTTGGAACGAAGTTGGTGCCAATAGCGCTACTCTGCAATTCTACCTTTGCTGCGGCGATAGCTACTTGCGGGTGGATGTTACCGACGCTGCAAATACAACTGTTTCAACTCAGAGATTTATTCCAGGCAGCTGCGGCGGCAGTTTCGCCGAGTCAGCAAGCCCAGATGTATCAGAGCGGGGCTCTCTCGAGAAGAATTCTATCCCTGATAACTTCGCTGTGTTTCAGAATTTTCCCAACCCGTTCAATCCTGAAACTGAAATCAGATTTGATCTTCCAGAACCATCTTCTGTACGGTTAGCCGTGATGGATGTTCTCGGTAGGGAGCTTGCCGTACTAAATGATCGAGAGTTGCCTGCCGGGTATCACATGGTGCGATGGAATGGCCAAGACCAAAGTGGAAGACACCTGAGCTCAGGTGTCTATTTCTGCCGGCTGGCTGTTATTGGTCGGAGTGGGATGGAGTTTGCGCATGTTTTAAAAATGACATTGACACGATAGGTTGTCCGTCTGAGCCAGAGCCGCTTCTCAGTTCACTGTTTCCATTACGGGCGCCGCAAAACACCTAGAAGTTGTTGCTGCTGTATAACCGGTCGCTACCGCCAAAAAGCGTGGCGGTCAAGAAAGCTGACGGAACCTCAGGAGGATTGTGGTTCAAGGCTCAAAGTTCAAGGTTCAAGGCAGATACAGCAACTATCGTGTACTACAAACCCGACCGTACGCGGTCGGCGGCTCCCGAAGGGATCCCTTCGGGATTAGCTCCCAACCGTTATACAGCGGCGCTTTCTCTGCTTAAAGTGTTTTGCGGCGAGCGTTGAACTAGCGACGAGAGGATTTCGAGGAGTGTCTCTTTAGCCAGGTGGAGAGTTGCGGTTTCGTAAACTGCCCGGAAGCGAGGGCCATCATGACAGTGTAGGCTTCTTCTTCAGGTGCAGAAAGATCCCAACCGTTTTCCTGGAGGAAAACGTCCATGAGTACGAAGGCAACACGTTTGTTGCCGTCAACAAAAGGGTGGCTTTTGCAAATATGAAAACCGTAGGCAGCAGCTTTGTCAAATAAAGTCTTGTTCGCGTACTTTCCCCCTACCGTGATCATTGGTTGGCCAAGTGCAGAATCAAGCAAGCCAGGATCCCGCAATCCCGGCCTGCCGCCGTATCGTTGAAGGAGATCCGAGTGGATGATGAGGGCTACTTCTTTTGGAATGAAGCGAATTGCCATCTACTTCGCCAAGGCCTTGAGAGTATTCTTGTATTTTCGGTTCGTCCTCTCATAGGATTTGGCCCATTTGGCAAAATTGGGACTGAACGGCGTGAGGACAACTCCTTCATCGGTTTCGACAAAATGGAGTTCATCTCCTTCGTTCAAATGATAATTGTCGACAATCGTTTTGGGCAGAGTGATCCCCAGACTGTTCCCAACACGACGAACAGTGGTTTTCAGCATGGTTATTCTCCTAAGTTCACGTATTATAACATTCGTAATACACAAAGTCAATGATCTTCTCGCCGCAAAACACGGCTCAAGTATTATGGCGCCCCTGTATAACCGGTCGCTACCGCCAAAAAGACGGCGGGCAGGCGGCCCCCGGAGTACGAAATTCAAGGCAAGGAGAAGTGAGACGTGAGACGCAAGACGTGAGAAGTTAAAGAGGCAGCCGTCGTGTACTACCGCCGCAGCTCCCGAAGGGATGCCTTTCCAAAGCAACCTTTCGGATCGGCATGAGCTCCCAACCGTTAGGCGGTGGCGCGAACAGAGTTGTAGAGGAATTCAGGCGAGAAGTCTGCTCCGTTTTCCCAAACCAAGGTGTGCAATTCGGGGTGAACGGAGAATTTGCGGAAGCGGGCTACATCCTTGAGCGGTTCAAACACGGGGCCCCAAAGCTCATCCTTTAGATCAATTTCACCTTCAGTGCCATCTGTGAACTTGATCCAGATGACATACTTCTCAACATATCGAGCATCACTGACTCTAGGGATCATCGGTTATTCCAGCGGTTTTATTTTCTTTAACGGTTTTCGCTCTTTGGCGAGTTCCCAATTCTCGAGCAATTCTTCCTTGTGCAGGTCTAACCATTCAAGAACATGCGCCAGTGCCCGTTTTGGGAATTCTCCAGAAACGATGCCAGTTTCGATCGTCACGGTTATTTCAAAATCACCGTACTTCGCATGGAAATGTGGTGGAGCGTGGTCCTGGTAGAACATCGCAATCACAATTCCCAGGAAGCGGCTTATTTCTGGCATGGATAAGTTTACAGCAAATATTCGTCATGCGCAACCGCCTAACCGGTCGCTACCGCCAAAAAGACGGCGGGCAGGCCCCCGGAGTACGAAATTCAAGGCAAGGAGAAGTGAGACGTGAGACGCAAGAAGTGAGACGTAAAAGAGGCTACGGTGGTGTAGTACTATTCCGTCGGTACTACCGCCGCGGCTCCCGAAGGGATGCCTTCGGGATTAGCTCCCAACCGTTATGCTGCCGCCGGTAGCACTTGACTTTTTCCCCGTCGT
>BQML01000068.1 GCA_022180565.1 Bacteroidia bacterium
GCTCCGCTCATTCCGTCGGCTTAGCGACCGGTTATGCCGAAGCGCCACAATATGTGTTGAGCGGTTTGCTGCGACAAAACTAAGCTCTGATCGCATCGCCCTCCCCATACCAGGACTCGGTATCCCATCTAAACGTGAATACTAATTCCCACCACTGGTGTTTCTTTTGTCCGTAACGAAAGTTCATGATCGTGTTCGCACCAAGAGATTTCGCTTGTTGGGCTAGTTCTCGTTTGACTTCTTCAAGATTTGAGTTTTGGCGGTTAATACGAGCGTGAACATGCCGTATGATAGATGCACCTGAAATGGCTGATTCGGTGAAAAAGATCTCGTTGTCGATTGTGCCCTTGACACCGTGACGCGTTTCCATTATTTGTCCCTCTCGAAGATCACGACGACCTCTTGTCGCGAACCGCCAAATGAGGGTATGTCCGCGGTTGCAACGCCTTTAAGTTCCCATCCCTGAGAAGCATATGAATTGATTGCGGCCTCAAGTTTTTCGGGATCAAACTTGCCGGAGAAGAAGCGATCTTTCTGAGTCATCACCTTGTATTCTTTCATGATAGTCCTCCCAATAAGGAATTGTGTGAGCGGGTCAGGTGGTCGCAGCAAACCGCAATTTCCGAACAGGCGCTACGGCATAACGGTTGGGAGCTAAGCCGCCGACCGCGTACGGTCGGCTTTTCACTACACGATAATTGCCAATCTTGCTTTGAACCCGCACTATCTTAGCCACGATTTTTCATCCTCCTGAGGCACGGTCGGCTTAGCGACCGGTTAGGGCGCCAGCGGCCACTTGACATTATGTCAAATTGGACATATATTGATAGCACATGGAAACGGCAGACAGACCCGTGGTTTGGTTACACGGCGAAGTTAAGACTCCGCCATTCTCGAAATCAGCCAGAATTGAAGCCGGATACTTACTGCGCCGACTCCAAAAGGGGGAGATGCTTTCCCTGCCATGGTCACGCCCCATGTCGGCAATTGGACATCGATGCCATGAACTGCGAATTACCGATGATAGGATTGAGTGGCGTATAATCTACCGGATCGACAAGGATGCCGTTGTAGTCTTAGAAGTATTTCAGAAGAAGACACGACAAACACCAAAACAAGTCATTGAAATCTGCAAACGGCGATTACGATTGTACGATCAAGCATAAAGGAGGATCATTGTGAACAAGGCAAAACGGAAAAGACTCGAATCCAAAGGCTGGAAAGTTGGAACTGTCCAGGACTTTCTCAAGCTCTCTGATGAAGAAGCTGCATATGTTGAAATCAAGCTCACCCTTGCGAAGAACATTCAGAAACGACGCCGTGCCTTAAGGCTTACACAAACCGAGTTAGCAAAACGGCTGAAATCCAGCCAGTCGCGCATTGCAAAGATGGAAGCTGGAGATCCGTCTGTTTCTGTTGATTTGCTCGTCCGATCACTGATAGCACTCGGTGCCTCGAAACAATCCCTCCAACGATACCTCCCCAGCTAGTCCCGCTGGCGCCCTAACGGTTGGGAGCTAAGCCAGCGGCGACGAAAACTTTACTAACGTACTCTGGACCGCTGA
>BQML01000069.1 GCA_022180565.1 Bacteroidia bacterium
GGGTTTTCGTTGCCGCAGCTTAGCTCCCAACCGTTATGCCGCGCTCCGTACTTAGGGTGTTGGTTGGTAGCGAAGCAGAATAGCTCCGTGGAGACAGTGGTAGGGTCTTGTCGTGTTGTGGAATTTCGTTGGAAGCGCGGCATAACCGGTCGCTAAGCCGACGGAATGAGCGGACGATGAATTTCATGGCAAGGGGATTTTTGGTAAGTCAAATGCAAAACAGGATTTCACGGAGTAGATTCGGCGGTCCAGAGTACGTTAGTAAAGTTTTCGTCGCCGCTGGCTTAGCTCCCAACCGTTAGTGTGCCGCAACCTTAACAAGTAATGGCTTTTCGTCTCTCCCATATCACTTTGATTCTCCTTTTCCTCTCAGCGTGCAAAGAGAATCCAGTTACTGTGGAACTTCCTCCAAGGCCAAATCCGAACCTCTCTGACATAACGTACAAGCAGATTGACTATGATCTGTATTCGGTTCGCCATGCCTCTGGATCAACGTTCATCTCTGACAGCATAATTGCTGTTTCTATTGGCATAGTCGATTCAACCGGATTCCGTGTGAAGGATTCTCTTTCATCAACGCGAGATAACTTGAATAATACCTTTCGTCTAGACTTCTATGCGGTTTGTGCGTTTGACATATCCAAGCCCGAGATCAACATTCGCGTCAGATATTACACTCAATCTGGCCAATGGACTGACCATGATTCTGCCCTTTCAACAATGAAATATCCATACCCTGGGACGGAACTGGCCTGGCTCTCTTCGCCGTGGTTTGTCGAGGACATTGATATCGATGGCTCTCTTATCTATGGGCAGAATGACTTTGGGGTTTTTATCTACGATATGAGCACTCAAACAACGAGGACTATCCGGCCGAATTCCTATGAGGCCATAGCTGTTGTCGATGGCCGCTATGTCTTTTATGACCATGTCAACTGGTCAATTTACCGGTACGATCTCGTGACCGATTCTATGACGCTCTTCATTCATCATCAATCCGGCAGGTTCCTCCTAGGGCTCGAATACTACAACAGCGAGCTCTATGAATTGCTCTATGAAAACCCCACCATTTCACTCCTCAAATACGATCTCAGCGGGCAATTGCTAGATTCGACTGTGATCAATCGACAAGTATCCAGAATGTCAATCCAAGATGGCATCGCGTATTTCCACGCATGGGCGTCTCCGCGTGAGATCTACTCGTACGATCTTTCGACTCATACGTTCTTACAGACTTTTAAGGCACCGGCAAAAGACCATGAGGGCATCCGGGTCAGAAATGGATTCGTGTACTATTCCGACTTTGACAAGAAAGCAGTCGGGAGGTTCCCCTTTGATGAGCTTTCCGTATACGGCAGAATACAATAGACACACACGGCGGCACACTAACCGGTCGCTAAGCCGACCGTGCCTCAGGAGGATGAAGATTCATGGCAAGTAAGGCGTTAAAGCTGAAAGAAAACAATTCACTACGGGGGCCAGGTCCGTTCAGTGGACATCCGAATCAGTCTACCACGGCGGCTTAGCTCCCAACCGTTATGCCGCCCAAACAGGTGGCACCAATCCCAAAACGGTTGACTGGGTTTACAGAAAGAAGTAGATTCCCGTTAGGCAGGACAAGTCAATAACGGGTTTTGGATCGGCTTATTGATTCGGGGTCTGGAGGTTTTTCCAGAAGGTTTTTGACGTCACTCAAGGTGTACCGTTCTTTCCAACATCTCAAAATCGTGCGGTCATGGTCGGCATAACCGGTCGCTAAAAGTGACGGAACCTCCGGACCATAAAAATCCCAAGGCAAGGGTGTATCTAGTTCAAAACAATCACGGCAGCGGTCGTGTAGTACAATCCCCACCGTACTACCGCCGCACTTTAGCTCCCAACCGTTAGGCGGCTCTCTTTTCAGCGAAGGATCCCGCTATGTGGAAATACAGAATCTTTGCCTTCATAGTTGCTGCCGTCACTGCATGGTTAGCAGCGCCATCTGGGTCGGCCAATGTGATCATAGCAAAACTTGTCGTCCTAGGCGCTGTTTACCTTATCGTTTACTACATCATCAAGCCTAAGAAGAAAAGACTATGATCGTACAAATCATCGCCGCCTAACCGGTCGCTAAGCCGACCGAACCTCAGGAGGATGAAAATTCGTGGCTAAAAGATAGTGAAGGGTGAAGGGTAAACAGTGAACAGGAAAAGAGGCTACGGTCGGTTAGTACAAACTCAACCATTTCGTTACGGCGGCTTAGCTCCCAGCAGTTATGCCGCGCTCCGTACTTAGGGTGTTGGTTGGTAGCGAAGCAGAATAGCTCCGTGGAG
>BQML01000070.1 GCA_022180565.1 Bacteroidia bacterium
AGAAATACTGACAGATCCTGTTATCACGACGCCAGGCATTGTCGTTTTGACGGTCATACCATCAAGCGTCAGTAACGGCCCGCTTGGCACAGACATAGGCTGTTGCTTCAGCTGGACCTTTGGCTCAATGGCGACGCGTTCTTTAATTGTAATCTGAGAGAAGACGTTGGCGTAAGAAAGGAGAAGAATCAGCAAGGGCCCCAGAGTCCGGAAAGAGGACGGGAAGAAAGCGGATGGCATGGAATTTCCCCTCGAAGGAAGTGTGTGGTTATGATCCGTTCCCCGCAGCACAAGTCATAAGCCAAGGGCAAGTTCCGGAATGCCTGATCAAAAGTCAAGTACCGATTGTCAGTCCCGGCGGCGGCCTAACGGTTGGGAGCTAAGCCAGCGGCGACGAAAACTT
Organism: Bacteroidia bacterium; assembly: GCA_022180565.1. Lineage (GTDB taxonomy): Bacteria > Bacteroidota > Ignavibacteria > UBA10030 > UBA10030 > JACQPU01. Next base: position 404 of record BQML01000070.1, read on the forward strand.
TACTAACGTACTCTGGACCGCTGAATCTACTCCGCGTAACCTCGTTTTCCATTTGTCTTACCAAAAATCCCTTTGCCCGGAATTTCGCGCTCCGCTCATTCCGTCGGCTTAGCGACCGGTTATGCCGCGCTCAAAACGAAATTCCACAACACGACAAGATCCCACCACTGTCTCCACGGAGCTATTCTGCTTCGCTACCCACCAACACCCTAAGTACGGGGCGCGGCATAACGGTTGGGAGCTAAGCCGCCGACCACTTTTGGTCGGGTATGTACTACACGATAGTTGCGCTTTTCCTTACTTGCCATGATTCAAAAACCTCCTGAGGCACGGTCGGCTTAGCGACCGGTTATACGGCAGCATCTATTTGTGCGTTTTGCGGCGAGTAAATAGACCGAAGTCGCCTACACTAAGTCTTGGTGTATCGATAGTTTGGCTTGATATTGTTGTTAAGGTGTTTCCCAACCGATTCGGCTCCGACCAGATTCTGATATTCCATCTCAGGCACATCAAAATACTGGTAAATGGTTCCATTGGTAAACTCGACTTCTAGGGTCAGTGTAGCGGGGTCATAACCAACGGACGCGACTGTTGACGAGGTAACAGGTATTCTATTCAAGACCGTTGCCTGGAGTTGTTCGAGGATTTTCGCTTCTCCACCTCTCGACAACTTGTTTGTAGTCTTCATCATGTCTTGGGCAATTCCAGCCAGCTTGTGATTCGGAATCGAATACCTTTGGATCATGGCTGTCAGGCCGACGATTGATCGCGGGAGCATCGATGAGAGCGCGGAGTGGAAGATGCACAGCTTCCCCCACGATTATTGTTTCCCCAGTTCGAAGGGAAGGTAGCATATTGAAAAGTCCCTCTAGATTGTCACTAGCTGTGCCGGTTACATGGGAGCGGTCAACTGAATTGGGCAATCGCATTGCGAATAATGTTCCACATTGTGAGAGAATTGTTGGGTCAATTTCGGACGGTCTTTGACTCACAATCATGGCACCCAAACCATACTTGCGGCCTTCCTTAACAAGTCGACGCGCCGAAAGAGGTGCAGCCCCCTCGGTGGAAGAGTTCAAGTAAGAGTGTGCCTCTTCCAAAACAAATAGCAATGGTCGCTTTCTCCCGCCCTCGGCGAGGTGTCGAGCCCAGAAAAGCGAATCGAATAGCAACCTCAAGAGAACTCCGATCAGATCCATAAGTATTGAGACCGGCACACCGGAGAGATCGAGAATGCTGATTGGCTTGTCTGAGCCGATCCAAGACTTCAGCAGAGAATCGAGATCTTCAGAAGGTTGGGCATCGAGGTGCTGGAGGTCAGGTTTGGGGCACCATTCACCCGGGCGAAAGAGGAAATCATATCGGGTATCTCGAAGGAGTGACTCCGTGGCGAGAATCTGCCTTCGGATGTTGAGTGGTGCACCACTCAAGTAGACTCGGTTAGTTCCGCCCGCGGTAATCGGGCGGTATTTTGGCGGGGTTACAGTCATAATGTCGCCTAGGAGCGGATTGCCATCTGCCCCAACCTCGATGGCCTCTGTAGCTACACTTTGGTTTACAGCCTGAGCTGTGTGGGTTGAGCACACGTAGCGATGAAGCTCGTACCAAAGGCGGTGTATGCTAAAAGGAATGGGTGAGTCTACTGTCATTGTATCCGCTGTGACACCGGGGCGCGGATGAGCTGCGAGCGATGCAAGCTTAAGTTGTTTGATCTTCTCAATGAGCGCCGAACGATCCGCGTCACCGACGCCTTGGAAAGGAGTAACACGGAGCAACTCGTCAAAGCTAAGAGCCCAGTACGGAATGTAGAGAGATTTCTCGCCATGGATTACGTCGGCATTGACACGGAAAACCGTAGCTCGATCTGCTAGCGCGGCCTGATATTCTCCATGCAAATCAAGAACAATTATCCGCGCTGATGGAAACCGGCTGGATTCTGAAAGAGTTGTAATGAGATTAGCTACGGTTGTGGATTTTCCAGCACCGGTGGTTCCCACTATTGCACTGTGTCTTGTGATAAGCCGGTCGACATCGATGAGGGCTGGAATTGATTCTGCGCTAGCTAGGCCTCCCACTCGGACAAAGTTATGAGCGTCGGGTCTACCATAAATGCGTGTGAGATCTTGTTGTGTGACAAGATGGGCTTGATCGCCGATTGTCGGATATTGTGAAATCCCGCGCTTGAATTCTCCGCCGCGTTGTCCCTCCCCCACGAGTTGCACACGAAGCCATCGATAACCATAGGGTTCAGTGATTTGAAGAGCTTCAGGGACAGCTCCTGCGCCGACTTGGGATACAATACCGAATAGGTCAACAAGACCAATAGAGACGCGAACAAAACTTCCCATTTGCCCAATACGGTAACCATGACCGTCGATAAAGGTCAGACCGGAAACTGTTTCTTTGTCAAGAGCGATGCTAATTGTAGCTCCTTGGACATCTTGAACTGTACCGAGGAAGGTTGGGCTACTAGGCATTGCGGACTCCTGCAGATTCTCTAGCAGCTCCAGTTAACTCTTTTAGGAACAAACCGAAATGAAAGAAATCACCCAAGAGAAGTTCTGAAGTGGATGGTCCATCTGGTTTGGTAGAATCCTTTGGAGTCCATTTGATCCAAGGAGAACTGCTGGAGGAGACACTATGAGTGTCTTTTTCGACCCAATGAGCCTCCTTTCCGCTAATAATAGCAGCGTCTCTCGCAAGAACACTTAGATTGGGACACGCCTCAGCAAGTTTTGTTGCATAAGGGTATTTATCGATGTTGCTGTGAAGTATTGCAAAAGCGATTGCTGTCGGTGCCGACAGGAGCCCTTGCACTATGATTTCATTGATGTGGTCATCCCGAAAAGAGTATCCGCAAATGAACAATGTGGCTGCCGGTTGTTTGAAAAACGTCCGAAGTCGATCGATGATAGCTAGATAAGGCATCCGGCGACTCTCTTGATACTTGAGATGGGATGGATGGATTACACGCCTGACATTGCCTTGTTCGTTTGTTGTCCCTCGAAAGACCCCCTTCTCTTTAGCTTGATACCAGTTTATGGAACCATGGATCTTCCAGAGCCGTGCCCACCTTGGAGGTAAGGAGTCTTCCTCGATGGTGCGAAGGTCGAAGAGTGGCCTCTGCACTCCGGGAAAACCATCGAAATAGGGAACACGAATAGCCTCTAGGGCTTGTTCCATCAGCAAATCATAGTTGGTTGTGAATATCTCAACGCCGCCCTCGCGACGTATTGCGTCCACCCAAGCGGCGAGATTATGATACGGTGTCTCAAAATCCGGGAGGGATTTATCTGCGAGTTCATGAATCAACTGACAGATTTTGTCATCAAGCGAGTCAAGTTCACTGGATGATAAACCTCGGACCGAGTCTTTGCCCGCGACAGCGCGAAGTGCTCTTATATGAGACAAAGCGTCCTCCACAGTTGGATTGTCAATACCATCCTTCTTGAAGTGGTCCTGGATTTTTTCGAACGAAGGTTTAAAAGTCGGGTCCAGTAATAATCTCTCAGACACGACCTTGGAAATACCATTTATGTCAGGGATCAATGGTGCCGAACTTGAGGCGTCCTTGATTCCCGATGGGCATCCAGCACCTAGAAAGAAGCTTAGAGGCCGCTTGTCACTTGACAAACACTGTTGAAGATAGTTGATCTGTTTGATTGGGTCTTCTGCCTGCATTTGATTTGTCCCAATTAGATTTGACTAGAAATTCCTTTGCTTCAACTTTCGCCCGTGTTGGGTGTGTGATGCGTTGTTTTGCGTCCGCTATCGTGTTGTCAGACCTTCCTTCTTCCTTGGAGGCGGCGCTTGCTTACATAAGAAAGAAAAAGAGTACCACAGGCAACCAGTAGTGCGTTAATGAAGAAGACTGCACGAAAATCCTCGGGGTGAAGCAGCGCCACCAGAGCGGACACCGTGCCCCATGAAGCTGCTACCATGAAAGCGTTAGGTCCAAGTAGTTTGTTGAGAAACTCCCAACGATTCTTCTTTGTCCAAATGCCATGTGCCTTTTGATAGAGAAGAAAGGATAGCATAAGCCAAAGGATCGAATATACAGTTCCAGCCATTATGGCACCCGGTGGTGATAGGACGGCCGATAGTGTCAAGTAGTCCGAAACGGCCTGAAGGCCCTTAAGAGCATCTTCTCGAAAAATTCCCTTGTGCTGGTTGAATGCGACCAGGTAGACTCGATCCAGAGACTCTGGAGGCTTGCTTGTCTTTACCGCTGCCAAAGTACGAAGGAAACCTTGGTCGAAAGTCAAAAAGGCGGGAGAATCCCCTCCACGGTGCGAAGTTGAGCCGAGTGCTGCGATCCCCAATGACCTCACTGTAGGATGCAAGTTGTCCATTGAGTATCCAATAAGCCTCCGAACTGCGGTTTCAACGTTCACTGATAGCCGACTTCGTAGGTCGGTTTCGGAGATTTGGCGGATGAAGGGGCTAGGATCAAACAAGGGAAGTGCAGCTAGGTACTTGACTCCTTGATTTCGAAACATCGCGGACCGGTCGAACGCAGCCCAAACAAAGGGAGTGATCTTGTCCCCCGCGCACGGCCTTCCACCATCAGAGCCCCTCAGGAAGCAGGCAACAACTTCCCGGCTTTGCTCGAGAGTAGTGAATAGATGTCGCATGAAGTATCTAAATTCCGAGCTATCTCTAGCTGAGTGGTAGAGCGCGGAGTTGAGCAATGGGTTTGTAAGGAGAACACTTTCACCGTTGATCTCGATGGGATCGAAATAGCAGGTCACTCCCACCAGATCAAATCCTATGTCTGGTCTCGTCTGTCGAGGGGCGAATACGTCTCCAATCATTATGTGAATTTCGACAATGTTACCTGATTCGGTGACGACTGAACCGGCCTTTATGCTTCCGGCCTGCTCGATTTCTTGAATGGATGGGCGGAGAGATAGCACTGCCAAATACGGGGCAAGCGCCGTCGTTAGGAAAACAACCCAGAATAGGAATTTCCTTTCCATAGGAATACTAGATATCAGGTGGGCAAATTACTCGTGACTCGCCGCAAAACGCAATTAGCAGATGATGCTGCCGTATAACGGTTGGGAGCTAAGGTTGCGGCGGACAATGGTCGGGATTGTACTACACGAACGCTGAATCTATTCCCGGCCGGATTCCGCCTTTCATTTGTTCTTACCAACAATCTCATGGCCTTGGGAGATTCATCCTCCTGAGGTTCCGTCAACCTTTAGCGACCGGTTATGCCGCGCTCAAAACGAAATTCCACAACACGACAAGACCCCACCACTGT
>BQML01000071.1 GCA_022180565.1 Bacteroidia bacterium
AAGAGTTGTTCTCATGCTAAGTCTCCTTTGTTGGAAGAGCGGCCTAACGGTTGGGAGCTAAGCTGCGGCGACGTACTTTTCGATTAACGTACACTGCTATTAGCTCCATTGTTTTCAATTTGCACACTTGGTGACGATTTCGCGCTCCGGAGGCTCCGTCAGCTTAGCGACCGGTTAGGCCGCTGCCGCAGCAATTACTTTGTGCTCATTGACTGGGCCTCCCACCGCGTAACCTGCCATCTCCGATCGCGCAAGATGAAGGATTTCTCAAAACGCCAGGATTCTTCGATTCTTTTACCCCTCATGTTCCGAACTCGGTGAAGTATACCCCTGACTACCGCATGGGATGAGTCCATCACATGAACGTGTACGCTGTCCGTTTCGTATTCTTCGATTTTGAATGCTCCGGACCGCCAGAAGGAAAGGCCGTCATCCTTGGTCATTGGTTTCATCTGCGGAACGACAATCAAAAGCTCGTCCGCCCAAATCTGTTTGAGAGTTGTCGTATCGCCCTCGACATGGGCTTTATTCCACCAGTGTTCAAGCCTGATCAGGTCGCGAACGACAGACGAATCTGCTCCCTGAGCCGGGGAGATGGTTGACAGCCCGAATGAGATGATGAGTGCCAGGTTCATGTGTGTCCGCGGCAGCGGCCTAACGGTTGGGAGCTAAGCTGCGGCGACGTACTCTTTGATTAACGTACACTGCTATTAGCTCTTGGGTTTCAAGTAAGCATAATTGGTGACGATTCATCGTACCGAGGCTCCGTCAGCTTAGCGACCGGTTATGCCGCGCTTAAAACGAAATTCCAAATAACGACACGATCCCACTACTGTTTCCACGGAGCTATTCTGCTTCGCTACCCACCAACACCCCAAGTACGGGGCGCGGCATAACGGTTGGGAGCTAAGCCAGCGGCGACGAAAACTTTACTAACGTACTCTGGACCGCTGAATCTACTCCGTGAAAACGTGTTTTGCATTTGTCTTACCAAAAATCCCTTTGCCCGGAATTTCGCGCTCCGCTCATTCCGTCGGCTTAGCGACCGGTTATGCCGCGCTCAAAACGAAATTCCACAACACGACAAGACCCCACCACTGTCTCCACGGAGCTATTCTGCTTCGCTACCCACCAACACCCTAAGTACGGGGCGCGGCATAACGGTTGGGAGCTAAGCCAGCGGCGACGAAAACTTTACTAACGTACTCTGGACCGCCGAATCTACTCCGTGAAAACCTGTTTTGCATTTGTCTTGCCAAAAATCCCCTTGCCATGAAATTCATCGTCCGCTCATTCCGTCGGCTTAG
>BQML01000072.1 GCA_022180565.1 Bacteroidia bacterium
GCTTAGCTCCCAACCGTTATGCCGCGCCCCGTACTTGGGGTGTTGGTGGGTAACGAAGCAGAATAGCTCCGTGGAGACAGTAGCGAAGTCGTGTGGTATTTTGGAAGATCGGTTTAAGCGCGGCATAACCGGTCGCTAAGCTGACGGAGCCTCGGGACGATGAATCTTCTACCAAAGGTGCAATCAGTAGCAAAATGAAAAACAGGGTTGCGACGGTGCTCACAGCAGTACAGAAATCTCAACCGTACTACCGCCGCAGCTTAGCTCCCAACCGTTAGCCCGCCGCGGTACTTTGACGGGCTGTGCAGTCTTCAGCAAGAGGAGCTCCGTGGTAAGAGAAGTGTAAACTCGTACATTTGTGTTTAATCGACGGTACGGCGGGCTAACCGGTCGCTAAAGGTTGACGGAACCTCAGGAGGATGAATTTCCCAAGGCCATGAGATTGTTGGTAAGAACAAATGAAAGGCGGAATAGGGCCTGGAGTAGATTCAGCGTTCGTGTAGTACAATCCCGACCATTGTCCGCCGCAACCTTAGCTCCCAACCGTTAGGCGGGCGCCGTCCAACAAGATCGAGGAAATCACAATGGACTCACGATATCGAATTCAGCAAAAGAGCGTTGGGCAAGGTGGGTTTGGTGTCATTGATAAGGCATTCGACGACGCTTTGGAGCGAACCTTAGCAATCAAAACCCTCGATCCCTTATTCAAGAAAACCCCCTCCGCCGAAGATAAGGAGCGGTTCCGCCGGGAAGCCAAGGTTCTGGCAAGCCTCACCCACCCAAATATCCCTGCCATCTATGACGTGGTCATTCCTGCAGATGAATCGGAATTCAAAATCCTCTTTCAATGGATCGATGGCATTACAATTCGTGAGTATTTAACGACCCGCGGCCCTTTAACACTCGATCAAGTCCGCTTGTGGTTTGGACATATTTGCTCTGCTTTAACTCACGCTCATTCGAAAAATATCATTCATCGCGACATTAAACCATCAAACCTGATTGTGACTCATGATCTTAGTTCATGTTACCTCGTAGACTTTGGCATTGCACTGAGGACTTCAGACATCAAGCGCGTAACCGAAGGTACACCCATTGGCACTCCAGGTTACATGTCTCCTGAACAAGAACGAGGTGACGAGCTTACAGCAGCTAGCGACCTTTTCTCTCTCGGCGTGGTGCTTTACGAATCTCTCTCCGGATCAAAGCCGACCGTTGGTCAATACGTTCCACTCAACTCTATCAACGAAACAATCCCTTCAACCATCGACGAGCTAGTCAGACGCTGCCTACTCGATGCTCGAACTAGAATTCAAACCGCCGTTGAATTCTCTGATCAATTGAAGAACGCATTAAGGCCGCGCGCAAGCTTCTCCATTGTCCTGTCTGAAGGCTCTCTTGCCGACGTCCATCTCGGGCTTACACAGATGAGTCCAGAGGAATACGCAAATCTACCCAAGGGTCAGCGCACGCTTATTATTAGCCGGCTTAAAGACCTGATTCGCGTAAACGCCCCCCATATGCTTAACCCAATCGCATCGCTCCTGTCAGAACTCTGTCGCTTAGGTCACTTTTCGCCTAAACCAGATTTTCCTTTCATCGTCGAAAAAGCCGTTGAGTTCGGATACGAAACAAGATATACGACTCTTTGGACTGGCAATATTTCAATTCGAAATACCCTCAATGCCAGTGCCCTTACGTGCCATTCCGAACCGCATCGAATCATCACTGAAAAGACTCTCGCGCATTGGACAAACATAGACACTGTTACGCAAAAAGAGTCATGGTACCACCACGACCTCAGAGTGCTTCTCCAGAACCTTCTTGCGAACAACCAATGCCCTGATGATCTTTCAACCACGCTTGCGGAAAAACTCGATCGACTTAATGAACTCACACATCCAGCAGCGGCGCCCGCCTAACCGGTCGCTAAAAGTGACGGAACCTCGGGACGATTAATTTTCACCAATTGTGCAATTTTGAAACTCAGGGGCTGAAAGCAGTGTACGAAAGTAGAGTTTTCGTCGCCGCACTTTAGCTCCCAACCGTTAGGCAGTGGCGACTCGTTCCAACAAGCCTCTTATCGCTAGTTGTCCATATTTTTGCGCGCCAATGTCTTCAGAGATCGACGAATCACACAGCTGAAAGGAACCATATCATGCTGCTATCCATCATTGGGCTCATTGCACCGACCATAGGACTCATTGTGTACTATGACGCCTCCAAGAATAGGATAGGGAAAATTCCCGGTGAGAAAGGCTTCACAAATGCATCTGCTGGCATGTGGTCACTCAGTTGTTGGATTCTCTGGTTCATCGTTTTTCCACTCTACCTGCTCAATAGGAATCAATTGCTTGAGAAAGCAAAACAGCACCCCCAAGAACCTTCGCGCCTTCGCAACCTGATAATTTTCCTGTATGCAACCTTGCTGGTTTACAATTTCTACAACTTCTCTCAAGAATTGGTTTCCTCACAACCTAGTCAATTGAAGGTTCCGCAATATTCTCAGCCAGCCCCACAGACTGCCCCTCAGCCAACAGAGTTTAACACGGCAGACATATCCATCTCCAGAAATGGAAACTTTTTTGTCGCCGCAAACAAGATTAGGAATTACACACCATCGCAAATTTGGCAGCGGTCGCGTTCAATTTCTGCCGCCAGCCTAACCAAGAGCCTTTACTCATCGATCGGCAAGCTTTATAGGCTTCATGGCCAAGTGTACACAGTCGTCGAGCTCCCGCCGACCTCTAATCTTAGCGGCCAGTGGGCCGAAGTGTTGATGGCTGTTCCCAATCCAAATTCTCCTCTTGGCGTAACAACTTTGAACTTCCTATATAACGGAGACTTCAACCAAATCAACCCAAACACCTATATCACTTGTGCAGGGTACTTCATCGGCACTTATGAAAGTGAGAATGCGCTCGGAGGCAAGGTTGAGGCTATCGCCTTAGTCGGTAATGTGTATCGGCTTGCACAATAATCATATCCGATTGCATGATCGCCACTGCCTAACCGGTCGCTAAAGCTGACGGAACCTCCGGAGTACGAAATTCATGGCTCAGGTCGTGAGAAGCGAGACGCAAGACGTGAGACGTAAAAGAGGCTACGGTGGTGTAGTACAATTCCGTCGGTACTACCGCCGCAGCTTAGCTCCCAACCGTTATGCCGCGCCCCGTACTTAGGGTGTTGGTGGGTAGCGAAGCAGAATAGCTCCGTGGAGACAGTGGTGGGATCTTGTCGTGTTGTGGAATTTCGTTTTGAGCGCGGCATAACCGGTCGCTAAGCCGACGGAATGAGCGGAGCGCGAAATTCCGGGCAAAGGGATTTTTGGTAAGACAAATGGAAAACGAGGTTACGCGGAGTAGATTCAGCGGTCCAGAGTACGTTAGTAAAGTTTTCGTCGCCGCTGGCTTAGCTCCCAACCGTTATGCCGCGCCCCGTACTTGGGGTGTTGGTGGGTAACGAAGCAGAA
>BQML01000073.1 GCA_022180565.1 Bacteroidia bacterium
GTTGAGCGCCTGTACGGCGCGAAGGTACTTGGATCGTATGTGGGCTCGGACGCGTACATCTCTGCTCAGCTGCGAGCCTATGTGGACGAGCTCCGACTCGTGCGCGACAAGCTATCACTCGTGCAGAACTACCAATGTCGATTGCTGTTATTCCGGAAGTCCTTCTGTTGCAAGCCGCTGCATATCTTCCGCACGATCTCTCCAGCACTCACCAAGCAGTTCGCACGAGACGTGGAAGAGCTGAAGAAGCAGTTCCTCGTCAAGATGCTCAACCTCCATGTCTCCGACCTCACCGATGACGTCTACGAGATGATGAGCCATCCCATCCAAGGCGGCGGTCTCGGGTTCTACCACGTGGGAGTGGTGTCGTCTGCGGCATATGTCGCCTCGCTCGCGGCATGTCTGCGGAGACTGCTTCCTTCGGAGGAAGTCATCGAGATGCTTCTGCAAGGACGCGAGCAACTGCAGCTCATGTGCGGAACGTTGGTGCACTTCTACGACGCCATCGGCGACCTCCAGCTCCATGCGAATCCTCGCACTGCGTACCAGAAGCTGTTCGATCTGTCGTACGATCGCGAGCTGGGCACGGTGCAATCGCAACTCATGGATCACGTCATGAGCAAGCGCTTGTCTGATTTGCAAGCGCAGCTGTGCTCCCTGTCGGTAGACGTCAACCAGCAAGGACGTCTGCACACTGTGCCTCAGCACAACCGCGCTCGCCTGTACTTCTTTAACTCCTTGCGCAACAAGGAGGCGGGCGCATGGCTGCAGGTCACGCCTAAGAACGTGTACCTGCAGCTGAGCAACAGGGAGATGGAAGTGGCGATCCGCCATCGCTACTTCCTTCCGCAAGCATGCATCCGTCCCTCCACGAGATGCACTTGCAGTGCCAGGCCGATCGTGGATCGCTTCGGACATCATTATGTCCAAGGGTGCGGTACCTACGGGTTCCGAACGCGATCGCACAATCTGCTCGCTCATCAGCTCAACATGTTGCTGCGCTACTTCGGAATGGATTGCAAGCGAGAGGAGACGGGGAGATTCTGTGACATCGATCCAAACGATCATCATCGTCCCGACATCACCGTCTTCAACCCGCCCATGGAAGACAGCGTCTTCCCCATCAAGACAGCGCCTGTGGTCATCGACGTGAGCGTGACGAGCGCCATCAAAGGCACAGGGCGAGCATGCTTCGTGGCTATATCGGAAGCCACCTCGATGCAGCCCGGAACCCATGCCGAAACTCGAGTTAAAGAGAAGATCAACAAGTACAAGAAACTGGACCCAAACAACACCGTTCACTTTGTCCCGTTCGTCTTGGAATCATCTGGTCTCCTCCACTCCACCGCTAAAGCATTCTTGCAATTGGGTGCTCGCAAGGCGGCCGAAGTATTGGGGATTCCCGCGGAGAACCTTTACAGCTATGCCATCAAGTGCATATCCGTAACGTTCCAACGTTGCGTTGCGACCAACATCATCCAACAGTCTTAGTCTTAGTCTTAGTTATTACAGTTGGTGGTTTAGATTTGATACTCCTCACAGGCAGTCTTCCGCTTTCTTCTGACAACTTCCATACTAATCCCTTAGTACTTCTCCCATGATTTGCGAATCGCGAAACCCAGGATCCTTTTGCAATATGATGTCCGAGCTCTTCACGGCAGCGGCGTATGCATGTTGGATGATGTTGGTCGCAACGCATCGTTGGAACGTTACGGATATGCACTTGATGGCATAGCTGTAAAGGTTCTCCGCGGGAATCCCC
>BQML01000074.1 GCA_022180565.1 Bacteroidia bacterium
GTTCATTAAAATCTACGCTACCCTCAAAGCCGATAGTGTACGTTTTGACCCTCGAACTTGATTGACGTCTCATAAGATGCCCCAGAATGGCCGAATCTATTCCTCCACTCAGAAGTAGGCCGACGGGCACATCGCTAATCATCTGACGCTCGACCGCTCGTTCAACGAGCCTTGAGTATTCTGTTACGGCATCTCTGTCTGATATGCCATGGAGTGTTGAAGGGTGGTGACTATCGAACTTGAAAATCTCGAATTCACCGTTCACGCCAACTCGCAAGAAGTGACCTGGATGTAGTTTCCTGATTCCGCGAAAGAGCGTCTGCGGGGAGGGATTATATCGGAATGTCAGGAAGGAGTTTAGCGCACTGAAGTCCAATTCTTTCGAGATTGACGGATCCTGGAATAGCGATTTAATTTCAGATCCAAATAAAAGCTTCTCGGCTGAGCGAACATAATATAAGGGTTTTACGCCGAAGTGATCGCGGGCCAGCCATAGCGATCCGTTTCGCTCATCGAGAATAGCAAAAGCAAAAATACCGTTTAGCCGGTCAAATCCGTATGCGCCGAATGCCTCGTAGACTCCCAATATCACTTCGGTATCAGACTTCGTTCGAAAGCGGAAACCGCGCTCCATTAGCTCGCTTCGCAACTCGCGGAAATTATAAATCTCACCGTTGTACACAATCCAGATCGTTCCCGAGGCATTCGACATTGGCTGATCGCCGGTTGAAAGGTCAATGACGCTTAGGCGCCTATGGCCCAGCCCCACCCTTCCGTCCATACTCACGTGAATTCCCCTTCCATCTGGACCGCGATGAGCCAACACATCGGTCATACGAGCTAGGACAGCATCATCTATTCGAGATGAATCAAACGAGATGCAACCAGCGATTCCACACATACCTAGATCCACCTGGAGAACAGATTACTCGAATTATCCTGTTAGTATAGACTCATGAACAACCATAACGGCTTACAGATTTGTAAACATCGATGATTCGTGATGCTATCAAATCATCGCTCAATGACATGATCCTCTTTCGCCCGGACCTAGATCGTCGTCGTTCGCAAGCGACAACGCGGAGGGCACCAGCGATTTCGGTAACCGTGTCCGAGACAACGAAACCCATATCAACATTGGATAACCGTTCACGAACATCCCCAACGTCAACCGACACAATCGGTAGATTGCACGCCATCGCTTCCTTGACAATATTCGGCGAACCCTCGTGCGCAGATGTCAACAAGAGACAATCAACCGCATTCATAACCCTCGCTACTACATCAGGGGATTTTCCTTCGAGCACAAGCAACTCGGCTTCGATACCGTCCCGAGCAAGAGCCGCAACGCTTTCTAAGGCAAGGGAATATTTCTTCACAGGATCGTTCTTACGGCCTGCAAAGAGCGCATAAAAGCAGCCCCTTTTAAGGCCGAGCTCATCTCGGCTGACAAAGAAAGGCCTGAATGTTCTTAGATTCACTCCATTGGGGATAACAACAGTCTTCTCGGACTTTATGGAATTCGCCAATTGCCTCGATTTTGCGATGTTCATTGACGTCGTTTGTGCAAGGATCGCACTGAATGACGTGTGGAAGAGAACACTGCCGAGCCGATATTTGCCAGAGTCATCAAAATCTCCATAAACATCATTCCCCATAAACGACACAATCAAGGGCAATTTTGTCGCGCAACGGGCCGACCACCCACAGTACATATAATGCGCATGAACGAGGTTATATTGCTTTTGTCGAAGAGCCCTTCGAATCAAAGAAATCCCCTTAAAGTATTTCCATAGACCCACACCCTGAAGTTGACACACATCAATCTCTACTCCCTGTCGCCGAAGTGATTCAATCTGCGATGCAATGAAGGACCCGCTGTGCGGATCCTCCTCAGAAGGATACTGGCCAACAACGTGAAGTACTTTCATTTGTCACAATTGCTGAAGAACGACGCAATGGTCCGGCTTAGCCCCTCTTCAAAAAAAACAAGAGGTTCAAAATTCAAGCGGTTCCTGATTTTATAGATTCCGGCGCATGAGTGTTTGACGTCGCCAGGTCGGCTCTGTTCGTAGATTACTTCAGCCCTCTGACCCATGAGCGAGAACAGTGTCTCCACGAGCTGGTTGAGAGAATATTGCTGTTGAAGACCAACATTAAAGATTTCCCCCGCGACGTTTGTTGATTCAGCCGCCAATAAATTGGCGTGCACTACGTTTTCCACATAAGTGAAATCGCGGGATTGGTTCCCATCCCCATAAATCCTGATTTGTTTTCCCTGAATGATCTTTTTTATGAATTGTGGTATGACGGCAGAGTACTGTGACTCCGGATCCTGGTTCGGGCCGAAAACATTGAAATAGCGAAGAATCACAGTTTCTAATCCGTAGAGCTGATAATAAATCTGACAATAACGTTCCCCGGTGTATTTCGAAAGTGCATATGGAGAGACCGGATTCACCGGCATGTCTTCGGTTTTGGGAAGCACCTCGCTGTTCCCGTACACTGAAGATGAAGACGCATACACCACTCGCCGAATACCGAATCGCTTCGCTGCCTCGAGAACATTAAGTGTGCCGAGAATGTTGACATCATTGGTTGTGATGGGATCCTTGACTGAGCGCGGGACCGAAGGGAGTGCCCCCTGATGAAAAATATAATCAACCCCCTTCACAGCGTCACAAACGACGTTATAACTTCTAAGATCGCCCTCCACTACCTCAAGTGACGGGTTAGCTTGAAATGGAGATAGGTTTTCTCGCCTTCCTGTAGAGAAGTTGTCTAACACTCGAACTCGGAAACCTCGCCGAAGGATTTCACGTACGATATTCGACCCTATGAATCCTGCCCCCCCTGTAACGAGAAACCTGATATCGTTTTTCATACATGTTACCGGATGCCGTATTTGTCGTTGATATACGAAGCCAAGGAAGCAGCAAATTCGATCTCCAAAACAGATCTGCCTTTGTTTACTCGCCAAATTGGCCCTTCTTTCGTGAACCAAAACTCCGAGAAATCCAATGTTGATGTTCCAAAATAAATGACCTGAAATTCAAGTAAAAAAGGTGTCCCGTTGGCGACAGCGATATCCAGCGAGAGCCACGGCACATCCATCGCCTGAAAGATCCTCTCACTCAGCTCAAGGACGACTGTGGGCACATCTTCGCTATAACGAAATCTACCGCTTCCGCTTGCTCGGAAATCACCTTTTCTTACAGCCCGGTTCAAAACATAGAACTTCTTTCCATAGACAACAACCTTCCAATCCTCAGCGAGACCTGGCACATATTCCTGCACAATGAACTTCTGCCGATTCCATGATTCTTTGACATATCCTTTTCGCCTAATTTGTCTAAGAAAATCTCGAAATCTGAGCCCTAGATTCCTAGTTTTGCTGATTTTTTTAGCCTTCATTCTGTGATCTTCAGGGCCGCGCGCCAGCAAAATCCCGGAGCTCATTGAGCCCGCAGATGGTTTGATCACGCTCGTGCCGGAAAAGGTATGCTGTTCTCGGAGGAATTCCTCAAGTGTTCCGAAGTAACGGGTTCGCAAATTGTGAGTTCCCTCCACGTTGAGCACATCCCGGAGGATTTCCATGAATACTTTATTATGGTGAGCTCGAAAGTATTCGAACTTGGGAATCAGAATTGCCCCTTTACATTGAAGACCAAGCAGGATGTCCTCAATATAGTCCTTGTAGAACAATCCATCGTCTTCGGCTGAAGTGTAGACAACAAACTGTCCAGAGAATGTCGAATTGATGAAATTCACCTCCGAGAATCCGAGGAACACCGCATCCAAGCCATGCCGTTCCAGATATCTTCTTAGCAATTCTTTATCCATCCCGCTGCGGTAGGGCAAGGCAATATACTTTGAGCCAAAGTTGCCTTTGTAATCTGTTAGAAAGTAGACCTTCCTCATTGACAATTCGGGGAGAGTTCAATATGCCCCCGCCAGCCAGGTGGTGGCAGAAACAACTTTCTTGTTCGGACATTGTGGATTCCATTAACCATTCCGTCAACCTCTTTTACACGCAAACGGCTTGGATCAAATGCTCCCCACTGGGGATCATTGAAGAGCGCGTGGTTTGAGATACACGGAATTGACCTGTAATCGAAACCCATCAGTTTTGCCATCACCATATCAATCGCAAACGGATCATAACCGCATACGAGAACCCCAAGGGTAACTGGTAGTGGTTCCAACGGCCCGTTTCCTTCGCCCGCTGTCAACCCATCTACAAATGCAACGTAATCACGCTGCGCGCTCGAAAAGTTGAGAACACCAGACTGGTCTGAATATCGAATTATTTTGTTGAGATCATAAACCATCCGCCATATGGTATTGTTGCCGAACCATGATCCACCTGCTATGAAGAATTTCCTTCCGAGATTTTGAACGGTGCTTTCAACCTGAATGCCATAGAGCTTGCGAAACGCCCTCCATATCAATTGAAAGAAGCGAAACACGGGTTGTGGCGCGTTCATCATCATAGCTCGGACCCTCACTTGTGCCACAACCGGCAGAGGAACCCCCCGTGGGAATTCATCGCCTTTGAGAATTGACATACCATGTCGGTAGTGTACAAGGTAGGCCTTGTTCCCGTTTACGCCTACGAGATTCTTAAGGCAACCTGTCACTCCCGCCTTCTGGTGCGATTTCATCTTTGGGAGATTTATGAAGAGCTCAGATTTGACGACGGTACCAGCTACGCGATATCGATGCGAGCCCTTCACGTGGTTGCTAATAGTTTCCTTTGGGTTATAATCTGACACGCGGAATGTCCTTCCCTGGTGACTGATCTCATCGAGAAAACTACTACTGTCCAGGACAATATCCCGATATCCCTCGGGGTCTCCAGGGCGACTCTTCTTTTTCCCCAAATATCCGTTGTCAACCATGACGGCCTCTTCGCGCAGGTCGACGATGCTGATCCGGGGTTGTCTGAATCGACCATATCGCTCTATCAACTTGTCTATTTGTGCCTGCCGGACAAGTAGATCCCAATCGCATCCTTGCAGAGGAGCATCCGCAATGGCAACTTCCCTGAGATTCGGATATTTATCCAAGCAGGCTGATAACACAGCTTCGACCAAAGAAGTATCAGTAACAAGCGTACTGATTGGGAACCGTTGATCCGATTCATGCTTCACCCAATTGGGTTTCAACACGACCCTGCGATAATCACCTCCAGGAAGCAAACGACGGATGTGGTGCATTGTTTCTTCATTGTACTCGTTCACAGGCAGTATTTCGCATACGGGTTGCATAGCACTTTCTACATCCGATCTCGAATAACAATGAGGGATTTTGGAAATCCAAGGAAGCGCTCTTTAACCAGCTTTCCATCGGGTAATAGAGAACACATCAATGTCCTACTTAGTAGCCGTGCACTCTGCACGGTTTGTACTGCAATCTGAACCGAAGAAGCCATTGTCCAATGACCTAGATTTAAGCGCAGAACAATAGAGATCCGAAGGGG
>BQML01000075.1 GCA_022180565.1 Bacteroidia bacterium
ATGCCTTTTGAAGTATCGAGAACAACGAGAAATCCACCGCGACCGTTGTTCACGGCGAAGTCAATCGTCTGAGCCGATTGACCGTTTCCTTCAAGGAACGCATAAGCACCTTTGGCATTTATTGTCGCCGTTCCCATGAGTTGCGTTCCGCCACAAGGGACGTAGAGATTTCCATGACCATCCAAGATGGTAACATCGACAGCGGTTGCTCCATTACAAGTTAGGCTGCTGTCTTGCGGCTCTGCAATGACCTGCGTAACCTGGTAGGATTCGTCAAGAGAAGCAGAAATAGTCAGGGTTGCTGTAAAACCGGTATACCACAATGTTCCGTTGACTTTCAGGGTGGCCGAATTGCCGCTCACTTGAGGAGCTTGTTCCCCTCACGGCACAGCTCCATTGCCAGGGGGCCGGGACAAACGTCGTAGCGCTCATTCCGATCACACCACAACTTTGCAGTGTCGCCGGAAACGGGCTGGATTCCTGAGCCGACGTATCCTGACAGTATCCCGTGCCTTCCTTTCGGATCATGTGAGAAGATCCCCCGACATTGACCCAGACTTCATACCCGGTATTGTTCGGGATCGTTTCCGGAGAAATACTGACAGATCCTGTTATCACGACGCCAGGCATTGTCGTTTTGACGGTCATACCATCGAGAGTGAGTAACGGTCCACTTGGTATGGACATTGGCTGTGGCTTCGGCTGGACCTTTGGCTCAATGGCGACGCGTTCTTTAATTGAAATCTGGGAGAAGACGTTGGCGTAAGAAAGGAGAAGAATCAGTAAGGGCCCCAGAGTCCGGAAAGAGGACGGGAAGAAAGCGGATGGCATGGGATTTCCCCTCGAAGGAAGTGTGTGGTTATGATCCGTTCCCCGCAGCACAAGTCATAAGCCACGGGCAAGTTGGCAAATGCCCGGAAGAATGTCAAGTGTGAACTGTGATTCCCGGCGGCGGCCTAACGGTTGGGAGCTAAGGTTGCGGCGGTGGTTTGGTAGGGGATTGTACCAACCGACCGTTGCCCAGTTTGTTTTCGAATGTTCAACATAGCCTTGGGATTTTCGCGCTCGCGAGGTTCCGTCAGCTTTCTTGACCGCCACGCTTTTTGGCGGTAGCGACCGGTTAGCTGGCACGCCCCCAACAAGGGTTAGAGACTGGCAGTCTTAAGGGGGAGTGAATCTGATTCAATGCGGCGAAGGTTCACGATCTTGCTGGCATGATCAATGTCAATACCAACGATCGCCCCCGTCTCATCGAAATCCGCAACGACCCCGGGCGCTACTTCTTTCGAATCAACACTCTTCTTTTCGGAAAGATCGATATACAACGAATCTGTCTCTTTATAGTAGTTGAATTTCATACGCTAGCCCTCTTTGAAATCCCTGTCCGGAAAGGCATTATGGACTGTTTCTCCGTCTTCCAAGGTTACAACACGCAGATATTTCCCCAGTTCCTCGACATACCCCCAATAGCGAATCCTTTGCATATCAGCTTGTACTTCTCGTTTGACAGGATTTCGAAGGATTGCCTGGATCCATTCAGTTTTCAGATACGGCCGTTTGTGTAAGACTTGTTCACGGAAGTATCGGGTAGTCTTCACACCGAAAAGATAGCAATATCCCCGTTAATTCAAAAGCCCATCCGATGGGCGTGCCAGCTAACGGTTGGGAGCTAAGCCGCGGCGACGTACTTTTTCGAAACGTACTCTGGACCGCTGAATCTACTTCGTGAAACCACGTTTTTCATTTGTCTTGCCAAAAATGCCTTTGCCATGAATTTCGCGCTCCGCTCATTCCGTCGGCTTTCTTGACCGCCACGCTTTTTGGCGGTAGCGACCGGTTAGGGCGGCGCCGCAAGTTAGTGTGACAGTTTAGGATCGAAGGCCGAGCCAACCGAATACGATTCCTGGAATGAGAACGAGTGTCGGTATCCAAAAAATCGGTGGAAGATCGCCGAACCCAATCGAGATTCCGGCATCCAGGTAGGGCTTGAAGGTTATGTACCGGTAAGGGAGAACAATTACTCCCGTTATACCTAAGGTTACGAAGGCCCAGATTTCCTGCTGGCGAAGGCCAAACCATGTTAGAGAAACGATGAAAATCCCCATTATGACGAGCGATCCACCA
>BQML01000076.1 GCA_022180565.1 Bacteroidia bacterium
GCGCATGATTGTCCACATGAGGATTCACCCTCAAATCGGGATCCGAGAAAAGGAAGTGATCACGGTTCCGAAGTTGGTCACAAGTTATCAACACCCGCGCATTGAAAATGAATTTACAAAAGTTGTTCGTCACAAGAATCGGTTCATTCGTCACGTCATTACGATTGCACAACAAGGAGTTTACAAATTCTTTTTGATGTGCTACTTGTGTTTTAGAAGTTTGTTCGGTAGAATTGCAGCGCACGATGAAGGTCGTTTTTCCTGAAGCCCATGAATTTCTGGTTTTACTCCAACCAACTTCTACTCAATTCGCTCATCAATGGAGGTTTTATGAACACATTCAAGATGAGAGTGTTTCTCTTCTTGAGCCTCTTGTCGTTGATCCCGCTTGTTCTCTCAGCACAGGGCGTGACGACTGCGGCGATCTATGGAACAGTAACTGACAGGGCGGGCAATCCGCTCCCTGGAGCAAACATTATAGCAACCCATGTGCCGACCGGTACGCCGTATGGGACAACAACGCGTGACAACGGCGATTTCACGTTGCCGAATCTTCGTGTTGGCGGGCCCTATACGATTGCTGTGTCGTTCATTGGTTACGCTCGACAAGAGAAGACGGATATTTACCTTGCGCTTTCACAGAGTCTGCGTCAGGATTTCACATTGACGGAGGAGGCTATCCAGACGGAGGAAGTCGTTGTCACAGCCGAGCGAGGGGCAGTGCTGAGCGCCGCCCGAACAGGGTCGGCGACAAACGTTATGCGAGCTCAGATCGACCGGCTTCCGACAATCTCCCGGAGTTTTCAGGATTACTATAAACTCTCGCCTTATTTCACGGGCGTGAGCAGTAACGCAGCCGGACGCAACAACCGGTACAACAATATTCAGATCGACGGCGCAAATTTCAATGACCTTTTCGGTCTTGGTGGAACAGGCACACCGGGCGGGCAGGGTGGCACGACACCTATCAGCCTTGAGGCCATTGAGGAGTTTCAAATCGTCCTCTCACCGTTTGATGTCCGTCAAGGCGGCTTCACCGGGGCCGGGGTAAACGCAATCACGCGCAGTGGCACCAACACTCTTAGCGGCTCGGCTTTTCTCACAACGCGAAGCGAAGCGCTGGCAGGCCTTAGTCCTGACGATCTCGCCGCAGAACTCCCTCCGTTCACAAACCGGACGTACGGCTTCCGGGTCGGCGGTCCCATCATTGAGAACAAATTCTTTTTCTTCGGTTCCTTGGAACTCGCTCGGGCGGACTCCCCCTTCGAAAGAACGTTCGGAGCATCGGCATTTGGGAACAATGCTTATACGGTCTCTGAGGATTCGCTGAATATTCTTTCCAACTTCCTGCGGACCAACTATGGATATGAGACCGGCTCATGGAAGTCGATCTCCCGTCCGGATAACAGCGACAAGATCTTCCTTCGCTTGGACTACAACCTGAGCGAGAGCCACAAACTGACGGCCCGCTGGAACTATCTCAATGCCATCACGCACAATTCCCCGTCGCGCTTTCGCGGAACGGCAGATGTGTACTCGGAGAATGCCGCGTACGATCTGAAGAACAAGACGAATTCCTTCGCGCTTCAATTGACGAGTCTCTTCGGCAATAAGGCGTCAAACGAATTGATCATAGGTTATAACAACCAGCTTGATCAACCGACCTTCAAGGGTGCGCCGTTTCCGGTCGTCGAGGTAAGAGTCCAGGGCGTGGACGGCAACACCAACAGACTGGCAGTAGGTGCTGAGGAGTTCCGTCATCAGAACGAGCTCGAACAAAACGTTGTTGAGATCACGGATAACTTCACCTATTACATTGAAAGCCACACCGTTACTGCGGGTGTGAAGCTTGATCTTATCAATTTCCGTAACCTCTTCATTCCGGACAATTTCGGATTCTATCAGTACAACAGCCTTGCGGCATTCATGGCCGGAGGTCCGCCCGCCGTTTATGCATTTCGTTATTCGGCAACGTCCAATCCGAAGCAAGAAGCCAACTGGGGCTTCAATCAAATCGGGTTTTATGTTCAGGATGAATGGACGGTCAGCCCCCAATTGAAAATTGTCGGCGGGATTCGTTTCGACATACCCTCGTATCCTGACAAGCCGAACTATAATGCACGGTTTGACTCGACGTTCAGCGCGAACGGATACAATCTCAGCACAAGTGAACCACCCAAGACGGCCGTGGCGATTTCACCCCGCGTGGGATTCAACTGGGCGCTTGACGAGGACCGAAACACACAACTCCGCGGAGGAGTCGGAATCTTTTATGGAAAATTCCCGGCCGTCTGGGTTTCAAACCAGTACAGCAACACCGGAGTTGACTTCTATACCGTCACGACACCTCCGCCAAACTTCATAGCTGATCCCTTCGGTCAACCCAAGATTGCGACGGGTCTCCCCACAGCCGAGGTGAATATTACGGACCCGAACTTCAAAGCTCCGTCCATTCTCAGATTCAATCTGGCGGCGGACCGCCGATTGCCGTACGACATGGTCCTGTCCGTCGAAGCGATCTTCTCGGAGACCCAGAACGATATCTTCTACCAGAACATCAATCTCCGGGGAATCAAGGGCACGATTGTTGGTGAGAACCGTCCGTATTGGAGCCAACTGAATACGAACGGCACGTACTCGTCAACCAATCGCAATATCGATAACGCCTTTAGCGCCGTCTATCTTGTCACCAACACTGACAAGGGCTATAACTCGAACTTTATCGTTCAGATCCAGCGCCAGAATCTTGTTGATCCGCTGTACTTCGCTGCAGGATACACCTGGGGTCGGGCCCGGGATGCCGGCGGAACAAACAGCACGACGGCAAGTTCGGGCTGGAGATTCAATCCGACGACCGGTAATCCGAATGCGCCCAGACTTGCATTCGCCGATGCCGATCGTACGCACCGCATCTTCGCTACTGCCTCGTATCGGTTTGACTGGGACTTCTACGGAATGTCCACGACGGTCGGATTGTTCTACAACGGATTGTCGGGGCGACCGTATTCGTGGCTCGTCAACGGCGATATCAATGGTGATACGCGGTCGGATAACGACCTTGCGTACATCCCCCGGGATGCCAATGACGTCATTCTCGTCAACAGCGGGGGCACGACCCTTCCAACGTCGGACCCGGCTTACGCAGAATTAATGAACTACATCAACAACGATTCTTACCTTAGTGAAAACAAAGGAAAGATGGCCGAGCGGAATGCTGCTCGCTCGCCGTGGTCCCATCAGGTCGACCTTCGGTTGAACCACACCATTCCAAGCTTCATGGGACACAAAGTGGAAATCACGTTCGACGTGACAAACCTCATGAACCTTCTTAACAAGAAGTGGGGTTGGGTCAAACTGGCAAATGATTCCTTCCTCTTGAGATACCACAGCATCGCAACGGCCTCGAATGATCCTGATCCGACTCACGCCGGTCGAGCACGTTATCAATGGGTCAACCCGGGTGATCCCAATATCCCGAGCAACACTCTCTCCCGGTGGACCGCTCAACTCGGCATTCGTTATACGTTCTAGTCAGTCGTTCATCCGTACTGCCAAAGCCCCGTCGACCCTCCGACGGGGTTTTTTGTTGTGTCTCTATGAACACAGCTCGCGGTGAATATTTTCGGAAGAGGGGTTGGACTTCTTAGAAAACTCAGTGAAATTCTGCAGAAGACCGCTTGACCGGTTTTTCACGCTTTCTTTTCATCGAAATTTTTTGTATCGTTTCAACCGACACGTTACATCCAATTCCGTATTTGAGAGGAGGGACCATGGAGCGCGGCAAGGTGAAATTCTTCAATGTTTCCAAGGGTTTTGGGTTCATTACGACCGAATCAGCCGGTGAAGAGGTTTTTTTTCATAAGTCGAATGTCAAGAATGCTGGCTTCAGGGACAACCTGATTGAAGGCGACCTTGTGGAATTTGAGATCAAAGAGGAGTTGAAGGGGAAGAGAGCGTATAATATCAGCAGAAGGCAGTAACAAGTAACAAGTAAAAAGTAAAAAGTAAAAAGTAAAAGGTAAAAGGTAAGAAGTATTCAGGATTTTGGTCTTTGTTTGGAACTGGGGATTGAGTGGTTTGCTTCTTAGGGGTCGTAGCTCAGTCCGCCAAACAGACAGCGGATTTCGTCCGCCTTCCGCCAAAATGAAGCGGAAAGGTCGGCGGACTCAATTTGGTTCTTTGTTAAATTAGATGGGGTCGTAGCTCAGTTTGGTTAGAGCGCCTGCCTGTCACGCAGGAGGTCGCGAGTTCGAGTCTCGTCGGCCCCGCCACTGGTAAAAAGCAGCTTCGGCGGGCAAGCCCGCATGAAAAAGCCCATCTCCCCTCTGTGGGAGTGGGTTTTTTCATGTAATGGACGATGTGTCTGTGTCCCGCCTGCCCGCCAAAGCCCTCCAGGAATGGAGGGTTTTCCTTTTTTGGGGTATATGTACTTCGTCTATATCATTCAGAGTCAAAATGATGGGTCCTACTACATCGGATACAGTCATGATGTCTCATTAAGGCTTCAGCACCACAATGACGGATGGACGACATCCACAAGGGCAAAAGCTCCATGGAAGCTGGTCTATGTCCGAGAGTTCTCTACGAAAACCGATGCTTTGAAGTTCGAAAAGCATATCAAGCGGATGAAGAGCCGGAAATACATTGAGAATCTGATCCATAAAGCCGCCGAGCCAGGTGCACAACAATAGACTTGCCTGTCACGCAGGAGGTCGTCCCGACCGAAGGTCGGGAAGTCTCGTCGGCCCCGCCACTGGTGAAAAGTAGCTTCGGCGGGCAAGCCCGCATGAAAAAGCCCATCTCCCCTTGTGGGAGTGGGTTTTTTCATGTAATGGACGATGCCTGCCCGCCAAAGCCCTCCAGGAATGGAGGGTTTTCCTTTTTTGGGGTATATGTACTTCGTCTATATCATTCAGAGTCAAAATGATGGGTCCTACTACATCGGATACAGTCATGATGTCTCATTAAGGCTTCAGCACCACAATGACTGGACTTTACCCCGTATTTCGCGCAGTGAGAAAAGCCACAAAATGTGATTGTTCAAATGCCACAGGTGATTTGCGGCCGAGGGCTGAGTGGCGTCGTACGCGGCTGTAGAATATCTCGATGTACTCAAAAATGCTCGATCGAGCAATTGCCCTTTTCCCCGGAAAGCCCCCTTGTCGCTCCTCTAACAGCTCTCGCTTCCAGTGATACAGCGTGTTCGGATCGATCCCCAGCTCTCGAACCTTCCGACCACCTTCCATCACCAGATTAACCGCATTCACCCAGAACTCTCGGTCATACGTCTTGCGCTTCTTGTCTGCTTCCATTGCCCATCCTCCTTGTCTGGAAGATGTGCCTTTGCTCACT
>BQML01000077.1 GCA_022180565.1 Bacteroidia bacterium
GTTCTCGATGATTATGCCGAAGCTGTGGAGTCGGATTGATGAACACGTTCCGCATGAGTCATCCTAAATCAGAAGTTCCTGCTAGCAGAGAAACCTTCAAGAGGACTCTCGCTGCATCACTGGCTCTCACCTTGCTGTCTATTTCTACATCCCTTGGCCAGATCAACGTCAGTGAAACCTTCCAAAAGACTCTCAAGAAGATAGCCAAAGAGAAAGTCAAGACAGAAGTGATTTCCTGGGTGACAGATCAGGATCCAATCAAGGGAATCATTGCCCGCGACCTTATTGCACAAGTTCTCGACGGCAAAGACGAAGCAACATTGTTGCGCAGTACCACGAACGTCGTCACGACAATGATGTTCCTTGGAGGTATCAAGCGGCATGTGGAAGAACTCGTAGACTCGACAAACGGCATCTTGGACCAAGCTAAATCTGCTGGCTGGAGCCGCGGCCAACTCGTCGCGTACTCCTGCTTGTACTATTTTTATTCAGAGAGACTAAAAAACAACCTCTACGTCTCTCCTGAGATCCTCAAAATGAGCGAAGAAAAATCGAAGATTGAGTCCTTCAAATCTGAAGGAAATCGGAAATGGACAGTCATTGTCTCTGGACGGCTCGTCAGTCTACGGCGAACCGAAAAAGATCTCTCTGTTGATGTTCGCGTACTGGAAATCCTCGACAGAGTGCTCTGGTTACTGATTTCAAACCGACCTTATTTCATATCACACTCTGATTCCATCTTTCAATCCTTCTTTTCAGCCTTTGAATCCGATAGGGGCTTTAACCAGCTAATTTTGGACTTCGTCAACACGACCACACCAGGAACGATGTTGGTCAGTTTGTTCCAACTCTACCAAAGAGCTTACGAGAAAACCTATGGCGTGGACCGGATCTTCAGTATGGCTCAACGTGAGGCCATTGATGATGAATCGCTTGGGTCGAATTCACTCGTAAGGGTTTATTCAAACCTTGTTGCAACTGCGCAGTACGAATTCGTAGATCACGAGCAAGCGCGCTCGACAATTGTGGGATTAGTGAGGGATCTTCTCGAGCACTGGATGTCCGAGAGTCGCAGAGACGGATGGAAAGTCGATTATGTGTTTTCCCTTGCAGGCACAGGAATTCGTGGTCATGGGAACACGAGTGTCGATTTTACAGTGTTGGATCAGATTCGTTTCGTCCGACACTTTGAGACCTCCAGATTCTTTCTCTACTTCGGTGGCTTCTTTGACCCTCTATTCAAAACTACAATTAATAAGACAGGTGCAAAGCTGTACTTGACAGGCTTGGGGGTTGGATGGCATTCTGCATACTTCGCAGTTTCTGGAGGTGTTGAATACCCAGAAATCAATATAAAGAACACACGTGTGACCGTGACACTTGGCTATGAAATTCCAGTGAGCGAAGTGTTTGAATGATCTCATGGCGCAGTCATCACTGGAACTTGCCCTCCGAAGAACTCACCTCGATTCTTAATGCACACTACATAATAACCTTCTAAGCCGGGGGGCGAGGATAATAACCTCACCCAATTGTGGATTTCCTCCTTACTTCTCCTTGCGTACGCCCTTGAACGGCTTGTCATCAGCTTTTTGGTCAATGAAGCGGCCGGTATCTTTATCACGTTTTACCCAGCGTTCCACATGGGGATTGTAAACCTGGGAGCGGTCTCTGATTGCTCCCTTTCGCTGATTGTCGCCTTTTGGGGGATTCGTTGCCATCGTCTTTACACCTCCTTTCCTTAATTGCGGTTTGTGGTTGACAAAATACAATATTTTTATTATTTTGTCAACTAACACAAATAGCATCCAACAACTCATATCTACAAATCCAATGATCGGTCAACGTATATACCAACGGCGCATTGCAGCGGGCCTTTCGCTACGAGAGCTCGCGCAGCAGACCAATAACTACGTTTCTGCCCAGGCCATCCATAAATATGAAATCGGCAGAGCCCAACCAGGGTCAGATGTACTGATCAAGCTCGCAAAAGCGCTTGGTGTGAAGGTCGAATTCTTTTTCCGTCCTGCTTCGGCCGAAGTCACATTGAGTGAACCGGCGTACCGGAAACGCTCTGCCGCCTCCTCCAAGGAACGCCAATCTCTCCGCGCCCGCGCGAAGGAATTGGTGGAAAAGTATCTGGAAATAGAGTCTCTTTTTCCGAATAGTCGCTTTTCTTTTAAACTCCCCAGCGACTCTCAGCGAATGATACGACGCCTCGATGATATTGAAACTTTTGCAAGATCGCTCAGAAAACAATGGGCGCTGGGTATTGACCCAATAGAGAACCTGAGCGAGGTCCTTGAAGATCGTGGAGTCAAAGTTGCAATGGTATACGCCGAAAAAGGCATAGACGGTCTATCATGCTGGGCAAATGACGAGCATCCTGTTGTGTTAGTGAAGAAGAGCCAGCCCAGCGACAGGTTTCGTTTCAGCCTGGCTCATGAACTAGGCCATCTTCTCTTGAGGGTCTCAAAATCAATCGATGAGGAGAAGGCTGCGAATCGCTTCGCTGGAGCGTTTCTTGTCCCAGCAGAGGCCGCAAAAGCAGAGCTCGGTGAACATCGGCGAAGCTTTAGCTTTTACGAGCTCCTCGGCTTGAGAGAGAAATACGGAATGAGTGTGCAGGCCTGGATTTACCGTGCTCGCGACTTGCGTATCATATCTGACAGCTTCTTCGTTCAATTGTGCCGTGATCTCAAGAGGCGAGGATTGTACGATAAGGAGATTGGAAAGCCCTTACCTTCAGAGCAGCCAAAGCGATTCGAACGACTTGTCGTACAGGCTGTCGAGGAAGGTCTTATTTCGGCGGCGAAGGGGGCCGAGGTGCTGGATATCCCTCTGAATGAATTCCGGAAGAAACTCGAAGTGGGGGCCCTCGATGCCGAGATGCGTGCTTGACACAAGCATCTGTGTAGACTTGTTCAACGCTGGATTGCTTGAGAGTTTTTTGAGGCTTCCGTACGAGTTTCTTCTTCTCGATGTGATTGTTGACGAACTCAAAGAACCTCCGGGTCAACACCTTATAGATTTGGGGTTTCTTCTTGTGAGTCTTGAAGGAGAAAATATTGGAATTGTCCAAAGTCTTGCCGAAGAATACCGAGCTACCTCACGCGTTGATCTTTTTGCACTTGCTTATGCACAGGCTCACGAGTGTATATTGATTACAGGAGACGCTGCGCTTCGCGCTGCAGCTGTGGAGAAAGGGATTGATGTTCACGGGGTGCTCTGGGTCATGGACGCCCTTGTCGCTCAAAACATCGTTACACCTGCTGATGCTGCAAATTCACTTGATCGGATGATGACGTCGGGAAGTTGGCTGCCACGGGAAGAAACCAGACACAGAATAACGCGATGGCGCGGCATGCAATAATAGTAGATTATGATAAATACTGAATCGCCCACGTTCTGCCACTAAGGGAAGCCAATAGCTTGCTGGCATTTGTCATTTTAGGACTGGGATGTTAATATCGGACGTAACTGTGCAAAATGTGACTTGCAGGTAGCAGCTGGCGATATTGTTTGGAGCAGAATAAAGTAAAGGAGAATCCAAAGATGAAACGAAACATTCACGTTGTCCCGAGTGGAAATCGCTGGGCTGTCAAAAAGGAAGGAACTGAGAAACCTGTTTCTACACACAAGAGCCAGGAGCTCGCACGCCAATCAGCTGTTCCCTTAGCGAAGCAAAACAAATCGGAGGTCGTCATCCACGGCCGCGACGGAAAGATTCGCGACAAAGATAGCTACGGTCCCGATCCACACCCTCCGAAAGACAAAAAGCATTGAGGAAAGGAATTAGCCATGGTGACGCTGAAGATTGGAAACGACTCTCGCGAAATCAAAACCACGAGCGATATCGACGAGGGCTGGATCAACCGCCAAATCAATGGTCGCCGAGCAGATCGTTTAAGTGTTTGTGTCCAGGTTACGATTCGCGACAACGAGCTTGACATGATTCTCTCAACGCCTGGGTGTGGCGGGGGACCTGGAGGTGGACGACAGCCAAATCCCTCTGAACAATCCATTATCGACTTATGGGCCAAGAGGAAATTAAACGATCCAAACTTTACAGGCGGCAATCTTGTTGCCTTTTTGCATCAGCTCTTGAAACATTGACTGAATCGGAGAAAGGAACTTATATGCCTAATGGAAGAACTCATTTCATAGCTGGAACAATCTGTGGAGCTCTCGGCTCACTTGTGATACAGGATCAACTTCATGATAACAAAGAGCTTGATACACGCCACTTACTGCTCTCAACGGGCACAGGGGCTGCCGTCAGTCGATTGCCTGACATTCTGGAACCCGCCTTCCATCCAAACCACAGAGCCTTCTTTCACAGTTTCACATTTGGAGCTCTCTTGGGATTTGCAGGAGTCCAAGTAGTAAAGAAAATCAAAGAAAAGAGGAGACAGAGAAAGACTCTTGGACTACAGCAAATTAGTGGAACAGAAATCTTACTGGCTATCGCGCTTGTCGCTATCGTCGTGATTAGTCTTCATCTCTTGATGGACATGTTCACGAAAAGAGGTCTTCCTGTGGTTTGATCCCCACACCCCCTCAGTAGACTTGTGCCTGCTCTGAAACGCTTCTATTCGGCGCCTGTCACGAAACGCTTCTGTTCGGGATTCGTTCGTGTGTGCCTTCCCGACAAGAAACAGGGGCATAACTCAGTGCCGGAGAACCGCGA
>BQML01000078.1 GCA_022180565.1 Bacteroidia bacterium
CCTTCGGGATTAGCTCCCAACCGTTATGCTGCCGCCGGTAGCACTTGACTTTTTCCCCGTCGTTCCGGACATTGCCGATGGTTTATGATTTGTTCTGTGGGAAACGATTCGTAAACGAACACTCCTAAGGGGGACTCAATGCGACAAAACCTTTTTCTCCCCGGCCCTCCGGACTCTAATCTTTCTCTTCCCTGCCTCCGTCTCGATTCAGGCGCAAGTTATCATCAAAGAGCGGGTTTCTATTGACCCAAAGAGCCCTGCTCCGGTTGCTACCGCCACACCTTCGGGTCCACTCCTTGTTCTTGACGGCAACACGGTGAAAACAACTATTCCCGGCGTCATACTCTCCGGATCTTTGAGTATCTCGCCCGGCGCAATTCCAAACAACACGGGCTATGAAGTCTGGGTAAACCTTGGAGGTTCTTCCTTTCTGATTCGCAAAGACGGGACCGGATATTGCCTCGATACGACAGCACATGAAATGAATCCTTTTCCCATAACACTTCCCGGCTGTGGTGCGATTGGAATGAGCGCAAGGACATTCGTTCCTGCGCCCTGGGTCTGGAGTTGTGCAGTTCGTGAGGCCGGTCTTCAAACACCCCAAGTCAGCGGAAATACGGCCATCTTTGTTGCCAATGGCACGCTCTGGTACACCAGTTTTACAGCCACGCTTACCGTGACGGCATCGCTTGACGAATCATATCAGGTGGCGCAGGTCATTGCCGAACCGGAATCAAATTCATTAGCATGCAACAGCGCAACAGTCGTGGACGTCACGATTCTTGACGGATTCGGAAACCTCTTCGCAGGATGCAGTAACGCTCCAATCATGGGCACTGCCACGATACAGGCAAAGGGACTTTATGCATATTTGGAAGGCAACGGACAAGCGGGTCAAACCATCGAGTTTACACTCTCCGGCGGCCAAGGGAGTTTCCTTGCGGTGCTGGATACGTCGAGGGGGATTATCTCTGGGGGATCTGATGCGGCCATTGTCACCGTCACGGTCAATGGCGTCCAAGGGAGCACGGATCTTCTTCTCTCCTGCCAGTATCCGCCTCCTTCCATTACCATCACCAACCCCATGAGTGATACGACGATATACCTAAGCGCAACAAATCAGCCGACGATTATGCTTGGCGAGGAACACGCGCCGAAGGAAGGTCAGTTTATTCCATCGATCTCATGGGAGCCGTCACCCACGATCAACACAGCGGAATACTTCGACCAAATACAGGACAGCCTCGTCATTCCAGTGAGGGTAATTGCGGAGAGCGATGGTGGGGTTGCAGCAGATAGTGTTTCAATTACGCTCAAGAAGAATGCGTGCGAAGAAGCACCACAATGCGCTGTCCCGGGAGCACCTATTGCACCAAGTTTCAGAGTTGTTCCTCGTGAAAACGGGTTCAATGGCACTTATCTTGCAGACTGTATTAGCAATCCCCATGCGCAGGGCGGATTCCTGCCAGTGCAGGAGGGCACAACTCTTTCGACTGAGCCATATAACATAAGCACGTGCTTTGATGCCCAGAATGGAAAATGGCGTTTTCGCATTTTCGAGCCAATTCAAGTCAACGCGATTCTCGATATTTGCGAGAACAGGATCCCAGTACACTCTCGTGTTTATGACATCAATGAAATTGAACCCTACGATAGATGTTCCGTTGCAAGAAGAGATTTGGAAAACCGGCGGGCTTATAATGCCACCTATGAAAAATACGTTTTCATCCAAGTCTTGCTAATGCACGAGCAAATGCATTTGTTGGACTTTCAAAATCTGATGCTCGAGATGGTGCCAGTGCTAATCCAACGTATGAATGCGATCCAAAGTAAACCATGTGATGCATTCCATAGTGTTGAGATCGCACAGCGGGAGGGCGAGAGATTGATCAAGCAGGCTCTTGATTATTTCTTCTTCCTAGCCGGCGCTAACTGGAACGAAAATAGTCGTCCAGAAGAGGAAATCCATAATTTACCGGCCGTCCAGCTCCTCATCACAGATCTTATGACTCAATTGTGTCCGCACTGATAATAGCCAAGGGAACATCGCGATGAAAGCCACTATTGTGTTTGTTATCGTTCTAGCTCTCTCCACGACACGTTTGCTTGGACAGGAGATTCCCCCTGAGGAGAAGACTCGAATAATTGCAGCTTTGGATAGCAGCGACCAGAACCAGGACCTTAGGGCCTTGGATGAGATTATGAGGTACAACCTTGTTGAAATCGTTCCTCTGGTCGAGGAAAAGATTTGGCACCGCGACAATGGCGGTTGGGATAAGTACCTTAAGACACTTCTGCACTTCCAATCCGCTAATCTTCCAGCAATTCTGCACAGAATGATCGACTCTTCAGAAGTCTACGGCAGCAGGCCCATTATTTCTGGAAGTGTCCGGCTCCCACCTTGGTGGAATCCAGTCGGCGTTCAAGCCCTTGCAACCGAGTATTTATTCAAGATAGGGAACTACTCAACTGCCCGCCTCGTATTTCCGGCTGTCCGTGATTCCTCTGTGGCATGGCGCGCTTTCCCCCTTCTAAAAGAAGTTGCGCAACATTCCATCGAGTACCGTGACAGCGCAAAGAGCACTTTAATTCAAATAGCCCGAAACTCCACATCCCCCGCGAAGAGAGGAAGAGCACAAAGTTATCTCCTGCAGATATTTGGGTCAGATGTTCTCTCAGAGATCGTTTTTTGGGCCAAGTCTGATAATGATGCCGGTAATCGATTGACGGCACTCAAGACACTTTGTTCTTTGAACTACCCCGATCTTCACTCTCTTCTAACCGAACGACTGATAGAAGAACCCATTCCTGCTTACAAGGCATTTGTAGCCGAATCTTTGCTGATCCGATTTGGTTCCACAGCAGACTACCGAATGGTCGAAACATACTTTGCGTCGGAAACCAACCCAGGTGTGAGAGCAATAATCATTGGTGCCTTGAACTCTTTCATTCCTCCAGCACCTTCCCCCTCGTTTACTTTGAGCCAGATGCTGGATAGCCTCTCTGCTCTACTAGGGGAGGTTAAAAGTTACGGATGGCTTTCTGGCGAGGGTCTGTATTCCGAATTATTGGAAGCTGTTCAGTCAGCTCACTCAAGACTCTTCTCGGGAGACTCTGTGGACTGCGCCCGGATCATGGTCTCCTTCCAGTCGACCATCGATAACGAACTCCGGGATTCTCTCGACAATGACAATAGGGGGGTTTCCATCGAGAGCTGGAAGTTTCTTTATCATCATGCTCAGTACATCCTTGACCGCCTCCCGGCAGTATCATTGGTGTTCCCTTACACGGTTTTTGCTACGCACAGCCTATGGCTGGAACAGAACTCGACTGTGTATTCGGGAGATATCGGTGTCAATGAAGCCGGAGCTCCACCATTTCTGAATTCCGACGTAGAACTGACCATCGGGATCGGCACGACCGTGTCGTCAAAGTCTGTCAAAGCCAACCGGATCAAGGTCAAGGACGGGGCAATGATTTCTGCCGATGTCTACTACAACGAACTCGAGAATAACGGTACGATTACCGGGACGCTCCATACTCCGCTCACCTTACCGCTAGTTTCAGCGTTACCGGAGTTCATGTCAGCAACTCCCGGAACAACAAACATTACCGTCCCCGAAGGCGGGACTCAGACACTTACCCCTGGGAGCTATGGCAATATCCTTGTCCGGAAGGACGGCACACTCGTTCTCACCGGTGGCGAGTATCATTTCAACTCCTTTGATACAGGTGACAATGCCCGCATCCTGTTCCAGGGAGTATCCGAGGTCAGGATTGCGCAGAGATTTGACACGGATCAGGGAGCTTATATCGGACCGGAAGATACTACAAGTCTTACCGCCGATAAGATCGTGTTCTACGTTTCCGGCATTAACGGCTCCAGCGGAACTCTTTCAGCCTTACCCAAAGCCGCCCAGATCGGGATTGCCAATACGGTGAAAGCCAATTTCTATGTCCCAAACGGAACCTTGTGGATCCGGCAAAATAGCAGGGTAACGGGGGCATTCTTGGGTAAAGACGTCGATGTCGGTATCGGTGTCAAGGTTTGGCATAAGTCGGCTTTCTAGAGGAAAGGGAAAGTCCATGAAACCTCTTCTATTATTGCTTTCTTTCTGCATCACGTTTGGGCTCTCTGCCCAGACCATCTATGAACTTCCTTTTGCATCTCAGGACAATGTAATCGAGCTAGCCGTTGAGAACACCGGATCGCTCACAGCCACAAATGTCAGAGTCGCCCTGCAGACCAAGCCCGATTGGATACGCTTTACGTCAGAGGAAGCGATCATAGACCAGTTGGAAGGCAGTTCTGAGAAGCCGGTTTCTTTTACGTTCTCCGTCGAAAAAACCGCTCCCGTTGGAAGGGAACATGCGCTCACGTTTCTGATACACGGTCCAGGGGGTCAAACCTGGACAAAGACGATCACCGTCAACGTTTCTGCTCCTGAGAAATTCGAGCTCTTTCAGAACTACCCCAATCCCTTCAATCCCACAACTACCATTTCTTACCAGCTAAGCTCCCCGGGCAGGGTTCGTCTCGTGGTCTACAATCTCCTGGGTCAGGTGGTAGCAACGCTCGTGGACGCAGAGCGTGAAGCGGGGTTTCATCAGGAGCTCTGGCATGCTTCTTCCCTTGCCAGCGGCCTCTATATCTATCGCCTCACAGCAACCGACAGATCCGGCCA
>BQML01000079.1 GCA_022180565.1 Bacteroidia bacterium
GCAATTCCAAACAACACGGGCTATGAAGTCTGGGTAAACCTTGGAGGTTCTTCCTTTCTGATTCGCAAAGACGGGACCGGATATTGCCTCGATACGACAGCACATGAAATGAATCCTTTTCCCATAACACTTCCCGGCTGTGGTGCGATTGGAATGAGCGCAAGGACATTCGTTCCTGCGCCCTGGGTCTGGAGTTGTGCAGTTCGTGAGGCCGGTCTTCAAACACCCCAAGTCAGCGGAAATACGGCCACCTTCGTTGCAAATGGAACTCTTTGGTACACCAACTTTACGGCTACACTCACGATCACGGCATCACTTGATGAAACGTATCAGGTGGCGCAGGTCATTGCCGAACCGCAAGACAGCGGCTTAACTTGTAATGGAGCAACCGCTGTCGACGTTAACATCTTGGATGGCCATGGCAATCTCTTCGTTCCTTGTGGGGGCACACAATTGATGGGAACAGCGTCGATAAATGCCAAAGGTGCTTATGCATTCCTGGAAGGAAACGGCCAGTCGGGTCAGACAATTGACTTCGCCGTGAATAACGGACGGGGCGGATTCCTTGTCGTTCTTGATACTTCAAGAGGTATCATCCCAAAAGATTCGATGCCGCAACCATTACCGCCACTGTGAATGGCGTTAACGGACAAGCTACAATTGCGATGTCATGCCAATATCCTCCGCCAACGGTGATGATAACAAATCCATCGACTGATACGACAGTCTACCTCAGTCAAGCAAACCAGCCGACTATCATACTGGCCGAGGAGCATTCGCCGGTTGAAGGGCAGTTTGTTCCGGCGATTACTTGGAATCCTTCTCCTACTATAAACACTGCGGAATACTACGATCAAATACAGGACAGCATCGTCATTCCTGTGAAGGTGACGGCGGAGAACGATGGTGGGACAGCGACCGACAGTATAACTGTCACTTTGAAGAAACAAGCATGCGATGATGCACCAGAATGTACCGAACTGGCTGAACCACCCACAATTGTCTTAAGAGAGTTGAAACGAGGCGATTTTCTAAGCGATCCATGCCCACAACCTCGGCCCCCTAAGTACCCTTTGGGTGGGTTTCGACCTGTATCCCTGGAGGAAGGACCCATTGGTGATATTAACTTGGTGGCCTGCTTTGACCGCGACAGTGATCGCTGGAAGTTCAATGTACCCACAGTTGATATCCGAGTGTTCTTAGACCTGTGTCCACAAAATGCGCCACCTGGGGTAATTATCGTTGATGGGGTGAGTGAAATAGTGGTTGCTGATCCATGCATGGCCGTCAAGGACCTTCAAGCCCACCAAACTTACCCTATAGCTCCGAAAGAAACGGGATATGTCTTGAAACCCATCCTCGAAGTTCACGAAAGGGTCCACAAGAGAGTGTATCAAGAATTCATAGACAAGGGAAAAGCCACGTTTGACAGGGCTTTCAGAGAGTACTCCCCTCGTTGTACAGAATTTACGAGCCTGGGTCAAGCAGTTGAAAATGGCAAGAAGCACATCAGATCCCTGTTTTTGCAGCTCTGGGGCAAGGCCTCCACAGAATACGAATCGCAATTTGATGGCATGACAGAAGAAGATAGAACAGTCTATGAACGCGAAAGGATTCATTCTCAACCTGAGGTTCAGAATCTCATTCAGGATTTGATCTTCCAGTTCTTACAACTGCACCCGGAGTGCAAATAATATGAAGACTGCAATAACCACAGCTATTGTCCTTCTAGTCAGCTTTGATCTTCACTCGCAGATAGTGGAGCGGGGATTTGATGAACGCGAACTTACTCCTTCTCAGAAGGATGAGCTTATCAATTCTCTCGACAGTCTCGACGTAGGAGTCAGGCTCAACGCAATAAAGGTATTAACCCGACATCGTGTGGTCGAAGCCCTCCCACGAATCGAGCAACTCTTTTGGAAACAAGAACCTTTCTTACGTTTTCTCTTCGCAGACGCCATGGCTGAGTTGGGATCTTCAAATACGGCGAACACGACCCATGCCCTGATTGACTCGGCAGATAGGATTCCCCCCGGGATGTTTTTTGATGATCCCCTTGAGAACAAAGTGCATGCGACGAAAGTGCTTTTCAAGATTGGTGATTATTCAACAGCGCATTATGTTTTCGAAATCCTCCAGCGTGATAGCCCCAAGGTCAATGTTGTTGCGAGAAGCCTCTTGAAGGATATCGCGATGGAGGTTGATTCTCTTTCAGAGAAAGCCAAGAACATCCTTCTGCAAATAGCCAAGAATGGATACGACCAAGATTCGCAAATACTCAGTCTAGCAGAACTTGTCGAGTTGTTTGATGCCGAAGCCAGGGATATTGCGGTGCACGTAGCCCAATCGAGTGTTTATCCGGTAAATCGGTTCTTGGCACTCGCAATTGTTTTGAGATTTGGCTACGAAGACGCGCGAAATCTGCTATATAGTCGACTTGTGGAGGAACCCGAAAGGGCATACCGCGTTAACATAGCTGATACGATCCTGACAAGGTTGGGAGATCCTCGGGACTTCGCGTACGTACGCCAGACACTTCAAGCCGAATCCCACGCAACATCGAAATTCCTTATCGAGGAATCTTTGCGTGTGTTTGTGCCGCCAAAACCTTCCAGTTCGCTCTCCCTGATTGCTTTGCTGGATTCATTGGTCTCAACCATCCAGCAAGTTCGATCCCTCAACTGGGTTTCGGACCTCACTTTTGCCCTTGAACTTGAATTGAGTATCCAAGATGCAAGAACATCAATTGCTGCTGGCGACTCCATCGACGGTGCTACTCTCGTCAAACGATTTCAGTTGGTAGTAGATGAGGAATATGGAGACTCACTTGACAACGACAACAGACTAGTCACGCTTGAAGGTTGGAAGTTCCTTTACTATCAGGCTCAATACATTCTCGACCGCCTCCCGGCAGTATCATTGGTGTTCCCTTACACGGTTTTTGCCACGCACAGCCTGTGGCTGGAGCAGAACTCGACCGTGTATTCGGGAGATATCGGTGTCAACGAGGCAGGCTCTCCACCCTTTCTCAATTCCGACGTAGAACTGACCATCGGGATCGGCACGACCGTGTCGTCAAAGTCGGTCAAAGCCCACCGGATCAAGGTCAAGGACGGGGCAATGATTTCTGCCCATGTCTACTACAACGAACTTGAGA
>BQML01000080.1 GCA_022180565.1 Bacteroidia bacterium
TGCAGAGCGTAGAGAAAGGCTACCATTACAAATAACTCTGTAACCAACCATGCAATACTTGTGCCACCCTCATCTCCCCCTTGAACTAAAATTACATTCAACGTAACGCATATCACAGCACCGGTTAATATTACGCGAAAAAAAATCCTATCTAAATTCATATTGAGAAGCCCTAAAATCCCAAACACTGATCCGAGGCTTACCACAACAACAAGAGGCGCAAGAATTCTTACCACTCTTGACGCTTCCTGAAACTCTCTACCGAACAGTAGTGAAACAATAAACGGGGCAAAAATCCATAAAATTAGTGCAACGGGTACGGTCAGTCCCGCAACAATCAGAGCCACCTTCTTAACGTAATCTTTACCCTCCCCCATATTAGTCGACATAATGTGGGTTATGCGTGGATACAATGATACGGTCACCGGGAAGGTGAGAATCGATTGCAGTGCGCTCACCAAGCGTGCACCAGCAGCAAAGTACCCGAGTCTCTCACTTGATGTAAAGAACCCTAAAATAACAGTATTTGTTACCGTGTAGAAATTAATAAAAACTGTCGAAAGAAAAACCATCCATCCTTTCTGTAGGCATGCTTTGACATCTATGAAGCTCGGTCTGATCGCCGATCCTACCCTGCCTCTAGCTTCTTTAAGAGCGATCGAGCCAACGATGATTTGACCTGCGGAGGTTAGGCTCGGAACGATAAGATAGTCCTCTTTTTCTCTGAGGAAAAGAAAAATTCCCAGAGCAAAACCAAGTTTCACCAGGAAATTGAATGTAGCGAGCCTTCCTAACCGCTCCACACCCTGATAGTACCAAGTTGGAAAAATCACCCATCCTGCTAAGACCGCATAAGTCACGCAGATCAGACGCCAATTCTGTCGTAATTGTGGTATTGTCGCAATCATGACTAGGAACAAGACAGTCGAACCCGCCCCCAAAACACATTTCGTCCAGATTACTGTCCAGAAGACTCTACGAACTGCTGCTGAATCGTTCCTTACGCCAGCAATTTCACGCGAAGCGCTGAGATCGAATCCATAGTTCACAAGAAGAACAAAATATGTAACAAACGCCTGAGCAAATGAAATCAATCCAAAGTTTTCGGGTCCAACGACTTGAATCACATACGGAAGGGTGACAAAGGGGAGCCCAATGTTGGCGATTTGAACGAATGAGAGGGAAAAGATATTTGAAACGACCGTACGATGTGAGCTTTCGGACAATTTCACTCTTGCGTTTTCCGCTGATTTCCTGAAGATCATTGAGATACGCGGGTAAAGCGGTTAGCACCCCTCGTATCTGATAGTGTTGAGGTCAGTGATACGTGGAGAATCTCGGCTATTCTTTCCCCGGCCATTCCATCCCATAGTTTCGGGATCCTTCCAATCTTCGCTTTCCCCGACAAGACTTGATTAGCGATTTCCGCCACTAAAGTAGGATTCCTTCCGGCCAGGTAATTTGTCCCCTCTTCCACTGTTACGGGACGCTCCGTGTTCTCACGGATTGTAATGCAGGGGATTCGCATGAAGGTTGTCTCCTCCTGGATTCCTCCGCTGTCAGTCGCCACAAGGGACGCATTTCTCATCAAGCAAAGGAAATCAAGGTACGGGAGAGGTTCGGTGATAATTACGTTCTCTTTGAACGACTTCTGAAATCCATTTGAAGCGATTTTAGCGTTTGTCCTGGGATGAACAGGAAAAACGACTGGCTGATGATCGGCAAGTTCATTCAGAAGTTTGACAATGTTTCCTAGGCCTTCTTGAGTATCGACATTACTCGGCCTGTGAAACGTGGCAAGTATAAATGATGAGGGTCTCAATCCAAACCGCTCCATTGAACGGGATTGAATCGCCTTTGGAAGATAATTCACGAGGCTGTCGATCATAACATTTCCCACAAAGAAAATCTTTGCTTCGCTCATCCCTTCTTTTTTCAAGTTGTCGATGGCACTCCGCTCTGTTACAAAAAGGTAATCTGCGAGCGTATCAACGACAACTCGATTGATTTCCTCCGGCATGGATCTATCAAAGCTGCGCAAGCCAGCTTCCACATGAGCAATTCGAATCATCATCTTTGCCGCGACCAGACTGCAAGCAAGAGTTGAGTTTACGTCGCCAACAACGATAACGAGGTCGGGCCTCTCTTGTTCGATCACTTGCTCAAATGCGACCATGATTTTTGCAGTTTGCTGTGCATGGGTTGCCGAACCCACACCCAAATAAAAATCGGGTTGGGGTAGCTCCAAATCATCAAAGAAAGCTTTCGACATCTTCCCATCGTAATGCTGTCCGGTGTGGCAGATCATGTGCTGGATCTCTGTATCATACTTTTTGAGTGCTCTGTGGATTGCAGCAACCTTCATGAAGTTTGGCCGCGCGCCAACAACCGATATGATTTTCTTACGCTTTCTCATGCTCTCGCTACAAGACCGTTCATGGAACCAAGAATATTTCTAGTATCAATAACCGGGACGCCCAGCTTTACGAAATCAATTTTCTTAAAGGCATCATGCGCCGTCGCTATTAGAATCAAGTCGTACTTAGCAGTGACCTCCACGGATTTACGGCCAGCAAATCCAGGATATTCCCTCGAGTGCTTTATCACTGGAACATATGGATCGTTGTAACAGACAATTGCACCTCTTTCCTCCAATTGTTCCATTACTCGGTATGAAGGCGACTCCCTATCATCATCCACATTGGCCTTGTAGGCTATCCCCAAAATTAAAATCCGGGATCCTCTTAACGGCTTACCATGCTCGTTGAGAACTTCCATTACTCGGTTTACCACGAAATCTGGCATCGACGTGTTGATTTCTCCTGCCAGTTCAATGAACCTTGTGGCGACTCCATATTCTCTTGCTTTCCAAGTCAAGTAGAAAGGGTCAATAGGTATACAATGACCACCAAGTCCAGGGCCGGGATAGAACGGCATGTATCCAAACGGCTTCGTCTTTGCTGCCTCGATAACTTCCCAAATATCGATCCCCATTTTCATGAAGGTCACCTTAAGCTCGTTCACAAGAGCGATGTTCACGGAGCGAAAGATGTTTTCCATGAGTTTTGTGGCCTCAGCAACCCGGGTCGACGAAACAGGAACCGTCCTCACAACAATATGTTGATAGAGCGCTTCAGCAACAGCCAACCCTTCATCAGAAGTAGCCCCAACAACCTTGGGAATTGTTTCCGTTGTATATTGCCCGTTATTGGGGTCCTCGCGTTCGGGAGAGTATGCAACGAAGAAATCTTTGTCGACCTTCATGCCGCTCTTTGCCAGAATCGGAACAACAAGCTCCTCAGTTGTTCCCGGATACGTTGTGGACTCGAGAACTACAAGCTGCCCTTTTCTGAGTCGCGGCGTAATTGATTCGCAAGTCGATACAACGTACGTCATATCGGGCTCACGGTTCTTATTTAAAGGAGTTGGAACCGCAATGAGAATGGCGTCACACTCGGAAAGCCTGGAGAAATCAGCGGTGGGAAAGAACTTTTGGGCGACGCGTGCCTTCTCTATTCGTGCAGAGGGGATGTGCTTAATGTACGACTGATTCTTCTCTAGCGAATTGACCTTCGATTGATCGATGTCAAATCCAATTGCTTTAAAACCTTTTTCTGCAAAACAAAGAGCCAACGGCAGGCCTACGTAGCCTAGGCCTATCACGCCGACCACGGCTTCTTTGTTCTTTATCTTTTCGATTATGTTGGCAGAGTTGCTCATGCGGTTTGGATCAATCTACAATGCAGTTTCAAAACCCGGGCACGCTGGAAAACCTCGAGTCAATCGAAATCTCTGCGCGTTTGACGTGCCCCCATTTGTTATGCCAATGTGAATGTTAGTATTTTCGCGCTCAGGCATTGGCCACCAGGCGTGGGTAATAGGTTTCCGGGGCTGGTGGCCGTCCACCGAGCGAGCTGTGCGGCCTGATCGTGTTGTAGTCCTTCCTCCAGCGTTCCGTTAAAATTCTTGCTTCTGTCAGTGTGTCGAAGATCTCCCTGTTCAGAAGTTCATCTCTGAGCTTTCCGTTGAACGATCCGATGTAGCCGTTTTCCCAAGGACTGCCTGGTTCGATGTACAGTGTTTTGGACTTTACCCCGCATTTCGCGCAGTGAGGAAAGCCACAGAATGTGATTGTTCAAATGCCACGGGTGATTTGCGGCCGAGGGCTGAGTGGCGTCGCACGCGGCTGTAGAAGATCTCGATGTACTCAAAGATGCTCGATCGGGCCTCGTCTCTGGTGTGGTAACGATGCCAGAAGACGTGTGCCTTCTTGATCGTTGCGATGAACGATTCGGCCATCGCATTGTCGTAACAATTGCCGGTGGAGCTCATGCTTTGAAGCATGCCACGTTCCTGAAGGATCCTTCGCACACCGCCATCGACGTATTGCTTGCCCCGATCAGAATGAAAGATCAAGCCTGGAGATACCGCTCTTCGACCGAGAGCCATCGCAAGGGCCTGCAGAACGGCTTCGGCTCTCATGTGCGCTGTCATCGCATAGCCGACCGGCAGCCGGGACCAGGCATCTTCGATAAACGTCAGATACAACCAGCCTTCATCGGTCCAGATATGCGTGATGTCCGAGACCCAGAGCCTATTCGGTCCGTCGGTGCCAAAGTTCTGCTGCAGGAGATTCGGAGCCGCCTGATGATCCTTACAACGTCTGGTCGTCCGTTTGAAGCGACGGGCAATCTTCGAACGAAGCCCCATTTGACGCATCAAACGGGCGATTCGCTTGTGGTTGACCTGATGCCCCTCTTCCCGCAGGATATCGCAGATCGTCGGGCTACCGTACTCACCACGGCCTTGGGCATACAGGGCTTGGATCCGATCTTGGAGAGCCCTGTTGTCGGCTGTGCGCTGACTCGGCAGCCGATGGCTCCACGCATAGTAGCTGCTCCGGCTCAAGGACAAAAGCCTGCACAGCCTGCTGACTCGGTATTGCCAGGCATGCTCTCTCACAAACTCATATCTCACTTCCCGTGTTTGGAGAAATATGCCAGGGCTTTTTTTAAAATCTCCCGGTCTTCCTTCGCCTCGGCCAACTCTCGCCGGAGCTTTCGGTTCTCCTCTTCCAAAGGACTCAAATGCCCTTTCCCCGGAAAGGCCCCTTCTCGTTCCTCTAACAGCTCTCGCTTCCAGTGGTACAGCGTGTTCGGATCGATCCTATATTGCTCCCCTTGAAACTGAGACAGATGTTTGATTGAGGGTTTTTCCCTCCCCGACCGCCGGTGCGGGGGGAGGAGCGGTCGGGGAGCCCGGTTCTTGACAGCGACACATTTTCTCACAATGTTGTTCTTCATTCAAGAGGAGAAATGTGTCATGGCAAAACCCTCACAGCTAAGCATCGAAGAGCGTCTATCACTGGTCCTGGAGAGCCTTCGGCCTGATGTCTCGATTGCCGATCTGTGCCGCAAGCACGGCATCTCACAGACGACCTTCTACAAATGGCGCGACAGGTTCCTGGAAGGGGGCAAACAAGCCCTGTTGAACAACGGTCAG
Organism: Bacteroidia bacterium; assembly: GCA_022180565.1. Taxonomy (GTDB): domain Bacteria; phylum Bacteroidota; class Ignavibacteria; order UBA10030; family UBA10030; genus JACQPU01. Next base: position 5,503 of record BQML01000080.1, read on the forward strand.
GCCAAGGGCTCGGAAGCCGACAAAGCCCGCATCGAGGAACTGGAACGTGTCATCGGTCAGCAGTCGGTGGAGATACGGGTACTTAAAAAAAACTTGCATCTCCGTTGACAACCGACCCTGAACTGATCGATGGCTTTGTTGCCGAAGGTCTTGCGGTGAACACCGTCTGCCGGATACTGCAGATCCCGCGGAGTTCGTATTATCGAGCCAAGCAGGGGCCTGTGACCAGTGTGCGAACCGAGAGCGCATCAGACCTAGAACTGCTGGAGCATATTAAACAGATCAAGCTCCGGTTCCCGGCCTGGGGCTATCGCCGCGTGCGGGCATTGCTCAAGAAACGCCTGAAAACACGGCTCAACCGCAAACGGATCTACCGGTTGATGAAACACTTCACGCTCTTAGTCGACGTCAAGCATTACAAGGCCAAGCGGACACCACAGACGACCAAACCCAGAGCCACACGCAAGAACCAGTGGTGGGGGACCGATATGACGAAGTTCTATGTCAACACGGTCGGCTGGGTCTATCTGATGATCGTTCTTGACTGGTATAGCCGAAAGATCATCGGGTTCAGCTTTGGCCGCAAACCTGATACGAACCTCTGGTTGGAGGCCCTGCACATGGCCGTCGAGAACGAGTGCCCGCTGGGAAGTCGCGTCTACGGCATCAGTCTCATGAGCGATAACGGCTCACAACCGACCAGCGGCAAGTATGAGAAAGAACTGGAGACGCTTGGGATCTCTCACGCTACGACATCGTACAGCAACCCCAAGGGCAATGCCGAGACGGAGCGTGTCATCCGGACCATCAAAGAAGATGCGATCTGGCCGTATGAGTTCGACACGATCACAGAGGCCCTCGAGGTCATTACGCAACAGATCATGTTCTACAACACTGAGTATCCCCACTCAGCACTCGGAGAGCTGAGCCCGATAGAATTCGAACAACTAACGTCGCGTCAGGAACCGGTCAACCAGGCGGCCTGAACACTCAATCTCTGGTCGCCCAAATATGTCTTGACTTTCGGGGGTCAGTACA
>BQML01000081.1 GCA_022180565.1 Bacteroidia bacterium
AAGCAGAATAGCTCCGTGGAGACAGTGGTGGGGTCTTGTCGTGTTGTGGAATTTCGTTTTAAGCGCGGCATAACCGGTCGCTAAGCTGACGGAGCCTCCGGACGATGAATCTTCTACCAAGGTTGCAATGAGTGTCAGAAGGAAAAACACAGTTGCAACGGTGCTGACAGCAGGAGAGAAATCTCCACCATTCTACCGCCGCAGCTTAGCTCCCAACCGTTAGCCCGCCCTGCAGCGACCGGAAGTGGTGAAGTCGTCGAGGGTCTAAGTGTAAGGGGGCGCGACAACATAAAGGTTTGCACAAGCAACAAAGTAATGGCGGGCTAACCGGTCGCTAAAGCCGACGGAACCTCAGGAAGATGAAAATTCTACCAAATGTTCATACTCGCAAAATGAAAAACGAAGTGGCGGAGAGGCTCACAGCAGTAGAGGTTAATTTAAGGTACTACCGCCGCGGCTTAGCTCCCAACCGTTATGCCGCGCCCCCGTACTTAGGGTGTGGGTGGTTACGAAGCAGAATAGCTCCGTGGAAACAGCAGTGAAGTCGTGTGGTACTGTTCAGTTTCGTTGGCAGCGCGGCATAACCGGTCGCTCAAGCCGACGGAACCTCCGTACGACGAATCTTCTACCAACGGTGCAGTCAGTAGCAAAATGAAAAACAGCGTCGCGACGGTGCTCACAGGAGTAGTGGTTAATTTATGGTACTACCGCCGCGGCTTAGCTCCCAACCGTTAGCCCGCCGCGGTACTTTGGCGGGCGGTGAAAGCTCCACCAAAAGGAGCTTCGTGGCAAGAGAAGTCTAATCTCGTACATTTTGTGTTTAATCATCGGTACGGCGGGCTAACCGGTCGCAAAAGCCGACGGAACCTCCGGAGGATGGTTAGTCTGGCCATGGAATTAATAGTAGCTCATAAAATAACCCGTTTGAATATAGATTCAGCGGTCCAGAGTACGTTTCGAAAAAGTACGTCGCCGCTGGCTTAGCTCCCAACCGTTAGGCGGGCGAATTCCTTATGACAATCATCGACGATAACATTAAACGTCTCTTCTTCGTTTTGCTCATACTTGCGGGTTGTTCAGATCCAAAGCCTGATTTCGGCGATTGGTACGAGCATAAAGGAACAAGAGAAAGAATTCAAATCATGGCCGCAGGACTTGGGAAAGACCTTATCAGAATTCACGGAGCAGATTTTGTCCCAGACAAATCCAACAAGGAATTGTCTCAATACCTTTGGAAACACAAGAAGAAGAAAGATACTATTCTCTGGTACTCCAAGTCTAATGATGACGATTACTGCGTACTCACAATTGCCCCATCTGGGAACAAAGTTATGATCACGATTCAAAGGGTGGAGTCCTTTTTGAAGGACCATTCAAAGGTACAATGATGTTCCGGCAATTCGCCCGCCTAACCGGTCGCTAAAGCGGACGGCGCCTCCGGAGGATGGTTAATCATGGCTCAGGAGATCCGAGTAGAAAACAACAATGGCAGCGGTCGTGTAGTGAAAGCTCAACCGTACTACCGCCGCCGCTTAGCTCCCAGCCGTTAGCCGGCCCCTAACATGGTTTTATGAGGCTTGCATTTGCATTCATAGTGTGTCTTGCAATCATGACTGCTCTTGACTCCTGCAAGAAGCAGCTGGTTGCTCCCAACGGTCTTCTTGCGTTTGAGGACACGGTAATGAGGCGAATCACGCCAGGCGTGATCTTACGCCTGGATTCCGTCAAACACTACTACGCCCCGCAAGAGCAGTTGAATGCAAATATCCTGCTTGTCAATGAGTCTGACCCAACTGACTTCATAATCTATTCCAGTTCGTATCCCCCCTATCAGTGGGCCGTCTCGATGGCTAATTCCGATTCCTTGATTGCATACACGAGTGCTTTCTTCCCGGCCATATACCAAGACACCTTGCGAATCGGAGATACGACAAAGTTCACGATTACTTGGACTCAAAAATACACTGATTTACCCAACACATACGCTCCTCCCGGAAAATACAAGTTTACCGTCTACATGCGTGGACACGCGCTATTTCTACCAGTGTACAAGCATTTTGAAATCACACAATAAGGGGCCGGCTAACCGGTCGCTAAAGCTGACGGAACCTCGCGAGCGCGAAAATCCCAAGGCTATGTTGAGCAAAGAGAAATCAATTTGGGCAACGTTCGGTAGGTACAATCCCCTACCAGTACGTCGCCGCAGCTTAGCTCCCAACCGTTAGGCGGGGCGGCACCATGGTTAGAATCATCCCTATAGCCTTTTTGCTGTTCATTGGAGATCAAAACGCAGAATTCTCCAGGTTTCGGAGTCTATTGCCAAAGATTTCTGCGCCTTATACAATGTGGTGTGGATTTCGGGGCGACGGCTTAACCAAGAAAGATCTGCCCTTAGAACTCCAGCGATTAAGCCCACGCTTTGGGATCTCCGGCGAAATCGTAGGGAACTTCAGCGTTGTCCCAATACTCTTTTTTGAAGTGGGAGAAATATTGTATCCTTACTTATACACATTCGACAAATCGGGTAAAGTAATCGACGTTTTGGACTTCAACATAACTTGCTTTGGCGATCCTGAAGGAGTTCAGACATCACATATTTTAATCGACAAGTCGTTGGCAATTACTGTGACCGATACTCTAAGAATAACAACAACGGCAAATCGAGATTCCTTAGTAATTCATATCCGTCAATTTCAAATGAAGCAATCGGGGCAATTCAAGACTCGCAAGGACACCACTTTTTCCAGATTAGAATAGTGTTCGTGCCGCCCCGCCTAACCGGTCGCTAAGCTGACGGAGCCTCCGGACGGTGAATTCGTCACCAATTGTACAATTTTAAAACTCAGGAGCTTAAAGCAGTGTACGTTAATCGAAAAGTACGTCGCCGCAGCTTAGCTCCCAACCGTTAGCCCGGCCCCGTAACAATGGCCTACACCTATAATAAAGGGTCGTTTGATGATCTCCTAGACCAATTCGAAACCACCAAGAAGTGGCTTGAACAACACGGTGTCGTGATTTCAGACTCACGTGTCCAGAAGTACTACCAAGATGTGCGTTTGCTTGTTGAAGCTGTCCAACTAGGAACAACTGCCGAAGTGGCTTCTCGAGAGAGGTTTCTTCCAATGCTCAATTCTGTCCACGAGGTACAGCAGTTCAATCTAATTTGGCAGGGTCTCAACTCTTGTCCCAAGACCAAGCACTTTACTGCTCGTCTAAAGAAGGTTTTACAAGGGTCCTTGATGCCGGGCGACGAAAGACCCGAAGACTCATCACACCTAGGACGGGATTTCGGTTTCGAACTTTCTATCGCTTCGATATTCAAACGAGCTCACTATAATTGGGATCCCACCTCAATTTCTGATGTTTTCCTAAGCGACGGCCCACTGCGAATCCGAATTGAATGCAAACGGCCTACCTCCCGCTTTTCAGTTGATTCATCCGTTCAGAAAGGAATGCGGCAACTGAAGAAAACACTGCGGCCATCCTTAAACCTCGACGCAACCTATGGTCTCTTGGCAATCTCCGTTGACAAAGCTGTGATTCCCAAAGACAAGATAGTGCTGGAGGCCGCCGATCTTCCTTCCGTTAGCAAGCTACTGGACGCTGACCTTTATCAGTTCACCAACGATTACCGTGCTTCATGGGAAGGTCGCAGTAGCAGAAGGATCATTGGAATAATACTTTTCATTCAAGCTGTTTCCATAATCAAGTCAAGAAACGCCCCGGCCTCTGTCATGTATCTCCATCTTGTGCCACTTGTCACTCCGTCCAAATTGGCATACACCGTGTTTGAAGATATTGACAGGAGAATTTCGGCCGTAATCAACAATAGCGGGGCCGGGCTAACCGGTCGCTAAAGCCGACGGAATGAGCGGACGATGAATTTCATGGCAAGGGGATTTTTGGTAAGTCAAATGCAAAACAGGATTTCACGGAGTAGATTCGGCGGTCCAGAGTACGTTAGTAAAGTTTTCGTCGCCGCTGGCTTAGCTCCCAACCGTTATGCCGCGCCCCGTACTTAGGGTGTGGGTGGGTAGCGAAGCAGA
>BQML01000082.1 GCA_022180565.1 Bacteroidia bacterium
CACTTAAGGGCGGTTTTATTGTCGACAAGGCGGCTGTAGTCATTGGAAGGTGACGGTAACTAATCTTTCATGACAATAAAAACAGGGAGAAGAAGACACTCAAGGAAAATAAACAGGGCAGGATGTTTTGAGCCATCCCGCCCCGTGAATCGCAAATGGAAGGGTAAGGCTCGTGACCTTGTGCTGTGTCTGCAAATGGCAGACATGCGCCTTTCTATTTGCAGTCCAAAGCTACACCTCTCTTCGATCAGAAGAAAGGAGACGGTTATGAAAAGAATTTTGCTATCTATTCTGCTCTGTTGCGCTTCTGTGACACTGTGGGCGCAAGTAACTTACACCTCAAACGTCTTTATTGATGACATCTACTGGCAATCCCAGAACGAGTGGAACGGACTGTTCCACGCCGTCCTCTACCTCAACGGCGATTCCATCGCCTCGAGCAACTTCACGCATAACTGGTACACAAGGGTAAACGGAGTCGGCGAGTTCCAGCCCTACACCGCCGGCGGCTACGGACCTTCGAACCATCAAGACCTGTTGCCTAACCAGTATTACCAAATGTATGTTCGTATCGATGTACCGGGCTATGGACTCGTTCAATCCAACACAGTGACACTGGCCAAATACGGCGATCCTGAGCAAGTGGAGTTCTTCCCGGTTCGAGAGGATGGCTCACCTTTGAGCCTGGCTCAAGTGAACGTTGTCCACTGGACGGAATATCGTTGGCGGGATGATTTTCCATTCCTGAATGACGGCGAGTTTGTGAAGATCCGATATAGCCGATCATTAGGCGAGAAATTTTACAGAGGTGAACACAGTCCGCGCGGCGACATACGCTGGATGAACTACGATTCATATCCCGTTTATTATGGGGAGGGTGGATCGCATGTCCCCAACGATTTGATATTCCGCCACCGTGTGCAACGCGATGCGGCCGTGCGGTCACAAGTGGTCGAGATCCCCTCTCAGTACTATTCAATTGAATTCAAAGATCCTTGGCTTGAGGATTCAGGATTGCTCGGCGGAGAACTCAGAAGTCAGGGGATGAGCGCGTCATTCAAATCTGTCGGTTACGATCCCCAGAACCCATACAACCTCGGCATCAATACTGCCTACAAAGGCGTGTTCTTGAATCAGACCGTCAACAGCGGCATCTACTACTCCGCTAGGGCACCCCTTATCACAATTATCAACGGCTCCACCGCCTTCTTTACTGGCTGGAACTACGATCCAAACCACATTGAACTTGAACAAGTCGGCTCCAACCCGCCCGGCTACGACCAGAAAGCTGTGATCTTCAAGCAAGCCGGGGCG
>BQML01000083.1 GCA_022180565.1 Bacteroidia bacterium
GAGGGGCCAAAGTGCGAATTGGATATTCAAGGCCCCATAAGTGGTCTTCGTCAACATCGAAGGATGCTAACCGCAGAGCAGAAAGAACTTTGTAGATAGAGTTCCGAAGTACGTCAAACGAGTTTGGAAGACTGACAGCAAACTCGTAACGTGGGATGTATGACTCGTCACTGCGGGTGTGTCAAGCGAAAAACATTACGACACCAATCTTGAGAGCTTCGTTTACGATATCTCTTGCCGTAATATCTCTGCTATGATAGACTCTGGAAAGACTGTCGAGGTCGTTTTGTACTTGTTTGCGTGTGCGCCTATTCAGGTTCGACGCCGTTTCAAACCGACGAAGGATGGCACAGGTGAGATAAAGGCGATCAAACAAATCTGCTTGAAAGTCGCTGTGGTAAATAATGTTTCGCATTATTTCTGAATCAGTGATGATGTGACCAGTTGGGCTCCAGTTCGGTTTGTTAAGTATCTTTCGGATGTACCAGTTGATTACTGTGCTATAAACTTTGAGTTCTACTTGCTTTGCGACACCACAGTAATACATCTTGAGTTCGTGGGCTGTTCGGCAAGTTGTGGCCATCCTGTATATCGCCTCACGGGTCAATTTGCCGTGGCGATTCTCAAGCTTACAATTCATAAGGTGGTCTTGCGGAAAAATTCGCCCGTCTCTGAAATGAACATCTGGTTTAAGACTCAGTCCCCCGTGTTTGAAGATAAAAGTCTCCTCAACAAAAAATTGCCCGACATCCATTGACGACTTTGCGGCCCACTCATAATCGCCCTCGTCCATCTCAGCGTAGTCGTCGGGTCCAAGGATTACCCAATCTTCGTATTCACGAGTATCTTTGGGAACAGCAACGTGCTTCCATTTGGGTGAGGAGCCTTGGCGTTCTTTTATCGTGCCGCCTGAGTTGTTTACCACAACTGGAGTTGCCCACGTCTTGTTGAATGGTACTTTCAACTTGAACCTGTGTTGACTTGCATCGCAAGCACTCATACGGAGAGGGAATTCATTTCCCCAGAGGAGTGCATCTGTTGGAACAGTTACTTGCTCAAGGAAATAATCTCCGAATACAGTAGAGTTGATGTGCTGTTCAATGGCACTCCAATTTGGCTCCCCAACAATTCTAAGTGATTCGCTACCGGAAGACGAAAGGCCCAAATCCTCTTGCCACACGCCAAGTCCCATTATTGCAACGTCGTTTAACTGCTTTGCAAACCTGTACTGTTGAGATTTCTCAGCTTGCTTCAAATCTTGAACACAGTCCTTGAGAAAAGCAAGAAAGAGATCCCGAGGATTCTCTCGCAGAAGCTTTGCCTTTGCTTCATCGAGGACACTTTTCTCTTCGTCGAGTAAGCTAGCGGCGATGAGATACTCAGCCGTACGGGTAATCGCAGGATCAAGTCTCGTCTCCGCTTCGAGGCGAGATAGAGTTTCTTCAAACGAGAGCGGCTGAGTGTTGTTATCTATCGGTTTCTCTGTGTCCATCGAGTGCGAACCTCTTCGAATATGTTCGGTGCTGCACCGCCTTCACCCGTTCTTCGATCAGAGCGAATCTTAATTGGGACGGCGTGTTTTATCGTTTCATAAGTGCCAGAGAGGATGCACGTACCCCTCGGCATCTTTGGCAACCGACTCAGCATATCTTCGGTTGCATCGGCTTTGACCCCACGGATTGCTTCTAACTGGTCTGGCTCAAGAGCGAAAATGAATCTCGTGTTACATTGGCGAATCGTTTTGTTGTCGATATCAACAGGACTTTGAGTAATGAGAATCATACAGATTCCATAATGGCGACCGATGCGAACATTCTCTCTGATGACCTGTTTGCAAGGGCTTTCTTCTCCCGCTGGCACCAACAAATGAGCTTCGTCGAGCACAGCAACGTAAGGTGCAATCTGTTCGTTGATGCGCAAATGTTGCAATTCCCTCAGAGTTGCGCCAACCACAAGCTGAAGCTGACCTTGATCAAGGTCTCCACAATCGACATTAATAACTGGGTATTGTCTCAAAAGTTCAACCCAATTGGTTGCATCGCCGAGGAAACGGTGCCTTTCCAGTGACGATTGCGTTCGTTGGAGAGCCAAGTTCATACTGTTCGCTCTGAGTTCCAGAGTAGGGGCATCGTTTCTCATTTCTGTAAGCAATTCTCGCAAGCCGAAACTTCGGATGCGCCCAGCAATCAAATCCCTTTTCAGACGAAGAAAAGTGAAAGCAAGCAGATCATAGCCGAGAGTTCCTCTCAACGTAGGAACAAGATCGAGCACCTCAGATTCGATGAGTGAGGAAATGCGCACTGTGTAGTCTCGCCCTGGTCTCAACACTCTGCCGCCAAGTCCTTCAGTCAATTGGATGTATTCGTTCTGGGAGTCAAGAATGATAATTGGAAGGTGAAGTTTGTTGATTTCTTCCAGAATAATTCCAGTGGCAAAAGATTTTCCGCTGCCGGTTGTCCCGCCTACAAAGATGTGCCGCTGGATTACACTCGGCTTGAGAAGAACATTGTTTGGTTGTGGTTGTCCATCCGAAGTATCGGCCGCTACCCGGGTCCGCCCTAAACACAAAGAGGTTTCAAGATCTTGCTCGAAGCCCATCGCACGTGCAACAACGTCTTCCGACGGTATAAAAACTTGAGAGCCAGCCTTTGCCATATCAGAAGGTTCGGTTATTTCTAACTGGTCTTCGCCTTGGATTATGCCTTCTTCGATTATGTCCGCCTCGTACACCCTGTAAATGTTTGTTGATAGCTCCTCTTGTGGATAGTCGGCTGGGATTCCCATCGCTTCTCTGACCTTTGCTCTTCCAGCGCTCTCGTGCGGATTGATCTCAAGGGATGCAGAGATTCTGCCAATCAAGAACTTTGACTGCTCTACGAATGCACCGACCAGCGTACCTGGATAAACATATTCGTTGGCATTTGCTTTGAATCTGAATGTGTCGAAGGATGGAGATGATTCATCGGCAATGACAGAACCAATTTCTCGATGGACTATTTCTATGGGCATTAGTAGTCTCCTTGTTCGTTGAATCTATGTCAAGCAAAATTGCATATAACGTTTGCAGCAACACGCCGTGCCGACCACCACTATTCAATGATTCGAATCAAGGCCGG
>BQML01000084.1 GCA_022180565.1 Bacteroidia bacterium
GTTTGCCTAGACGTTATGCGTCATTGGCTTGCGGCTTCATAATTAAAAGGACAACCGAATGGATGAACTCCGACAGAAGGTCACAGAACTAACCGAATCCTGGAAGAAGATTTCCGAGGCAATGCAGGCATCACCGCAGGCGTGGCAACCACATTTGCCTTATTCTTCGCCCGCCGAACTTGATGAAGTCCTATCAATGATTTCCTATCTACTTGACAGAGCAAGAGCACCAAGCGGATTCGCACCGACATTTCGGCTTGCAAAGGGATTTGCTGTAACGTCTCTCACCAATGCACTCGCATCAGCAAAGCAACTTGAGGCAGCACAGTACCAGCATTTCCCAAACTTTCTGATCTATTTGAATCAGATCCTCTCTGCCTTCCTGACACTACTTCGGTTTTCTGATACTGACCAATCCAGAACTGCTATAGAGGAACTTGGGGGTAAATTGTCCGAATCATTAGGATTGCTTGGGACTGCCCAACGTGAGCTTTCAAATAAGCTACAACTGCTATCCGAAGCTGAGAAAACAGCTGATACGATTGCAGTAAAGGCAGAATCTGTTGAAACGTACGCATCTGAATCCAAAACCAAACTTGAAGCCATTACTCAACTTCATACATCCGCGGAAGAGAGTGCAGCAGAAATCGAGACACACGAAAAGGAGATCGAAGCTCTCAAAGAGCGACTCGATGGAGAACTCAAACGAAACTCTGATTTGACAACGCAACTCGAAGCAGCTAACAAGAAGCTCTCTGACCTTCACAAGGAGTCAAAGGATGTTGATGAGCTGATACATGCTTTACTCCCCGATGCTGCTAGTGCTGGTCTTGCCGCCGCTTTTGCAAAACGAGTTACTCAACTTGAACGCACAAAGTGGATTTGGATGTTCGTCTTTCTTGCAAGCATTCTCGGACTAGTCGTGATGGCCTTTGTCATTCTTTACCAAAACCAACAAGCATCCCAAGAACTCTGGAAGGTCGTACTCCAACGTCTTCCATTTACCGCACCGCTAGTCTGGCTCGGCTGGTTCAGCGCCGTCCAGTACGGGAACACGGTTCGAGTCCAAGAAGACTATGCGTTCAAGGAAGCTACTGCAAAGGCATTCGTCGGGTACAAAGACCATATGGACCATCTTGCTGATGTTAACATTGAAGACACCAAGACTGCAATGCTGATGCTGGCAAGTAAGACGATTGAGATCCTTTCACACGAACCATTACGCGTCTATCAAAAATCGTCCGAGGATGCCACGCCTGCGAAATCTTTCTTTGAAAGCCTAAAAGGTGGCTCAAAGCAGAAACCAGACAACCCAACAAAATGAGTTTAGAACGCCGCAAGCCAACGAACGCATAACAGCGGCAACAACGGCGCTCCATCATTTGATAAGGATTATAGATGTCGCTCAATGCTGTTGCTCACGAATTGGTTTGCGGCTTCCGCCGCAATAAAATGAATCATTAGCAGCGGCATCAGCCGCATCGTTTTTGAGTTCGCAACAGCACTGCGGTGTTTTGCGAGACGTTATGGGGAAATTGGCGCAACATCGGGAAGTGCGGATCTATAACCGAGCTTGCGGTGCGCCCTTCAGTACAGAAGGTCATGAAGGGAAAGAATACGGCACCGCAAGCCCAAGTCAATAAGGGAAAGTCTCAGCGCCAACTTCCCATAACAAGCAGCAACACGACGTACATTCGTTTTGGGTCAAAGAAGAGGCTGTGTAGAAAATAGTTGACGTGCTCCATGCCGCCCACCACAGGCCTTGATTCGAATCATTGAATAGTGGTGGTCGGCACGGCGTGTTGCTGCAGACGTTATGCGCCATGGCCGTGCGGTTGGCCACGGCGGCAGGCTTATCGTTGCAGCAGTCGGAGGGATTTCCGGATCGCATCTTCATCGACTAATCGATCCGTTACGTATTTGTGGAGAATACTCGAAATCAGGGTCTGATAGGGAAGTCCTTCGCGCCGAGATCGCCGCTTCAACTCTTCCAAGACATTCTCAGCAATACGAATGTTCACCGAGCGGCTTTTTCGAATCCGACCCAGGAGGGTTTCGATCTTCCGCCGTTCTTTCTTTGAGACCGGTCGATATAACTCAGCCGACTTCTCAATCTGTCGT
>BQML01000085.1 GCA_022180565.1 Bacteroidia bacterium
ATCTTCCGCCGTTCTTTCTTTGAGACCGGTCGATATAACTCAGCCGACTTCTCAATCTGTCGTAACCTGCAGGCTTCTACACCGCGACGTTTGATGGCTCATATTTGCCGGGTGGTGTATATTTTGCGCGGATTTCTGTAATTTCAAACGAAGGAAAGCCGTTTGTGCAAACGATCAAAATGCAATTAACAAAGTGAGCTGTCGGCAGCGCTGCACATAACAAGCGGGTTTACGGCGCTCACATAAACCCGCCAAACGTTATGCGTCATTCGCGGCGGCCGGGAATTCAATGCACGCGAAGTACTTCAGAGGGAATCTACTTCTTGCCGAGGGAGGCTGAGATTTCGGCTTTCAGGGGCGGCAGATCTTCTTTGACCGTCAACCAGACTTTTTCGATATCAACACCGAAATAGTCATGGATCAACTTGTCACGCATGCGGGCGATATCCTGCCACGGAATATGAGCATGGGAAGAACAAAACGAGGGTGAAAGGCGTTTGACGGCTTCCCCGATGATTTCAAGTTGGCGAATCACACCGTCCTGGATCAGAGCTTCTCGTTTGAATTCAGATTCGTCGATCCCTTTTGTATACTGCTCAATTCGAGTGATTGCATCTCGAATATGTTCAAGATACACCCGGTCGTCACGCGGCATAGACGACTTGACGTTCTTTGAGGATACGATCCCGAAGGTATGGGCTAAGCGCCCCTTCGCTCTGAAGGTCAACCTCACGGCCGAGCAATTCCGTCAATTCCCGCTCAAGGGCAACGAGTGTGAGGAAACTGACAGGACCAGAAAACGTTACCAACATGTCCAGGTCACTGTCACTACGCTCTTCGCCACGGGCCGTCGAGCCGAAGATGGCAAGCGAACGCACACCATACTTGGCGCAAATAGGCCCAATATTCGAGAGTTGGGTTGACAGCGAACTCATGGAAAGAATCCGAATGTGAATTCTCCTAAAGATACGCCTTTTCCGGGTCACTTGCCAACGGCCGCCACGCACGAACGCATAACAGGCGTAACCACGACGCTCTCCGCCTTCGGCGGATCGCTCCATTGTTTTTGCCGTCCGCCTTCGGCGGAGTATGTGCGCTCCGCCGCAAGAAAATGAGTCGTTTGTCCCGAAGGGATGCCTTTCGAAGGGAACGCTTCGGATCGGCAATAGCGGCTCCGCGCACTCGTTCGATAGCGGCAAAAACAACGGCGTGCTTACGCTAAACGTTATACGCCATGCTCCGGCCACAGGCTGAAATGAAATCGGAAACAAAAAGCGTGGCCGTCGCACGTCGCATAACACGCCCAACAACGGGCAAAGTCAAAGCGAAGGAGAACATTGCTTCGCTCCGAAATCGTCTCTAAGTCAAAACAAAGGAAGTATTATAGGTCGCTCAGCAACGTCGTTGTTGGGCGAGACGTTATGGGGAAATTGGCGCAACATCGGGAAGTGCGGATCTATAACCGAGCTTGCGGTGCGCCCTTCAGTACAGAAGGTCATGAAGGGAAAGAATACGGCACCGCAAGCCCATGCCAATAACGGAAAGTCTCAGCGCCAACTTCCCATAACAAGCAGCAACACGACGCACATTCGTTTTGGGTCAAAGAAAAGGCTGTGTAGAAAATAGTTGACGTGCTCCATGCCGCCCACCACAGGCCTTGATTCGAATCATTGAATAGTGGTGGTCGGCACGGCGTGTTGCTGCACACGTTAGCCGCCATTTGCAAACTCACAATTTCACGGAGATCAAATGATCGCACCTACACTCACTCCACTTTCCGAGGCAGACAAGAAAAAGATAGTCGATAAATTAACCGAGAAGGGGGTTCGCGCAGGCTGCCCAATGTGCGGGCATCGAAATTTCGTTTTGGCCGATGGTTACTTGAACCACCCAATACAATCCAATCCCAAAGCCGGATTTGTGTTCGGCGGCCCTTCTATTCCAACCATCGCTATTATCTGTTCGAACTGCGGGTTTACAAGCCAGCACGCACTAGGCGTCCTTGGTCTACTCGATCTTCTGGAAGGAGGTCAGCAATGACTACTCCGAGCCAAATCGAGATTGAAAAAGAGTTCACTCAAAAGTTGACCATCCACAAGAATCTGGGGCAAGAGGTCATACTCACAACGGTGGACAAAGTCACACTTTGCCTTATGAAGAATCGAGACAACATCACTGCTAAACGAGAGTGGCTCACCCCCTTGAGCATTTTTCTTGCCTTGCTTACTACGTTAGTCGCAGCAGATTTCCGAAAATTCATATTCGAGCCTAACGTTTGGACAGCCATATATGTCATTGGTGCGATCGTTTCGTTCGTGTGGCTATGCAGAGCCGCATATTCAGCGTGGCTTGCACGATCAACCGGCACTATTACTTCTATCGTAAACGAACTCAAGGCTCAAGCGGCACAACCAGCAACAGAGTTAGTGACAAACTAACGTTTGCAAACGGCGGCTAACAAGCGTAAGCACGGCGCTCCCTTTGTTGATAGGGCTCGGTTGAAGCTGTTGAAAAGACAGTTGTGGTCGCTCCATTGTTTTTGCCGCGAGTTGGTTTGCGGCTACGGGCGCGAAACAATGAGTCGTTTATAGCGCCCTTCGCCGCATCATCTTTGAGCGGCAAAAACAACGGCGTGCTTACGCTAAACGTTATGGGGAAATTGCGCAGTCAGGAGAAGTCGTTACTTACAACCAAGCTTGCGGCGCA
>BQML01000086.1 GCA_022180565.1 Bacteroidia bacterium
GGGCAGGCAGACAAGGTCGGGTTGACGCGGCGAGGCTTCCCTCAGCCTTTGCTAGAAACGCCGCAGATTCGCCGACGGGTTCCTGATTTCGATTCGCAAAGGGATGAGACAAACCCGCATGGTTAACCTTTCCGCTCATGGGATTTGGCAGGAAAAAATGGAAGAGCGAACTCGCTTTTAGGGCTGAAACTGATCGCCTGCCCGCGCGCAGATAATAGCAGGGAAAACTCGAAGCGTGCCGAACGCCGCCGAAGGCACCACTCCCACGCGCCAGGGCTATCATCCCGATGATCTTATGGGACACTTTGTTGGGCGTTTTTTGAAATCATGGATTAGCTATTTTGAAGATAACTCTATTCTGCTACTCAATTTATTGCTTTTTACAATACCTTCGCCAATTAGGCGGTAGAAACTGGTTCAAAAGCGGGATGAACCATGCCTAATCGGGCAATTTGCTGAAAAATCTCAGTCAATAAAATGCCTTCAGGTTTTCGCGGAAGCAATTTTATTGTCTCGGCGACATATCGACAGCCACGGTAGTGGGATTTCAAGTCCAAGATACTGAACACTGGATTGTTCTTTCGATATTGCCGCAGAAGGATGGAACTGAAGTTGACCATGAAGAACGAGAGATTGGCGGCGTTGGCAACAGCAGTTTGTTTCACATTCATAAAATCATCCAGTCCCCAATATTGCTTGGCGTCGCGGAAGTTGAATTCGATCTGAAAGCGCAAGGTGTAGTAATCATACAGTTTCTCGTAAGACAATTCTAAATCGGAGCTGAACAAAATCACATGCGCTTGTTTTTTGGTTGAAAGGTTGGTTTTCAAAATGACCACAACGTTGATCGGGGAGGCAAACTCGCGGTTGAGCAGCGCGGCTTGGTAGATCTGGGTGCGAATGCCCGCTTCGACGTCATCCGCTTTCAAGTATTTCTTTTTCATCTTGCAAACATTGACCTTGTCTCCATATTTCGAGCGAGGACCATGTCCGCTATACTTGCCTGAGAAGGGTTCATAGAGGGCGGCATCTGAACGAAATTTGGAAATCAGTTGCAAACCTGCCTGCAACACCATCCAGGCGCTCGGATAATTTCCAAAATGACCGTCCATCACCAGGTAGCGCACCGTCAAAACACCCTTCAAAACTGCCAGAAATGCCTGCAAGATCGGCTGAATCTGCAATAATTCCGCGCTCAGGATGGGCGGTTGCTTCTTTTTGCTTTTGCTGCCTTTCGGGCGTCCCAGCGGACGCTTGTTCGCTTGAGTTTCTTTTTCTTTCTTCTTTGCTTGCTTCGGCTCCTTGATCATTTGCACGACTTGAATGGGATACGATTGCCGTTCCTGGACGTCAAGCAACGAAAAGACAAAGAACGACAAGCCAGGGATCGCTCGGTTTTGCAGGCTGGAGAAAAAACGCCCCAATCCATACGTCGTCCTGCCTGCCTTGCCAAGTACCACCTCATCGCCTGCCGCTATGTACTCGCGATCGGTTCGACGTAACAGACTAATGAACAGCATCCATTGGATTTGCAACCATACCATTGGCGTGTGATATAAGCGTTGAATCGTTCGGTAACTTCCACCTTTCTCTGTCCAACGCGATAGTTCCAACATCGTGATCCGTCCGTTGCTAATCAACATGCCGTACACCGCCTGACTCAACTGCCGCAGGACGGTTGTTGAAATCACTGGAGCTATGCTTTGTAAAAGCGCTACAATCTCTGTCATGGGCTTCTCGGTTTCAGTTTGTGTTTGCAAACCTACTTTACCCGAAAAGCCCTATTTTTTCACCTCAATTTGGCGAAGGTATTGAGTTTGATGAAGCATTTTCGAGAGCGCTGGTCAAGCCTGCCAGACCAGCGGAAGCCGA
>BQML01000087.1 GCA_022180565.1 Bacteroidia bacterium
TATTCTGCTTCGTTACCCACCAACACCCTAAGTACGGGGCGCGGCATAACGGTTGGGAGCTAAAGTGCGGCAACGAAAACCCTACTAACGTACACTGCTTTGCGCCGCTGAGTTTTAAAATTGCACAATTGGTGAAAATTCATCGTCCGGAGGTTCCGTCACTTTTAGCGACCGGTTATGCGGTGGCGCCGCTTTCTGATTTTGCCAGCGTTTTGCGGCCAAAGAATAGATCAGATTTGCCAGCCGCAAGTCCAATGTTCAATGTCTAGGTACGTCTCGGCGGAGCATGGGAGCTTCGCGTTTATCTGCAATCCGATCGCTTTGTCTTTGTCGTCAACGGTTCTAGTCATGTCGGTTAGGTTAATCTGCTTCTCAATGATTACAAATCCGCCGGAATCCAAGAGTTTGAGCTTAAAATTGTTGGAACCAAGGTATTCTTGGTGTGCGCGACGAATTCTGCTATTGTAAGGGGTTACGGTGAAGATGAAATGGACGTAGCCTTCGCGCCATCGAGTCCGAAGGTTAAGCTTCAAGCTATCCAATTGAGGGAGGTCAATCTGTGGCCAGGTCTTAGTTTCACGAAGCTTTGTTGCTGCGTCGTTTGCCAAATCGGTGGAATGCTCCTCCAACGGAATAATTTTTGTGCCCTCAACAATGCTAATTTGACCGGAGCGTCTCTCCAAACGATAGGTAGACCCACCGTGTGTGGTGAGTTCATATTCTTGGCTTTGTTGGCAAGCGATGAGTGACCCCATAGCAATAACGACCATAAAATGTTTCATTTCAACCTCCCCAAGTAATTGTTGAATGTCGCCGCCGCAAAACGCTCTTATGAATTAAGGCGCCACCGCATAACGGTTGGGAGCTAAGCCGCGGCGGTAGAATGTTCGAGTTTGTACTGCACGACCCGCGCCGCGGAGTTTCGCAGTCCGCAATCCAAAATCCGCAATCCGAAATTCATTTGCACACGTGTTTGCCATGAGTTGTCGCGCTCGCGAGGCACCGTCGGCTTAGCGACCGGTTAGGCAGCCCAACATCTATTTTGCAATAACAGAATCCTTCCTGAGAGCATTGAATATATTTCGTGAATAGATATCAAAAAGAAGTTGGGGCCTTTCTGCTCTTGAGCTACTGTAGTACGCGACCCACACCTTCTGTTTAGTTGAAATGCTATAGATCTCTGCCGAAATGGATGGAGTGTACTCAACGGCTGTGTGTGCTGGTGTAGTTACGTTGGATGAAGTCTGAGTCCAGGTTGGGTTTTTCATGCGCCTATTAAGCCACCCAAAATCGAAAGTTGTGGAAGTAGAAGGGATTAGTACAGTGTGTGCAACGTCGGTAAAAGTAATCAGTAGAACACCATCCGCATCAATGTTTGAGATGGTCTTTTCAACATAAGCTGTATCGTAGGTTTGGATTGGCGGAAAGAGCCTCCAAAAATAGATTGGTTGAATATCGTTCTGGCGGCAGTGCTTTGAAAAGGTGCTTTCAAAGGTATCGATGTATTCGTATTTCAGATTTGTTGCAACAAGAAGTTTTGAATAAGAATTGGAGGCGAGTTGAGGGTCTCGAAAGCTGGAGATGTGCGAGCTCGAGCAAGAAAGAAGAAGAACGAGAACAAATGGGGTTACCACAAGAATTTTGCTCATCATATCTCCATCGTTTACGATGTTGGGCTGCCTAACGGTTGGGAGCTAAGCCAGCGGCGACGAAAACTTTACTAACGTACTCTGGACCGCTGAATCTACTCCGCGTAACCTCGTTTTCCATTTGTCTTGCCAAAAATCCCCTTGCCATGAAATTCATCGTCCGCTCATTCCGTCGGCTTTAGCGACCGGTTAGGGCGGCGCCGCAAGTTAGTGTGACAGTTTAGGATCGAAGGCCGAGCCAACCGAATACGATTCCTGGAATGAGAACGAGTGTCGGTATCCAAAAAATCGGTGGAAGATCGCCGAACCCAATCGAGATTCCGGCATCCAGGTAGGGCTTGAAGGTTATGTACCAGTAAGGGAGAACAATTACTCCCGTTATACCTAAGGTTACGAAGGCCCAGATTTCCTGGTGGCGAAGGCCAAACCATGTTAGAGAAACGATGAAAATCCCCATTATGACGAGCGATC
>BQML01000088.1 GCA_022180565.1 Bacteroidia bacterium
AGAATAAAGCAGTTATAGGGCGAAGAGAAGCGGCGTAGTTGGGCCCGACGTTATGTGCCATTGGCTCTCAATTCACTAACAGAAGGAACTCAACAATGAAGAAGTCAACCGTATTGGGCTTCGCCATTTCTATACTGATCTCATCACACGCAGTTAGCCAATCTATCAAAGTGAGCACGGAAGACGGCGGATCCGTTGTTACCGAACTTGGCTATGGAGTGAAGGTCAACAAGAATTCTACCCTTCGGCGATCATTCATAACATTCAATGACCCAGCCTGCCCCGTTCAACTCAATTCGGCAGGTATCAAGACTCTCTACGACGACCGGAGCTACTCCTACAAACCCGTTGGGACACTTAATGCATCAGAACAGGTTTCAGCGATTGATGTTCGGTTCCTGCTCTACGACGTTTTTGGCGACCACATCAAAACCCTTCGCGGTACTTATGTGGGCGATGTTGCTCCAAATAATGCTTTTCAACTCAAAGATATTGGAAGTTGGAGAGCTTGGGAGAACGAGGTCAGCGAACTCCTAACCGTTGTGTCTTTTGTCGCTCAAGTTAGAACACAGTCTGGCAAACTCTGGCGCTACAATGAGAAGGCTATTGGTGAAGAAATGAGCAAGGTGCGACTCAAGGTTAGTTCTGGCGTTCTAGACCCCACTAAAGAAAAGTAGCAACTCATTCTGAAAGGAAAGCCTATGCGCTTATTTTATCTGTTCATAGTCGCCGTAGCTGTGGTCTTCGTTGGTTGTTCCGACGATTGGAAAGCGAAGGTTGAGTCCGACACAAGCTGGAGTGGGAGTTTCAGTGGAAGGACGGTCGATGGTACCGGAAATCAAACTGTCGACCTAGACGACGATGAGGTTGTCTGCTGCGTCGTTCAGAAGCAGACTGAACGGGGCAGGCTCAAGGTCTCGATTGTCAATGAAGGTAGCAATCCCTTTGCAAGCGATGGCGAATCCAAGGAGACAACAGCTGCCTATGGAGTTGTTTCAGTTTGTAATAAGAAATAGTCTGACGAGCCAACGGCACATAACACGGCAAACAACGACACTCGCTCATTTGATAAGGCAATGTTGAAGCTCGGCAAGACAATTAGTTGTGCTCGTTCCACCGTTTTGCACAAGATGAATTTGTCATTCGATAGTTCGCAAAACGGCGGCGTTGTTTGCCGAGACGTTATGCGTCATTGGCTTGCGGCTTCATAATTAAAAGGACAACCGAATGGATGAACTCCGACAGAAGGTCACAGAACTAACCGAATCCTGGAAGAAGATTTCCGAGGCAATGCAGGCATCACCGCAGGCGTGGCAACCACATTTGCCTTATTCTTCGCCCGCCGAACTTGATGAAGTCCTATCAATGATTTCCTATCTACTTGACAGAGCAAGAGCACCAAGCGGATTCGCACCGACATTTCGGCTTGCAAATGGATTTGCT
>BQML01000089.1 GCA_022180565.1 Bacteroidia bacterium
TCTCAAGTTCGTTGTAGTAGACATGGGCAGAAATCATTGCCCCGTCCTTGACCTTGATCCGGTTGGCTTTGACAGACTTTGACGACACGGTCGTGCCGATCCCGATGGTCAGTTCCACGTCGGAATTGAGAAAGGGTGGAGAGCCTGCCTCGTTGACACCGATATCTCCCGAATACACGGTCGAGTTCTGCTCCAGCCACAGGCTGTGCGTGGCAAAGAGGGAAGAGTTAGAGAGGACATTGGAAAGAGGCTCCGCGATCAAGGGTTTTGTCGTATCGAGATTGTAGCTAATACGGTATTGAGCCATACGAGTCTTTGAAACTCTATCAGCGAATTCAAAGAACTCGCCACTGCTTTCTCGAATAAGATATATTCGTAGAGTGATGTCTTCCTCGTCAACTTCTTGGCCGACAACATTCAGAGTGAATGATCCCGTAAAGGCAGGACTCAACTCAAGAATGCTTGCCGTCACGGCTGGCAGGTTTGGGTCTTCACTGTCCATTCCCTCATGACTGTAGCCGGCTCCGGGGATCTCTTGGAAAGAACTATCCACAATTGGATTGTAACCTGTTCGCCGTCCGAGAGAATCCATGAATACAAATTCAGCAGTCGGTGACCATAGGCTTATTCTAATGGAGCTGCCAGTTTGCCCGAGAGCTGAATTCAGCGACATAGTAATCCATGCAACCAAGAAGAAGAGTCTCATGACCAGGGCTCCTTCAATATTCAGTTCGACTTCTTTGCCACTACAACATACTTCCAAAACGACCCATATTCATCGAGATAACTCTGGTTTCTCGAACCTGGGTCGAGTATCGTATATCTGGCGCCTTCCTTCCCAGTAACAACAACCCAGTGCTGGCCGCTTCTGCTTGGGGGACTTTGGTCATTGTACACTTGTACAATCACCAAATTGCATTGTGTTAGGAAGTTATCAAGAACATTGGGATTGCTTATCTGTGTTGAGTCCAAGAGTTTCTTGGCTTTGTTTTTAAACTGGTTCTTGTGAATCGCGGACTGGCTTATTCTGCCAGAAGAATACTTCTCGATTGCATGCCAGTTAACACTAAGGCCGTCAAAGCCTCCATCTTGAAATGACCGCTCTTTTTTCCAGGCATTCAGCTGGCCGGGATTAACAGTATCTCCAAATGCCGTCATAACCATTGCCATGCTCGAAAGCGCACACCCCCAGCCAGCGATTGTACCGGTAGAGTTGTCGTAAAGGCTGTCAGCCCAGGTTGGCCGGTCCGACCCTATCCCTCCTTGCGGATACCTGGGAGGCGACACATTGCACGCTCTCTTGAGAACAATCTTTCGCTCGTATGTTGCAGTCCCGCCTTCGTTCTCTGCAGTAACGCTGATTGGCAAGACCAAGCTGTCGGTGATTTGATTGTAATACTCGGCCGTTACAATGACCTCGGCTGGATCCCACGTAATCGATGGCTCAAATTGTCCAGATGGTGGGCTATGCTCCTCCCGCAAATGCAATTCGGGCTGATGAGTTGGTGTTAGCATGATTGTTGTATCTTGGCCAGGATAAACAATGGCTACGCTGGGCGGTGGATACTCGCAAGTGAGATTGATTGCATTTTCTCCGATAACCCCCTGCGTGGAGACATTGATGATGCCAACGTCCGAACCATCAGGAATGATTCCTCGCGATGTATCGAGAACTGCTAAGAATGTTCCCTGACCGCTGCTTATTAGGATGTCAATGGTTTGGCCCGATTGGCCGTTTCCCTCGAGATAAGCATAAGGCCCCTTTGCCGCGATGGAAGCCGTTGCAAGAACTGAAGCGTTGCCACATGGCAAATAGGGCTCTCCGCGTCCGTTAAGGAGTTCCACGGTCACCGTGGTAAAGCCATTGCAGTTCAAGGAATACGATTGCGGACTGACGATGACCTCGGCCGGTTGATACGTTTCATCAAGTGATGCCGTGATCGTGAGTGTAGCCGTAAAGTTGGTGTACCAAAGAGTTCCATTTGCAACGAAGGTGGCCGTATTTCCGCTGACCTGAGGTGTTTCAACACCGGCCTCACGAACTGCACAACTCCAAACCCAGGGTGCAGGAACGAATGTCCTTGCGCTCATTCCAATCGCACCACAGCCGGGAAGTGTCATGGGAAAAGGATTCATTTCCTGTGCTGTCGTATCGAGGCAATATCCGGTCCCGTCTTTGCGAATCAGAAAGGAAGAACCTCCAAGGTTTACCCAGACTTCATAGCCCGTGTTGTTTGGAATTGCACTAGGCGAGATGCTCAAGGATCCAGAGAGTATGACGCCGGGAATAGTTGTTTTCACCGTGTTGCCGTCAAGAACAAGGAGTGGACCCGAAGGTGTGGCGGTAGCAACCGGAGCAGGGCTCTTTGGGTCAATAGAAACCCGCTCTTTGATGATAACTTGCGCCTGAATCGAGACGGAGGCAGGGAAGAGAAAGATTAGAGTCCGGAGGGCCGGGGAGAAAAAGGTTTGTCGCATTGAGTCCCCCTTAGGGAGTGTTCGTTTACGAATCGTTTCCCACAGAACAAATCATAAACCATCGGCAATGTCCGGAACGACGGGGAAAAAGTCAAGTGCTACCGGCGGCAGCATAACGGTTGGGAGCTAATCCCGAAGGGATCCCTTCGGGAGCCGCGGCGGTAGTAAGGTGGGGACTGTACTACACCACCGTAGCCTTTTTTACGTCTCGCTTCTTGCGTCTCACGTCTCACTTCTCCTTGCCTTGAATTTCGTACTCCGGGGGCCTGCCCGCCGTCTTTTTGGCGGTAGCGACCGGTTAGGCCGCCGCCGGTGCAGGAAAGTTAGGATGGTCATTTCACGAGCGACATGGTCTTGTTTTCAACGATCTTGTGGCCGGATCTGTCGGTTGCTGTGAGGCGATAGATATAGAGGCCGCTGGCAAGGGAAGAAGCA
>BQML01000090.1 GCA_022180565.1 Bacteroidia bacterium
GGGCCTCGTCTCTGGTGTGGTACCGATGCCAGAAGACGTGCGCCTTCTTGATCGTTGCGATGAAAGATTCGGCCATCGCATTGTCGTAACAGTTGCCCGTGGAACTCATGCTTTGAAGCATGCCACGTTCCTTAAGGATCGAGCGAACACCGGCATCAACGTATTGCTTGCCCCGATCAGAATGAAAGATCAAGCCTGGAGATACCGCTCTTCGACCGAGAGCCATCGCAAGGGCCTGCAGAACGGCTTCGGCTCTCATGTGCGCTGTCATCGCATAGCCGACCGGCAGCCGGGACCAGGCATCTTCGATAAACGTCAGATACAACCAGCCTTCATCGGTCCAGATATGCGTGATGTCCGAGACCCAAACCCTATTGGGTCCACTGGCGGCAAAGTTCTGCTGCAAGAGATTCGGAGCCGCATCCCGGTCTTTGCATCGCTTGGTCGTGCGTTTGAAGCGACGGGCAATCTTCGAACGAAGCCCCATTTCCCGCATCAATCGGGCGATCCGCTTGCGATTGACCTGATGCCCCTCTTCCCGCAGGATATCGCAGATCGTCGGGCTACCGTACTCACCACGGCCTTGAGCATACAGAGCTTGGATCCGACCTTGGAGAGCCCTGTTGTCGGCTGTGCGCTGACTCGGCAGCCGGTGGCTCCACGCATAGTAGCTGCTCCGGCTCAAGGACAACAGCCTGCACAGCCTGCTGACTCGGTACTGCCCGGCATGCTCTCTCACAAACTCATACCTCACTTCCCGTGTTTGGAGAAATATGCCAGGGCTTTTTTTAAAATCTCCCGGTCTTCCTTTGCCTCGGCCAACTCTCGCCGGAGCTTTCGGTTCTCCTCTTCCAAAGGACTCAAATGCCCTTTCCCCGGAAAGGCCCCTTCTCGTTCCTCTAACAGCTCTCGCTTCCAGTGGTACAGCGTGTTCGGATCGATCCCCAGCTCTCGGGCCACCTCTCGAACCTTCCGACCACCTTCAATGACCAGATGAACTGCATTGACCTTGAACTCTCGGTCATACGTCTTGCGCTTCTTGTCTGCTTCCATTGCCCATCCTCCTTGTCTGGAAGATGTGGCTTTTCTCACTGTCTATCAAATGGGGTAAGGTCCAAACCAGCAACTGAGCACCATAAGAACAGAATCTGATTTCTGTGTTATTGAAAATATCTTCGAATAAAAGTCCATTGTTCCATTTACTCTAGCGTTAGGTGATTCAGCGATCTTGCGACGATTCAAGAGCGAGAAGACAGAATTGAACCGGGAAACCAGCGAAGGGTCTGCTTCAGAGAAAGCTATCAGGTTTCCCAGATTCTGCTCTCGTACTAACGCTGTTAGCCTATCCACAGCGTCCGCCGCAAGCACTTGAACGGGCGGCTCCGAATGGCCAGTGTGGTAGGAAGATTGTGAAAATGAGACTAGTGGAAGTATGATAATAGCCCCACTGATATAAAGTCGAACGAGTTTCATGATGACAGCTCCAACATTACTGATTTGAAAGTCACTCTTTTTCCAAGAGTTTCACCATTACCTTGTTTATTACAGAACCCTGAGTTCTGGCAATAAGGGCCGTCAACAAGTCAATTCGGTCTTGTCTAGAAGCGGTTTCAGTAAGGATCTTTTTGATAAAGGGCTGTGCCTTGCCAGAGGCCGAATATTCGTGAGCGATGATTTTCTCGACAAGACTCGCCTTCGACGCATTTCCTAAGCGATATTCATACCAGCCGGGGAGAATGGAAAGAGCAAGGGGCGTATAGGGACTATTTGGATAACTCGAATGAAACGAAAGCAATGTAGAGGCCGCTTGTCCCACATCAGCTCTACCATAAGAGACATTTGTCAGGGTCGACCGGAATAACTCGTAGATGTCTTTTTCTACACCTTCAGGGGGTACAACAAGAAAATCCTGCGTTTCAGATGCAACTTCTGAGCCAGCGTAGTGGAAGCGAACATGCAATTTGTAGGCGCCTGGTTCCAAGAACCTGCCGAGGGCAGATGCACTGAAAAGCCTTCCAAAGCTCATGGTTATTTCTTCCATCATATAGATTTCCCCGTTTGCCTTGAGGGTTGTTTTTGAATCCCCCAGGCCCGTTATAACCTTGCCTCTGTACTTCAGTTTCGCTCCCTTGTCGTCTTGTATCAAGAGGGCGAGCGAGCCGGCAGAGACTGATGGACGAGGTATTTCTATGTCTGCTGGTCCAGGATTCGACAATAATATTCCCAAGAAAATGGGCTCACCTTCAAGGAATCGATTCTTATCCATCACGACATCAAGGTGAACGGAATTCTGAGCTTGCAGGGTGAATCCGACGATTGATATCAGGCAGAGTTTTTTTATCATGCTGAGTTGCCTCCAATCACCATGTTACGTTTTTCATTTCGTACTCATGACCATCACAAAACTTGATGTTCACAATATCGGCAAGACTGTTGTCCCACGTGATGCAAGAGTTTTGGTAAGACCCTGAATGATTGGAATGGTCTGCTTCGTCAAGTTCTCTTGCATGGCCGAGTTCGTGCACACCGGTTCCAGTGAAGTTTGCCGTTTGACTATAGTAATCGTTCCAAGGCAATTGGTCTCGGATTCTTTGATTCATGACGTAAGCTCGAGCGGGATGATGCGACCCATCGGCGGCCTGTTCCCTGTGGTACGTAAACCCAACCGCGGGGAGAGGCTCTATGTCCCAATCCACATCATCAATGGCACTAATGATCGCCACATTCCAATCTAATCCGGCGTCAGGCAGGTTCACGTTTCCCCCCGCGTGTGTGACGGTCCAATTGTATAGCTGCGACTCTGTGAAAAAAAACTCAAGAGGAAGGATGTTTGACTTGGTTTTTTCTACTTGAAGGGAAGTCTCGGCGCCCTTGAACGCTGCAAGAGCCTTTGCCCAGCCGTCGTAGCTTTGCCAAACAGGAAACAGTTCATTATCGTCATTTTCGAGCATGATCAGTTTGAACTGTTTCAAATCCGGGGGATTCAGGAAAATCAACGGGAAAACAAGTAAGACTACTGAAAGCCAAGAATCCAATCGTTACCACTGCGGTTGATTTCATATGGCCCCTATGAAGTTGATGGCCTAGTGAAGCCAGCCATCGCATGACCCCACGACGGTGGCGAATCTATCGGGACACTAAAATTACCACAACTAAAATCAAGCACGATTTTGCATGGCGGGTCCACTTTTCAATAGAATGCAGATACACCCAGCAATGCTTTTGCAGACGTCAACACCTGCCATCTAATCCATCTAAATTGGAGATCTTTGCAACCTCTACTCGGATATTCAAAGCCCATGACTCAGAAACAAAGAAATAAAATCCCGAAAAAAAATCTCTTTCTTAATGAGCTAATCGAAGGGTGGTGGCGCAAACACCACCCTTCACTTATTCTTGTCCCGCATACTAAACCACCCCCTTTCACCAGATTGCAGGCATTTAGAATTTCGCCAACAACTGTTATTGAATTCGATATTTCCAGAGTAAGGACTTTTCCTTGATCGTGCTGTCACTCTGGCTAACTGCGAAGTATCCCACCAGACCTTTGCCTGGAACAAGGTAGTACTTGTAGTCCCAAACGGCTGCGACATCATCGGCGGGTCTCTTACTGAACTGATAAAGGTAACATCTGAATGTTCCGGCGGGAGTTTGTATTTCCGCATCGGTTGATTTCAGCGAATATGTCAATGTGTCTCTATCGTAGAACCGCAGGCTGTCCAAAGAGTATGCAATGGTCCGAACATCCCACGAATTGCCCACAGCTGCGGGATACTTGTATTCAATTCTCTCAGTCAGGAGGGTATCAGTGTCCGAGATTCCTCCAATAAGATGAACTCCCTCGGATGTTAAGGAACGAAGCCATGCATATCTGGGGGGGGATAGACCCTTCTGAGTGCTCGGAGACCCTCCAAGCCTGAGCATCATGGCCTTTGATATTTACGTTCAAAGACCCCGTCACTTCAATCCTCATTGTATCCACAACGCCAAGATCCAGGTATTTCGGAAAAGTAGACCCAGAAATTTCCACTCTTCATTGGCCAGATCTCGCCCAACCGTTAATAAATCCCCAAAAGCAGCATACTGCGAATATGTCACTTTTCTGAGTTAGTGTCAAGTAGCCGGTTGCATCCCAAAAAGTGGGGTAATTATGGTTGACGGGCCCGACGATCAAAGGCTTCATTGA
>BQML01000091.1 GCA_022180565.1 Bacteroidia bacterium
AAGCCGCCAAACAGTTTCCTGCCACCGTAATTGTCGGCCCACGCCAATCGGGAAAGACAACATTATTAAAGCAACTCTTTGGTAATAGCTATCAGGTACTTTCTCTTGAACCACCAGACGTGCGCTTAGCTGCACAAACCGATCCACGTGCATTTCTAAATCTATATCCCCCTCCAATCGTATTCGATGAAATCCAATATGTTCCAGAACTCTTGCCCTACATAAAAGAAAAGATTGATGCATCTCGCGGTCGGAACGGGCAATTCATCCTAACCGGGTCCCAAAACCTGCTCCTAATGCAACAGGTAACAGAAAGCCTTGCGGGACGGGCGGCTGTTCTCAAATTGTTGCCATTCACTCGGAGAGAATTGGCAAGTTTTCCAAACCGAACTTTTCCTTGGGAAAACAAATCACTATCCGGTCTCCCAACTAAAACACCATCATTTTTATGGGAACAAATTCTGCGAGGCTATTATCCGGAGATTGCCACAGACCTCACGCGCGATGTACGCCTATGGCAAGCCAGTTACATCCAAACGTATTTAGAACGCGATGTACGCAACTTGAGAAACCTCGGTAATTTGACGCAATTTCAAGTCTTTCTGCGCGCTCTGGCTGCCCGTAGCGCTCAAATCCTCAACCTGAGCGAACTTGCTCGTGATGTTGGAATCGCAGTTAATACTGTTAAAGATTGGGTCTCAATTCTTGAAGCTAGTTTCCAGATTTTCCTGCTGCGTCCCTACTACGCTAACATTGGCAAACGGCTAATCAAGTCACCAAAGGTTTACTTTGTGGATACAGGACTGCTGTGTTACCTCGTCGGCTTGCGCGATATTGAACATGCCGCGGCTGGACCGATGGGCGGAGCGATATTTGAAAACTTGGTCATCTCCGACCTGTATAAAACATGTCTCCATCGCGGAGAGGAACCACCGCTTTACTACTGGCGAACAGTGGCAGGTTCTGAAGTGGACGTGGTCATTGAAACACAGTCTGGTCTTATTCCAATGGAAATCAAACTTTCCGAAACACCGCGACCTGAAATGGCAAAAGAAATCCTTGCCTTTCAACGAGATTTCAAGAGTAAAGCCTTGCCAGGCTATGTAATTCACTCAGGAAACATCACCTTACCGCTTGGACAAGGCGTAACAGCTTTGCCGCTAAATGGTTCTCTCGCTAAATAGCGATGCTATCAGGCCGAATTTGAACACCGAAGCCGCCTAGTAATGGGATCTGCTCTTGAGGTCGTTTTTTCCAGATATAAGGATGACAATGTTTGTTCCAGTA
>BQML01000092.1 GCA_022180565.1 Bacteroidia bacterium
CTCGCAGCTGAGCAGAGATGTACGCGTCCGAGCCCACATACGATCCAAGTACCTTCGCGCCGTACAGGCGCTCAACATCCGAGCGACGAGCTTCGTCGAGGCCGCCATCGGCGGTGACGAGCTCGTTGTCCGGATGCATGCGGATGATGTCGGGTGCGAGACCGAGGTGGATGAGGCTGTCCATGCGCTCGTGCGCTTGTTCTCGGTTTGGGCATCTGCCCAGCAGATAAGCTCCTTTGGCTGGGTTGAGGATGTATCCGAATCTCCTTTGCAGATCGGCGTCTTGCAGCAACTCGATGATATGCTTCATGACATCATGTGGCGCGACGAAGGTGCCATCGTCCACATAGAAATTGATCTTCACCGTCTTCGCCGCAGCTGCCTCGGGGAAGTGCTGCATCACAGACTCGCAGATGTGATTGATCAGGGGTTGTGCAGAGATGCAAAACATCAGAGAGCCCAACACATCTCCTTGATGGAATCCGGCGCGAGATGTGATAGTTCTCACACCATCCTCACACCCGTAGAATGCGCTCGAGGATTCCTCCAGATACATGGCCCGTATCAGAGGCAGGCAACCTCGATCGATGTGCGCGGCTTGCAACAGTCCTTCCAAGCGATCGACTTGGTTGAATGCATTGCGTGCATCGATCGTGTACAGATCGAGGGGAGGCACGCCGGGCATGGAGAGAGCCATGTTGGTGAGATGCACAATGGTCTCAATGCCGCAAACACTTGAGGCGTGCTGCGTCTTCTGGAACGGCTCTCCCTCGTCGCAATAGCCATCTTTCCTCGAAAAGCGTCCCTGCAACACGTCCGAGTAGAAGAAGCCTTTCGCCGCACAAGCTGCTGATAACTTGTTGTAGACGACCTTGGATGCGATCTTCCGATAGGTATTGCCGATGCCAATGGGGCGGACATCGCCGGTGTCGCCTTTGGGGAGCGCAATGATCTCATTCATTGCAAGCATCGCGGCAACTTAGTTATTACAGTTGGTGGTTTGGATTTGATACTCCTCACAGGCAATCTTCCGCTTTCTTCTGCAACTTCCCTACTAATCCCTTAGTACTTCTCCCATGATTTGCGAATCGCGGATGATGTCGGGTGCGAGACCGAGGTGGATGAGGCGGCTGTCCATGCGCTCGTGCGCTTGTTCCTGGTTTGGGCATCTGCCCAGCAGATAAGCTCCTTTGGCTGGGTTGAGGATGTATCCGAATCTCC
>BQML01000093.1 GCA_022180565.1 Bacteroidia bacterium
TGTTGGAGTGCGGGACACGGTGGGGACTAATAGACTCTCCGATCTCTCGGGTTTTGTGATGAGGTATCATGGCGGCGTTTGGCGGGAGATTGCCATAGAAGGGGCAATCCATCTCCTTTGCATCGGGGGTACCAATGCTGACGATCTGTGGGTGGGCGGGTCATTCGGAAGGATTTTCCATTACAATGGATCTGCGTGGAGTTCATATACTGTTGGAGATTCTATCCATGTCAACCTATTCTTGGGATTGATCGCCCAAAAGGCGTACATGTGGGGGGTAAATCTTGGTTCCGGCGATGGCAGAGAGTATCTGTCGCTCCTTGAATGGAATGGTGTAGACTGGAGTATTGCGGAAGTTGCCGATGCACCGCCATATCTCACCTACGATGTGCCGGTGATTATTGAGAATGAGTTCTTCTCGGCTGTAGGTACGCAGGTGAGGAAGCGCATTGCTCCGTATGTTTGGGAGCCGTTGTTCGATGTTCCGGGTGTCGAATTGAGAACAGTAAGAGGGCTGTCGAAGACCAACATGCTGGCAGTTGGAGGACCCGGGGAGCACATCGTACATTACAACGGCGAGAATGCTCAACGGATCCGTTTGGAGAGTGCGGATTCTACGATCTATTATTATGATGCACTGATGTTTGATACGGAAGCATTTGTAATCGGTAGGGTTGCCGCCGGAACAGGCTATGTTCTTCACGGGAAATAATCTTGACGCTTCCTCCCCTGATGTTGACTACCCGTCCCGCTGGTGAACAGAAGATGAAAAGACTTCTTCTTGCAGATTTGGTGTTAGTTGTGCTCTTGTGGGTAAGTGCGTGCAAGAGTCCGGTTGTGCCTCTGGAGAAACAAAAGACGCCCAGAGATTACAACTGGACGAAGACAGGGCTGGGAGAGTATACGTATCCCTACGGGATTTGGGGGTCGTCTGCGCACGATGTTTACCTGATTGCAGGGTCTCCATATCTTTTCACGGGTAAGATTTGGCATTTTGACGGCAATCAGTGGACAGATATCACGGCGGTTTACACGGAATCGTTTCCCGAAGCCAATCCCGGTAAACAAGCATTCACATGGACAGCATGGCGTGTCTGGGGATTTGGACCGGATGATGTTTGGATTGTTGGAGTGCGGGACACGGTGGGGACTAATAGACTCTCCGATCTCTCGGGTTTTGTGATGAG
>BQML01000094.1 GCA_022180565.1 Bacteroidia bacterium
CTTCTGAATTGGCTAAATCAATGGGGGTGTCGCCAATTCGCTATCCAGTATCACGATAACGACGCACAAGAATTGCTGCAGTGGCACAACGAATTCAACGATTTAATGTTCCCCCAAGCAAGAAACATCTGGGAACTTACTCACGCTGACTACCAGTTCATAAACGATGCATACGATTCCTTGGCAAACCGCACTGCATCATTCCGAAATCGGAACGGAAATCAAATCCGTGTGTCAGTTGGCCCAACGGGTGCAGCGAAAATTCTATTTGCAGTTCGACCGAATGCGTGCGCTCCTTGGGACGATCCCATTCGTGATTCATTTCAATATGATCGTTCAGGAAACTCTTACGTAGCCTTCTTACGGCGAATCAATCAACAACTCCAAGGAATCAGACCAACGTGCGAAGCTAACGGATTCACACTAGCCGAATTGCCACATCGCTTGAACAGAAATCAGTCAAGCGTTCCTAAGTTGATCGATGAGTATTACTGGATGACCATAACGAAGAATTGGACTCCGCCCCAACCTAATGTCTTACAGAATTGGGCTGTTTGGAATAATTGAATTGGGCGTGGCAGCTAACACGGAAACAACGACGCTCACTTTGTTGAAAAAGATTATTGCGCGCCATTGCTTTTGGCACTTTTGAACGTGATCACAAAGGTTACCCTGTCTACGGTCCTTACAATGATGGATGCCTTGCTCGTCACTGGTTCGGCTACGATTGATCTTAATGCTTACACCGAATAGGATTTCAATCTATGGCAAACTGGCTTGATATAACGAACACGTTCATCAACATTGAAACAATGCGAAGGGTGGGCGACCTCTCAGAGGCCCAACAGCGATTCGCAAATCAGATGCTTGCTGTTGAGCTCCAAAAGGAGAGAGACAATGCTCTATTGTCTCAGCTAGTTGATATCGTCGTGAAGGTCACGCAGTTTGTACAAAACAAACAGTGTTTCGATGCGCTGCTTTCAGCTGGCGTCGGTGCACTTGCCTTCAAGCAACTCTACCCACAGATTGTTGATGCAGATACCAAGCTAAAAGCTTCCGAAATCCAGGTGAAATTGCTGGACACCATTCGTTCAACAGTTACAGACACTTCTTTAAGAGCTTCCATACAGGCTTCGTTGACGGACTACTTATCTACAGTCAAAGATCTCTTGCAAGCGTTCCTCGCGGAATCACATCTGGCCAGCCATAGACTCGTTTGGTTGGACCCGTCAAAGGAATGGCAGGTCAGTGTTGGTGAAGAACTCACCCCCGTCCAAGATGTCACAAACCTCGCAACCAAAAGCGTAATGTTCCGGAGAGGAACATTGTATAAAGTAGTCGAAGTCGACAACTCTATTTCCAAGGGCTTCTATCTTATCAATGACTTTGGCCAGAAGTGGCACCACTCCTTTCGCAAGAAGGGTGGCGCAGATCTTTTCGCTTTTGTTGACCCGCCAATTCCGAACTTCGATCAAGAGGTCGGCGGTTGGGAGCTCTGTGACAAACTCTTCAGCAGCGAATTCCTGACTGAGAGTCTGAAACCTGTCCGGTCCGACGTACTCGCCATTTATCAACGTGCACTTGAGCAATCTTATCTGACCAAAGATAAACTGATAGCCATGGTTTCGCAATACAGGCAATTCCGACTGACCACAGTTCAACAAGCCTTGCAATCTCCAGAGATTAAGGCACTTACAAAATCCGAAGAACCCAGCGTTGGCGCGTTTAAGGCGTTCCTATCCGTTCTCGGTGGGATCATTGGAACACTGGGCGTGCTTGCCATCTTTTTAATCATTTCTTTCTTGGCTCGTAACTGCTAACAATTGCGTGCCGCTATGGCCTTTTGTTTATCATATCGCAGGCTCACAGTAAGTACTATCTCCACAGCGTTCAACTTGCTGCAAAACGCTCCTTAGTATTGAGTGCCCCTGTATAACCGGTCGCTAAAGCCGACGGAACCTCCGGAGTACGAAATTCATGGCTAAGGTCGTGAGAAGCGAGACGCAAGACGTGAGACGTAAAAGAGGCTACGGTTGTGTAGTACAATTCCGTCGGTACTACCGCCGCAGCTTAGCTCCCAACCGTTATGCCGCGCTCCGTACTTAGGGTGTTGGTTGGTAGCGAAGCAGAATAGCTCCGTGGAGACAGTGGTAGGGTCTTGTCGTGTTGTGGAATTTCGTTGGAAGCGCGGCATAACCGGTCGCTAAGCCGACGGAATGAGCGGACGATGAATTTCATGGCAAGGGGATTTTTGG
>BQML01000095.1 GCA_022180565.1 Bacteroidia bacterium
GCTCCTTTTCACGTTGTTCCCTATCGATTAGCATGCTTATAAGAGCAGGCACATCCTCAGGAGAACGAGGATTCCGACGAGCGGCAATGAGAACAAAATCGTAAAATAGCTTGGCAAGATGATCCCCTTGGTCAAAATCAATTCTAAATTCGCTTGATTTACGAGAAACTCTAGATGGATCGAACAAAATCGTTACACTGTCTGAGCGAGCTATTATCACTGATTTGTAATCACCAGCTCCATCGTACGCTATCGAATCAGCTTGCTGACCTTGTATGCTACGGCCAAAAACGTCCACGCCAACTAGTTGGTATTCAATCAACCCATTACGCACAGGGAGCGTTGCCTCGAACACGCCAGATTCCAATTTCCGCATTCTTAATATGCCTTTGCGAAACGAGAAATCATTGAAGTTCCCAATAACTTGTATTTCTTCAAAAGCTCCCTTTAGCTTGTGATGCTGAAGAGTCACAGCAATAGTCACAGTGTCTTCAGTAAGTAAGATGGGTATCTCAACAGGATAGTAGCCAACAGCGCTGAATTGTAGGCGATAGCAGCCTGGGTTAGCAAAGTTTAGAGAAAAGGCACCATTACGGACAACTGTGCTCTCTAGGATTCTCCTCGGCATTCTCGGCGCGTTACTCAGTACATGAACATGCGCTGCACTCAGAGGCATCTCCCCAACTCCTCTCACAGTTCCTTCTATGGTGACACCCCTGGTTGGCTGTGAAATTGCGGTTTGCGTCATTATAATACATACAAATGACCCGATTGTTACCATAGTACCCCATCCAAATCGACTCTCAGATTGGTATTGAACGCTCATAGGCTAAACGAGAACACCTCAATCCATGATATAAAATCCCTAAAATCATAAAGGAGCATGTATAACACGTCGTCATCACCAATCACTGCGGTCTTGCAAGCTACTCTCTCATTAGGAATCTCAACCGGAATTTGCATCCTTTTTTTTAACGT
Organism: Bacteroidia bacterium; assembly: GCA_022180565.1. GTDB lineage: Bacteria > Bacteroidota > Ignavibacteria > UBA10030 > UBA10030 > JACQPU01. The sequence goes on from BQML01000095.1 coordinate 979, forward strand.
GCCATATCGGTCGAAAACATCAATGTAACTTAAGCTCAGATCTTTGTTAACAACAACTGCCACGACATAACCCTTATAGCTCTGCAAGCAAACAACCCCACCTTCGATGCCGAACCCTTTCCTGACAACTTCTTTGCCATCAATCGAGCGGATCTGAATTCTTCTATTACTATCGGTCGAAAATGGAACCTCGGTGTTAAATTCAATCTGATAAGCGTTGTGAAGTTGGTATCGCACTATCCTATAAGGGTTTCTTTGACTAAAGTACACCCAATTAGTGTCCGGTACAGCGGTAAGTTTGGTTTGACAGTCAAACATATCGTAAGATCCCATTCGAACCTCCCTAGCTTTTTCGACCTCCCGAAAAATACCTTCTTGGGGCTCCACGATTGTTCCAAATTCATCAATAATCAGCCGATTATTTTGCGAATACACTTTAAGTGGTTTGAAATCGCGTTTAAACTCGAACGCGCTGAATAACATTGTAAAATCATCAAGAAACAAAAAGTCCCCCACCTTTCGTGTTAATTGAATTGTTCGCTTGACGCTTCCATTAAGATCGAATTCGGTGATTCGCATCAAAGCATTATCAATGAAAAAAAAACCATCATTTCGAAGGACTTTTACTCTATTGATAATCTCAAACTCACCGGGCCCCTTTCCCTTTCTACCAACCTGCATCACCTCCTCACCGCTCTTAATGTCTAAGACTCGAAGCACATAGTTCTGATTGTCGGCAATAACTACTTTGTTTTTTGAA
>BQML01000096.1 GCA_022180565.1 Bacteroidia bacterium
CTGGACTAAGGGATGTTATGTCGGCCAGGAAGTCATTGCTCGTCTTGATACCTATAAAAAAGTTCAACAATATCTTGTAACTTGCATTTTACCAGGGACTTGGACGGATCTTTCAAGAATTTATCTAGGCCAAGATGAGGTGGGTCGATTGACTAGTCTTGCGCAATGGGAAAACAAGACGTACGGCCTTGGGTATGTGAGAAGAATTGAACAGGTGGGGTACAGTGTGCGGGAAGGCGGGCGGAGCATGGCATTGGAGATTACGAAGGTTTATGGAAACGATTCTTATCAAGGGAAGTAAGAAAGAGGAGATATACGAGGAAATCCTTCCGCAATTGAGGGCTTTGCTCGAGGGAGAGGCGGACTTTGTCGCCAATATGGCGAACGCGAGTTCAGTATTGCGCGTTGCTTTTCCGGGGAGGTTCTCTTGGGTGGGATTCTACCTAATGAAGGGAAAAGAGCTTGTCCTGGGACCCTTCCAGGGGAAACCGGCTTGCGTCCGAATTGCCGTGGGGAAAGGTGTCTGTGGGACCGCGGCGGCCAGGCGTGAGACAATCATTGTGCCGGATGTTGAGCGATTCCCGGGCCACATTGCGTGTGATCCGGATTCAAGGTCAGAAATCGTTGTTCCAATGCTCCGGGGCAATAGGCTGATCGGTGTGCTTGACGTTGACAGCAATCAACTGAATGAATTTGACGTCATCGATGAACGGTACCTTCGTCAAATTGTTGATGTTGTTCTCGGGGCCTCGGCTGTTGAGACCAGTGATTAAATCCTCATGCGCATTCTTAGCTGATTATCCTTATTCCTTTGAAATGAAAGAACTTGAATGGCTACGGTAAATAAACAAAAAAGGGCTCTCAAGGCATACAGAAACGTCGATTTCCTTAACAGCCCGGACGCGAGGGCAATCAGAATGCTCTCGGAATTCCTGGAGCCGTTGCGGCGCTTCCGGTACCATGGCATCAAAGATACCATCGTCTTCTTTGGATCGGCAAGGACGAAGCCACTGAAGCTGGCAAAAGTGGCGTATAAGGAAGTTCTGCGCCGGATGAAGAAAGCCAGGCGAGTGACACCTGCGATGAGAAGGGCGCTTGAGCGGACGGAAATGGACTTGCAGATGTCCCGGTATTACGAGGATGCGGTGGAGCTTGCGAGAATGTTGACGATCTGGTCAAAGAAGCTCTTTCATCA
>BQML01000097.1 GCA_022180565.1 Bacteroidia bacterium
TGGTTGGTTACAGAGTTATTTGTAATGGTAGCCTTTCTCTACGCTCTGCACGTGAATGGTTTGCGAATCGTTGACCCAAGTTTTTATCGAACCTGGTGGTCACAACTGGCAAAGAAAAAATAAGCCAACGGGAACTCATTGTTTTGGTCCTTGAAACGTGCCCATCAAATATGTCACATCGCGTCGCAGCAGTCGTTGTAACCCATAATCGAAAACAGCTCCTCTCTGTCTGTCTTGAGGCGTTGTTGGAGCAAACACAGCCATTACAGGCCGTCATTATCGTTGACGACAACTCGACCGACGGCACGAGGGAGATGCTCATTGAAGCGGGGTTTCTCGGCGGTGAATCTGGGAAACGTAAAAGAATCCGGTATCCACGACGAAAGTCAATCGAAGTAATCTATAGAGCAAGCAAAAGTAACAACGGACCAGCAGCTGGATTCGCAATTGGCATCCGGACGGCTGTTGAAAAAGGATTCGATTGGGTATGGACGATGGATGATGATGTGGCTCCGTTGCCAGATGCACTTGAAAAACTGCTTTCACACAGTGCCGGCGAATATTGTATCCTTGGAGAGAGAATAAACCCCGACGGAAGTTTATTTCAATGGCCTGCAAAGTTTGATCTGGTGCGACTGAAAGCCTATTTCTATGATAAAGACCTCGACAGGGCTCAACAGCGCCGCGCTGATGGCGTGTGTTGGGAAGGGGTCCTTTTGCATCGCGATTTGATAGCGACAATTGGATATCCCAGTGAGGATTTCTTCATAGTATTCGATGACACTGAATACGGGCTGCGAATTTCTGCAGTTTACAACATCTTACATATTAGAGATGTAACCGTAAGACGCTTGGTTGGGGGAAAAACTAGTGAAAGAAGCTTTCTCGGGCTTGGCTTGGCTAGCCGTACTCGTGAGAGTGCGTGGAAGACCTACTATTCCGTTCGAAATCTCTTTCTCCTTCGAAAACAATTTCCAAGGGGAAAGTACCAGCTACTGTTCCTGTGGGTCAACGTTCTCAGAAAAGCATTTTCGCCTTTCGTTTTCCTCGACGATACTCCATTACTCCGTTTCAGGCTAGCCTTGAAGGGGGTATGGGATGGCATACGTATGGTGTCCAATCGTTGAGAAGCGAATGTGGTAGCGACAATGGAAATCCAAAGGAGAATTGACTTTTTGCGGCTTAAGAATGGGGACTCCGGCCAACTACCTTCAAAGTGGACATCGCATGTAATTGTATTCCTGTTGGGTTTGCGCCTTGTCCTTAGCCAATTCCGCGATGTCGCCTTTTTCGATATCGACTCCTATCATGTATCGATTCTTACATTCTGGAGTGCTTTGTTCGCATTCATGGTTATCTGGCGACTGGCATTACCCCCAAAGGTCAACGCAGTATTGCGAAGGACTGTGGTGCTGATTCTCCTCTTTGTCGTCATCTTCGGAATTACTCGGATTTTTGCCCCTACAGAGATTATTACAAGCTTTCTCTACATGGTCTTGTTTTTTCTCGCGTTGCTGGTCGCTGGAAAACTCTTCCACGATCTCCCGATTGAGAAGTTAATCAAACCTATTCTTTTCTTTGGCGGGGTACTCCTCACGATGCACGCGACAGCACCCCTCTGGGGATCTTTAGGCCAAGTTGAAGAGTCTCTGGGTGGGTACATCGGCGCGTTTCCCTCGAAACAGATGGCCGGTGCGACTTTTTCAGCGTTGTTTCCTTTTGTCTTCTTTCGCTATGCCGAGCGACGAAACCTGCAAAGCTTTTTTTTTCTTGTCGCTGTTTCAGTGTTCCTTTTTCTGACGTTTCAGCGAACGGCCATCGTTGGAACTGGAATTTTTCTGACAGCGTTTCTGTACTATACAAAGAGACTGCCTTACGTTCTTCCAGCTGTAGTGATATTTGTAGCAATTATCTGTTACCTTCCGGAAGAAGAACTGTCAAGATTCGTTCAGACAAAAATAGTGAAAGAGGTTGAGGCCGCGGAAGGCGGGGAGATTGGGGCGCTTGGAGCAGGGCGCGTTCGTGTTGCCATTTTGGCTGTTGAATGGCTGTCCAGCCAGATGAACCTGATGGAGATTCTATTCGGCCTTGGCACCGCGCAAAGTAACATGCTCCACTTCCTCGCCGTAGGCCACTATGCTTACGCACATGTGCAGGCCGTAGCCGTCCTGATTGATTACGGAATAATCGGCGGCTCCCTGATTATCGTTCTGTTAGTGCAACTGTTTAAGATCAAAAGACGCCAGCTGAGGGAACATAATCGGCTCGCCGATGTAATAGGGATGGCTGTGTTGGTTGTCTTGATTGCACAGATGTTTTACGCAATGCCTCTCCAAGATGGCGCCACAGGTGTGCTCCTTGTTTTCTGGTTGTATGCGTGCGTGCAAACACCTCGGTTACCGCAGAATTCTAGTTCCTCGAATTAGGAAAGGCATTCAACCATCGCTCCGGCAAGGAAAACGAACCTCCTGCCACCCGCGGGCGGTTGACGACTCTGAGGCTTCAATGCCACTGGTGGCGAAAATAGCCAAGAAGCTGACCAATTATCGAGACCCGCATTCGTTTGCTTCTCGACGGCGATCAAAGAGAATTGGTCCTCTTCTGAAAATGATAGAAGGCATTTATGCTGTGAATGGGGCAGTGAAAATCCTCGACGTTGGTGGAACCGAGATTTATTGGAATATCGTTCCTCCGGAATTTCTCGATTCAATGAATGTTCAGATTACTATTCTGAACCTCCCGGGAGTGAAAATGCCGGGTGACCACGGAAGATTTCGGTTTGCAGTAGGAGATGGATGCAACCTGCGCGAATTTGAGGACAACAGTTTCGATATCGTTCACTCCAACTCCGTTTTGGAACATGTTGGGGAATATGAGCGTATGGTACAGTTCGCACGTGAAATTTCCAGGATTGCCCCTCGTTATTTTGTTCAGACACCCAATTTCTGGTTTCCGGTCGAGCCGCATTGTATGGTGCCGTTCTTTCATTGGCTACCCGAACCCCTTCGGATCTCTCTTGTTCTGCGCTTCAATCTAGGTCATTGGACAATGGCTTCTTCGGTTCAGATTGCAGTACAAACCGTGCAGAGTGCACGGCTACTAAGTAGGACATTGATGTGTTCTCTATTCCCCGATGGAAAGCTGGTTAAAGAGCGCTTCCTTGGATTTCCAAAATCCCTCATTGTTATTAGAGATCGGATGTAGAAAGTGCTATGCAACCCGTATGCGAAATACTGCCTGTGAACGAGTACA
>BQML01000098.1 GCA_022180565.1 Bacteroidia bacterium
GCGGCGACGAATACTTTACTAACGTACTCTGGACCGCCGAATCTACTCCGTGAAATCCTGTTTTGCATTTGTCTTGCCAAAAATCCCCTTGCCATGAAATTCATCGTCCGCTCATTCCGTCGGCTTAGCGACCGGTTATGCCGCGCTCAAAACGAAATTCCACAACACGACAAGACCCCACCACTGTCTCCACGGAGCTATTCTGCTTCGCTACCCACCCACACCCTAAGTACGGGGCGCGGCATAACGGTTGGGAGCTAAGCCGCCGACCACAGCTGGTCGGGTTTGTACTACACGATAGTTGCCAGATTTGCTTTGAACCTGAAACCTCTTAGCCATGATTAACAAACCTCCTGAGGCACGGTCGGCTTAGCGACCGGTTAGGCCGCTCTTACCTCATTTGCTCCACTTGTTGTTTCGTAAGTTTGCCTTGTGGATATGCGAAATTCGGTGATTCCAGGACTTTGTATGTTATCTCTTGGTTAGTGGCTTTGATTACCTCGATTGTGGTTCTTCGAAACTTGATAACGTTTGATTCTTTGAGATCATACTGCAGCTCTTGGGAAAAAGCAGGCCGTGCGATATCATTGGAATATTCGCGATAGACAATTTTGATCACGTCACCTGATTTGCCAGAATACAATAGCTCTGACTGAGATCTTTGAAGAATGGTGCCATAAACGTCGTTCTTGAATTCAACTGTCGTCTGAATCATTGGACTTCCTATTGTCTGGGTCTGCACTAGATCTTTTTCATAGTTACGGTAGAGGTAATAGCTGTTTTGGAGTCCACAACTTGAGAAAAACAAGAATGAAATAACTGCAAGAGTTGTTCTCATGCTAAGTCTCCTTTGTTGGAAGAGCGGCCTAACGGTTGGGAGCTAAGCCGCCGACCACTTTTGGTTGAGTTTTCACTACACGATAGTTGCTAACTTTGTTTTAAACCTTGTTTACCTTAGCCACGATTTTTCGTCCTCCTGAGGCACGGTCGGCTTTAGCGACCGGTTAGGCGGCTGCGCCACATATTATGGTTGAAAAAGAGACCGTTGCGGAGTAACAGCCGCGAGGACAGACTTATCAACGTCTAAAAGCACCTTCTGAAGTGGCTTGAGTTCTGTGGGATCTGTTACTTGCTTGAACCTTCTGAGTAAGTGGTGTTTACCGGAGTCAAGTTGGGTTTTTGAAATTGAATAGGGTTTTGGGCCCGAGATACCTAAAACGAGTTCTCCCGCGTTGTGTGCCTCCAGTGCGATACGGGGAGGATAGAACCTTTCTATTCCTTTGAAGTCAGGCCCCATCAATGGATCGCAATAGGAATGGTTCATGTGCAGAACATGATCTACGCCATTTGCGCCGTATGCGGTTTGTGCCTTTCCAAGCTCAACCTTGGAGACATCCCAGTCAAGCAAGACGATTAGAGGAGCTTCCCTTTGGCGATTGCGAATTAATGCCTGGTGACGTTTTAGGTATGTCACAATCGAATCCTTGCCACCACTGGGTTCTGACGGATCCAATGTTGGAAGGGCAACGAACCTAAGATGCGCGTAACCGGCAAGCGAAGCCACATGAGTCAGAACCTCTGCGTCGTCTGGACCTTCGACTAGAATTACAGGATTCCAAGGATGAGATAAGATTGGATGCACCCAGGAAGTTACACCATGAGTTTCAGAAGCTTTCACTAGACTTTGAATGGACATTTGTGAAAGATCCGTGCTTGAATCTTTCAGATCCACCCAGGAGCCACTATCTGCCGCCATGGTGAAAATCGTTGAGTGAGTAGTCAGGAATACCTGAAGGCGATACTTAGAGTCCTGGCTCCACTTGCGAAATTGGGAAGCAAGCGCGATTTCGAGATCGTGGTGAAGAGCGGATTCAGGTTCTTCGACTGCCCAGATCGTTGCTTGCCGCCAGCCAAAAAAGCGGCTATAGTCGGTGTCTAGAGTGCGAAGCACTTCATAAAGAAAAAAGCCTTGATGCCCAGCGCCCCATTGCCCGTCTTGGACAATCCCGCCATGGCTACCTCGTGCTTGGAACCCCGCCATGGTTAACATTTGAATCAGAGTACTGGTTGTCACGGTTGGATCATGGAGTGGTGAGGTTGTTGCCTCCATCGATTCGGATACTTCCCTCAGCATGCGCCTAGCCGCATCAGTTAGTTCCGTCATCAATGATTCAGCATGCGATTGATCTCTCATTCTAAGAAAGACGTGCCGCGCGAGGGCCTGACTTTCGTCACGCAGAATATCAGTAGGAACAGTGCGATTGGGGATGTATCGGAATTTTATTAGACCCAAGAACTGGCGTGCGAAAGCTCCCGGATCTGGGATTTGTGTCCCAGCTGCATCGATTTCGAATCTATCTACGATGTTCAGTTGACTGTCAAGTTCCCAGATTCTTGTGATTGTGAACTGGTTTCCGAGAGTCTTGAGGTGCTCGAGTTTCTTTCTAAGGAGGAAACTGGACGGTAGGGTGAATTCAACGGTAATCTGCATTTGCTTCTTGCGACGTTGTCCGGAGTCGAATAAGTCCCTTTGGAAAGACAACGCTTGGCCGGGCTCAACTTCATTGTTGAAGAAAACACTGAGTGCTCTCAAGATGTTCGACTTTCCACTTGAATTCTTGCCAACAAGCACATTCAAATGACCAAGGTCGCCAAGTTCACCAGTTGAGAAGGAACGGAAACCGGATATCGTCACTTTTGTAATCAGTATCATGTGGTAGTCTCTTGAGTGGCGCAGCCGCCTAACGGTTGGGAGCTAAGCCGCCGACCGCGTTTGGTTGAGTTTTCACTACACGACAGTTGCCAAATCTGTTTTGAACTTGCATTGTCTTAGCTACGAATTTTCGTCCTTCTGAGGTTCGGTCGGCTTAGCGACCGGTTAGGCAACCCATTAGAAGTATACGGTTAGAAAAAGACCAATCGCCTGCGCCGAAAGAATGCTACTGTTGTGGTTTCTGTCAGTGTGGAAACGATAGGCGTAGCCAACCGACTGAATGGTCGAAAGTGAGATGTTGTCATTCACCCAGTATTCTGCACCCAGACCAAAACGGAAACCGAGTATCCAATATTCGGAAAAATAGTTGTCGCTAGGGTATGAGCTGGAGCTCGTTGAAAATCCTACACTGGGACTACCCACAACGAAGAAGGTCGCGTTTTTGTTGAAGCGGAAATGATGTTCGTAATGGGAAGTTGCGTTGATAGATCTTTCCTTGTTTGAATAGTCAGTCCCACTTTGTGAGGAAACACTGGCCGATAAATCCAACGCAACAGCGGAAACATCCGAGATCCAGAGTTTCGCGCCAAGGCCGCCGCTGATATACAATCCGTTGAAGAAGAATCTCAAGCCAAAAGTATGGGCTGAGGAGTCGGCGGACTGGCTGGAGGCCGTGGTTCCGACGCAGGAGATGAGCAGGACAATTCGGATGAGAGTCTTCATAGAATGGGTTGCCTAACGGTTGGGAGCTAAGCCAGCGGCGACGAAAACTTTACTAACGTACTCTGGACCGCT
>BQML01000099.1 GCA_022180565.1 Bacteroidia bacterium
TGACTTCGCCGTGAACAACGGTCGCGGTGGATTTCTCGTTGTTCTCGATACTTCAAAAGGCATCATCCCAAAAGGGTTCGATGCAGCCACCATCACTGCAACCGTGAATGGTGTAAACGGACAAACTACGATTGCGATGTCATGTCAGTATCCACCGCCAACGGTGCTAATAACAAATCCCTCGACTGATACGACAATCTACCTCAGCGCCGCAAACCAGCCGACTATCGTACTGGCCGAGCAGCATTCACCGGCCGAAGGGCAGTTTGTTCCGGCGATTACTTGGGATCCTTCGCCTACAATAGCAACTGCGGTATATTTCGATCAAATCCAGGATACTCTCGTTATTCCCGTCAAGGTTATGGCAGAAAATGATGGGGCACAGCTACAGATTCAGTGAGAATAATTCTCAAGCGATCGCCTTGCGAAGAAGCACCCTCTTGCCAAGGACCGCCACTATTGCCATCACCTTCCTTTCAAGAGCTAAGCCCCAGTCACCTCTCACCTGATCCATGCACGGTACCAGGCAAGACGGGCAAGTTGCCTGCTGGCTTGTTCAGGCCTTTGACAATAAAAGAGGGTGCTCTTTCGAGTTTTGCCACCCTCCCGTGCTATGATCAACAGTCGGATCTATTGCGGTTTACAGTGGATAATTTTGAAATAAACGTTGTATTGGGTATCTGTGACAATAACCTCTCCGGTTGGGATGTTGTCCATGATGTTGCAACTCTTTCTCAAGCTGCTTCGTGTGCCGCGTTAATCGATATCAGCGGCCACTACAAGTATCCAGTTGAGGTTACCTACAGGTATGTGTTTCGAGAAATTCTACTGGCCCATGAAAGACGCCACAGAGCTGACTTTGAAACAACCGTGGGCCAATGGTTACCTGACCTTCAAAAGAAGATCGCAGCGGTAGCTGTTAAATGCGCTGAGGTTCAGAGCGTTACAGAGGCTGCAACAAAGGGGAGAAACAAGCTAATTCCGTTGTTCTACAGCTTCTTAACTTCTGTTGTGGGCTCCTATAAGCAAATCACGAACACGCAGGGCTATGAGGAAACAACCCAGTTAAGTGTTGACAGCGAAATAAGAAAGCTGAGGAATAAGTTGTTAACACAATGTTTTGGAGGATCGACTCCATGAGGACTTACCTGTTACCTCTGTTGTTTTGCATCGCTCTATCACCATCCAATGGGATGGGACAAGGCCTATCTCCGGAAGAAGAAGCCATTTACATAGGATATCTTGATTCAACAGACATTGCACTAATCATGGAGGCCCTCTCAAAGATCGAGGAACACCATGTTACCGCGGCCATTCCAGCGTTGGAGGAAAAGATGTGGAATCAGGGCCCGGACCAGCAGTATTGGTTCCTGCATGCACTATGGAGGTTGGGCTCCCCCAACACACTGCAAATTGCTCGAGCATTTGTTGAAACGACATATACCGAATCATTCAAGGCACAAATCACTTTCAGAGACTCACTTCAATTCAGGGTCGATGCGACTGAAATTCTCCTTGATTTGGGCGATTATTCCACGGTTCCTTCTGTATTCGAAATTCTTCAGCGAGACACAACATCGCACTACGGCAACGCGGTGCGTCTTCTGGACGATATCGCAACCAAGATCCCTGAACTTTCAGATTCTGTTGCAGTCCTTCTCAGACGTGTTGCAGTCAATGATATTAACCGCCTCACAAGGTGGACCGCTCTAACGAGTTTGATTGCGCTATATGGAGATGAAGCGATTCCTACCCTTATAAACACAGCAAAGGGTGATCCCGAGCCCTCCAATCGAATCTTTGCATTGCGCAAACTAATAGAACTTGACTACAATGAGATTCAGTCTCTGCTTCGTCAAAGGCTATTCAGCGAGCCCGAGCCCGTGTACAGGACTGTCATCGTAGACACGTTGCTATTGAGGTTCGGATCACCAAGTGATTTTCATACAGTACAAGAATATCTCAACTGGGAGCAAGACCCGATTGGTAGATCCTTGACAAGAAAGCTTCTAGATCTTTTTGAACCCCCTCTCCCTAAAGATACACCGTCTATTGAATTCATGATCGATGATCTTGTATTAACAAAGCATAGTGTTGCAGCGTTGAACTGGCTTTCGGATGCGGGCCTTGTAGACGAACTCGACAATGATCTTGAATCTGCGAAGAACTTCATACGTTCAGGAGACTCTGTCCAGTGTGCTGTTCAGATCACTGAGTTCCAAGGTAAGGTTATCAGCGAATACAATGATACAACAAACGAGGATTCACGATTTGTAACCGAAGAAGGAAGAATATTCCTCTACAACAAAGCAAAATATATCTTGGATCGGCTGCCTGTTTTCTCAATACTCTCTGAGTTCTCAGTTTTCGCTTTTCATGGCGCGTATTTAGAGCAAAAGTCTGAAATCCGTTCGGGCGACGTTGGCGTGAACGAGGATGGTTCACCTCCGTTCCTCAATTCCGACGTTGA
>BQML01000100.1 GCA_022180565.1 Bacteroidia bacterium
TGCCATTATTGGAAAAAGAGCCACTTAGGGTTGCTCCTCGTGATTTTTTGCGTACGGATATACATCCAAGCCGTACGTTGACTTTCTATACCAGTGGTTCAACTGGGACTCCTATTGCCAGTATTTGGACAATTCCAGAATATCGAGATGCGCTTGCTTTACGTGAAGCCAGATCAGCGCGATGGGCAGGTGTATCTTTAAAAATGCCGCGCGCGACTTTCTCTGGCCGTATAGTGGAACCAAATCCTAATAGTAAAGGGCCATTTTACCGATTCAACTTGGTAGAACGGCAGGTCTACTTTTCCCCATTACATTTACGCGCAGATACAGCAAATCAATATATTGCTGCTCTGAAAAAGCATAATACTTGTTGGCGAACAGGCTATGCTGTTTCTTACTATCTTTTAGCCAAATTCATGCTTGAACGAAGCATTCCCGCCCCTCGAACCCTTAAGTCAATTATTACGACCAGCGAAAAGCTCACCCCTGAGATGCGCAAGGTGATGGAGAAAGCGTATGGTTGCAAAATTTATGAAGAATATAGCACTGTCGAAAATGCGTTATTTGCGAGCGAATGTGAAGACGGAAGGCTTCATGTCAGCCCGGATGTCTCGATTGTCGAAATACTACGACCAGATGGCTCCGCCTGCCTGCCCGGCGAGGTTGGCGAGGTCGTTACAACTGTGCTTTCCCGTAAGTATCAGCCATTAATTCGTTTCCGGTTGGGAGATTTGGCAGCTTGGGATGATGAACCATGCACCTGTGGTCGCCAGATGCCTGTTATCCGTGAAGTGGTTGGTCGTATTGAAGATGTTGTGGTTGGCCCCGACGGTAGGTAAATGGTTCGCTTTCATGGGATTTTTGTTAACCAGCCGCACGTTCGCGAAGGACAGATCGTTCAGGAAGCGCTTGATCTTATTCGTGTTAAAGTTATTCCGTCAGGTAACTTTGGTCAGGAGGATGTTGATGATATTACCCATCGTGTTCAGCAGCGTTTGGGCGATAGTGTGAAAGTGATCGTTGAGTCTGTAGATGAAATCCCTAGAACAAAAGCAGGGAAATTTCAGGCTGTAATTTCAAAGATTGCGCCTCCCAATGCAAAATAACCCCTCCGTCTCCCTCATCCTCCCCATCCGCAACGAATCGGCCTACATCGAGCAGGGACTTCAAGCCATCCTAGCCCAGGACTATCCTTTGGATTGCATGGAAATCCTGATCGCCGACGGCATGTCCACCGACGACACCCGCGAAAAGATCGCTTCGCTGGCTGCCTCCG
>BQML01000101.1 GCA_022180565.1 Bacteroidia bacterium
TCAAAGAAAGAACGGCGGAAGATCGAAACCCTCCTGGGTCGGATTCGAAAAAGCCGCTCGGTGAACATTCGTATTGCTGAGAATGTATTGGAAGAGTTGAAGCGGCGATCTCGGCGCGAAGGACTTCCCTATCAGACCCTGATTTCGAGTATTCTCCACAAATACGTAACGGATCGATTAGTCGATGAAGATGCGATCCGGAAATCCCTCCGACTGCTGCAACGATAAGCCTGCCGCCGTGGCCAACCGCACGGCCATGGCGCATAACGTCTCGGCAAACAACGGCGTTGCTTTTGGCGCTATAAACGATCAATTCTCTCGCGCCAAAAGCAATGGAGCGACAACAATCATTCATTTCAACAGATGGAGCGTCGTTGTTTGCCGTGTTATACGCTGTTGCGCCAACAGGTCCATTTGCAAGCAAGCCTTAATGAAACTTGACACGCAAGGGTATAAGGCTTATCTTTATAACAGGCAACATTCTGAATGTCTCTCCATCATGCTTGAAAAAGAGCGAAAATACTTTGAAACGCACCGTGCCGAGTGGCTAAAGCAACACTCTGGCAAATTTGTCTTGGTGAAAGACGAAGAACTTGTCGGAGTCTACAACACCCAACAAGAAGCTCTCATTGAAGGCGCTAGACGATTCGGAACGTCGTCCTTTCTTGTCCGTCAGGTTGAAGAATCTGAGCAACTCATTTATATCCCCGCATTAACTCTGGGTATCCTGCGTGCCGATTCTACACACCCAGTTTAGCGGACAAGCAAAAACCCAACAAGGTCAAGTAGTTCAAGTCCCGCCCGCAATCGTTCTTCAACGGCAGGGTCCCTGCGTTCAAGTTTCAATCGGTTTAGCGCAAAGCATTGCGAACCAATTACTTCAGCAAGGAAAGACACTGCCGAAACCAATATCGGGGATCGCTCTGATTGATACTGGTGCAACTTCAACTTGTATCGACGATGCCGCAGCGCAGCAACTTCAATTGCCGGTTGTCAATGTGGTGAATGTTGCATCTGCCTCCCACGCATCAACACAGCAGAATGTCTACCCAATTCAGATCGAAGTTGTCGGCCTGCCAATTTCAATAGAAGCTCCGAACGCAATCGGCGCTGCTTTAGCCGCGCAAGGCTTGCTTGCGTTAATCGGTCGTGATGTCCTACAGCACTGCACGTTATTCTACAACGGCATCACGGGCGAGATCACTCTCTCCATCTAATTCCGCAGAAGTTCTTTTCTCCTAGTTGGCGCAATAGCGTATAACGTCTCGCACAACACCGCAGTCCCGCTTGACGCCTACCGCAATGATCAATTTATCACGAGCTGCGGCAAGTGGGATTGAGCGAGTACTTTTGTTTCCTCCACAGTTGTGAAGTTGCCTATCAACTGAACGAGCGTCGGTGTTGTGCGTGTTATGCGCCCGTGGCCGTGCAGTGGATTGACATTGTATACTAATTGCCATACATTATGTTATGGACATTGTCTGGGATGAGTCCAAGAACAAGAAGCTGAGAGATGGGCGCGGCGTTTCGTTTGAGGATGTGGCACAGATCATCCTGGAGAAGAAATACCTTGCGATCCTTGAGAATCCGGCGCGGCCGCAACAGCGTCTTTTTGTGGTCTCGTACAAGGGCTACACGTACGCAGTCCCCTTTGTGATTGACGAGAAAGACCATATCATTCTGAAGACGGTCTTCCCAAGCAGGAAGTTCCACAAGCTTTATGGAGAGAAGAAACCATGAGAACAAAACTTGATTCCTTTGAACGACAGATTGAGAAGTCGGCTGAGTTATATCGACCGGTCTCAAAGAAAGAACGGCGGAAGAT
>BQML01000102.1 GCA_022180565.1 Bacteroidia bacterium
ACAAAGCCCCCAGACTTAACTAGTTTGGGGGCTATTATTTTGACGGGGGATACCTATGCCAACGGTGTATATCATCAGGAGCAAAGAGGGGCATGTTTATGTGGGATGTACCACCGATTTTGGGAAAAGGATGCGACAGCATCGAGAGCATTTGGCTGGGTGGACGAAACGAGGCACGGGGTGGCAACTTGTGCACAAAGAGGAGTTCGATTCGTTATCCGAAGCACGCAAACGCGAGAGATGGTACAAGACGGGAGTCGGGAGAGAGCGAATCAAAGAATTGATTTCGTCGGGCTCATAATTCGCCGAAGGCGAATTGCAGGTTCAAGTCCTGCCCCCGCTACAACAAAGCCCCCAGACTTAACTAGTTTGGGGGCTATTATTTTGACGGGGGATATCTATGCCAACGGTGTATATCATCAGGAGCAAAGAGGGGCATGTTTATGTGGGATGTACCACCGATTTTGGGAAAAGGATGCGACAGCATCGAGAGCATTTGGCTGGGTGGACGAAACGAGGCACGGGGTGGCAACTTGTGCACAAAGAGGAGTTCGATTCGTTATCCGAAGCACGCAAACGCGAGAGATGCTACAAGACGGGAGTCGGGAGAGAGCGAATCAAAGAATTGATTTCGTCGGGCTCATAATTCGCCGAAGGCGAATTGCAGGTTCAAGTCCTGCCCCCGCTACAAAACAAAAATTCCCCGCCTCTGGCGGGGATTTTTGTTTTTGTAGTATCCGGACAGCCCGAAGTTAGTCCTGTTCACCCGCCACGCTTTCTGGCGGGCCCCCGCTACGCTCGAGGCCGATTCTGAAAAGATCCGGCCTCTTTTTTTGTTCGAACCCGAGTTGAACCTGCTCCAGAGAGATGCGCCGGTTCGAAATCGAGGAAGGACTGCGGAAACAACGCTCACTAAAACCGTTACAACATGCCGTCAAAACCGCCGCAACCATGTCCCTTGACTTTGATAATAGGAAATCAGACATTTGCCCTGTGTACCGAACGGTGGTGGGATGACTTGTCCCGTTAACGGGATTGACATTCTGTAACTTCCCTCGGGGGAATCATGATCGTAAGCACTCTCCTAAGACGGTCGCTTGCCGTATCGGCATTCGTGTGTCTTGTTTTCCCCTTTCTTTCGGCTCAAGTTCATATTCGTGAAAAGGTAGAGATCAAGCCGCTTCAAGCGGTGAGGATGCAGTCAGTTCCTTCAACAACACACCGTCTCAGAGTTGACGTTCAATGGGACCAGCCCTGGTTCGGCAGGTTCGATACCTATACGCCGTGTGGACTCAGAAGCGACACAGGCACTTCGCACATCGGGTTTACCATCGATCCAGCCCCAGGGGGTACCTACCCTCACTTCTCCCTCTTTCTCAACAGGCCTGCCGGTCAGACTGCTCATGTTATTTTTGAGCTGTATCTTGATGATCAGCTTGTGATCAGGGATTCCACTCTTTACGGGCAGTTCTCAAGCGGCTGGCCGGATGCTTCGTTCAATACCCCTTACTTTGATGGATTTCACTTCTCTTTACCTCCCGATCCTGTGTTCTATGAGGAAGGAACGATGGAGGAAGTGACTGGATTCAATCAATGCGGAAGCACGACAAGCTGGAACCCGTCTACCGACATTGTGACGCTGACGATTGTTTCCGGAAGCGAGTATGTGCAGTTTTGGAATGTCGCCGATTATCCTAGAGTACCGATGGGATCGAGTATTTCGGTCCTTGCATCACAATTACAGGACTACATGCTCGCGGCCGACGGTACGCTCCCGGATTCTCAGGGCGTGTGGGTCAATGTCAGCGCCGAGAGCAATGGCCTTGAAGAAATGGATTCCGTTCTCGTTGTGCCGTACTATCTCCGGTTTGTTTTCGACCCTGATTCGGTTCAGGCAGGGGAAGAATCTCGGATCGTCATCAAGACTGTTGATGCTCAAGGAGATGATCATTTTCGGCTTATCGAGCCACTCGTGAGTGTTGGGATCAAGGACAGCACAGAATACGGCACCCTTAGCTACAATGAATTTGGTGAAGTCCTGGCAGATACGATTGACGGCATCCAGA
>BQML01000103.1 GCA_022180565.1 Bacteroidia bacterium
CTGGGACCTCACAAAGAAGATCCTTCCCTATCTCTTTGTCGGCGTCTTCGTTGCAGGGATGATCGAAGTCGTTGTTCCGAAGGAGGTTGTGACCCGGCTCGTGGGAGAGAACACGCTCCTCTCCAACGCCGTTGCGTCAACCTTCGGTGCGTTCATGTACTTCGCCACGCTCACGGAGGTCCCGATTATTCAGAAATTGATGGCGCTTGGGATGGGTCGGGGTCCGGCATTGACCCTGTTTCTGACAGGCAACGCGTTGAGTCTCCCGAACATGATTGTGCTGTTCAAGGTCATGGGAAGAAAGCAAGCGGCGACATACATTCTGCTCATTATGGCGCTCTCTGTCATTGCGGGTCTGCTGTTCGGGGAATTGATCAACTGAGCCGTACGAAAGGACGATTGTGATGAAAGCCGGCCGTTGTCCCCTTTATTGAGCCACGCTAACCACGTGTCCGAAAAAACGGGGTAAGATCATTTTACTAACTTCCCGCTGGATCATTTTTTCGGGGGCAGGTCACTTTCCCTTCTTCTCCGGTAAACGCTCGATCAAGTACTCTGTGTTGTATTTCAGCAGAGCATAGGCTTCGCTCGTCATTGGCCCCTTGCGGCCACGGTTCGCTTCTTCCTGACTCCGTTTCCAGATGCGCTCCACTTTCTTGACGAGTTTCTCAAGCTCTCTTCGTGCTTTGACGGAGTCTTCTCGCATGAGTTCGCGCTTGGCTTTGGTGAGTCGTTGTTCAATGTTGAGGATGAGGCCGTCGTCGGGTTGTTCATCCTCGTCGCAGTCATCATCACGCTCTTTTCCGAGCCAGCCAAGTTCAGCCGACTGGCGGGTGTAGGAGAGGAGCGTGTCGAGGAAGGCGAGGGGGATGAAGTTTGCTGGAGGAGCTGTGGGGCCAATGGTTAAACCGCTAAAATTCACGGCGTTGCGAATTGAGTCCATTTGTACCTGTGTCATGGTGGCTGCAGTGTCCTCAAGGCTTGGGAAGAACTCAAATATATTGAACTCAGGCCTGACCAAGAACCTTCTAATCCCTGGCAATCCTTTGCTCATCAGTAGAAGTCCTTCGACTGTCTGACCAGGCTCGACGAAGATCGTATCATTACCGATGGAAATCGTTAGATCATTACCAAATAGGCCGAGCCAAAATGGGGGTAAACTAGGCGTACTTACAGGGACTATCAAAGTTCCGCGCTCGGAAAAAGATCGTCTAAATTCCCACTCAGAGAAAGTACCCTTAAATCTCAATCCTACTGTATCAAGCAACAAGGAATTAGCAGGTCGAGAAATGTCTAAGTCAAATTCCTGAATGCTTCCGCGACTGCTGGTGTCGTTGAACAGAGCGTATGAATAAAAGAACATCGTATCCGCATTCCGTTTTGAGACATTAACGGCGACTCGTACGTTCCTCAAAAACGGATAGTCAGTGCTTAATGTATCTTGCGAGTATCCCCTATCTGCAACGGCCATGCTGCATGCAAGAATGAAAAGCATGATTTGGGTTTTCATTTAACGTCCTCCATCAAAAC
>BQML01000104.1 GCA_022180565.1 Bacteroidia bacterium
ATCAAGTTCGAGGGTCAAAACGTACACTATCGGCTTTGAGGGTAGCGGAGATTTTAATGAACTGCAAGACGCGCGCGTAACAGCGGCATATATTGGTTCTGACCACCATGAGATGATTTTATCACGTCAAGAGTATATGCATTTTTTTCTTCATTCTTTCCGTATTTCCGAGGAACCGATAGCCGAAACAACAATTCCTGCACTGTATTTCGTTTCACAACTTGCTGGCCGTGACTTGAAAGTAGTGCTTGCCGGCCAAGGTGCCGATGAACCACTTGCAGGGTATCAACGGTATATAGGGGAAAACATGCTTACGAAGTTTTTTCCTGTGTTGAGGTTCATCCCTTTGAAAAGCATTGCGCGTCTCTTACGAAGGAGTGAAAGATTCAAACGTGCCACGTACGCCAGTCAGTTTCGTGACGAACTGAAGAGGTTCCTCGCAATCTATTCGATATTTACACCTCTCCAGAAAGACCAGTTACTCCTGGAATCTACGAAGTGCAGGATTGACGACGCAAACACAGAATTGATAAAGCGTCTTTATGATGAGACGAACTGTCTGGCCGATCCTCTTGCAAAGCTCCTGTACATTGATACTCGAATGAGTTTATCGGATGATCTCCTCTTGTTCGGTGATAAGATGTCCATGGCGCATTCTCTTGAAATGCGCGTACCATTTCTCGACCTCGAACTCGTGCGCTTTTTGGAAGGTCTCCCGTCATCAATGAAGCTTCGAAGGCTCACGGGGAAATACATCCATAAGCGAGCAGCAATGAGATGGCTGCCCCGGTACATCATCAAACGAAAAAAGAGAGGGTTTGCAACTCCCATGGATAATTGGCTGCGTAGAGATCTGGCAGAAGTTACAAAAAGACTGATCGGCGCGGAGGACTCGGCATGCCAATATTATTTCAATCTTGAGTATATCCGCTGGTTGATAGAGATGCACCAACGGGGAAGGGAGAATTTTCAAAGACACATATTTGCGCTTCTTTCATTTGAATTGTGGCATAGAGAATTCTTTTGATTGCAAAGCGAACCTAGTAGAAAGCACTCTGACCGATTGATGGGGTAAAACTGTCGACAAGGTGGTTATTACGAGATGAGATCAATTATTCCTGGACCTTTGACGGCCGAATTGACTCCTGTGCATCAACGCCTTTTGTGGAAATTCTTTAGTTCGGTCCTGTTTGCGTCAGTTGTTGCAATCATATTGGCTGCTATCTTTCCGTTTGAACATTCTGCGCAGACGACGGCGAACGTTCTTTCCTTCGGGGCGATTGGGAATGGGTTATCGGATGACACTGAAGCCATCAAAGCGGCCATCGCTAGTCACAGTGATATTGTGTTCTTTCCGGTTGGCACATACCGGATCACGTCTACGCTGGTAATACCCCCTGAAACGATTCTAGCCGGTGAGGGAAGTGGGCTTTCTGTTCTGCAGTTCACATACGGGACACCTTTCGGGACTGATGTTATTGTTACCCTCCAATCACGAACAACTCTCAGGGATCTTTCTTTTGTTCACTTGGCGGGGGGATTTTTTTTTCTTGCTACTAATGCCGATTCCCTCGTTGTCGAGGGATGTGAATTTAAGCGACCTGATCCAAATTTTGGAAGCCTGTTCAAACTGCAGGGGGGAAGTAAGGCACGAATCTTAAGATCGCGATTTGAAAGTGGCGAGGAACTTCTTCCACTTACGAATTCATGCCTTGCTCTTGCGAGCGATGATACTCTCTTTCTGTATGATTCTCATTTGGAGGCGGGAGGATATGGAATCAGTGTGATTGGAAACGATGCAACATACGCAGAAGTTCAAGGCTGCACAGTGAGGCAGTATTCAATCCTCCATGGGAGTATTTTCAATGTTTATAAAGGCACTGTTTTGTGCGACAGTAGTCTGCTGCACTCATATTATTCAGCGGTTACTGCAAATCCGCATGTTGGAAATATCTCAAGAACGATAATTCGCAGGTCAACGATGCGCGCATTTCGGGGGGACATTTTCCAGAATGAATCGGCACAGAACCAAAATGCAACGTTGGAGTTGTATGATTGTGATATCGTCCGGGATTCTTCCCGTTTCGAATCTCCCTCTGCGATCGGGGCCGTGAGAACCGATGCTAAAATATATAATACAACGTTCAGACTTCTTAACGGTCCCCCCTACGATGACTATGTTGTTAATCCGCGATCCAATTTTCTTTCCATTCTTGAAAACGCCACAGTGGAGATCAGGAATGTGCGAACATACAACGCATCGATGATTATTGCAAGTGCGACTGCGCGGGTAGAAGCAGACAGTTTGCAGATGGTTATCGAAGGCTCTCCTACTACAGAATTTAATTCCTTTATTCTATCCATTCGTCAATGCGGGCCTGGGACAGTTTTTCGAAACTCTTCCTTCGTCGACAGTAATGTTACCACAATTGGGACTGGGCCTTTTGTTTGGATTGACAAAGGCGTCGATAGTTCGCTTTTGTTCTGGAATTCCTCCTTTAAGACGACACGCGAGTATCCGCTTAGCATTCACATTGGCGGATTCGTAACGTTTGACAGTTGTCGTTTCGAAACCAATACGATCTATCTTGACAACATGCTTCAGCCAACCCTTCAGTTCTTGCGGTCGTCTTTCCTTACGGCTCAGGGTGGTTTTTCCGGAACAGGGACCGTGAGGCATAGAAACAGTGATATTGATAACATAATCGTGAATGGTAGAGTGGATTTCGAAACCTTCAATAGGCCCCCAATCTTCACAAGCATACCGTC
>BQML01000105.1 GCA_022180565.1 Bacteroidia bacterium
AATTATTTGAGAAGAATGAGTCTCTTTGTCTGAACAAATTCTTTGGTCGTAAGGCGGTAATAATAGATCCCGCTGGAGAGTGAATGGCTCTCAAATGTTACCTTGTAATGTCCGGATTGCAATTCCTGATTAAGGAGAACGCTAACAAACCGACCGAGCATGTCATATACCGTAAGATTGACAAAATCCTGCTGCGGTAACGTAAATTCAATTGTTGTCGATGGGTTGAAGGGATTTGGGTAATTTTGGCCGAGAGAATAGTACACCGGATTGGCCATGGTATTGTGTGCAGCTGAGGTGATCAGTGAGCCGTATCCGGCGACCAAGTTCTTTGCATACCTCATGCTACGGGCATTATCCGCGGGGGCGTAGATATTATTCTCATCGTAGGATCCTGTGGGCGCATCGGCATAGACGATGTTAGGATTTGAGAAAACTGGAACTTGAGTTGCTCCCTCAGGATATGTCATTACACTAACCCATTGGCTTCCATCCGTTCCTGTCCAACGCCACCCAGTGGAGTATTCGAATAACCCACCGGATCTAGGTGCTGGGTTGGTTGACTGATTTCGGCTGTGATGATTACCCAAATTGTGTCCCAATTCGTGAATAAACGTCAATCCAGACGCGGATGAAACGAGTGTCACGGAAAAAGCAGCATGGGCGTCTCCCTCAGGATTACCTAACAAGAAAGCTCTACCGGCTACTTTTGATTCCAGTCGGGAAACAAGAAGAACAACGAGGTCTGCAGAATACTTCTTTCTCCACTCTTGTACTTCATCAAAAACACCGTCATTCGGGACTGCGAGGCGGCTCAGATACGTTGCGGAGCTATCATCCTCCGTTTCTGTGTAATCGATCATAGCAGAGTAAACGAGATGAATGGACATGTTGACACCACTATTGTAAATTGCCTGTTGTCCAACCGTCATTCCTTGCGCCATGATCAGATCGATTCCACCCGCATTCTCGTTCGCCCATGCGACCGCCGCAGGTGTGTACAAGATCAAGACATCAATGCTTTCAAAATTTCCGAATCGAATACGCAAGGGTTTCGATTGACTGTAGGAACCCCATCCGGCATCATTTCTTGCTCTGACTCTCCACCAATAGGCAACATCACGGCCGGGGGGTCGCCATAAGAATCTTGTTCCAACGATAGATGAATCGATAAGGATTGGCTGCACAAAGGTGGGATCCGAAGCTATCGTTAGTTCATAACAGATCACCTTGGGTTCCGCTCGATACCAGAGCAGGAGAACTCTATCTTGATCCGTCTCTACTGTGTCCGCTTCAAGAGGGTATGCGAGTTGGACTTGATTTGGAGGGGCAACCAGCGGGGCAATGCTGAATGATTCACTTCGGATGTTATTAGTCTCGTACTTCTCATCATTTTGCTTGTTATCGTAGT
>BQML01000106.1 GCA_022180565.1 Bacteroidia bacterium
AGTGCTTAAACTGCAACGACCTCTTTGGAAAGTAGCGCCTGACGATCCCCTTCGCAAGAAACTTGCTGAATTCAAAAACAACGAAAGCGAAAAACGAAAACTGCTCAGTCGCGAAGCTCGCAGACTGAATATCACTTCCACAGAAAGTGATTGGTGGAATAGATTGAGGGAGCGTGTGAAACATCTTGTTCCTTTCTTCAAAACGAGCGACGACAACTATGCAGCTCTTTATGAACTTGCAAGTCGATTCTTGCTCATCATAGACGTCGAAACCTTTCTCAGGCGCGTGTTAGAAAGGCTAAAACGGTATCAACAAGATATTAGTTACTCTTCGTATGAAAACATTCTGATCGGGAACAAACTGGATAAACGAAAGCGTGAATACCGAGCGGAGATCCCCCTGATTGTCGATGTAAGCGATTGGGAAGAGTTTTCAGTTCGAGTTGCAAGTCCAAAGATGGAGGCCTTCGTTAGCGAGTGCCTTTTTAAAAGACAAGAATCAGATACAGCAAAGAACGAAAATTCAAATAGGTCGAACTTACCGAGTGCATTGTCCGGACGATTGATCAAACTGGAGCATGACAAATTTCCAGCCCCAAAACTCCCGATAATTGGCAATACGTACTTATTTGCCGTTAATGATCAAACCCCTTGTCAAACGCGATATGGAAAAACAAGCACGGACATTATCCCGATTGGAAAAGAAGAAGCGACAGCAATCCAGAATTCTCTGAATTGGACTACCGAAGGAGACCGGCAGGGGAAAACTTGGTATTCTGTTCCAAGTATTAAGGATGGAGAACGCGATCTATTGGTTGTGTATTTGGAGAACAAGCCGGATTTACAGGTAAATAAAGCATACATGCTCGGCGGTGTCAGCAAGGATTGTTTCAGCGAGAGTCATTACGAGGCGATAGCAAGTGCTGCAATTGCGGCTTTGCAAGGTGAGCTGATCATTAATGCCAATAGTCTCATTAGGCTCTTTGCTCTTCATAAAGCCGACCCGGGACGCACACAAGTTTCTTTGCACCGTGCTTACACTATTGCAGAGTTGATACGAGCAGATGAGGAATGGCGGAAAGCTGCGGCTAATATTCCGAAGGTCTTGCTTCCTTTCTTTCGCAAAGAAATAGAGAGGATGACAGCTCAAAGTAAGGACCTCTCTAAGAGTATCTCTCAATTTCTTTCAAACAAAGAAGCCGAGACCATTTTTCTTTCTCCACGTGTTCCTTTTCCTGCAGACCTGGTACAACTCACTCAAAAACAATGGATAAGATTCGGTCAGGAATCTACACCTTTGCCAGGCATCTCCCTTGGAGATGTTTATGACGTATTCTTTGGGCAAGACCGGAAGGGTGCCATTACAGAAAATCTTCTGATTCAAAGCCTGCAACGTACTCAAGCATTACTTATTGACTTGGGAAATGCGGACCACAAGAAGCAGGTGGCGGGATACGGCACTCATGCTCGTTTTACTGTACTAACAACTATTTCAGT
>BQML01000107.1 GCA_022180565.1 Bacteroidia bacterium
GACCGAAATATTATTCGTCGAGACAGCAGCCAAACGTGGAAGCCATAGGCCGATTAGGCAATGCCGCGAATGGATTTATCCAGGACCTGGTCGCGGGCCTGCATCCAGCGGCTGAAAGAAAAAACGCGGACCTAGCCGTGATTCAGGGACCATGGCCTTTGGCTTTGACAACCGAGAAATTTCCTGAGTTTACAGTATAATCGCGCATTTCCATATACGGAAAGCCGCTATAGTACGTCGACCCTCCTGCCCCACAAGCACTGGTGATATGAGAGGTTGAAGTTAAATTTACCAGGCTTCTCCGCAGCACGACGTAAGTGCAGTTTATTGTAATTCCTAAACTCGTGCAAGATCAACGCGCTACAGCGGATAATGCAGTATCGCAGGAGATTAATGGCAACAAGGGGATCAATATCCATCTTTACGAGGGTAGGTAGGGATTCCGCCATCCGATCTGTCATTTCCTCGCATTTGGTGCTGCGATACAATGGAGTGCCCGTTGGACTGCCCAGGACGATATCTCCCTCCGGAAAGCACGCAAAGACAGGCTCCACTATTGCAGAGGACAGTCTTCCTATGAACTGACATTTTTGGGGATTGAGGACCAGCCCTGCTGCAGCGAAGATATCGCTCAGCTTCTCAGCAATGTGATTGGCGAGAGGGACGGGCACCGCGATGGTGCAGTCATCCATGTACGCCAGCACTGAGCCTGGGTGCTGCAATAAGGCCGCCGTGTCATCCTCAACCCCATTGGTTACGTCGTCGTAGGTCTCTTGTAGGAGCTCCTGGACTTGAATGAGAGAGGGCTGGATCGCCACGCAAAACAATAGTGCCGCAAGGGGGTCCCCTTGCCGGCATCCTGTCTGGCTGGAGCCCACCACTCTGCCTTGCGCATCCACCAAGGGTGTGGGCTCTGCGTATGCCCAGCGAAACCAAGGAATGAGGCGGGGGCAGTAGCGCTGAAGGCCCTGGAGGATGAGCTTCCTTGGCGTAAGGTTGAAGGCATTCTTGAAATCTGTCTTGATGAGTACGTGGTGAGGATGGGCGTCCAGGAAGAGCTGAGCCATTCTGGCAGCTATTTCGCTGCCACCCGATACCCCGCATCCCATTTGCAGAGGGGTAAGCCGCGTTCCTACTTCCCCTCCGATCTGTTTGAGGATGCAGCGGCCTAAGAGCCGGTACCAAGCCTCACCAATGCCAATGGGTCGGAATTTTCCTTGTTCGGGCTTTGGAATTAATACCGCCCGACTGGTTACCCACCTCTTGTTCGATAAACGACCATTAGCAAGGTTGTTGAAGAGCATTGCCAGTGCGTTGAGGTGCATGTCGGCTTGCTCCGATGGATGCGCATACAACTGGTGGATCACATTGTAAGACCATCCACGGGCTCCGTTGGCAGATCCCTTTGGTAGATCCCGGATGCATCGCTGTACGTCTTCCGAAGAAAACGTGAACGGGTCCGATCCTTCCTCGGCAGATGGTGCCGGGAGGATATCCTCTGGACTTGCAATAGGGTTGAGGGCGAGGAGGATTGACTTTGCTTCTTCCACCGTCGGTAAGGGCGTAGTCTCTTGCCCAACAGGGGCTTGGATGGCCTGATGAGCCTGTTCCAACACCCTGGTGGCTGTCGAGTAGCGACCTTCCTTGAAGAGTGCCTCCATGCGACGCTTATGGCGAGCAAGTACGAACATCTCCGACCGGCGGCGGCTGGCATGGTCAGGATTCCCCCTGCGGCGGGACTGCTCCCGGAGGTTCAACATTACCTTGTGCAAATGAGTAGCACCAGATATGATGAAGTGGGGTAAGATGGGGATATGGGCAGGTTCCTGGCATTGTTTCAAGAAAGTAGCTGGCGTAGGCAGCTTAATGATGGATAGGGCCTTCAATAAACCAGGCAAGAGAAAGAAGGCTGTGCTAGCTTTGTCGGAGAGGTCATCATTCGCATTGATCATTACAATAAGTTTGGTTGTGATCGCTCTCATCGGCTTGATCCATATGTAATGTAGAGTGAATAGGCCCTGGTTGAAGGCGCTCAAAAGCATATCATCCGAGATAGTCTCCTCCACCTCCAAAGGTGGTG
>BQML01000108.1 GCA_022180565.1 Bacteroidia bacterium
CCAAAATTACCCAAATCCCTTCAACCCATCGACAACAATTGAATTTACGTTACCGCAGCAGGATTTTGTCAATCTTACGGTATATGACATGCTCGGTCGGTTTGTTAGCGTTCTCCTTAATCAGGAATTGCAATCCGGACATTACAAGGTAACATTTGAGAGCCATTCACTCTCCAGCGGGATCTATTATTACCGCCTTACGACCAAAGAATTTGTTCAGACAAAGAGACTCATTCTTCTCAAATAATTTTCAAAAAGATTGCGGCCGGGAATCGATCGAGGCTTACCGGACTGCAAAAATCCAGGTACTGAAAAAACGTAAACCTCCGCTAGTGGCGACCACGATCTTTTCTCAAAGTTGCTGTGCCCCATATAAAGCGCCTTACAATTCAGGCACGACGCGGCAGGAGCTCATCGTGGACCTGGAAAACATGGCCCAACGTAGGAATGCTGACTTTGTCCTTTATCCCGGAGATACGGTTTTCATTGATCATTCCCCCTGGCTCACCGTTCGTGATGTGTTCAGCGTCGTAACGACCGCCGCAGTGATCACGAGCGCGATCGCCCAGATTCTGTGGGAGTCCCGGTAATTTGTGCCTTGTCCCCCAGGGTGTACGCCATGTCACGAATTCCTTGCATTTCTCGGCGCCAAAGCCTATCTTAAATGCCCTGAACCAATCAGATCCTCAGGGGAGCTGCTTGAAACCGAAATCCTTCCTCCGGCGCAACTGGCGAAACTTTTTTATTATTGCGACCCTCATAGTGGACGCTATTGTTGTAGTCGCCTCGTCTGCGCTTGCAACCATTGTAGTCGACGTTATTCCAAACGTTCCTCCGGTTAGCTTCAATTTCTACTTCTTTTTTACGTGGTATTCTTTGCTTGTGATTCTAGGAACCGGACTTCTGCTCGGTCTGTATCGGTCAGCGTTTCACACGAATCGGCATCAGGCGAATCGAATCGCCGGAAAAGTCTATTTATATTCCTTCCTCGTAATACTGTCCTCATTTACTGTCTTTAAGGTTCAAGATTATCAACGCGGATTTCTGTTCCCTTTCTTTATCTTCCTTCCGCTGATGTACTCATTTGGTAGATGGGTGTTGGGGGGGGTCCATCGAGAGATGCGACGAAGAGGCTACGGAGTCCAAAACACGTTGATTGTCGGCTATTACAACAGGGGATAGGAGATCCTTGAACATATCCGTGGCGTTCCCGAGCTCGGATATGTC
>BQML01000109.1 GCA_022180565.1 Bacteroidia bacterium
CTTCACAAGCATACCGTCTGTATATGCGTATGAGGATTCTCTGTATGTGTATTAGATAGCTATTGTCGACCCTGACACCGAGTTCTTTCAAGAAATCATGATCTGGGATACCTTGCAAATCCCTTCCTGGCTTTCGTTTTATCCGCAATCTGGAATCATCAGCGGGATTCCAAATGCCCACAATGTTGGAGACACCGTTGTCACACTTAGAGTGCAAGACGGGGTGGGGGCAGTAGTCACGCAATCGTACCCACTCCATGTTATTCATGTGAACCACCCGCCGGAAATTCACTCGCAGCCACCTATAAACGTAGCCGATGGAGATCTGTATTGGTATGAAATTCATGCATTCGATTCGGATACCCTCTTTGGTGATCGACTCACGTACTCGATCGTAGAGGGACCCCCATGGCTTAACATTGAATCAAATAGGAGAATCGTTTCTGGACAGGTTTCCTCGTCCGATAGGAACGACCCTTCAATTACTCTTGAAGTGAGCGATGGTACCGCGAGTGCGCGCCAATCGTACACCCTATCTATCAAAGAGAAACTCAAACCGGTGGAGGTTAGCTGGATAGGTCCAGGAAAGAACGTCTCTGTCGTTTTGACAATCCCTTATAAGCCGCTCCGGTTTGTGTGGCCAAGCGCAGCCGCGATTGGAGTGTTCTTTCGTCTTCAAATAAAGGGACCTGAACTTGATACTTTGTTCTCTGAGATCCAAGACACAGTTGTCACGTATGATTCCATGCGACACATAGCTCCACTGGCATCTTATGATTGGATAATAACGACTCTTGATAGGAGCGGTAACACAATGTCAGTTGATACTTTTTCATTTCGAACTTCGACGATCAAATTTGGCAGAGCGCAATTGTATTCTCAGACTCCCGATGATTTCTTTCTTGAACAGAATTTCCCGAATCCGTTCAATTCAGTGACAACCATCGTGTACGGAACTCCTGAGAATGCACAAGGTTATTTTGAAATCTTTGATCTTCTTGGCCGGATTGTTTTCCGCATTGGTCCTGCAATTGTACAGCCAGGCTATCATTATTTTGAATGGGATGGAAGAGACAACGACGGGGTTCAATTGGCGAGCGGGTCGTACATTTGTCGACTCAGACTAACAAGCCTGAAATCGGGCGAGTTAGTGTTCACAAGGACAAAGAGGATGACACTATTGAAATAGTCCCATTGCTCAGAGGGTTTCTACCGAGAGTTCATGCGCAAATTCGAGTCACACAACATTCTTGGGGTTCGCGTTGATAATGTGACGATGTCAGAGGCCCTGGATTGGTGTTCTTCTGTCATCAAGAGCGGTTGCAAAGGTTACTAGATAGTTGTTTTGAACGTTGCAAAACTCATCAACGCTCGGGGGAACTCGCTGCTGATGGCCGCTATCGAAAATGCCGATCTTGTTGCTGCCGACGGTATGCCCATCGTATGGATATCTC
>BQML01000110.1 GCA_022180565.1 Bacteroidia bacterium
TATGCTAAACCGGATTGAGCGCGGCGAGGCCAACGGAATTTTGGCTTGGCATCCCGATAGATTAGCGCGCAATTCTGTTGATGGAGGTAAGGTAATCTACCTTTTGGACGGCGGTGGGCTTGCTACGCTCAAATTCCCGCAATTTTGGTACGAGAATACGGCGCAAGGAAAGTTCATGCTCAATATCGCTTTTGGGCAAAGCAAATACTATGTGGATTCGCTTGCCGAGAATACGAAGCGTGGATTGCGCCAAAAAGTGAGGCGCGGCGAGTATCCGGCGTTGGCACCTGTTGGCTACATAAACGATAGCCGCACCAAAACTGTTGTGGTGGACAGAAAGAAATCCGTCTTCGTTCGCCGCGCCTTTGAGCTGTACGCCAAAAACGGCTCACGATTGGAAGACATCTCAAACTTTTTGGCACAACACGGAATACAATCAAGGAACGGCAAGCGACTCCACCGAGACAGAATTTCTTTTATCCTTTCCAATCCGTTTTACATCGGATTTTTCCGCTATGCTGGCGAAGTTCACGAGGGAAAACACCAGCCAGTTGTCTCAAAGAAAATTTTTGACAAGGCGCAGGAGGTTTTGAAAGAGAGAAGCCGCCCGCAATACAAACAAAAGAACGACCCGCAACCATTTTGCGGACTTCTTTCCTGCGCCTCGTGCGGAATGATGATAACCGGCTAATACAAGGTTAAGAAGCAAAAGAACGGCAATGTTCACTAGTATATCTATTACCACTGCACGAAAAAGAACAAAGCTATGAAATGTCCCGAACCTTGTATTCGCCAAGAGGAACTGGACAAACAAATTTCCGCACTCCTTCAAAAATTTTCTTTGAGACCGGATTGGGCGGCGGAATTAAGAAAAAAGTTGGAAGCGGAGAAAACCGAAGCCGCCCAATCCGCAACCGCTTTTGTTCATGAAGCCGAAATCAAAATCCGCGCCATTCAAACAAAACTCCAGCGACTTTTAGACGGCTATTTGGAACAATATATTGAAAGAGAAGCTTATCGTGTTGAGAAAGCAAAACTACTTTCCGAAAAGAAGTCGTTGGAAGAACAAATGGCGCGGATTGAACAAAAGCGGACTGGCTGGCTCGAACCTATGGCGGAATGGATAAAAGAGGCAGAAAATCTGCCTCAAATCGCGCGGGAGGGCAACCTTTTTGCCAAAAAGGTTGCCGC
>BQML01000111.1 GCA_022180565.1 Bacteroidia bacterium
TTTTCAATGTCGCTGCTATTTCCTGAGCCCTCTTCTCAAGAAAAGCCTGCTGTTCAGAATAAAGACTGAAATACATAAACGAATTCAACAAGCATTGAATTCCATCTGCAACCTGCAATATGTCACGAGGCGTGTTCTGCCGCGCCGTCCAAATCCTCATCATTCCTTCTCGCATTTGGATTTTAGCCAAAGAAAACCAGTAAATTTCACCTCGATAAGGTTCATTTCGAGCAGCTGTCAAATTAAACTCAGGCGGTATCAATGCCCTGCACTCTTCCAGTTTCTGCCTGGCTTGTTCGAAGTCCCCCAAATCCAAACTTAATTCGACAACATCATCGAGGGTATCCACCTGTTGAAAACGCATATTGCTTTCTTGTGCTAACACCAGCGCTTGCTCTTGAAAACCTTTAGCCTGCTTAAATTTTATCCGACTGCCTTCCTCATCCTGCAAAAATTTGAGAAGACAAGCCCAATCTCTATTCAAACATCCCAGTTCGTTCAGGGCTTCCCATAACCGAATTTTCTCGCCGTCCTTTAAAATTTCCTTTGCACGCTCAAAATATTCTTCTGCTTTTGTGTACCACTGTTTCGCTTGTTCTGGAGTACATTGTCCCAACGTCCAACCTTCTCCACGTTTCCTCAGAATAAAACCCAACGCGTTACAGGCCAAACCGATTCCCCGAGGGGTATTGATTTCCTCAAAGATACTCAACGCCAATTCACAATCGCGCTGACCGTCTAGGCTGCCAGAATTCTCCAAAGCCCTGATCAGTCCGCGCGTGTTGTAACTTAACGCAATGGGATAGCGTTGTCCCAATTCCAACCGTTTGGTAAGAGCATCCTCGGCGGCGGCCTTTGCCCCCACTACATCTCCCAAAAGAGCTAAAACAAACGCCATATTATTTTGGGTAAAAGCATATTCGTCCAGGATTTCCGCATCTTTGTAAAATTGCAAAGCTTGATGGTAGTACTCCGACGCGTTTTTATAATGACCGTTTACGCGTGCAAGATAACCGAGCCTATCGTGGGTATATCCTAATAAACGATCGCGAAGCCAATCATGTTGTCTGTCAAAAGACAAATCATTTAATTCGTCAATGGCCTTTGTTAAGACAGTTTCAATTTGGCTCTCAGATTGCTTTGTCAAATAAGTTAATGCCTCGCCATAGTAAGTAAGCAAAGATGCCCAGAAAATGGGTGGAGCAGTTGAGATAATTGGCTCTAAAACATTTTTATCGTTTTCTGATAAGTCTATCACTGGCAGGTGATAGTTCAAGAAACGTTTATTTGTGTAAAAGGCAAAAAGTATTTCAGCAACCTCAATTGCTTGTTTATATTGGGATCTCCTGTTTAGTCGCTTTACCCATCTAATCGCATTATCTTGATTGAAAACAGCATTCATAGCATCTGAGTTAATGTCATTTCTATGATTAGATCGCAAGTAAATAAAGATTTCGTTTCTCAGTTGAGAATCCAGTTCTATCTCATAGCCTTTAATAGCAATCTCACGCAAACGAGTAAAAGTACGATAAAAGGCTTGTAAACA